>CAYMVA010000108.1:0-40510 GCA_964393745.1 uncultured Enterobacteriaceae bacterium | reverse complement strand
CGCGCTCACGCCGTAGCCGACCAGTTCAGCGTAGATGCGGGCGCTCCGCGCCTTGGCGTGCTCGTACTCCTCGAGCACCACGGCCCCCGCGCCCTCGCCGAGCACGAATCCGTCGCGGTCCCTGTCCCAGGGCCGGCTCGCCGCCGCCGGATCCTCGTTGCGGGTCGAAAGCGCGCGCGCGGACGCGAAGCCTCCGATCGCGAGTTCATTGACCACCGCCTCCGCACCTCCCGCAATCATAACGTCGGCCTCGCCGTAGCGGATCGACTTACCTGCCTCGCCGATGCAATGCGTCGAGGTGGTGCAGGCGGTGACGATGGCGAGGTTGGGGCCCTTGGTGCCGAGCATGATCGACAGGTTGCCCGCAATCATGTTGATGATGGTGCCGGGGATGAAGAACGGCGAGATGCGCCGCGGGCCGCTTTTCTTCAGCTCGTCGTGCATCGCCTCGATCAGCGGCAGGCCGCCGATGCCGGAACCGAAATTGATGCCGATGCGCTCGGCGTTCTCAGGCGTTACCGCCATGCCGGAGTCGCGCCAGGCCTGCAGCCCGGCGGCGATGCCGTAATGGATGAAGGTGTCCATGCGGCGCGCCTCCTTGGGCGAGAGGTACGCCGCCACATCGAAGCCCTTGACCTCGCCGGCGATCTGGCTGGAGAGGCGCGCAGGATCGAACTTGCTGACCCGGGTGATGCCGGACTTGCCCGCCAGGATGCTGTCCCAGGCTTGCGCGACGGTATTGCCCACCGGGCTGATGATGCCCAGCCCGGTGACGACGACTCTGCGGCGCAGCACTTAGGGAATCAGGCCTTGGCGTGCGACTTCACGTACTCGATCGCGAGCTGCACGGTGGTGATCTTCTCCGCTTCCTCGTCCGGGATCTCGGTCTCGAACTCCTCTTCCAACGCCATCACCAGCTCAACGGTGTCGAGCGAATCCGCGCCCAGGTCGTCGACGAACGACGACTCGTTCTTGATCTCGGCTTCGTTGACGCCGAGCTGTTCGGCGATGATCTTCTTGACGCGCTGCTCGATGTTTTCCATCCGCTGCTCCCCTTTGGGCCAGGCAAGGCCCGGATTTTAGCAAATAGGTTCGGCTGCCCCTGAACAGGTTCGCCGGTACCTCAAGGCATGAACATGCCGCCGTTGACGTGCAGCACGGTGCCGGTGATGTAGGCGCCGGCGGGCGAAGCCAGGTAGGCGACCGCGGCGGCGATGTCCTCCGGCCGGCCCAGCCGGCCGAGCGGGATCTGCGCCAGCAGCGCGCTTTTCTGGGCCTCCGGCAGCGCGCGCGTCATGTCGGTGTCGATGAACCCCGGCGCCACGCAGTTCACGGTGATGTTGCGGCTGCCGAGCTCGCGGGCGAGCGACTTGCTCATGCCGACGACGCCCGCCTTGGCGGCGGCGTAGTTCGCCTGCCCGGGGTTGCCCGAGGCGCCCACCACCGAGGTGATGCTGATAATGCGCCCCCAGCGCGCCTTCATCATGCCGCGCATCACCGCGCGCGACAGGCGGAACACCGCGCGCAGGTTGGTCTCCATCACCTCGTCCCAGTCCGCATCCTTCATGCGCAACGCCAGATTGTCGCGCACCACGGCGGCGTTGTTGACCAGGATCAGGATGTCGCCGAACTCCTTCTGCACCGCCTCGAGCAGCGCGTCGCTCTGCGCGGCGTCGCGCACGTTGAGCACCCGCCCGGCGCCCTTGGCGCCGGCCTGCGCCAGCGCCTCCGAGATCCCTTGCGCGCCGGCATCGCTGGTCGCCGTGCCGACCACGGTCGCGCCCTGGCGCGCGAGCTCCAGCGCGATGGCGCGCCCGATGCCGCGCGAGGCGCCGGTGACCAGCGCGAGTTTGCCTTCCAGCATGCTCATTGCCTCATCCCGCCTTGAGCGCCACCAGCGCCTGCTCGAGCGACGCCCGGTCGGCGAGCGCCACGCCCTGCAACGCGCCGTCGATGCGTTTCGCCATCCCCGCGAGCACCTTGCCCGGCCCGCATTCCACCACGTGCGTGACACCGAGCGCCGCCATGCGCTTCACCGTCTCCACCCAGCGCACCGGCGCGGCCGCCTGGCGAACCAGCGCATCGCGGATGCGCGCCACATCGCGCTCTTCGGCCACGTCCACGTTATTGATGAGCGCGATCGCCGGCGCCTTGAGCGCCACCTTCTCCAGGTAGCCGCGCAGCTTCTCGGCCGCCGGCTGCATCAGGCTGGAGTGAAACGGCGCGCTCACCGGCAGCGGCATGGCGCGCTTGGCGCCTCTCGCCTTGCAGGCCTCGATGGCGCGCGCCACCGCGCTCTTGTGCCCGGCGATCACCACCTGGCCGGGAGCGTTGAAGTTCACCGCCTGGACTACTTCGCCCTGCGCCGCTTCGGCGCAAGCCGCGCGCGCCGCGTCGTCGTCCAATCCCAGGATCGCGGCCATCGCGCCCTGCCCCTCGGGTACCGCCTGCTGCATGGACTGGGCGCGAAAGCGCACCAGCGGCAGCGCATCGCCGAACGCGAGCGCACCGGCCGCGACCAGCGCCGAATATTCACCCAGGCTGTGGCCAGCGACCACTTCGGGCTCGGGTCCGCCGAGCGCGCGCCAGGCGCGATATGCGGCAATACCCGCCGTCACCATCGCCGGCTGCGTGTTGACGGTCAGATTGAGCGCCTCTGCCGGGCCCTCGTCGAGCAGGCGCAGGAAATCCGCGCCGAGCGCCGCGCCCGCTTCGGCGCGTACCGCGTCCACCCCCGGCAATCCGGCGTAGGCCTTGAGCATGCCGACCGCCTGCGAGCCCTGTCCCGGAAAAACCATCGCCAGCTTCATTTCCCAGTCCTCACATCGTGGCGAGCGTCGCGCCCCAAGTGAAGCCGCCGCCCACGCCCTGCATCATCACACGGTGCCCGGCGCGGATCTTTCCCGCACGCACGAATTCGTCGAGCGCGAGCGGCACCGACGCCGCCGAAGTATTGCCGTGGTGGTCTACCGTGACCACCAGCCGCTCGAGCGGCAGGCCGAGCCTGCGCGCCGTCGCCTCCAGGATGCGCACGTTCGCCTGGTGCGGGATCAGCCAGTCGATGTCCTCGACCCGCATGTTCGCCGCCGCCAGGGTCTCGCGCGCGACCTCGTCGAGCACCTTGACCGCGAACTTGAACACCTGATTGCCCTGCATCTGGAGGTACGGCGAGCCGAGGATGCGGCCGCCGCTCACGTTGCCCGGTACCGAAAGAATGCCCGCCTGGCTGCCATCGGCGCGCAGCACCGAAGCGTGGATGCCCGGGCGCTGGTCCGCGGCGAGCACTACCGCGCCAGCCCCGTCGCCGAACAGCACGCAGGTGCCACGATCGTTCCAGTCCATGATGCGCGAGAACACTTCCGCGCCCACCACCAGCGCGCGCCGGTAGGTCCCGGCGCGGATGAAGCTGTCGGCGGTCGCCAGCGCGTAGACGAAGCCGCTGCACACCGCCTGGACGTCGAACGCGGGGCAGTTCTTGATGCCAAGCTTCGCTTGCAGCAGGCAGGCGCTGCTGGGAAAGATGAAGTCCGGCGTCGAGGTGGCGAGGATGATGAGGTCGATTTCCGCGGGCTTGACGCCCGCCGCCTCGAGCGCGCGCTTCGACGCCTCGAGCGCAAGATCGCTCGAGGCCTGCGATTCTTCCGCGATGTGCCGTTGCCGGATCCCGGTGCGCTCGCGGATCCACTGGTCGCTGGTGTCGAGGCGGCGCGCGAACTCGTCGTTGCCAACGATGCGCGCGGGCAGATAGCTGCCAGTGCCGGTAATGCGCGAGAAAGTCATGACGGATTAGGCTGCGCCGCGGGCGGCAGCTCGGCCATGCGCTGGCTGATGCGCTTGACGACGTCGTTCTGCACTTCGTCCACGGCGCGCTCGATCGCCTGGCCGAAGGCGTAGCGGTTCGCCGAGCCGTGGCTCTTGATGACGATGCCGCGCAATCCCAGCAGGCTGGCGCCGTTGTAGCGGCCCGGGTCCATGCGCGCGCGCAGCGCCTTGAGCACCGGCAGCGCCGCGATCGCGGCGAGCTTGCGCCACAGGTTGCGCGAGAACTCCTCGCGCAGGAAAGACGCCATCATCGTCGCCACGCCCTCGGAGGCCTTGAGCACCGAGTTGCCGACGAAGCCGTCGCATACCACCACGTCCGTGGTTCCCTTGTAGATGTCGTCGCCTTCCACGCTACCAAAAAAATTGATTCCGCTTTCGCGCAACAGGTCGGCTGCCTGCTTGACAGTTTCGTTGCCCTTGATGTCCTCGATGCCGATGTTGAGCAGCCCCACGCTCGGGCGCTCGCGATGCTCGACGGCGGCGACCAGCATCGCGCCCATGACCCCGAACTGCATCAGCTGCTCCGGCGTGCAATCCACGTTCGCCCCCAGGTCGAGCACGGTGGTGAAGCCGCCGGTGATGTTGGGCAGCACGGTGGCGATCGCGGGCCGGTCGATCCCGGGCAGGGTCTTGAGCACGAACCTGGAGATCGCCATCAAGGCGCCGGTGTTGCCGGCGGAAACACAGGCGTGCGCCTCGCCGTTTTTCACCAGGTTGATGGCGACGCGCATCGAGGAGTCCTTCTTGTAGCGCAGCGCCTGCGCCGGCGGCTCGTCCATCGCCACCACCTCGGTGGCGTGGTGCACGCGCAGCCGCGGTCCCTGCGTTGCGCCGTTCGCCTCCAGCTCGGCCTCGAGCGCGTCGCGCAACCCGATCAGCACCACGTCCACGTCCGGATGCGCGCGCTGGAACTCGAGCGCCGCGGGCACCGTCACATGGGGGCCGTGGTCGCCGCCCATGCAATCGATCGCTACCGTGATGTCCATGGGTGCGCGCCGGCGCCCCGGCGCACCGGTGGACGGGCTATTCGCCCTTGCCTCGGGCGACCTTCTTGCCGCGATAAAAACCGCTCGCGCTGATGTGATGTCGCAGGTGCGGCTCGCCGGTGGTCGGCTCGACGGCCAGCGCGGGCGCCGACAGACGATCGTGCGAGCGGTGCATGCCGCGCCTGGACGGTGACTTCTTGTTCTGCGGGACAGCCATGTTCAGCTCCTCAAAAAAAGCGTTCAGTGCTTGGTGCCGCCCAACAGGTCGCGCAGACCCGCGAACGGCGTGTGCTTGTCGCCGCGTTCCGCTGCGGCGCGCCCGGCGCAGCGCTCGTGGCGCGGCGCCAGCGGCAGGGCGAGCAACAGCTCGTCCTCGATCAGGTCGTGCACCAGCATTTCCTTGCCCGCGGCGATCTGCTCGGGTCCTTCCGCCTCCACCGGCTCAGCGTCGATCTCCGCTTGCGTCGCGCGCAGCAGCAGCGACGACTCGATGCGCAGCGCGTGCTCGAGCGGGCCAAGGCAGCGCTGGCACGTCAGCTGCAGCGCGCCTTCAAGGCGCAGGCGCAACGCCGGCCGCCCCTTAAACTCGGGCACGCCCTCGAGCTCGTAGCTCAGCGCGCCGCTGTTAGCGTGCAGCGCGTCGCGCAGCCTCGGGAAATCGGCGAGCGGCCAGTCGCCCTTCAGCCTGGAGCCGTTTCTCGCGAACTCCAGGCCGTCAATGACGGGCTGGTGCGGCATCAGGGGGCGGATGGTATCATCGGCAAAAATCACTGTCAAAACAATATCATGCCCGCTTCGCGGCAGCTCGTGCTGGCGTCCAGTTCCAGGTACCGGCAGGCGCTGCTCGGACGCCTCGGGCTGCCTTTCGAGTGCGCCAACCCTGGAATTGACGAAACACCGCTCGCCGGCGAAGCCTCAGATGCGAGCGCGCTGCGCCTCGCGCAAGCCAAAGCGCAGGCGGTCGCGGCGCGTTTTCCCGCCGCGCTCATCATCGGCTCGGATCAGGTCGCGACTTGCGATGGCATGCGGCTCGACAAGCCGGGCAACCATGCCAACGCGCTGCGCCAGCTCAGCGCGCTCAGCGCCAAGACGGCGCTATTCGAAACCGCGGTGGCGCTGCTCGATGCGCGAAACGGCACTGTGCGCTCTCGGGTGGTCCCCTGCCGCGTCACCTTCCGCCCATTGAGCCGCGAACTGATCGAAGCCTACCTGCGCGCCGAGCAGCCCTATGATTGCGCCGGCAGCGCCAAATCCGAGGGACTCGGCGTCGCGCTGATCGCGCGCATCGAAACCGATGATCCGACTTCGCTCGTCGGCCTGCCGCTGATCACGCTCACCGAGCTGCTTGGCGAGGCCGGGTTGCCGGTCCTCGGCTGATGCCGGCGATTCTCTACGCGATCGCCGCGCCTCTGGGCGGCGAGCCCGCCGCTGCCCTGCCCGCCCCGGCGCTGGAGATCGTTCGCTCGCTGCGCGATTTCGTCGCCGAGAACCCGAAAACGGCGCGTGCGTTCCTCGCCGCCGTAGGTATGCCCTGCCCGTTGCGCGATGTTTCAATCACGACACTGGATGAGCACACGCCCGCAAGCGCACTGAGCGAACTGCTCGCGCCGCTGCGCGCAGGCCGTTCGTTGGGCCTGTTGTCGGAAGCGGGTTGCCCAGCGATCGCGGATCCGGGCGCCCAACTGGTGGAGGCCGCGCAGCGCGTAGGCTTCCGCGTCGCGCCGCTCATCGGACCTTCCTCGATCGTGCTGGCGCTGATGGCCTCGGGGCTCGAGGGACAGCGCTTTGCGTTCTGCGGCTATCTGCCGCGCGACAAGCGGCAGCGCGAAGAGCGCATCCACGCGCTCGAGCAACGCTCGCGACGCGAGCGCGAGACGCAGATCTTCATCGAGACGCCATACCGCAACGACGCGCTCGTGGCCGCGCTGCTGCAGAGCTGCGGTCCAGAAACCAAGCTCTGCATCGCAAGCGACCTCACGCTCGCCACTGAAAGCGTCGCGACACGCACCGTGGCGCAGTGGCGCGCCGCACCGCCGACGATCGGCAAACGCCCGACGGTCTTTCTCCTGCTGGCGTAGCCTCCTAGTCGCCCTTCCAATACCAAGTGGACCCGATCCCAGGGCGGCAAAGTGTAAAGTCACACTTTACAGTTCGCGACCGTGGGACCGGGGCACAGCGGGCGTCATCGTCCGCGGTGCGCAGGCACGTCCACGGGCGGGTCCCGGTTCGGCGGCCTTCGGTCAGATAGAAGCTCTTGGCCGCCGAACCACCCGCCTTCGCGGACGCGCACCGAAGGACGCTGCCGCCCGCTGTGCCCCGGACCCCGAACTCGCGCTATCGCTCGTTCGCGTGCCGAGGCGTGTGCGGCTCCGACGCCCTTTGGGCCGCGCCGTGCTCCACGGGTGGAGCGGCAGTCGAGAGCTTCTATCTGACCGAAGACTGCCGCTCCGGGCACCCGTGGCGCGGCGTTTGCGGTCCAGGGCGGCGGAGACGCACCGACTCGGCATCGTCCGTGCGACGTTTGCTGCTCGGATGCAAAGAGTAGCGCCTCGGCCTAGCGGCCGAGGCTGGGACAGAGGGAGCGCTTGAGGTGGGAAAGGCTACCTAAACAGGGGCACCTGCCTGAGCGCCAGCTCGGCGAGCACGCTGGCGGCGCCGGCGCCGAAGCGGCGCGCAAACTTCTCGGCGATGTTCTCTTTCTGCGTGTAATCCACGATGTCCTCGGCCTTGATCACCTCGCGCGCCACGAAATCGAGATTGCCGAAGGCATCCGCCAGGCCGAGCTCGACGCTCTTGGCACCGCTCCAGATCAGCCCGGAGAAGGTTTCCGGCGTCTCTTTCAGGCGCTTGCCGCGCCCCTCGCGCACCGCGCCGATGAACTGCTGGTGGATCTCGTTCATCAGCTCAAGCGCGAACTGCTTGTGCTTGTCGTCGAGCGGCAGGAACGGGTCCAGCATCCCCTTGTTGTCGCCCGCGGTGAGCAGGCGGCGCTCGATCCCGAGCTTGTCCATCAGGCCGGTGACGCCGAACCCGTCCATGCGCACGCCGATCGAGCCCACGATGCTCGATTTGCCGACATAGATGCGATCGGCTGCCGCGGCGACGTAATAGCCGCCCGAGGCGCAGATGTCCTCGACCACCGCATAGAGCGGCGTGTTGGGGTACTTCTGCCGCAGGCGCCGCATCTCGTCGAAAATGTTCTGCGCCTGCACCGGGCTGCCGCCGGGCGAATTGATGCGCACCACCACGCCCTGGGTGTTCTTGTCCTTGAACGCTGCCTGCAGCGCGATGGCCACCTTCTCCGCGCTCGAATCAGTGCCCGGGCCGATGATGCCGCTGATCTCGACCAAAGCGGTGTGCTTGCCGGCCTTGGCGTCGCTCGGCCCCTTCCATTCGACGGCGAGCAGGATGATCACTGTCAGGTAGGCAAAGGTGAGCAGCTTCCAGAAAATGCCCCAGCGCCGCGCGCGCCGCTGCTCCTTGAGCGCCGCGGTGGCGAGCTTCTCGATCAGTTCGCGTTCCCACATCCCGCCGTTGTCAGCCATCGCAGATTCCCAGAAAGTAGACCTTGCCGTCCCGTTCCTCGACGTTCAGAGCCACCAGCGGCGCCTTGCCGCAGGGCCCGCCGAGGCATGCGCCGCTGTGCGCGGCGTAGGTGGCACCGTGCGTCGAGCATATCAAATCACCCCCCTCGGAGTCGAAGAATTCCCCCTCGCGCCAGTCGAGTTCCAGCGCCACGTGCGCGCAGCGGTTGAGGTAGCCGTGCACGCGGCCGCGGTAGCGCACCACGAACGCCGGCGCCTGATCGCCGAAATACTCGACCTCGAAGCGCACGCCCTTGCCCGAATCGGCCAGCGTCCCCGAGTCGCAGATCAGGCGTTCGTCTCGAGCCATGCCCTGAGCTCCGTGATGCTGGCGACGCAGGCGCGCGGCGCCAGCGCGCGCAGCCGCTCTTGCGGATGCGCGCCATAGGCGACCGCCAGCGCATCCACGCCGGCCGCCGCCGCCATCGCGAGGTCGTGCGACGTGTCGCCGATCATAAGTGCGTCCCCGGGCTCGACCGTCAGCTGCTGCATCAGTTCGAGCAGCATCGCAGGGTGCGGCTTGGGCTGCGTTTCGTCGCCGCAGCGCGTGGCCTTGAAAAGCGCGCCGAGACTGCTCGCTTCGAGCGCCCGGTCCAGGCCGCGGCGACTCTTGCCGGTTGCGACCGCCAGCGAGTGCCCGCGCGCGCTAAGCTCGTCCAGCAGCTCGCGCACCCCGGGAAACAGGCCCATCGCATCCTCGCGCTCGAGAAAGTAGTTCCGGTAGCGCGCAACGAATTCTCCGTATCGCTCGCTCGGCAGCGACGGCACGGCGTGGCGCAGCGAATCGTGCAGCCCAAGCCCGATCACGTGGCTGGCGGTGTCGCGATCAGGCACCGGCAGCGACAGGTCGCGCGCCGCCAGCTGGATGCACTCCACGATGGCCGAGGCCGAGTCGATCAGCGTCCCGTCCCAGTCGAACACGATGAGCGAATAGCGCGCGCTACGCGGCATGGTCGGGGAAATGCGTGCGCACGTAGCCCGCCAGGTCGGCTGGCAACGGCGCTTCGAAGGTGAGCGGCGCGTGCGTCAGCGGGTGCGCGAGCCGGATCCTGCGCGCGTGCAAGAGCGTGCGCTTCACGCCTTGCTTGGCAAGCACGCGATTGAGCTCGAAATCGCCGTATTTGTCGTCGCCCAGGATCGGGTGCCCGGCATGCGCCAGGTGCACGCGCAGCTGGTGGGTGCGTCCGGTGAGCAGCTGCAGCTCGAGCAGGCTGCACCCCGGCGCGGCGGCAAGCGGGCGCACCCGCGTCGCAGCCTGCATGCCACCCTCTTGCACGCTCACCCGCCGCTCGCCGCTTGCGGTCACATATTTGTGCAGCGCCTCGCGGATCTCGCGCGCGCCGCCGCGCCAGGCGCCCTTCACCACCGCGACGTAGGTTTTCTCGATCTCGCCTTCGCGCAGCATGCGGTGCAGCTCGACCAGTGCGCTGCGCTTCTTCGCGATCAGCAGTACGCCCGAGGTGTCGCGGTCCAGGCGGTGGGCGAGCTCGAGCAGCTTCGCTTCGGGGCGCGCAGCGCGCAACGATTCGATAGCGCCGTAGCTCACGCCGCTGCCGCCATGCACTGCCAGCCCGGAGGGCTTGTCGACTGCCAGCAGCGCCGCGTCCTCGAACAGGATCGGGAGCTCCGCGGGCCGCGCCTGCCGGCGCGCGGGCGCCTGGCTCACGCGCACCGGCGGCACCCGCACGCGATCGCCGATCTGCAGCCGGTAATCGGGCTTTACACGGCCGCTGTTGACGCGCACCTGGCCACTGCGCAGCACCCGGTAGACGTGGCTCTTGGGCACGCCCTTCAGGCGGCGCAGCAGGAAATTGTCGATGCGCTGCGCCGCGCTTTCCTCGCCGACTTCAAGCAACACGGCGCGAGCCTTGCTTAAGTCATTCATTCTGCGTATGATCTGCCGAGTTGCTTCGAGCTGCGAGGCACAGGAACCAAGAGACGCGGTGAGCGCAAGCCACGCGCCGGGACCTGCAACCCGCCTCCTGTCCGGCCGTAGCCGGGCCTGAAGCAGTGGTTAATTTCGCTCACCGGAAGTAGCGATAGTACTGGAAACGCGCGCAGAGGGTTCTTCCCCCAAGAGGAAACCATTCGCACCCCTTAAGAAAGGGTGCACCGATTCCGGCCATGCATACGGCATCCATCAGCTAACGGCTCCCCAATAGGAGAACACTGACCAACCGAGCACCGGGTCTCCTGCGCGCGCAGGAGAACAAGACGTGAAACGCATGCTTTTCAACGCGACGCAGCAAGAAGAACTGCGTGTCGCCATCGTAGACGGCCAGAAACTCGTAGATCTAGACATCGAGTCCGCATCAAGGGAACAGCGCAAGAGCAACATCTACAAAGGGATCATCACCCGCATCGAGCCCAGCCTCGAGGCCGCGTTCATCGACTACGGTGAGGAGCGGCACGGGTTCTTGCCTTTCAAGGAGGTGGCGAAGAGCTACTTCCGGGCCGACGCCGAAGTCGGCCGTGCCCGCATCCAGGACGCGCTGCGTGAAGGCCAGGACCTGATCGTCCAGGTCGAAAAGGACGAACGCGGCACCAAGGGCGCGGCGCTCACCACCTTCCTCAGCCTCGCCGGGCGCTACCTGGTGCTGATGCCCAACAACCCGCGCGGCGGCGGTGTTTCGCGCCGCATCGAGGGCGAGGAGCGCAACGAGCTGCGCGACACCGTCGACAAGCTGCAGGTGCCCGAGGGCATGAGCGTGATCGCGCGCACGGCCGCCATCGGCCGCTCGCTCGAGGAGCTGCAGTGGGACCTGAACTACCTGATGCAACTATGGCACGCCATCGAGGACGCCTCGCGCGACCAGGCCGCCAAGCCGTTCCTGATCTATCTCGAGTCGAGCCTGGTGATCCGCGCCATCCGCGACTACTTCCAGCCCGACATCGGCGAGATTCTGATCGACACCGACGAGATCTACGAGCAGGCGTGCGCCTTCATGCAGACGGTGATGCCGGCCAACGTCTCCAAAGTGAAGCACTACCGCGACGACGTGCCGCTGTTCTCGCGTTTCCAGATCGAGCACCAGATCGAGAGCGCCTTCGCGCGGCACGTCAACCTGCCCTCGGGCGGCTCGGTGGTGATCGACCATACTGAGGCGCTGGTCGCGGTGGACGTTAACTCGGCACGCGCCACCATGGGGCACGACATCGAGGAGACGGCGCTGCGCACCAACCTCGAGGCCGCGGACGAAATCGCGCGCCAGCTGCGCCTCAGGGACCTGGGCGGGCTGATCGTGCTCGACTTCATCGACATGGAGTCGCCAAAGAACCAGCGCGAGGTGGAGAACCGCTTCCGCGATGCGCTGCACTACGACCGCGCACGCGTCCAGGTCGGAAAAATCTCGCGCTTCGGCTTGATGGAGCTGTCGCGCCAGCGCCTGCAACCCTCGCTCGAGGAGACCGCGCACAGCAGCTGCCCGCGCTGCGGCGGCACCGGCTTCATCCGCGGCACCGAATCGACCGCGCTGCACGTGCTGCGGATCATGCAGGAAGAAGCAATGAAGGAGAACACCGGCGCGGTGCATGTGCAAGTGCCCGTGGACGTGGCCTCATTCCTGCTGAACGAGAAGCGCAACGAGATCCAGAAGCTCGAGGCGCGCCTCAAGGTCAACATCGTACTGGTGCCGAACTCGCACCTGGAGACGCCTCACTACAAGGTGCAGCGCCTAAAGCACGACGAGCTCAACCAGATGGAGCACGTGCCGGCGAGCTACGAGCTGGTGGAACGGCCCGAAGAGCCGCAAGCGGTCGAGTCGGCGAGCGAGCAGCGCCGCGAGCGCCCGGAAGCGGCGGTCAAGGGGATCACGCCCGATCAACCGGCGCCGATGATGCCGGAGCCGGTTCGCCAGCCCGCCGCCGCCGAAGCACCGCGTGGCGGGCGCAAGCCGGTGGCTGCGTCAGCGCCAGCAGAAATGGCGCGGCCCGGATTCATCAGCCGGCTATTCGGCTGGCTGAAGCCGGAAAAACCCGCCGGCCAAGCCCAGTCTGCGGCGGCGGCCAACGACGCAGCGCCGCGCGCGGCACAGGAAGGGCGCCGCGAGGGGCAGCCTGAGCGTCGCCCCGACCGCCCGCGCCATCGCGACGAGCGTGGCGGCCGAGGCGGACGCGGTGACCGAGGCGAGCGTGGTGCACGCGGCGATCGCGGCGACCGCGGAGGTCGCGGCGAACGCGGTGACCGTGGCGGACGCGGCGAACGTCCTGACCGTGGCGGGCGCGGCGACGAGCGCCGGCCGCAGCAGGGTCAGCCGCGGCCGCAGCCAGTGCATTCGCTCGATGGCCGGCCGCAACAACCGCCGTCGCCTGAAGGCCACCCGCAGCAGCCGCAAGCACACGAAGGCCGGCCGCAACAGCCGCGCGAAGAGGGCGACGAGCAGCGACGCGGGCGCCGCAACCGCGGCGGCCGCGGGCGCGACCGCGATCGCCGGCCGGACGGCCAGGGGACCGAGCGCAGGCCGGGCGGTGAGCAGGGCGAGCGCCCGGAAGCCGCACCCCACGCGATGCAGGCAGTCGAAGAACTGCCGGCGCAGTTGCCGCTGGAGCGCCCTGCCCCCGAGTCACGCCCGGCGCCCGTGCTGGTGGCGCCGGTAGTGGTTGAGGCGGCTGCGCCAGTTCAGGAGTCTGTGCCCGAGATTCGTGAGGCGCCGCGCCGCCCCGAACCCGCACCGCGCATCGAAGCGCCGCGCGTCGACCCGAAGGAGTATCTATCGGGCGCCGGCCTGCAGATGGTGGAGACGCGCTCGGAAGCTGTGCGCGCGAGCGAGCCAGCTGAGGAGCCGGTCAAACTTGGCCGGCCGCGGAACGAGCGTCCGCACGCAGCCGGCGACGACTCGCTGGTTCAGGTCGAAACGCGCAACTCGGAGAGCTCGTAGCCGCGCCGCCTGGCGTGCGCCAGCGTGCGCTCATACAGCCCGCGGCGCATCGCTATTCCGCGGCGAGCTCGACGCCGAAGACGCGCTTCCTGAGCTCGCCCAGCTGGTCGCGCGCCGCCGCCGCTTTCTCGAACTCCAGATTGCGGGCGTGCTCCAGCATCTGCTTCTCGAGCGCGCGGATCTCGCGCGCCACCTGGCGCTCGCTCATCGCCTCGTAGCGCGCCTCCTCCTGCGCCGCCTTGCGCTCGGCAGCCGCCTCGCCGGCGTCGTACACGCCGTCGATCAGGTCCTTGATGCGCTTGCTGACGCCGATGGGCGTGATGTTGTGCTGTTGGTTGTAGGCGATCTGCTTGTTGCGCCGGCGCTCGGTCTCGCCGATGGCGCGCTTCATCGAGTCGGTCATGACATCGGCGTACAGGATCGCGGCGCCGTTGAGGTGGCGCGCCGCCCGCCCGATGGTCTGGATGAGCGAGCGCTCGGAGCGCAGGAAGCCCTCCTTGTCGGCGTCCAGGATCGCAACCAGGGAGACTTCCGGCAGGTCCAGGCCTTCGCGCAACAGGTTGATGCCCACCAGCACGTCGAACTCGCCCAGGCGCAGGTCGCGGATGATCTCCACACGCTCGACCGTTTCGACCTCGGAGTGCAGGTAGCGCACCTTGATGCCGTGCTCGGCAAGGTAGTCGGTGAGCTCCTCGGCCATGCGCTTGGTGAGCGTGGTCACCAGCACGCGCTCGCGCTTTTTTACGCGCAAGTGGATCTCCGACATCAGGTCGTCCACCTGGGTCGCCGCCGGCCGCACCGTGATCTGTGGGTCCACTAGACCGGTGGGCCGCACCACCTGCTCGACCACTTGCGCCGATTTCCGGCGCTCGTAGTCGGCCGGGGTCGCGGAAACGAACACCGTCTGGCGCACCACCGCCTCGAACTCGTCGAACCTGAGCGGCCGGTTGTCGAGCGCCGAGGGCAGGCGAAAGCCGTAGTTCACCAGGTTTTCCTTGCGCGCGCGGTCGCCGCGGTACATGCCGCCAAGCTGGCCGATGGTGACGTGGCTCTCGTCGATGAACGTGAGCGCATCGGGCGACAGGTAGTCGATCAGGGTGGGCGGCGGCTCGCCCGGCTTGCGCCCCGAAAGATGGCGCGAGTAGTTCTCGATCCCCTTGCAGAACCCCAGCTCGGCGAGCATCTCCAGGTCGAAGCGCGTGCGCTGCTCGATGCGCTGCGCCTCGAGCAGCTTGCCCGCCTGCTGGAAGAACTCGATGCGCTGGCGCAGCTCCGCCTTGATGGCTTCGATCGCGCGCAGCGTGGTCTCGCGCGGCGTGACGTAGTGGCTCGAGGGATACACCGTGAAGCGCGCCAGCGCATGCTGCACCCGTCCGGTGAGCGGGTCGAACACCTGCAACTGCTCGATCGCATCCTCCGACAGCGAGATGCGCACCGCGTGCTCGGCGTGCTCCGCCGGAAACACGTCGATGACGTCGCCGCGCACGCGGAAGGTGCCGCGGCGGAAGTCGAGCTCGTTCCTCTCGTACTGCATCGCCACCAGCCGCGCGATGACGTCGCGCTGCGCCAGCTTCTCGCCCTGGCGCAGGTGCAGGATCATGCCGTGGTACTCGGAGGGGTCGCCGATGCCGTAGATCGCCGACACCGTGGCGACGATCACGCAGTCGCGCCGCTCCAGCAGCGACTTGGTGGCCGACAGGCGCATCTGCTCGATATGCTCGTTGATCGAGGAGTCCTTCTCGATGTACAGGTCGCGCGCCGGGACGTAGGCCTCGGGCTGGTAGTAGTCGTAATAGGAGACGAAATACTCGACGGCGTTGTGCGGGAAGAACTCGCGGAACTCGGAGTACAGCTGCGCCGCGAGCGTCTTGTTGGGCGCCAGCACCAGCGCCGGGCGGCCTAGGCGCGCGATCACCTGCGCCATGGTGTAGGTCTTGCCCGAGCCGGTTACGCCGAGCAGGGTCTGAAAGGCGAGGCCGTCGCCGATGCCTTCGACCAGCTTGGCGATCGCCTCGCCCTGGTCGCCCGCGGGCGCGAACGGCTGGTGCAGGCGATACGTGTTGGGGAAAGCGGCGTCCACGGTTAGAATCGCAGCGTGAAAATTTTTCGAGTCTAGCAGATGAACGAGCCGCGCCATCCCTCCTTCCTTGCCTCGGTCGCCATGGCGCCGATGGATCCGATCCTCGGCGTCACCGAGGCGTTCGCAGCCGATGCGAACCCGGGGAAGGTCAACCTCGGCGTCGGTGTCTACACCGACGACAACGGCAAAGTGCCGCTGCTCGAGTGCGTGCGGCGTGCCGAAGAAAGTCGCGTCAAGAGCGGCGCGCCCAAGTCCTACCTGCCGATCGACGGCCTCGCAGCCTACGACCAGGCGGTGCAGCGGCTGGTGTTCGGCGCCGACAGCGCGGCGATCAAGGAAAAGCGCATCGTGACGGTGCAGGCGCTGGGCGGCACCGGCGGCCTGAAGGTGGGCGCCGACCTGCTGCACTTCATCAGCCCATCGGCGCAGGTCTGGATCAGCGACCCGAGCTGGGAGAACCACCGGCAGCTGTTCGAGAGCGCCGGCTTCAAGGTGCTCTCCTACCCCTACTACGACGCCGGCACGCACGGCCTGAACTTCGAGGGCATGCTGACCGCGCTGCGCAAGATCCCACCGCGCTCGGTGGTGGTGCTGCACGCCTGCTGCCACAACCCGACCGGCGTGGACCTGTCGCGCGAGCAGTGGGACGAAGTGATCCGCGAGGTGCGCGAGTGCGAGCACGTCCCGTTCCTCGACCTCGCCTACCAGGGCTTCGCCGAAGGCGTCGAGGCAGACGCGTTCGCGGTACGGCGCTTCGCCGAGGCCGGTCTGCCGATGCTGGCCTCGAGCTCATTCTCGAAGTCGGTATCGCTCTACGGCGAGCGCGTCGGCGCCTTCAGCGCGGTGGCTTCGAGCGCGGAGGAAGCCGCGCGCGTGCTGTCGCAGGTAAAGCGCGCGGTGCGCGCCAACTATTCCAACCCGCCCACCCACGGCAGCGACATCGTCGCGCGGGTGCTCAACACCCCGGAACTGCGGACGCTGTGGGAGCAGGAACTCGGCGCCATGCGCGATCGCATCAAGGCGATGCGTCAGGCGCTGGTGGATGGCATCCACAAGCGCGTGCCGGGCGCCGACTTCTCGTTCGTGCTGCGCCAGCGCGGCATGTTCTCGTACTCGGGTCTGACGAAGGCGCAAGTTGGCCGGCTGAGGAGCGAGTTCTCTATCTACGCCATCGACACCGGGCGCATCTGCGTCGCGGCGCTCAACCAGAAGAACATCGGCTACGTCGCCGACGCGATCGCGAAGATTCTCCGGTAAAATCCGTCCGCTTTCGGATCCCCGATAGCTCAGTTGGTAGAGCGACGGACTGTTAATCCGCAGGTCCCAGGTTCGAGCCCTGGTCGGGGAGCCAACGACTCGTTGAGAAAGCCCGCCGAGCGCGGGCTTTTTCATGCCGCCAGCGGCCGGCCCTGCTCGTTGAGCGCGATGACGCGGTTGCGGCCGGCGGCCTTGCCGTAGTTGAGGCTCGCCTCGGCGCGACCGATGGTGTGCGCCAGGTTCTCGGCCTTGCGGTACTGCGCCAGGCCGCTGGTGCAGGTGATGCGCCGCTCGCCTGCCAGGTCGCGGAAGGATTCGCGGTCCACCGCTGCGCGCACGCGCTCAGCAGCGACCACCGCGCCGGCGAGATCGGTGTCCGGCAACAGCAGCAGGAACTCCTTGCCGCCGTAGCGGCCGAGCACGTCGACGTCGCGGATCGCGCGCTGCGCCACCGCGGCGAAGCGCTTGAGCACCGCGTCGCCCGCCGCCAGGCCGTGCGTCTCGTTGACGCCGCGGAAGCGGTCCAGGTCGATGCGCGCGATCGAAAGCGCTTTGCCGGTGCGGGCTGAGCGCGACGCCTCGCGCTCGAGTGCTTCCACCAGCGCGCGCCGATGATACGTGCTGGTGAGCGCGTCGCGGGTTGCGCGCTCGCGCGCCTCGCGCTCGAGCTCGCGCAGGCTGCGCTGCGTCTGCGCCAGCCGGGCGCGCAGGCGGTTGACCGCTCCCGAGGCATAGGCGAACCAGAACAGGCCCGCCGCGAGTGCGCCGAAATGCGTCCACGCCGAAGCCGGATCGATTTTCCTGCCCTGGTCGATCAGCATGAAGAGCGCCACGCCGTGCAGCACCAGCGCGACGATCGCGAGCACCACCAGGCGCTGCCGCGGCAGCCGCAGCACGCCGTACAGCATTGCGATCAGGTATAACGCCGCGAGCAGCGACGGCGCGTCGTCGGCTCTGTAGGTGAGGTAGCCGAGCAAAACGAAGGCCGCGGCGAGCTGGCCGGTGGCGAGGCTCGGGTCGGCGAAGCGCCAGTTGATGCCGCTTTTCAGCAGCGCGTAGAACCCCGCGACCAGCAGCGCCAGCGCGATGCATCCCTCGACCGCGACCCCGGGCTCGATCAAGTCGAGCGCGGCGGCGAGCGCCAGCACCAGCGCCATCACACCGGCCGTGCCGGCGCCCAGGAACGAGCGCCGCAGCAACTGCTTGCCGAAGCTGGGCGCGGTCAGGTCAGCGCTGCTCTCCATGGCCGCATTCTAGCGGGAGGCGCCGCAGAAATGCTGGCGCAGCTTCACCTTCCAGAATTTGCCGGTCGAGGTGCGCGGGATCGCGTCCATGAACTCGAAGCGGTCGGGAAGCTGCCATTTGATGAATCCGGCCGAGAGATGCGCGCGCAACTCCTCGGGCGTCGCCGCCTTGCCCGGCTTCAGCACCACGCAAGCGAGCGGCCGCTCGGTCCATTTCGGGTCGGGCACCGCGATCACCGCCGCTTCCTGCACCGCCGGGTGCGCCATGAGGAGATTTTCCATGTCCACCGAGCTGATCCATTCGCCGCCCGACTTGATCAGGTCCTTGGTGCGGTCGGTGATGCGCACGTAGCCGTGCGCGTCGATGGTGGCGACATCGCCGGTGCGCAGCCAGCCGTCGGCGCTGAACTTCTCCGGCTCGTTCGGCACCTCGTGGTAGGAGCCGGCGATGAACGGGCCGCGCACCTGGATCTCGCCGACGGATTTTCCGTCCCATGGGCATTCCGCGCCGTCGTCCGCGATCAGGCGGATGTCCATGATCGGCACCGGCACCCCGGCGAGCGCGTAGCGGCCGAAACGCTCCTCTTCAGACAGCCCTTGCAGCTCGGGCTTGATGTAGGAGATGGTGCCGACAGGGCTCATCTCGGTCATCCCCCAGCCGTGGCGGATCTGCGCGCCGTGCCTGGCGAACGCGCGGATCAGGGACTCGGGCACCGGCGCCCCGCCCACCAGCATGCGCATGCCCGGCGGCAGGCGGTAGCGCTGGCTGTCGGCCTCGAGCAGCTGCAGCATGCTGAGCCAGATGGTGGGCACGCCGAGCACGAACTTCGGCCGCTCGGCGTGGAACAGGTCGAGCAGGTCCTCAGGGTGCAGGTGCGGGCCGGGAAAAATAAGCTTGATGCCCATCATGACGCAGCCGTAAGGCACGCCCCAGCAGTTGGCGTGGAACATCGGCGTCACCGGCAGCACGCTGTCGCCCGCTGCGAGGCCCCAGTGATCCGGCTGGTTCGCCATCAGGGTATGGATGATGGTCGAGCGGTGCGAGTACACCACGCCCTTGGGCCGGCCGGTGGTGCCCGAGGTGTAGCACATGGAGATCGGGTCGTCCTCCTCGTGCGCGGCGTACTCGAAGCGCGCCGGCGCGCCAGCGAGGAACGCCTCGTAATCGGTGAAGCCGTTGGCCACCGCAGCGCCGCTGAATGGCACCACGATGACGCGCTCGAACGGCGCCTTGGCCTTGAATTGCTCATACAGCGGCAGCAGCACGTCATCGACGATTAGAAACCGGTCCTCGGCATGGGTCGCGATCCAGCCGATCTCGTCGGGCGCGAGCCGTAGGTTGAGCGTGTGCATGACCCCGCCCGCGGCCGGTATGCCGAAGTAGCACTCCAGGTGCGCGTAGTGATTCCAGCACAGCGTTGCCACCCGATCGCCTTTTTTCAGGCCGGCGGCGAGTAGCGCGGCGGCCAGGCTGCGCGCGCGGCGATGGAAATCGGCGAAGCGGTGCCGGCGCAAAGATTTGTCGGGCAGACGGCTGACGATCTCGACTTCCGGAAAAAGCCGCCCTGCGCGCTCGAGCAACTGATTGACCGACAGCGGCACGCGCTGCATGGTCGAACGGATCATGCGGGTCCTCCTCCCCAGAGCTTACCTGGTGGCGAAAAGTATACTTCCCGCGCCGCCCGAGTTTAGGTAGGCTTCGTGCGGCCCTCAGGGAGGAGGACAAGTGCGCGCGGCGGACGGGTAGGCCCCTTCCCCGCCACGGCGCGCCACCTATAGCAGTCATGGCATTGCTGCGCGTCAAAGGGATCAGCGTGCGCTTCGGCGGCGTCGTCGCGCTCGACGACGTCTCGTTCGAGATCGAGCCGCGCCAGATCGTGGGCCTGATCGGGCCGAACGGCGCCGGCAAGACCACGCTGTTCAACTGCCTGTCGCGGCTCTACGCGCCGGGCGCGGGCACGATCGAATTCGACGGCGCGCCGATCCTCGGCCTGGCGCCGCACCGCATCGCGCCGCTCGGCATCGGCCGCACCTTCCAGAACCTGGCGCTGTTCCCGACCATGACGGTGCTGCAGAACATCATGGTAGGCACGCATTGCCGGACTCGCAGCGACTTCGTTAGCAATGCGCTCAGCCTTCCCTGGGTGGGTCGCGAGGAAGCCGGCAGCCGCAACGCCGCGCAGGAGCTGATCGAGTTTCTCAACCTGGGCGCTGTCGCCGGGCATCCGGCCGCGGGCCTGCCGTTCGCCACGCTCAAGCGGGTCGAACTCGCGCGCGCGCTCGCCAGCCGGCCGAGGCTCCTTTTGCTGGACGAGCCCGCGAGCGGCCTCAACCACGAGGAAGTCGCCGCGCTGGGCTCGCTCATCCGTCGCATCCGCGATCAGCGTGGGCTCACGGTGCTGCTGGTCGAGCACCACATGAGCCTGGTGATGGAGGTCTCCGACAAGGTGGTGGTGCTCGATTTCGGCCGCAAGATCGCCGAGGGCACGCCCGCCGATGTGCAGCGCAACCCCGAAGTGATTCGCGCCTATTTGGGAGCCGAGGCCGCGTGAGTGCCGTGCTGGAAGTCAAAGGCCTCGAGGCGTTCTACGGCCGCGTGAAGGCGCTGCACGGGGTCGATTTTTCGATGCAAGAGGGCGGCATCACCACCATCCTGGGCGCCAACGGCGCCGGCAAGACCACCACCTTGCGCGCGATCTCGCGCATGGTGCGCACCGCGGGCAGCATCCGCATCGACGGCAAGCCGATCGAGGACCTCGCCACCGAGGACGTGGTGCGCCTCGGTGTGGCGCACGCGCCCGAGGGCCGCGGCACCTTCGTCCACCTCACGGTCGAGGAAAATTTGCGCGTCGGCAGTTGGGGCCGCCGTGCGCAGCACGACATCGAGGCCGAGTTCGAGCGCGTCTTCGGCTACTTCCCGGTGCTGCGCGAGCGCCGCACGCAGATGGCTGGGACACTCTCCGGCGGCGAGCAGCAGATGCTCGCCGTGGCGCGCGCGCTGATGCTCAAGCCGCGCCTGCTGCTGCTGGACGAGCCCTCGCTGGGTCTCGCGCCGCTGGTGGTGCGCGAGATCTTCCGCATCCTGCGCGCCGCCAACCGGGATTCCGGGGTCTCGATCCTGCTGGTGGAGCAGAACGCGGCGCTGGCGCTCGACCTCGCGGACCACGTGTTCCTGCTCGAGACCGGGCGCGTGGTCATGGAGGGGCCGTCGGATGTGCTGCGCAAGGACGACTCCATCCGCAGGTCCTACTTGGGGTACTAGACATGGAAGTGTTCATCCAGCAGGTGGTATCGGGACTCGCAACCGGCAGCATCTACGCCGCCCTCGCCCTCGCCCTGGTGATGATCTACGAGGCCACCGACGTGGTGAACTTCGCGCAGGGCGAAATGGCGATGTTCGCCACCTACGTATGCTGGACGCTGCTCGACGCCGGCATGCCCTACTGGGCGGCGTTCTTCGCCACCGTCGCGATCGCATTCGCCGGCGGCGTGGCGCTCGAGCGCATCATCATCCGCCCGGTGGAGGCGGCGCCGATCCTCACTATCGTCATCGTCACCATCGGCCTGCTGGTGATCTTCAACAGCCTCGCGGGCTGGATCTACTCCTACATCCAGAAACCCTTTCCGAGCCCCTTTCCCAAGGAGCCGATCAAGTTCGGCGGCATCGTGTTCGGCTCCCACGACCTGGGACAGATCGTGGTGACGCTGATGGTTCTGCTGTGCATTTACCTGTTCTTCCGCTTCACGCCGCTAGGGCTGGCGATGCGCGCCGCGGCGCAGAACCCGATTTCCAGCCGCCTGGTCGGGATCCGCGTCGGCTGGATGCTGGCGCTGGGCTGGGGGCTTGCCGCCATGTTCGGCGCCATCGCCGGCATGATGGTGGCGCCGGTGCTGTTCCTCGACCCCAACATGATGGGCGGGGTGCAGATCTACGCTTTCGCTGCGGCGACGCTCGGCGGTTTCACCAGCCCGCTGGGCGCCGTGGTCGGCGGCCTGATCGTCGGCGTGGTCGAGAACCTGGTCGGCACCTACGTCAAGTTCATCGGCACCGAGCTCAAGCTCACGGTGGCGCTGGCGCTGATCATCGTCGTGCTGCTGGTCAAGCCGAGCGGCCTGTTCGGCCGCGCCGTGGTGAAGCGCGTCTGATGAGCCCGCAAACCAAACGCTGGCTGGTGTTCGCGGCGCTCGCGCTCGCCTGCGCGCTGCCGTTCGTGCTGTCGAACTTCCGCACCTTCCAGTTCACCCAGGTCTACATCTACGCCATCGCGCTGCTGGGCCTGAACATGCTGACCGGCTACAACGGCCAGATCTCGCTCGGCCACGGCGCCTTCTTCGCCATCGGCGCCTACGTCGGGGCGATCATGATGAACCAGTGGGGCATCGGCTACGCCTGGACCATCCCGGCGGCGGCGATCGTGTGCTTCGTCGCCGGATTCCTGTTCGGCCTGCCGGCGCTGCGCCTGGAGGGGCTGTACCTTGCGCTGGCGACCTTCTCGCTCGCGCTCGCGGTGCCGCAGATTCTGAAGTATTTCGAGCACTGGACGGGCGGCTCGATGGGGCTGGTGCTGTCCAAGCCGGCGGCGCCATTCGGGCTGCCGCTCAATCCCGACCAGTGGCTCTATTTCCTTACGCTCGGCATCCTGGTGCTGCTGTTCTGGCTGGCGATCAACCTGCTCACGGGACGCATCGGGCGCGCCTTGGTCTCGATCCGCGATAACCACATCGCGGCGCAGGCGATGGGCATCAACACCGCGCTCTACAAGTCGCTCACCTTCGGTGTCAGCTCGGCCTACACCGGGATTGCCGGAGCGCTGTCGGCGATCGCCATCTCCTACGTGTCGCCGGACTCGTTCAACATCTTCCTGTCAATCACCCTCCTCATCGGCATCGTGATCGGGGGGCTATCGTCGGTGTCCGGGGCCCTGTACGGGGCGCTATTCATCCAGTTCGTGCCCAACTGGGCGCAGGACATCTCCAAGGCCGCCCCGTGGGCGATTTTCGGGGTATTCTTGATCCTGTTCACGTACTTCATGCCCAACGGCATCGCCGGAGCCCTGCGGCTCCTGGAGGCGCGCTGGGCGAAGCGGCGGAATGCAGGCGTGGCGCTGGAGGGTGTCGCGCCCGTGGTCCGAAACATCACATGACAAGGAGGAGGAGTCCATGAGGTTCAAGCAAGCGCTGTTCGCATTGCCCGTGGCTGCGGCACTGGTGGCCGCAACGCCGGCGACTGCCCAGACGGTGGTCGGTGTCACCGCCACCGAGATCAAGATCGGCAACACCAACCCGTACAGCGGCCCGGCATCGGCCTACGGCACCATCGGCATGTCGATCGGCGCTTACTTCAAGATGGTGAACGACCAGGGCGGCGTCAACGGCCGCAAGATCAACTACATCACCTACGACGACGGCTACACCCCGCCCAAGACGGTGGAGATGGTGCGCAAGCTGGTCGAGCAGGACCAGGTGGCGCTGCTGTTCCAGACTTTGGGCACGCCGCCCAACAGCGCGATCCACAAGTATATGAACCAGCAGAAGGTGCCGCAGCTGTTCGTCGCCACCGGCGCCACCAAGTGGAACGACCCGAAGAACTACCCCTGGACCATGGGCTGGCAGCCGAACTACCAGACCGAGGGGCGCGTCTACGCGGCCTACGTGCTGAAGAATGTCAAGGACGCCAAGATCGGCATCCTTTACCAGAACGACGACTACGGCAAAGACTACCTCAAGGGCTTCGAGGACGGGCTCGGCGCGCAGGCGGCCAAGCTGGTGGTGATGAAGCAAAGCTACGAAGTGACCGACCCGACGGTGGACTCGCAGATCGTCAACCTGAAGAACAGCGGCGCCAACGTGTTCTTCAACATCACGATCCCGAAGTTCGCGGTGCAGGCGATCAAGAAGTCGCACGACATCGGCTGGAAGCCGCTGCACCTGCTGAACAACGTCTCGAGCTCGCTCGCGGCGGTGATGAAGCCGGCCGGCGTCGACGCCTCCAAGGGGCTGATCACCGCGCTTTACATGAAGGAGGTCACCGACCCGCAGTGGGCCAGCGACAAGGCCTTCCTGGACTGGGTCGCGTTCATGAAGAAGTACTACCCGGAAGGCAAGCTCGACGACCAGTTCAACGCCTACGGCTACACCGTGGCGATGAACCTGGTGCACGTGCTGAAGCAGTGCGGCAACGACCTGTCGCGCGAGAACATCATGCGCCAGGCGGCGAACATGAAGAACCTCGAGCTGCCGCTGCTGCTGCCTGGGATCAGGATCAGCACCGGCGCCGACGATTTCGCCCCCATCCAGCAGGAGCAGCTGGCGCGCTTCACCGGCGACAAGTGGGAGCTGTTCGGTGAGGTGCTGAGCGCCGGCAAGTAACGCCAGGCAGTGGCACGGAAAAGCCCGCGTCGAGCGGGCTTTTTATTTGAAAGGAGCAATATGGACAAGCGCAGTCACAAGGAACGCTACGACGCCGGATTGAAGACGCGCCGCGAGGTGCTCGGCGCCGGCTACGTCGACAAGTCGCAGGCCGCGGTGGACGAGTTCAACGCCCCGTTCGCGGACCTGCTCAACACCTACTGCTGGAACGACATCTGGAACCGGCCGGGGCTCGATCGCAGGACGCGCTCGATGCTCAACCTCGCCATGCTCACCGCGCTGAATCGCGGGCCGGAGCTCAGGCTGCACGTCAACGGCGCGCTCAACAACGGCCTCAGCAAGGAAGACATCCGCGAGGTCTTCCTGCAGGCCGCGATCTACTGCGGCGTGCCGGCGGCAGTGGAGGCGTTCCGCGTCGCGCGCGAGGTATTCAAGGAGCGCGGCGTCTAACTGCGACCTCGTCGTCCCCGCGAAGGCGGGGACCCACGCTTTCATAACGCCGGTTGGGCCCCCGCTTTCGCGGGGGCGACATCGGTGGGGCGAAGTGTAAAGTCACGCTTTACACTTTGCCCGCCTGGCGCCCCGCTAAGCGGCAGAGCGCGCGCGCTCGGCGAACAGCGCTTCCATCTCGCGCCGCAGCTTCACCGCGGTCGAATTGGCGTCGTAGGCGACGTCGCTCCACTTGACGGGCTGGCCCAAGGCGATTGGCTTGATGAGTTTCCAGCCGTGCGCGAGCCCGAGCGGCAGGCAACCCTGCGCGAGCGAATCGCGCGCCGGCATCAGGCGCCCGAGCACCGTGTAGCCGCCCTCGCCGTCCAGCAGCTCGCCCGCCTTCAAGTCGCGCTTCGCGACCGCCACCGCGTCGCCGCGGAAATCCGTGGCGCAGCCGGTGGGCTCGCGGCGCAGCCCGACCGATGCCACCGAGATCCCGACCTCCAGGCCGATCAAGTGCCAGCGCTTGTACATGCAGGCATAACGCCCCGAGGGGTCGGTCTTGACACCATATTCCATGAAGCAGCGGCGCACGTACTCGGTCTCGCCTTCGAACACCACCCAGACCCCGAAGCGGATGTCGTAGTCGATCGGCGTGCCGTCGCGCTCGAGCGAGGACACCACTTCGACCTGCCCCTTGTGGTGCAGCGTTCCACCCTCGGCGCGCAGACGCATGATCGAAGGGATCTGGTCCACCGACGCAGGCGGAAACTGCAGGCCTTCAGGCGCGGGGGTCAAGCCGGTGGCGTTGCACACCGCTGCGGTCTCGATGGCGGGCTTAGAGCCGTCGAGAAACGAATTGAACATCTTGGGGTTCAAGCCACCGACGCGCGCCTGCTCGGGTGTGAGCCCGTAGTAGCCCCATACGGTTTCGGGCGTGGATTGCGCATAGTGCGGCAGCCATTTGTGGCCGCGACCCGCGGCGACGACGGAGAAGCCCGCCGCGCGCGCCCAGTCCACAAGGTCGCAGATGATCGCCGGTTGGTCGCCGTAGGCGAGGCTGTAGACCACGCCCGCCTCGGCGGCGCGCCGCGCGAGCAACGGCCCGCAAAACGCGTCGGCTTCCACCGTCACCATGATGACGTGCTTGCCGTGCCGGATGGCGGCGAGCGCGTGCTCGACCGCGGCCATGGGATTGCCGGTTGCCTCGATCACGATCTCGACCGCGTGATGCGCGACCAGCGCTTGCCAGTCCTCGCCCAGATGCGTGCGCCGCTCCTTCAGCGCGGCGTCGAGCGATGCGGCGCCGTATTGCTGTGGCTTCCAGCCCACGCGCTCGAGGTTGGCGCGCGCGTTCGCCGGCGAGAGGTCCGCGATCCCCATGAGATGTACGCCAGGGGTGTTCGGCACCTGCGCCAGGTACATGGCGGCGAACTTGCCCGCGCCGATGACGCCCACGCGCACGGGCTTGCCCTGTGCCTCCCGCTCCTGCAGCAGGCGGTGCAGATTCATATCAAGCTGCCCGCGACAGGACCTCGATGTCCGGGCGCAGCAGGCAATCGTCCGGCAGGCATTCGATCGGGGTGAAGTCGCGGTGCGCGATGTACTCCGGGCGCTGAAAGCGGCGGATGTGGTTTGACACCGCGCACAGCGACAGGTAGACGATGTTGCGGTTCCACGGGCTCATGTTGCTGCCCGAGCCGTGCACCAGGTTGGCGTGGAACATGATCACCGAGCCCGGCGCGCCCTTGGGGGAGACGATGCCGCCGCGCGCCGCCAGGCGCTCGATGGTCGCGTGGTCGATGGTCCACAGCGGATAGCTGGTGGTCTTGGTGTCGTGGCCGGCGTTGATCACCCCGCCCTTGTGCGAGCCCGGGATGAACATCAGCGGCCCGTTGAATTCGTTTACTTCGTCGAGGAACAGGGCGATGTTCATGGCGCGCGGCTCGGGCATGTCGTCGTCGCGCTGCCAGGTGCCGAAGTCCTGGTGCCACTGCCAGACGTCGCCGTCGAAGGCCATCTTGCCGTTGATCTTGAACTGGTGCATGTAGAGCTTGTCACCGAGCACCTGCTCCACCGGCTCGACCAGCCGCGGATGGCGCGCGAGCCTGGCGTACACCGGGTTATAGGTGTGGGCGGCGAAGCTGGTGCGCGGCGTGACGCCGTCCTTCTCGCGCACGATCTCCGGGCGCTGCTCGGCGTAGACCTTCGGCACCTCGGCGGCGAGCGCCGCCGCCTCCTGGCGCGAAAACAACCCCGCAAAGAACAGGTACCCCTCTCGCTCAAACTGACTTAGTTGTTCCTGACTGAGCTTCATAATTCACCTCCGGGGTTCGCAAACTGCTCACTTGCCGTGGAACTGGGGTTTGCGTTTTTCCATGAAAGCGCGCCGCCCTTCCTTGTGGTCGTCGCTGGCGAAGCAGGCATCGACCATCTTGCGCGCGGTGGCGAGGTCGCGATCGGCCGGGTCCTTCAGCCACTGCTGCACCGAGTACTTGGCCGCGGCGACGGTGAGCGGCGCGTTCTCCGCGATCATCTCGCAATACTCCGCCACCACCTTCTCCAGCTCGGCGGCGGGCACCACGCGGCTCACGAACCCCATGCGCAGCGCATCGGCGGCGTCGAACTTGCGCGCCGAGACGAACATGTCCACCGTATTGGCCGCGCCGATCACGTTCATGAAGCGCCGCACGCCGACCGGGCTGTAGCCCAGCCCGAGGCGCGCCGCCGGCATGCGGAACACCGAATCCTCGGAGCAGATGCGCAGGTCGCAGGCAGCGGCGAAGCCCAGCCCGCCGCCCATGCAGACGCCGCGGATGCGCGCGATCACCGGCTTGGAGCAGTGCATCGGCGCGCTGTAGCCGGCCTCGACCGCCTTGTTGTACTCGGCTTGCGCATCGGCGGTGCCGCGCAGCTTCTCGAACTGCGAGATGTCGGCGCCCGAAATGAAAGCCCGGTCGCCGTCGCCCGCAGCCACGATCACGCGCACCTGCGGATCAGCATCCAGCTCGGCGAACTTGCCCGGGACCGCGCGCCACATGTCGTAGCTCATCGCATTCAGCTTGGGAAGGTTGGAGAACAGCACCGTCGCCACTGCGCCGTCCCGTTTGGTGATCAGTTCCGCCATGAGGTCGCCTTATATGACTTTGTTTTTCTTGAACTGCGCGATCGCGGCCGCGTCGTAGCCGATTTCGTCCAGGATTTCGTCGCTGTGCTCGCCGTGCTCGGGCGAGGCACTCGCCAGCCGCGCCGGGGTGCGCGAGAGCTTCACCGGCTGGTTGATGAGATTCAGGCGCCCGAGCCTGCGGTGCGTCACCTCGGCGGCCGCCTGCACGTGGCGCACCTGCGGATCGGCGAACACCCGGTCCATGGTGTAGATCGGCCCGCTCGGCACGCCGGCGTGGTTGAGGATTTCCACCCATTGATCGCTCGTCTTCGCCGCGAACGCCTGGTTCAGCTCCGCATTGAGCGCGGCGCGGTTCTTGGCCCTGCCGTCTGCATCGCGGTAATCGGGATGCTCGAACAGGTCCGGCCGGCCGACCGACTCGCACACCCGTTGCCACATGCGCCTGCCGGTGGCGGCGACGTTGACGTAGCCGTCCGCAGTCCGGTAGGCCGAGGTCGGCATGCTGGTCGGATGGTCGTTGCCGACCTGCTGCGCCACCTCGCCGGACATGGTGTAGCGCGCGGCCTGGAAATCGAGCAGCTGGATGCCCGCCTGCAGCAGGCTCGACTGCACCCACTGCCCTTCGCCGGAAGTCTCACGCTCGAGCAGCGCGGTCATGACACCCAGCGCCGCCAGCAGCCCCGCTGCCACGTCGGCCACCGCGCAGCCGACGCGCAGCGGCCCGCCGCCGGGATGGCCGGTCACCGACATGATCCCGGAAAGTCCCTGCGCGATCTGGTCGAATCCGGGCCGCTCGCGGTAAGGGCCGTCCTGGCCGAAGCCGGAGATGCTCGCGAGAATCACGCGCCGGTTCATCTTCTTCAGCGACTCGTAGTCGATGCCGAGCCGGAACTTGACCTCCGGCCGGTAGTTCTCGACCACCACGTCGGCGGTCTTCACCAGGCGCGCGAAAATCTCTTTGCCGGCCGCCGACTTAAGGTCGAGCGCGAGCGAGCGCTTGTTGCGGTGCAGGTTCTGGAAATCGGGGCCGTCGCGCGGGCCGCCCATGTCCTCGGGCTCGACCGCCTCGATCTTGACCACGTCGGCACCGAAATCCGCCAGCTGCCGCACGCAAGTCGGGCCGGCGCGCACGCGCGTCAGGTCGAGCACGCGCAAGCGCGCCAGCGCGCTCGAGGCGGCGACGTGGGGCATGCGGCGAGTTTATTCGCAGTCCGGGCGCGGCGGGAAGCGGTTTCGAGCACGGGTTTCGAGGGAGCGTCCGGGTCCGGCCCCGGCTCTCCGGCAGACTTCCCAGCGGCCCCCTTAGTCGCTAGACTGCCTGCCGCATCCACGCAATCCGGGAGGAGCAAAACCATGCAACTGAAACGCCTGCTGCCGGCGGCTCTGGCCGTCACTTTCCTTGCCGTCACGCCAGCCACCGCCGCCAACCTGAAATGGGCGGCGCAAAACGACATCCTGACGCTCGACGTGCACTCGCAGAACCACGCCACCACCAACTCGATCCTGCAGCACACCTACGAGGGCCTCACGCGCTACACCAAGGACTACAAGATCGAGCCGGCGCTGGCGGTGAGCTGGAAGCAGATGTCGGACACGCATTACCGCTTCACCCTGCGCAAGGGCGTCAAGTTCCACGACGGCAGCCCGTTCACCGCTGACGACGTGGTGTTTTCCTTCGCCCGCATCCAGCAGCCGCAGGGCACGATGCAGATCTACGTCACCGGCGTGAAGGAAGTGAAGAAGATCGACGATTCCACGGTGGACTTCATCCTCACCGGACCGGTGCCCGTCCTGCTGCGCAACATCGTCGACTTCCGCATCATGAGCAAGTCGTGGTCCGAGAAGAACGGCTCGCAGAACGTGCAGAACTTCAAGGAGCGCCAGGAGATCTTCGCCTCGCGCAACACCAACGGCACCGGGCCCTACATGATCAAGGGCTGGGCGCCGGACAAGAACATCGTCATGGAGAGCCACAAGGGCTGGTGGGGCAAGCTGGAAGGCAACATCACCGACGTCACCTATACCCCGATCAAGGCCGACGCGACGCGCGTCTCGGCGCTCGTCTCGGGCGACGTCGACATGGTCACCGACATGCCGGTGCAGGACGTCGAGCGTGTGCGCAAGGATCCCAAGCTCAAGGTGCTCGACGGCCACGAGGTGCGCACCATCTTCATCGGCATGGACCAGTGGAGCGACGAGCTCAAGTATTCCAACGTCAAGGGCAAGAACCCGTTCCGAGACGTGCGCGTGCGCAAGGCGCTCAACATGGCGGTGGACCGCGAGGCGATCAAGAAAGTCACCATGCGCGGGCTGTCGATTCCGGCCGGCATCATGGTCGCCCCCGGGGTGCACGGGCACTCCAAGGAGATCGACGTGGTGCCGAAGGTCGACGTCGCCGGGGCGAAGAAGCTGCTCGCCGAGGCGGGCTACCCGAACGGCTTCGAGTTCACGCTCGACTGCCCGAACAACCGCTACGTCAACGACGAGAAGATCTGCCAGGCGCTGGTGGCGATGTGGGCCAAGGCGGGATTCAATCCAAAGCTGAACTCGATGCAGTTCACGCCGTTCATCCAGAAAATCCTCAACCTGGATTCGAGCGCCTACTTGCTGGGCTGGGGCGTGGCCACCTTCGATGGTCTCTACACCCTGCAATCGCTGGTGCGCACCAAAACCACCGGCGCGGACGGCAACTTCAACCAGGGCCGCATCAGCGATCCCAAGCTCGACAACACCATCGACGCCATCAAGATCGCGACCGACCCGGTGGCGCGCGACGCGCTGCTCAAGGAGGCGCTCATCAAGACGCGCGACGAGGCCTACTACGTGCCGCTGCACCACCAGCTGCGGCCGTGGGCGATGAAAAAGGCCGTCACCGCGGTGCATAGCGCCGACGACCGCCATCAATCACGCTTCACGCGCGTCGGCGGCGGTACCTGAGCCAGATCCTGTTCCGCAATGCGGCGCTGCTCGACCCGCGCCGCGACGAGCTGCGTCCCGGCACGTCGCTGCTGGTCGAGGGCGAGCTGATTCGCGAGGTCTCCGCCAAGCCGATTAAGGCCGGCAAGGCGCTCGTCATCGACTGCAAGGGCAAGACCCTGATGCCCGGGCTGATCGACTGTCACGTGCACGCCTGCCTCTCGGACGTCAACATCCGCAACCTCGAGTCGGTACCGCTCACGCTGATGACCGCGCGCGCGGCGAGCCTGCTCAAGGCGATGCTCGACCGGGGCTTCACCACTGTGCGCGACACTGGCGGCGCCGATTGGGGATTGCGCGACGCGGTGGCGCAGGGGCTGATCGCAGGGCCGCGCATGTTCATCGCCGGCCAGGCGATCGGCCCCACCGGCGGGCACTCGGACGCGCGGCGGCGCACCGATTACGGCATGTCGTGCCGTTGCTGCAACGTGCTGCGCTTCTGCATGGGCCTCGCGGATGGCGCCGACGGCGTGCGCGCCGCCGTGCGCGAGCAGCTCAGGCAGGGCGCCGACCAGGTCAAGATCATGGTCTCGGGCGGCGTCGCCAGCCCCTACGATCCGCTCGATAGCCGTCAGTTCTCGATTGCCGAGATCGCCGCCGCAGTGGAGGAAGCCGAGGCCTTCGGCAAATATGTCCAGGCGCACGCCTACACCCCGGAGGCAATCCAGCGCGCCGTCGGCCAGGGCGTGCGCACCATCGAGCACGGCAACCTGATCGACGACAAGTCGGCGCGCCTCATGAAGCACAAAGGCGCCTACCTGGTGGCCAACCTGGTCACCTACTACGCGATGAAGGAGCGCGCCTCGCAGTTCGGCCTGAGCGCCGAGTTGCTGGCGAAGAACGAGCTGGTGATCGACGGCGGCCTGCGGTCATTAGAGATTTGCAAGCGCGCCGGCGTCAAGGTGGGGTTCGGCAGCGACCTGCTGGGGCAGCTCCAGGTCGAGCAGAGCCGCGAGTTCCTGCTGCGGCGCGAGGTGCTGGCGCCGATCGAGATCATCCGCCAGGCGACCCTGGTGGGCGCCGAGATCCTGCGCCTGAAGGACCGCCTCGGCGTGCCGCGGCCGGGCGCGACCGCCGACCTGCTGCTGGTGGATGGCAACCCGCTGAAGAAGCTCGAGCTGCTCACCGGCCAGGGCCGGCACCTGCCCGTGATCATGAAGGCCGGGCGCCTCTACAAGAACCGCCTCGCCGCCTGACGCCGGCGCCGGCGCCGGCGCCGGCGCCGCTAGGCGGTGATCTGACGGAACAGGTCGAGATCGATGTTGCCGCCCGAGAGCACCAGGCCGACTTTTCTGCCGCGCATCGCCTCGCGCTCCTTGAGCAGCGCCGCAAGCGGCGCCGCGCCCGCGCCTTCGGCGATGTTATGGGTGTCGGTGTAGTAGACACGAATTGCGGCGCCGATCTCGGCCTCGCTCAGGGTGACGATGCGCTCGGCGCCGCGGCGGATGATCTCGAACGCCCCCGCATGCGGCACGCGTGTGGCGACACCGTCGGCGAAGGTCTCGGCGCTAGGCGTGGTGACGACCTGCCCGGCGGCGAACGACAGCGCATAGGAAGGCGCTCCCTCGGCCTGCACGCCGACGATCCGTGTCGCCAGCCCGAGCAGGTCGCGCACCAGGATCAGGCCGCAGATCCCGGATCCCATGCCGATCGGCGCGTAAACCGTGTGCAGGTCGCCAACCGCGCGCAGGAACTCGAGCGCGTAGGTCGCCACGCCGCGTATCAGCTCGTCGTCGAACGAGGGCGCCATCTCCAGGCCGCGCAGCGGCGCGAGGCGCTCCGCCTCGCCGCGCGCCTCGTCGAAATCGCGCCCATGCTCGATCAGCTCGGCGCCGAAAGCGCGCATGGCAGCGTTCTTCTCGCGACTGTTGCCGTGCGGCACCACGATCGTCACCGCGACGCCATGGCGCCTGCCGGCGAAGGCGAGGCTCTGGCCGTGGTTGCCGCGGGTGGCGCTGATGATGCCGCGCACCTGCGGGCGCTCGCGCTTTAAGCGTTCCATGTAGACCAGCCCGCCGCGCACCTTGAAGGCGCCGGTCGGGGTGTGGTTTTCGTGCTTCACCCAGACCTCGCAACCACTGCGCGCCACCAGCAGGGGCCACGCGTATTGCGGCGTCGGCGGCATGGCGCCATAGACCACGCGCGCCGCGGCCTCGAGCCTCTCGAGCGTGAGTTTCACTTCGCCGCCCCTGCCCAGGCGGGCCGCGCCGGCAACCCCTCGCGGATGCGCGCCGAGAACTCCGCGCCGCCTCCTGCTGCAAGCGCCCGCGCATTGACGAGGCTCGCCTGCTTGAGCGCCGCAAAGGGCAGCGCCCGGCTGACGACGCCGTGCTCGTAGAGCCACTCGTCGAGGAAACCGTTCGCGATCCACTTCCAGTTCAGGGGAATCATTTGGACCGCGTGATTGGCATGCAGCAGGATTCCGGTGGTGCAGTTGTCGGTGAGCGCATTGTAGAAAATCGGCTGGTCGGCGATGCGGTTGATGGTGGCGACGTAATCCAGCAGCAGGGCCCGCGCGCGCGCGGGCGGCGTGCGCAGCCGGTACAGGTAGACCTGCTCGCCGCGATGATTGGTGCGCACGAGCACCACGTCGCGCTCGTCGGACACCACGTAGTAGAGCTCGAACTGGCGGAAAAAACCGCGCAACGCCGAGTAGGACTCGCCTTTTTCCTTGCGGGTCTCGATCGAGATCGCAAGCGGCGGCCCGCCCTCGAATTCCCAGCTCATGATGGTGTGCGCGATGTAGGGCGAGCCCCAGTAGACAATGCTCACATCGAGACCGCGCAGCTTCGACAGGTCAAAACTGCGTTCCTCCCAGCGCTCGGTGAAGTCGGACTCGCTGCGATAGTGGAAATTGCGCAGGTTGCGAAAGCGCAGCTGCTCGCCCCGCAACTCGGCGCGCGGCAGTTGCGCGACGTCAGGCTGCCAATCGCGGTCGTTGCGCGGCTCTATCTGCAGCCACCACGCGAGCACGCCAGCGAAAATCGCGACCGCCACGGCATCGCCCTTCCAGCGCGGGCGCAACAGCAGGAAGGCCGCCACCGGAAGCAGCGCCGCTCCGGCGGCGAGTGCGCCGGCAGGCAGGCGCGCCGCCGGGCCGTCGATCCAGAGCGCGCTCGCGCACCAGGCTATGGCGAGCGCCAGCGCAACGCGCCATAGCACCACGGCGGACCGGATCAGGAGTGTTGCCAGGCGGGATCGCGAGCGCGCGCTCAATGCGCGCTCATCGCGCGGCAGGATTGGCGCGCGCCGGCTCGGCGAACTGGTAGAACAACTCGTCGCCCTTGACCATGCCGAGCTCGTGCCGGGCGCGCTCCTCGACCGCCTCCAACCCCTGCTTGAGGTCCGTCACTTCGGCGCCGAGCGCCGCATTGCGCGCCTCGAGCTGCGCGTTACGGCCGCGCTGCGCCTCGAGCTGCCGGTCCACTTCCCAGGCGCGCAGCCACCCGCCCTTGCCGACCCAGAGCGGCATCTGGATGGCGACGATCAGCATGCCGAGCAGGCCGAGCAGAATTTTCATCGCCCTTGCAGGAACGCCTCACGCCCCGGGTAGGCCACCGAGTCGCCCAGGTCCTCCTCTATGCGCAGCAGCTGGTTGTACTTGGCGGTGCGATCCGAACGCGACAGCGACCCGGCCTTGATCTGCAACGCGTTGCTGCCGACCGCGATGTCGGCGATGGTCGTGTCTTCAGTTTCCCCGGAGCGGTGCGAGATCACGGTGCCGTAGCCGGCGCGCTTGGCGAGCTCGATCGCCGCAAAGGTCTCGGAAAGCGTGCCGATCTGGTTCACCTTGATGAGCACCGCGTTGGCCACGCCCTGGCGGATGCCCTCGCGCAGGATGCGCGCATTGGTGACGAACAGGTCGTCGCCGACCAGCTGCAGCTTGCGCCCCAGCCGCCCGCTGAGCAGTTTCCAGCCCTGCCAATCGTTTTCCGCCATGCCGTCCTCGATCGACACGATCGGGTAGCGGTCCGCCAGCGCGGCGAGGTAATCGCAGAATCCTGCCGCGTCCAGCGACAGGCGCTCCGAGGCGAGGTTGTACTTGCCGTCCTTGCAAAACTCGGTGGCCGCGCAATCGAGCGCCAGCAGCACGTCCTGCCCGGCGCTGTAGCCCGCCCGGTCGATCGCCTCGAGGATCAGCTCGATCGCCGCCGCGTGGCTCGCGATGTCGGGAGCGAAGCCACCCTCGTCGCCGACCGCGGTGGACATGCCTTTCGCGGCCACCAGCCTCTTCAGCGCCTGGAACACTTCGGCGCCGCAGCGCAGCGCCTCGCGAAAGGATTGCGCGCCGGCGGGCACGATCATGAATTCCTGCAGGTCGAGCTTGTTGTTGGCGTGCGCACCACCGTTGATCACGTTCAGCATCGGCACCGGCATCTGCAGCGGCCCGGCGCCGCCGAGATAACGGTACAGCGGCAGCCCCGATTCCTCCGCCGCCCCCTTGGCCACCGCCAGCGACACCGCGAGCAGCGCGTTGGCGCCGAGGCGCGCCTTGTTCTCGGTGCCGTCGAGCTCGGCCAGCGTCTTGTCTATGAACGCCTGCTCCGAGGCGTCCAGCCCGACGATCGCCTCCGATATCTCGGTGTTGACGTGCTCCACCGCTTTGAGCACGCCCTTGCCGCCATAGCGCCGGGCGTCGCCGTCGCGCAGCTCGATCGCTTCGCGGCTGCCGGTGGAGGCGCCCGAGGGCACGGCTGCGCGCCCCATTGCGCCCGACTCGAGCAGCACGTCCGCCTCGACGGTCGGATGACCGCGCGAATCGAGGATTTCCCTTGCGACGACATCAACGATGGAGCTCATGATCGGGTTTTCCGTTCCTTCATTGCTTGATGCGGGATTCCGCGAAGCCCTTGCGCTTCACGGCATGGTCCAGTTCCACCAGCGTCTCGAGCAGCTCCTCGACCAGCGCCAGCGGCCAGGCGTTGGGGCCGTCGGAGAGCGCCTTGTCCGGGTCCGGGTGCGTCTCCATGAACAGGCCCGAGATGCCGCTCGCCACCGCGGCGCGCGCCAGCACCGGGATGAACTCGCGCTGGCCGCCGGAGCTGGTGCCCTGCCCGCCCGGCAGCTGCACCGAGTGGGTGGCGTCGAACACCACCGGGCAGCCGGTCTGGCGCAGGATCGCGAGCGAGCGCATGTCGGACACCAGGTTGCCGTAGCCGAATGCAAAGCCGCGCTCGCACACCATCACCGAGTCCGCCGCGTGGCCTGCTTCGAGCGCCGCCTGCTTCGCCTTGTCGACCACGTTGTTCATCTCCTGCGGCGACAGGAACTGGCCCTTCTTGATGTTGACCGGCTTGCCGGCAGAAGCCGCCGCGCGGATGAAGTCGGTCTGGCGGCAGAGAAACGCCGGCGTCTGCAGCACATCCACCACTGCGGCAGCCGGCTTTACTTCTGCCTCGGTATGCACATCCGTCAATACCGGGACACCGACGGTTTTCCTCACTTCGGCAAGCACCGCTAGCCCCTGCTCCATGCCGAGGCCGCGAAACGATTGACCCGAGCTGCGGTTCGCCTTGTCGTAGGAAGACTTGAAGATGAACGGCACCTTGAGCCGCGCGCAGATCTCCTTCAGGCGCCCCGCGGTGTCGACCTGGAGCTGGCGTGACTCGACCACGCACGGGCCGGCAATGAGGAACAGCGGCCGATCCAGGCCGGCTTCGAATCCACAAAGCTTCATGCGGCCACAATGGAAAGCGGCCCACCCGGCGAGGAGCGCTTGGCCTGCGCGCGGTAACGGACCGCCGCGCTGATGAACGCCTGGAACAGCGGATGCCCGCCGCGCGGCGTCGAGGTGAACTCGGGATGGAACTGCACGCCTACGAAGAACGGGTGCCCGGGGAGCTCCATGATCTCGGGCAGGTGCTCGCTCGGCGTGCGCGCCGACACCCTGTAGCCCTTGGCCTCCAGCTGCGGCACGTAGACGTTGTTCACTTCGTAGCGGTGGCGATGGCGCTCGTTGACTTCGGCGCCGTAGATGCGCTCGGCCAGCGTGCCCGGATCGACCGGGCATTTCTGCGCCCCCAGGCGCATGCTGCCGCCGAGGTCCGAGTGCTCGCTGCGTTGCTCGATCCGCCCGGTGCGGTCAAGCCACTCCGTGATCAGCGCCACCACCGGGTGCGGAGTATCAGGGTCGAACTCGGTGCTGTTGGCGCCGGCGAGGCCGCAAGCGTTGCGCGCGAACTCGATCGTGGCGAGCTGCATTCCGAGGCAAATGCCCAGGTACGGGATTTTCTGCTCGCGCGCGTACTGGATGGCGCGGATCTTGCCTTCGGTGCCGCGCTTGCCGAAGCCGCCGGGCACCAGGATCGCGTCCATCTTCTCCAGCGCCGCGACGCCGCTGTTCTCGAGCTCCTCGGAATCCACGTAATGCACCTTGACGCGGCTGCGGGTATGGATGCCGGCGTGCGCCACCGCCTCGTTGAGCGACTTGTAGGAATCCTGCAGATCGACATACTTGCCGACGAAGGCGACATCCACCTCCTGCTCCGGATGCTCGAGCGCTTCGACGATGCGGCGCCACGGCGACAGGTTGGCCGCCTTCGCCAGCACGCCCAGCTTGTGGCACACGATTTCGTCCAGCATCTGATCGTGCAGCATCATCGGGATCTTGTAGATCGAATCCACGTCCCAGGCCGAGATCACGGCCTCCTTCTGCACGTTGCAGAACAGCGCGATCTTGCGCCGCTCCTCCTCGGGCAGCGGGCGATCGGTGCGGCACAGCAGCACGTCGGCCGAAATCCCGATCTCGCGCAGCTCCTTCACCGAGTGCTGCGTCGGCTTGGTCTTGATCTCGCCGGCCGAAGCGATGTACGGCACCAGCGTGAGGTGGATGTAGCAGACGTTGCTGCGGCCGAGCTCCAGCCCCATCTGCCGGATCGCCTCGAGGAACGGCAGCGATTCGATGTCGCCTACGGTGCCGCCGATCTCCACGATCGCGATATCGGTCTCGCCGGCGCCGCGCTTGATGAACAGCTTGATTTCGTCGGTGATGTGCGGGATCACCTGCACCGTGCCGCCGAGGTAGTCGCCGCGGCGCTCCTGCTTGATCACCGACTCGTAGATCTGCCCGGCGGTGAAGTTGTTGCAGCGCCGCATCTTCGAGGACTGGAAGCGCTCGTAGTGGCCGAGGTCGAGGTCGGTCTCGGCGCCGTCCTCGGTGACGAACACCTCGCCGTGCTGGAACGGCGACATGGTGCCGGGATCCACGTTGATGTAGGGATCCAGCTTGATGTTGGTGACCTTGATGCCGCGGGATTCGAGGATTGCGGCGAGAGAGGCGGCGGCGATGCCCTTTCCAAGACTGGAAACGACACCACCGGTTACGAAAACGTATTTCGTCATTAACGCCTTGCTGGGCGTGAATGAAGGAGTTTACATGGATTCGCCTGCCCCCTCAAATCAAACCACCATCGCAGCGCGCGATCCGGACGTCGCGAGCTTCGATGGACCGTTACTCTGCGACGACGCGCGTGCCGGTCTCGCCGCGCAGTGCCCGCGCGATGTTGGGAGGATTGGTGATCAGCCCGAGCTGGCCGCCGCCGCCCACGAAATCGATCAGCGCCGCGACCTTGGGACCCATGCTGCCCTGGTCGAACTGGTCCTCGGCGTGGTGGCGGCGCGCCTCGGCGAGCGTCATGCGGTCGAGCCAGCGCTGCGTCGGCTTGTTGAAATCGAGCGCCACCTTTTCCACGCCCGTCGGCAGCACCAGGGTATCGGCGCCCATGCTGCGCGCCAGCAGGCTCGAGGCGAGGTCCTTGTCGATCACCGCCTCGACGCCCTGCAGGTTGCCGTGCTCGTCCTCGATCACCGGGATGCCGCCGCCGCCGCAAGCCACCACCACGTAGCCTTCGCGCGCCAGGGTGCGGATGACTTCGGTCTCGACAATGGTCTGCGGCTTTGGCGAGGGCACCACGCGGCGCCAGCCCCGGCCGGCGTCTTCGCGCACCGTCCAACGGTACTTGGCGGCGAGCTTCTTCGCCCGCGCCTCCTCCATGTGCGAGCCGATCGGCTTGGTCGGATTGGCGAACGCCGGGTCATTGCGATCCACCACCGTCTGCGTTATTACCGCAACCGCCTGGCGGCGGATACCGCGGCGGCGGAACTCGTTGCGCAAGGCCCTGACGAACATGTAGCCCACCCCGCCCTGAATGTCGGCGCCCGCGTAATCCATTGGCACCGGCGGCACTTCGGCGATCGAAAGCTCCGAGCGGCGCAGGATGAATCCCACCTGCGGCCCGTTGCCGTGCGTCACCACCACGCTCCAGCCGGTTTCGATCATGCCGGCGATGTCACCCGCCAGCGCGCACACCATGTCGTACTGGTCGGGAATGGATTCGTGCTCCCGGTCGCGGATCAGCGCGTTGCCACCGATCGCGAGTACTGCCAGTCCGCCGGATGCCATGTCGATCTCCCCGCGGTCGCGGACGCTCAGGCTGCCAGCGCCGCGGCCAGCGCCTGCACCGCCTGCGTGAAGCAGGCCGCTGGCGCGCGCGTGACGCCGGCGCCGATCTGCCCGACGCCGGGCGCCTTGTGCGCGATGCCGGTGTTGATCACCGGCAGGATTCCGGTGTCGACCACGCGCCGCGCGTCGATGCCCGCCGGGGTGCCAGCGAAATCGAGCGCCGGAAGCGTGAAAGCGTTGTTGCGCCCCAGGGTGATGTGCGTCATCGCCAGCGTATGGGCGATCGCGTCCCGGGCGTTGCCGCCGACGAACTTGACGATCGCCGGCGCCGCCGCCATGGCGAAGCCGCCGACCCCGGCAGTCTCGGTGATCGCGCTGTCGCCCAAATCTGGGGCCGCATCGGCGATGCTGTAGCCGGGGAAATAAAGCCCATTCACTAGCGGGGCCGGCGCGGTGAACCAGCGATTGCCGAGTCCCGAGACGCGCACGCCGAAATCGACGCCGTTACGCCCCATCACCGTAACCAGGCTGCTGTGGGGCACGCCGTGCGCCGCCTCCAGCATCGACTTGCATGCGGCCATCGAGATGTTGAGGAAGAAATGGTCGTTGCCGGCGATGAACTCGATCACCGCCGCGACGTCCGCCGGCGGCGCGCCCGACTTGAGCAGCGCCGGCACCAGCCGCTTGATGAGCAACGACGACGCTGCGGCGTTGCGGTTGTGCACTTCGTCGCCCATGTGCAGCGCCTGCGCCATCAGCGGCTTGAGCTCGATCTCGCCCAGCTTCGCCAGCCCGGCGCGCAGCGTCGGAGCGAGTGTCTGCTGCATCCACTTCAGGCGCGCGATCACCTCCGGGCTGTTGGCGCCGAAGCGCAGCACCTTGCCCAGGCCCTCGTTGAGGTTGCTGAAGGCGCGGTTGCCGCCGGCCGCGTTGACCACGATCCAGACCGGCATCGACGGGCTGATGATGCCCGCCATCGGCCCGACCGCATCGTGGTGGTGGCAGGGCTCGAACACCACCTCTCCGGCGTCGGCCATCGCCTGCGCGCGCGCTTCGATGTCCGCCCAGCCTTCATACAAGATCGCGCCCACGATGGCGCCGCGCATCGGCCCGCACATGCGCCGCCACTCGATCGGCGGCCCGGCGTGCAGGATCAGGCGCTCTGCGTCGAGCTCCGGGATCAGTTCCCCGGCCCGCGCCACGCCGCACAGGATGGGATCTCCCTGGAGGATCTTCTCGATCGCAACCCGGTTCGCCGTCTCAATCCCGGGCTGGCGATCCGCGCGGCGCCGCGACGCACTCCGCTACCCATGGATGGGGAAGATCCGTGCACACGTCGAAACCGTCCAGCCCGG
>CAYMVA010000107.1:0-7825 GCA_964393745.1 uncultured Enterobacteriaceae bacterium | reverse complement strand
CTCGAGGATACCGATGTCGCGCATCGACAGGCCGCGCACCTTCAGCAGGTAGTCGGCGCGGGGAGTGAAGAGATTGGGGTCAATCTGGTAGCGGGCCGTGACGTGCTCCTCGGCGAGGATGGGCGAGCCGGCCGCGACGCGGCCGATCACCGGCAACTCGAGCAGGCGGCCGAGGCGCGGCCCGCGGTCGCGCACCCGGATGCCGCGCGAGGCGCCAGGGGAAATATCCAGCGCCCCCTTCTTCTCCAGCGCCCGCAGGTGCTGCTCGGCGGCGTTCACCGAGCGAAAGCCCATGCGCTCGGCGATTTCGGCGCGCGTCGGCGGGAAGCCCGCCACTTCGGTGAGCTCTCGGATCAGGCGCAGGATCTCGCCCTGGCGTTCGGTCAGCGGCTCGTGCATGGGACCTCGAAGTGCAATGGGTGCGTTCGGTGCTGTGTCTCCATCCAGCGCTGGAATTATATCCAGTATTAGGTCGCCTTGCTTTCTGGTCGGCCTGTTCGGGTTTTGCGCCACCCGGCACGGCAGCCACAGCACTCTTCTGCGAAGCCCTACGCTGCCGCCACGCAACCGACCCGGGCTCGGCGGCGGTCCATCATTCAATGACGTGGTCGGCTCGCAGCAGCAGGGACTGCGGGATCTTGAGCCCGAGCGCTCGGGCCGTTTTCATGTTGATGACGAGTTCGAAGCGCGTCGGCTGCTCGATGGGAAGGTCGGCCGGCTTCGCCCCTTTGAGGATCCTGTCCACGTACGTGGCTGCCCTTCGATACGATTCTTCCAGGCTGGCCCCGTACGACATCAGGCCTCCGGCATCTGCGAACAGTTTGAAGAAGTAAATGGCGGGCAGGCGCTTGCTGGCGGCGAATTGAACGAGAGCGACTCGTTTGTCGAGGAGAAACGGGTCACTCGTCACAATGATTGCTTGCGCCCGACTCGCTTCGATAGCTGCAAGCGCCCGATCCAGCTCCGTCGCATTCCCGGCATCGAGAATATCGAGCTTCACTTTCACGGTCTGCGCAGCCGCCTCAACTCCCTTCAAATTCGGAGTATTTGTCGGATTCGACCGGTTTGCCAGCACCGCGACCTGCGAAACGTCGGGCAACGCCTCTTTGAGCAGTTCCACCCATTTTTCGCCGAACGCCGCACCACCGGCCCCGACGGCTACGCCGGTGATGTTGCCTCTTGGGCGCGCGAGGCTCGCCACGAGGCCCGAAGCAACCGGATCCCCAACGCCAGCGAACACGATGGGAACGGATGTGCTCGCTTTCTTCGCGGCGACTGCGCCGACGGGCGACCCGGCCACCAGCACATCGACCTTCAGTCCGATCAACTCAGCGACGAGCTCGGGAAGGCGTTCGAAGCGCCCCTCTGCGAATCGCGCCTCGACGATGACATTCTTCCCCTCGACATACCCCAATTCCCTGAGTCCCTGGCGAAATGCATCGAACTGGGGATTCGAGGGATTCAGCGATGTTGGCGAAACGTACCCGATTCGGTGCACTCTCGCCGCCGGCTGTGCGTGGACGGCGACCGACCCGGCAAGAAGCAGAACGGCGGCGGCGAGACGGCTGCCTGTCGATTTCACAAGCAGCCGGCTCCGCTACGTAGACCGCCCCAGCAGAAACGACCTCGCGTCGTCACGGCCGCATCACATCTCTCTCGTCTTCACAAGGTGAATTCGGCTTCCTAAATGTCATGTATTAGACACCCGCCCCGACACCCGCGGCAATGAGGCGAGGGGAAAGAAAATCGGGGACTGAAGATCGGGGACAGACCCCAAAAGGCAAAACCAAGAAGAACCGGGGTCTGTCCCCAAACCGGCGGCGGCGCCGGGCGGCGCGCTCCGACCTTGGACGGCCAAAGTGTAAAGCGTGACTTTACACTTTTGCCTGTGGCGCCCCGGCTAATCCTCAGAGGGCTCGATCAGCCGCTCCGACTCGTTGCGCGCATTGTTCACCGCCCGGCTCACGCGCTGCGCCACGGTCCGGGCCGGGTCGCAGGGGCGCAGCAGGTCGCGCACCTCGCCGCCGCCCTCGCAATCCAGCCAGCGCGCGTAGTCGCCCGGCGCCACGATCACCGGCATGCGGTCGTGGATCGGGCGCATCGTTTCGTTCGCGTCGGTGGTGACGATGGCGCAGGTCTCGAGCGCCTCCCCGGCGCGCTCCCAGCGCTCCCACAGCCCGGCAAAGGCGAACAGCTCGCCGGCGGCGGGGTGCACGTAGTAGGGGATCTTGCGGCCGTCCCGCGCCTGCCATTCGTAGAAGCCGCTCGCCGGGATGAGGCACCGCCGCCGGCGAAAGGCGTCGCGAAACGAAGGTTTCTCGGCCACCGTCTCGGCGCGCGCGTTGTTCATGCGTGCGCCGATCGCGGGATCCTTGGCCCAGCGCGGCACCAGGCCCCAGCGCAGCTGCGCGGCGTGCGCCTGGCCGTTTTTCTCGCGCCGCACCGCCAGCACCTGTGCGCTGGGCGCGATGTTGTAGCGCGGCGCGAACTGGGGCGGCTCGGCGAGGCTGAACTGCAGCGCCACCACGTCGGGGTGCGCGTGAAGCGCATAGCGGCCGCACATGCGGGCATTATCGCAGCACGGGTAGAATCGGCCGCATGCTGATCGAGTCGCTGCTCGACACCGACCTGTACAAATTCACCATGATGCAGGTGGTGCTGCACCACTTTCCGGGCGCGCAGGTCGAATACGAGTTCAAGTGCCGCAGCGACGAAGCCGACCTGGCGCCGCACCTGGACGCGATCCGCGAGCAGCTCGCCGATCTGCGTAGCCTGCGCTTCAGGGAGGACGAGCTTGCCTACCTGCGCGGCCTGCGCTTCATGAAGTCGGATTTCGTCGACTTCCTTGCGCTGTTCAAGTTCAACGACAAATACCTCAAGGTCGAGCGCGCGCCCGGGGCGCCCGGCGGCATCGCGATCACCATTCACGGCCCCTGGCTGCACACCATCCTGTACGAGATCCCGGTGCTGGCGGTGATCTCGGAAACCTATTTCCGTCGCACCCAGCCGCGGCCGGACCTCGAAGAGGGGCGGCGGCGCCTGCGCGCCAAGATCGATCTCGTGCGCGCCATCGAGCCGGCGCTCGAGTTCAAAATCTCCGATTTCGGCACCCGCCGGCGCTTCTCGCGCGCCTGGCACGAGGAGATCATCGCCACGCTCAAACGCGAGATCCCGGAGCGCTTTGCCGGCACCTCGAACGTCTGGCTGGCGATGAACAACGGCGTCACGCCGCTGGGCACCATGGCGCACGAGTACATGCAGGCCTGCCAGGCGCTGGGCCCGAGGCTGCGCGATTCGCAGGTGTTCGCCTTCGACACCTGGGCCAAGGAGTACCGCGGCGACCTCGGCATCGCGCTCTCCGACACCTACGGCCTGGACGCCTTCCTGCGCGACTTCGACATGTACTTCTGCAAGCTGTTCGACGGCGCGCGCCACGACTCCGGCGACCCGTTCGAGTGGGGCGAGCGCTTGATCGCGCACTACCGGAGGAACCGCGTCGACCCGCACACCAAGACCCTGATCTTCTCCGACCAGCTGTCGTTTCCGCTCGCCATCGAGATCGCGCGCCGCTTCAAGGACCGGGCGCTCACCTCGTTCGGCATCGGCACCAACCTCACCAACGACCTGGGCTACGAGCCGCTCAACATGGTCATCAAGATGACCGAGTGCAACGGCCAGCCGGTTGCCAAGGTATCCGATTCGCCGGGCAAGACGGTGAGCAAGGACGCGGGGTATCTCGCCTACCTGCGCCAGGTGTTCGGCCTCGAGCCGGCAAAGAGTTAGCGTTCTTGCAGGACACCCCGGATTCCACGCGCGCGCGCCGCACCGCGCTCGCGGTGCTCGCGACCTGCTTCCTGCTCAACATGTTCGGTCGCGGCGTGGGCGACACCTACGCGGTGTTCCTGCTGCCGCTGGAGCGCGAATTCGGTTGGTCGCGCTCGCAACTCACCGGCGTGTATTCGGTCTACCTGCTGGTGAACGGCTTCGCCGCGCCGCTGGTCGGCGTGCTGTTCGACCGCGCCGGGCCGCGCTGGGTGTACGCCGCCGGACTGGCGTGCCTGGGCAGCGCGTTCTTCCTTGCCGGCTCGCTGGACCAACTGTGGCAGTTCTACCTGCTGGTCGGCGCCATGGTGGGCATCGGGGTCAGCCTGACCGGAATGGTGCCCGCCTCGGCGCTGCTGGCGCGCTGGTACCGGGTGCGGCTGTCGCGCGTGATCGGCATCGCATTTTCCGCGGTTGGCCTGGGCGTGGTCACCTTCGTGCCGCTGACGCAGTACATGGTCGATCATTACCATTGGCGCATCGCCTACCGCGCGCTCGGCGGCGTGCTGCTGATTGGCGTGCCGATCCTCCTATTCGCCGTGCCGTGGGGCAGATTCACCGCCGGTCATCCTGCGGTGCATGCCGCGGCCGCGGCGCGCGCCGAGGGCAGCGGCTGGACGCTGCGCGCGGCGATGCGCACGCCGATCTACTGGGGCATGGCGCAGGCGTTCTTTTTCACCGCCACCGGGATGTTCGCCATCGTGGTGCAGCTGGTGGCGTTTTTCATCGACGCCGGCTTCTCGCCGCTGGCCGCGGCCACCGCTTTCGGTTTCACCGGCATGCTGTCGGCTTTCAGCGTCATGGGCAGCGGCTTCGTCGCCGAGCGCTTCGGTTACCGCCAGACGGTCAGCGCAAGCTTCGCCGGCACTGCCAGCGGCATGGTCCTGCTGCTGTTCCTTGCCGCGCAACCTTCGGTGGCGTTGCTGGTCGCCTTTATCGCGGTGTTCGGATTGTGCATGGGGGTGCGCGGCCCGATCATCTCCTCGATCTGCACGCGGCATTTCGCGGGCCCGCGCGTGGCGACGATCTACGGCACGATCTACGCCACCAACGCGCTGGGCGCGGCGTTCGGCTCATTGATGGGCGGCCTGCTGCACGATCTGGGCGGCGGCTACCGGGTGGTGCTGGTGTTCTCGCTGTGCGCGATCGCGCTCGCGGTGATGCCGTTCTGGCTGGTGCGCGCGCTGCGCGATTACCGCTAGCGAAGCAGACCTGCTTCCCGCGCCTCGCGCTCCAGCGCCTCGCGCCAGACGGGGTGCGCGATGGCGAGCATGCGCCGCGCCCGCTCCGCAAGCGTGCAGCCGCGCAGGTCCGCTGCGCCGTGCTCGGTGACGATGACGCCGGCCTCGCTGCGCGGCGTGGCGACCGGCCCTGAGAGCCGCGACACGATGCGCGACGCCTTGCTCCCCACGCTTGAAGGCAGCAGCACCAGCGACACGCCGCCGGGGGACTGGTTGGCGGCGCGGATGAAATCGAGCGCGCCGCCGACTGCGCCGACGTAGCTGCCGCCGGCCACCTCCGCGTTCACCTGCCCGGTCAGATCCACCTCGACCGCCGAGTTGACGGCGACAAAGCGTTCCAGCCGCGCCAGCACGCGCGCGTCGTGCGTGTAATCCGAGGAAGCAAGGCGCACGGCCGGGTTGCAGTGCGCGAAATCGAACAGCTTGCGGCTGCCAAGCAGCAATCCGCCCACGCTTTGGCCCGGGTCGATCGCTTTGCGCGCGTTGTTGATCACGCCCTTGCGCATGAGCTCCGCGACGCCGTCGCCGAGGGCGCCTGAGTGCACGCCGAGGTCGCGCCGGTCGCCGAGCTCGCCGAGGATGGCGTCGGGCAGCGCGCCAAGCCCGAACTCGAGCGTCGCGCCGTCGGCAACGAATGCCGCCGCGTGGCGCGCGATGGCGCGCTCGGTCTCGCCCGGCGCGCCGTAGGGCAGGGGGGCGGGTTCGCGCGAGCTGCGCACCCCTAGCGCGAAGTCCTGCTCGCGCAGCACGCGGTCGGTGTGGGTCCAGGGCACGCGCTCGTTCACTTCGGCGACGATCGCGCGGCAGGTTTCGAGCGCGGGGATTAGGTACTCGGCGGCAAGTCCCAGGCTGTATTCGCCGTTTGCGTTGGGCGGACTTACTTGAAGGAATACGACGTCGGCGCGCACCCGGCGCGAGCGGAACAGATTCCCGAGCTGCGAGTAGGGGTGCGGATGGATCTCGAGCACACCCGCATCGGCGAGCGCACGGTTATGGCCGGCGCCGCAATAGGCGGACAGGCGCAGATAATCGGCGTGCTCCGGCCTGACGATGCCCGAATAGTTGATGCCGAGGAACACCGAAACGCCACCGAGCGCCGCGCGCTGCGCCACCAACGCCTCGGTGAGCGTCTGCGGCTCGGCGCCGGCCTGGCCCCAGAGGATGCCGTCGCCGGGCCGCAGCACCGAGCGCAGCTCGAGGTTCGCAGGCTCGACCCATGCCGCCATCGGGCGATGCTAGCATTCGCGCCAATTCTCCCGGAGGGCTGCATGCTCGACGACCAGGCCAAGGACCTCATCTTCCGCGCGGCGCGCACCCACAACGCCTTCTCGGGGACGGTCAGCGATTCCCGGCTGCGCGAGTTGTACGAGCTGATGAAGTGGGGCCCGACCACCATGAACACGCAGCCCCTGCGCATCGTGTTCGTGCGTTCGAAGGAAGCCAAGGACAAGCTCAGGCCTGCGCTTAGCCCGGGAAACCTCGACAAGACCATGGCCGCGCCGGTGACTGCGATCATCGCCTACGACCCGCGCTTCTACGAAAACCTGCCCAAGACCTTCCCGAACCGGCCCGACGCCATCAAGGGATTCCAAGGCGACGACAAGCTGGCTTCAAACGAGCGCACCGCGTTCCGAAACGGCACGCTGCAGGGCGCCTACTTCATCATCGCGGCGCGCGCGCTCGGGCTGGACTGCGGCCCAATGTCGGGGTTCGACAACGCCAAGGTCGATGCCGCTTTCTTTCCCGACGGCCGCTGGAAGTCGAACTTCCTCTGCAATCTGGGCACGGGCGATGCGTCGAAGATCTTCCCGCGCAATCCGCGCCTTACTTTCGAGGAGGCTTGCCGGATCGAATGACGAGGCGGGCGCCTTTTTCGTCGAATTCGTAGTGCAGCACCAGCTGGTCGCGCACCGGGCCGGCGAGCCGCAGCTTCACCGCCCACTCCCCGGTCATCTCCAGGTCGAGCCGCGCCTCGTAGCTGCCCGCATTGCGGCCAGGCGTGGCCTTCACCGGCTTGATGTTGTGCGCCATCGGCATCGAGGGCATGTCGGCGCCTACCGTGATTTGCGCGCCTGTAAGCGGTGCGCCGCCGCGCTCGAGACGGATCACGCAGTCGTAGATGAAATCGGTGCCGGTGAACCGGCAATCGAGCGCCGCCTGCACGCGTTGCGCCCAGGCCGGGGCCGCAGCGAGGCACGCCAGGCCGAAGAGCAGGACCCTCATGGCCTCCTTAACGCGCGGCTCCTGAACCAGTGCACCACGCGCTCGTCGAGCAAGCCGCGCGGGCGCACGATGAGCAGCAGCGCCACCAGGCCGCCGAACACGATCATGCGGTAGCCCTGAAGAAAGCGGCTGCCCTCCAGCACGCCGATGTCCACGGCGACCCCGAGCAGCGGGCCGAACGCCGTGCCCAGGCCGCCGATCAGCGCATAGGCGAGGCTGTGCACCCCGAGCATGATGTCGAAGTTGCGCGGCTCGATGTAGGTGTTGTGGTGCGCGAACAGCACGCCGCCGAGCGCCGCCAGCGCCCCGGCCACGGCCGCGACGCCGAGCTTGATCCGTTGCACGTCGATGCCCACGCTCGCGGCAAGCTCCGGGTCCTCGCCGAGCGTGCGCACGGTGGCGCCCAGGCGCGAGCGCTCTGCGACGACGAACAGCGCCAGCACCAGCGCCAGCAGCCCGTACACCAGCGCAAAGTAGTCGAGCTGCTCGAAGCCGTGCTCGAACACCCAGCGGATGCCGCGAAACCCTTGAGCGCCGTC
>CAYMVA010000106.1:0-7061 GCA_964393745.1 uncultured Enterobacteriaceae bacterium | reverse complement strand
ACCTGCTCGGGCGTGCGCACGTTGGCGCGGATCATCGCGAGCACCCCATCGTTGAGCCGGCCGCCGTCGTAGAGCTTGACGAGCGGGATGAACAGCCCCTCTTCGTACACCTCGCGGTTGTCGGAGGCGACGCGGCCGCCGATGTCCGAGTGGTGCAGGATGCACGCGGTGAACGCGACCAGCCGCTCGCGGTGGAAGATCGGGCTCAGCACGCACACGTCGTTCAGGTGCCCGGCGAGCGCCCAGGGATCGTTGGTGATGTAGACATCACCGGGGTTGAACGCCTCCGGCGGCAGGCCCTGCACCAGCCGCTTGATGCCGAGCGCCATCGCGCCCGACTGCCCGGGCGTGGCGAGCGTGCCCTGCGCGAGCTCGCGCCCGCGCGAGTCGGTGAACATGCACGTGTAGTCGTGCGCATCGCGCAGCAGGCTCGAGAACGCGGTGCGCGCGACGGCGGCGTCGGCCTCGTCCACGATCGAGATGAGCCGCCGCCAGAGGATCTCGAGCGTGATCGGGTCAAGCCGCCGCTGCATGCGCCACCTCCTTCGGCAGGTCCACCCACAGGAAGCCGAAATCGTCCACTCGTGCGCGGGCGCCGGCGCCCACGACGACGGTGGACTCGCGCTCCTCGAAGATCGCCGGCCCGGCGATTTCGGCGCCGGGGGCGAGCTTATAGCGGTCGTAGACCGCATGCGAGATGAAATCCCGCGCCACGCCCGAATAGGCCTTGCGCTCGCCCTTGACGGCGTCGCGTGTGCGTCCCTTGTTCGTGAGCCGCGGCAGCTCGAGCTGCTTCACCGGCAGGCTCGCACGCACGCAGAAGTTGACGAACTCGACCGGCGACTCGGGATAGGTGCGGCCGTAGAGGCGCTCGTAGGCCGCATCGAACCTTCGGCGCAGCTCTGCCGCATCGAGCGCAGCGAAATCGCGCTCCGGGATGGGCAGGCTGGTTTCCGATCCCTGGCCGATGAAGCGCGCCTCCACCGAGCGCGCAAAGCCTATCGGTCCAGTGGCGCCCGCCTTGCGCAGCGTGCGCTCGCCATCGGTTTCCAGCCCTCGAAACAGCGCTTCCAGCTTCGCGAAATCGGCCGTGGCGAAAGGCACCTTGTGGCTGCGCACCAGGTCGAAGGCGCGCGGTGCGGTGAAAAATCCCAGCGCCGAGCCGACGCCGGCATTGGGCGGCACCACCAGCCGCGGGGCGCCGAGCTTGTGCGCCAGGCCGTAGGCGTGCACCGGGCCGGCGCCGCCGAAAGCGGTCACCGTCACCAGGCTTGGGTTGCCGCCGCGCTCGGCGATGTGCGTCTTGGCGGCCGCCGCCATGGTCTCGTTGATCAGGTCGTGGATGCCCCACAGCGCGTCGATGAAGGAAACGCCAAGGGGCTTGGCGACGCGCTCTTCGATGCCGCGCCGCGCCGCGGCGGCGTCGAGCTTCATGGTGCCGCCGAGGAAGTAGTCGGGATCGAGGTAGCCGAGCAGTAAATCCGCATCGGTCACCGTAGGCTCGCTGCCGCCGCGCCCGTAGCAAATCGGGCCTGGCTCGGCGCCGGCGCTTTCCGGGCCCACCTGCAACGTGCCCAGCCGGCTGGCGCGCGCGATGCTGCCGCCGCCGGCGCCGATTTCCATCAAGTCCACCACCGGCACCTGGATGGTGAGGCCGCTGCCTTTCTGGAAGCGCTGCACGCGCCCGACCTCGAAAGTGGGCACCACGCCCGCGACGCCGCCCTGGATGAGGCAGGACTTGGCGGTCGTGCCGCCCATGTCGAAGCAGAACATCTCGGGGCAGTCGAACAGCCGGCTGTAGTACTGCCCGGCGATCACCGCCGCGGTCGGGCCCGACTCGATGATGCGCACCGGGAACTCGGCGGCGGTCTCGGCCGAGGTGACGCCACCGGAGGAGAGCATGATGAATAGCCGCCCGCGAAAGCCGATCGCGGCCAGGCGCTGGCGCAGGCGCTTCAGATAGGTTTCGGTGAGCGGCTTGACGTAGGCGTTGGTGACGGTAGTGCTGGTGCGCTCGTACTCGCGGATCTGCGGCAGCACCTCGTAGGAGATCGACACCGAGGTCTGGGGGAACTCCTCGGCGAGTAGGCGCTTGAGTGCCAGCTCGTGCGCCGGATTCTCGAACGAGTTGAGCAGGCACACCGCGACCGATTCTGCGCCGAGCGCCTTCATCTCGCGCACCGTGGCGCGCGCCTGCGCTTCATCCAGCGGCACCAGCACGCTGCCGTCGGCGCGCAGGCGCTCGTCCACTTCCAGCCGCCGCTCGCGCGGCACCAGCGGCTCGGGCATCGGCGCAAAGGCGTCGTAAGCGGCATAGCGGAACTCGCGCCCGAGTTCCAGCACGTCGCGGAAGCCGCGCGTGGTGATGAGGCCGGTGCGCGCGCCCTTGCGCTCGATGATGGCGTTGATCACCAGCGTGGTGCCGTGGATCACCTCCTCGAGCTCTCCGATGAAGCCGGGGACCTGCGCCGCGAGCGCGCGCAGGCCTTGCTCCATGGCGTCGGAAGGATCGTGCGGCGTGGTCAGGCACTTGTAGGTGAAAGTGCGCCCGGTCGCGTCCTCGAGCAGGACGAAATCGGTGAAGGTGCCGCCGACGTCGATGCCGATGCGCATGGCCTTGTCCTGGTGATGTATACCGTATACTGTACACGCAATGGCCCGCCCCCGGAAGCCCCTTGCTGCAGGCCCCGGCGCGGCCGCGCTCGCGTCCGCTTGACCCCTAAGTTTTGCGACGATCAATGCTTACCTATGCGGGTCTGCGTTCGCTTCCCCTGTAGTGGACGCGCCCCTTCAAGTTGCTGAAGTGAGCGGCGGCCATCGGCCAATCGGTGTGGATGCGACGCTGCTACAATGCGCCCTCGCAGTTAGTCCCGATCCAAGCTGGCCGCGGCCAGCTTTTTTATTTCTGGAACCTAAGTGATCGTCGCCTCCGGCATCGCCATACAGTTCGGGGCCAAGCCCCTGTTCTCGGACGTCTCCGTGAAATTCGGCGGCGGGAACCGCTATGGCCTGATAGGCGCCAACGGCTGCGGCAAGTCCACGTTCATGAAAATCCTGGGCGGCGAGCTGGAGCCGAGCGCGGGGACGGTGGCGATCGACGCCAACGAGCGGGTGGGAAGGCTGCGCCAAGACCAGTTTGCGTTCGAGAGCGAGCGGGTGCTGGACGTGGTGCTAATGGGCCACGCCGAGATGTGGGGCGCGATGCGCGAGCGCGACGCGATCTATGCGGATCCGGAGGCGGGGGAGGAGGCGTTCCTGCGCGCGGCGGATCTGGAGGCGAAGTACGCGGAGTGCGGCGGCTACACGGCGGAGGCGCGCGCGGGCGAGCTGCTGCTCGGCCTGGGGGTGCCGACGGCGCAGCACCAGGGGCCGATGAGCGCGGTGGCGCCGGGATGGAAGCTGCGCGTGCTGCTGGCGCAGGCCCTGTTCGGCGATCCGGACATCCTGCTGCTGGATGAGCCGACCAACAACCTGGACATCAACAGCATCCGCTGGCTGGAAGACGTGCTGAACCAGCGCACGAGCACGATGGTCATCATCTCGCACGACCGGCATTTCCTTTCCAGCGTCTGCACGCACATGGCGGACGTGGACTACGGCGGCATCAAGGTCTACCCGGGCAACTACGACGACTACATGGAAGCGTCCACTCTGGCCAAGCAGCAGCTGGAGAAGGACAACGCCAAAGCCAAGGACCGCATCGCGGATCTCGAGGACTTCGTGCGGCGCTTCCGCGCCCACAAGGCGAAGGCGCGCCAGGCGACTTCGCGCAGGAAGATGATCGAGAAGCTGAAAGTGGAGGACGTGAAGCCCTCCAGCCGGCAGTACCCGTTCATCCGCTTCCTCGTCGATCCGAAGGAAAAGCTGCACCGGTTGGCGGTCGAGGCCAGGCATCTTTCAAAATCATGGGGCGAGAAAAATCTGTTCAAGAACCTCGATCTCTCCATCGAGGCGGGCGAGAAGGTGGCGATCATCGGCCCCAACGGCATCGGCAAGACCACGCTGCTGCGCTGCCTGGCGGGGAACCTGAAAGCCAATGCCGGCACGGTGAAGTGGGCGGAGAAGGCGCGCCCGGGCTACTGGCCGCAGGATTCGGCCGATGAGTTCAAGGGCGACAAGGGCGACGAGAAAATGGGGGATGAGAGTCTGGCCGACTGGCTGGGCCGCTGGCGCCGCCTGGACCCTGAGGTTGAGCTTCGGCAGGACGACCAGCTCGTGCGCGCGACCCTCGGGCAGTTGCTGTTCTCGGGCGACGACCAGAAGAAGTCGCTCAAGGTGATCTCCGGCGGCGAGGCGCAGCGCATGATCATCGGCAAGCTGGTGCTCGGCATGCCGAACGTGATGCTGCTGGATGAGCCGACCAACCACCTCGACATGGAATCCATCGAGTCGCTCAACACCGCGCTCGACAAGTACCCCGGGACACTCGTGTTCGTCTCGCACGACCGCGAATTCGTCTCCTCGCTCGCCACGCGCATCATCGAGCTCACGCCCGGCAAACCCGGGGCCGCCGCGACGGTGGTCGACTTCCGCGGCAGCTACGAGGACTACCTCGCGGGCGTGGGCACGAGCGCAAGCGCGGGCGCGGCGCTGGCTGCCGCTTGACGAATGTTCCCGATCGGGAACACACGGCCTTGCTTACGCCTCTCAGGTCGTCTGGCCAGCGAGCCGCGCCAGCTGGCAGCCTCCGCCCGATCCTGCGAAGCGCGGAATCGGCTTTCACACCGGCGGCGAGTGAGGTAAATTCGCACGCCTGTTCAGACCGTGGTGGTGAGGATCAGGGACGTCGGTCAGGCGTCCCAGGGGTTGACGACCTTGACGCCGCAGCGGTCGTAGTCCGAGACGTTGCGGGTGGCGATCGCCGCCCCGGTGGCGCAAGCGATCGCGGCGATCTGTGCGTCGAACTGCGATATGGGGCGGCCGGCGCGGCGGCGGTCGGCCGCGATGCGGGCGTAGTCCCGGGCCGCGTCGCTGCCGAAGGGGAGGATGCGGCCGGCGAAGTCCTCGCGGAACATCGTCTCGGCGGCGGTCTCAAGCGCGTTGCGCCGCTTGCCCGCGGGCAGCAACGCGAGACCGTGCAGGATTTCCGCCTGCGTGATGCTGGTGGTGTAAAGAGCGGGGGCCGGCTGCGTCGCGGTCCAAGCAAGAACGCGACCGGCCGGCGCCGCCTTCATCAATTCGGAAACGACGTTGGTGTCGAGGATGATCACCGCGTCGGCCGCACCCGGCGAGGCTTGGGGGGCTCGCGCATCGGCTCGCGGGCGGGCAGAGAGAGTGCGACGCCGCCAAGCGCAGCAAAGCGGCGCCGGATCGCCTGCGCGAGATCGCGCGACGCCGCCGCGTCCTCCGCCAGCGCGGCGCGCAGGATGTTGCGAACCTCGTCCTCCATGGAGCGCTTGCGGTGCGCTGCGCGCACCCGCAGGCGCGCCTTGGTCTGCTCGTCCAAGTTGCGGATCGTGATGCTGGCCATCGGTTTCACCAATTTGCTATCAATGATTGCATTGTAATCAATGCGGCCGGCGACATCAAAGGTGGGCAAAACGGCTGCCCACCTCGGTGGTTGCCTGCTCGCCGGGCGGGGTGTAGCGGCCGTCGGAGCACGCGTTGGCCGAGCCCCGACAACCGCTTGGCCCATAGCTTGACCGACGGACACGCGCTTGCCTTGACCGGGATAGCGTGCAGGTATACCGTATACAGTAGACTGGACACCTCGAGGAACCCATGACGGCGAAGCTCCAAGTACTCGAGCGGCCCGAGCCGCTCGGCGACCGCGTCTACGCCACGCTGCGCGAGTATCTGCGCGCCGGCCGCTTTCCTGCCGGGCAACCGCTGCAGGAGGCGGCGCTCGCCGCGCAGCTGGGCGTGTCGCGCACGCCGGTGCGCGAGGCGCTGGCGCGGCTGGCAAGCGACGGCCTGGTCGCCGCCGAGGGTCGCAGCTTCATCCTGCCGGCGCTCGGCGTCGAGGACATCGAAGACATCTACGCACTGCGCTTCCTGCTCGAGCCCGAGGCGCTGCGCCTGGTGGCGGCGAGCAGGCCTGATCGCAAGCACCTCGTTCCGCTGCGCAAGGCGCTCGAGGGCATGGCGGTGGCCAGCGAAACGGGCGACGGCGCAGCGTTTATGGACGCCAACTACCGCTTCCGCGACGCCTGGACCGGTCTGGTGCCGAACAAGCGGCTGGTGCGCGCGATCCAGCTTTACGCCGACCACGTGCGCTACCTGCGCGCCTTCACGCTGGATGACGCCGCGGTACGCGCGCTGGTGCTGAAAGGGCTCAAGCGCCTGGCGCTGGCGCTCGCGGCGGGCGACGGCGAGGCCGCCGCGGCGGCGATGCGCGCGCATCTCGAAAACGCGAAACAGATTCTTCTCGACATGCCCCGGCGGACCTGATGGCCTACAAGGCGGAAATTCCCTACGGTTGCTACTGGAGTACGCCGTTCGCGCGCTGGCAGGGCGCATTCGCGGGCCTCAATTCGGTCGAGTTCGCCGCGCACGTGGCGAAAAAGGAACTGGCGCAGCGCAGCATCCCGGCGCAGGCGTTCGACCACGGCGTGCTCGGCTTGAGCGTGCCGCAGAAGCATTCTTTTTACGGGCTGCCGTGGCTCACGGGTCTCGCCGGCCTCGGGCAGGTCGCAGGCCCGACCCTGATGCAGGCCTGCGCCACCGGCGCGCGCGTGCTGCTCGCCGCGACGCAGGAGATCGAGTGCGGCATGGCGAATGTGTCGCTCGCGGTGACCTGCGATCGCACCTCGAACGGGCCGCACCTCTATTACCCCAATCCGCGCGGCCCCGGCGGCACCGGCGCGCACGAGGATTGGGTGATGGACAATTTCAGCTGCGACCCGCTCGGGCCGCACGCCATGATCAAGACCGCCGAGAACGTCGCCGCCAAGCACCGCATCGGCACCGCTGAGCAGCACGAAGTGGTGCTGCGCCGCGAAGCGCAGTACCGCGATGCGCTCGCCGGCGACAGCGCGTTCCACAAGCGCTTCATGACGCTGCCGTTCGAAGTGCCGGATCCGGCCTACCGCAAGACGGCAAACACCATTGCAGGCGACGAG
>CAYMVA010000105.1:0-59421 GCA_964393745.1 uncultured Enterobacteriaceae bacterium | reverse complement strand
CACCGACAATCCTGTGATCCAGCCCGACCGCTGGATCGCAGCGTTCGACAAACTGCCGATCAAGCCCGAGGTGCGCCCGCTGCTCATGAAGGAAAACGCCGCCAGGCTGCTTGGCTTGAAGCGGGGCTAAACTGCCAGCGTGCCCATTCGCCAGGAAATCCGCGAGGGACTGGTCGCCGTCAAGGTGTACACCGACGACGTCGAGGCGACGGCGCGCGCGCAGCTCGTCAACGTCTCGCGCCTGCCGATCGTCCACCACCATGTGGCCGCGATGCCCGACGTGCACATGGGAATCGGCGCCACCGTAGGTTCGGTGATTCCTACGCTGCGAGCGATCATTCCTGCAGCGGTGGGCGTGGATATCGGTTGCGGGATGATCGCCGCGCGCCTCTCGCTCGGCGCGAACGACATCGAGGAAGCGAGCCTGAAGCGCGTCTTCGGCCAGATCTCGCGCGACGTTCCGGTCGGCTTCGAGCAGCACGACGAGCGCGACGCGCGCAGCCAAGCCGCCAAGCCCTTCCAGCGCGGCCTGCGCCGCATCCTCGAGCGCCATCCCGGGGTCGAGAAACGGGTCGGCAAGCATTCGAGCTGGCAACGGCAACTGGGAACGCTCGGCGGCGGCAATCACTTCATCGAAGTGTGCCTGGACGAATCCGGCCGCGTCTGGGTGATGCTCCACTCCGGGAGCCGCGGCATCGGCAACGCCATCGGCAGCTATTTCATCGAGCTGGCGCGGAGCGACGCCGCGCGCGACCAGATCAACCTCCCGGACCGCGATCTCGCCTATTTCCGGGAAGGCGCGCAGCACTTCGATGATTACGTCGAGGCGGTGGGCTGGGCGCAGGACTATGCGCGCGCCAACCGCACCGAGATGATGGAGCTGGTGATTGATGCCTTGCACCGCCACCTGCCGGCGTTCGAGGTGACCGGCGAAGCGGTCAACTGCCACCACAACTACGTCGAGCGCGAGCGCCATTACGGCGAGCAGGTCTGGGTGACGCGCAAGGGCGCGATCCGCGCCGGCGAGGGCGAGCTCGGCATCATCCCCGGCAGCATGGGCACCCGCAGCTACATCGTGCGGGGCAAGGGTTCGGCGGAAAGTTTCGAATCGTGCGCCCATGGCGCCGGGCGGCGCATGAGCCGGAACGCGGCGGAGAAAAAGTTTTCCGTAGGCGACCTCGCACGCCAGACCGAGGGCGTGATCTGCCGCAAGGACAAAAGCGTGCTGGACGAGATTCCCGGTGCCTACAAGGACATCGACGAGGTCATGGCGCACCAGCAGGACCTGGTCGAGGTAGTGCATACGCTGAAACAGGTGCTGTGCGTGAAAGGGTGAGACATGCTCGTCAACTACCGTAAGACAGGCGAATTCGAGGCGGCGAAGGAAGACCTGCTGCTCGCGATCCGCGACAAGGGCTTGGTGGTGGATTACACCTCGCATATCGGCAACATGCTCGAGCGCACCGGCAAGGACGTCGGCTCGGCCAAGCGCGTGTATCTCAAGGCCGAAGCTTTCCAGTTCTGCTCGGCGGTGGTTTCGCGCCGCACCATGGAGACGGACCCGGCGAACATCGGCTATTGCCCCTACGTGATTGCGCTCTACGTGACGCCGCAGGAACCGAAGGTCGTGCGCGCGGTCTACCGCAAGACCTTGCCCGAGGTGGACAAGCTGCTCGACGGCATCGTGCGCGAGGCGCTGGAGATCAAATGATCGTGTGTCGGACGCTGTTCATGCTCCTGGTGGCGCTGCCGCTCGCCGCGGCGGCGGCGTGCCCCGATAAGCCCACGCCGCGCGACAGCGAAGGGCCGTTCTACAAGGCGAACCCGCCGTTGCGCGCCACGCTGCTCGAGCCCGGAGCCAAGGGCGAGAAACTGATCCTGAGCGGCGTGGTGTACTCGACTCAATGTAAACCGGTGCCGAATGCGCTGCTCGATTTCTGGCACGCCGACGAGCAGGGCGAATACGACAACGCAGGCTACCGCTACCGCGGGCAAATGCGCGCCGATGCGCAGGGTCGCTACCGGCTCGAGACTATCCTGCCTGCGATTTATCCGGGGCGGCCGCGCCACATCCACGTCAAGGTGCAGGCACCGGGCATGCGCGCCCTCACCACCCAGATCTATTTCCAGCACGAGCGCGCCGGCGCGCTCGCCGCGAAACTGGAGCCGCGCGAAGGCGCGCTGCACGCCACCTTCGATTTCGCAATCTAACTCGGGGACAGACCCCGATTTCGGGCACAATCCCCTTGAAAAGATTCAGGAAAAATCGAGGTCTGTCCCCGAGTTTAAGATTTCCAACCAAGGTGGAGGCGTGAAGACTGTAGAGCGCAGCGACGAGCGCATCCTGTCCTCGGACATCTTCGAGGGCGAGCGCACGCGCACGCGCCAGACCGGCCTCGGCACGCACCACGAGCCGGCACGCGACATCCCGGTGTATCGCACCTGCGACGTGCTGGTCGTGGGTGGCGGCCCTTCTGGCACCGCAGCCGCGCTTGCGGCCGCGCGCATGGGTGCCGACGTGATCCTTCTGGAGCGCTACAACCACCTCGGCGGGCTCTCGACCGGGGGACTCGTCATCTGGATCGATCGCATGACCGATTGGGAAGGGCGGCTCGTTATCCGTGGCGTGGCCGAGGAGCTGATGGACCGGCTGCCTCCGGACGCGATCGCCGGTCCCGGGCGCGAGGAGTGGGGCTCGCGCGAAGCGGCGCGCGCTGCGCACTGGTCGCAGCGCACCGCGGCCTACCACGGCATCGTCACCTGGTCGCCCACCATCGACCCGGAGCGCCTCAAGCTGCTGTCGCAGGACATGGTGCTCGAAGCGAAAGCGTACCTGGTGTTTCACAGCTGGGCGGTGATGCCGATCGTGGAAGACGGCGCGGTGCGCGGCGCGATTTTCGAGAGCAAGGCCGGACGCCAGGCGATCCGCGCGAAAGTGGTGGTGGATGCGACCGGCGACGGCGATCTGTTCGCGCTCGCCGGCGCGGCGTTCGAATCCAACATCGAGCAGGCCGACATCCACCACTGCATCAACACTGCGTGGCTGTTCGGCGGCGTGGACATGAACCGCTGGATCGAGTTCAAGGCCGGGCAACCGGAGCAGTTCACGCAGTTCATGCAGGGCGGCCGCGAAAAGCTGCGCCTGTTCGAGCGGCCGTTCGTTTCGTGGCGCAACGACATCGCGCTTTTCATGGGGCCGCGGCAATCGGGCTTCTCCGCGGTGGACGTAGACGACCAGACCGAGGTTGAGATCCGCTCGCACCGCCTGATGGCGCAGCACCTCGACTATTACCGCGCCAACGCGCCAGGATTCGAGAACGCTTTCATGATGCTGTCGGCGCCGCAGCTCGGCGTACGGCATTCGCGCCGCCTGGTAGGAGTGAGGAGCATCACGCGCGCGCAGTGGCCGACGGCGAAGATCTTCGACGACGAGGTCGGCGTGACGCCGTCGGTGTCGCCTAAATTCCCAAACATTTCAATACCCTACGGCGCGCTGGTGCCGGAGAAGCTCGATGGGCTGCTCGCCTGCGGGCGGCACATCTCCTGCGACACCAATTCGCACGGCTTCATGCGCGAGATCCCGCAGTGCTGGATCACCGGCCAGGCTGCGGGCGTGGGCGCTGCGCTCGCTGTGCAGCACGCAATCGCGCCGCGCGCTGTGGACATCGCGGAGTTGCAGTCGGTGCTCGCGCGGCAGGGCGTCTATTTGCGTCCCGCGGCGCAGGCGCGCAGCGCTGCGGCCTGAGTGAAGTTCAACGCTGAAGAGCAGGCGATGCTCGAGGGCCGCGACGGCCCGGCGGTGCAGCGCGCGATGGACCTGCTGCGGCGCTACGGCGAGGCGCTCGGCGCCGAGCGGCTGGTGGACACCAACAACGTCACCGGCACCATCGGCGCCACCACGCCGTTCATGCGCGACTTCGCATTGCAGGGCGGCGGCATGGACGCGATCTTCTCCGAGTTCAACCTCGACAGCCCCGAGGTGGTGAAGGTGCCGAAGGTCAAGGTGTTCTCCAGCCACCTGCAGCAGGGCATCGACCCGCTGCACGCCGAGCGCCAAGGGCTGTCGCAGGAGGTGGTGCAGCTGTTCCGCAAGGGCGAGGCCTACAGCGCCGGGCTCGGGGTGCAGCTCATGAACACCTGCACGCCCTACCAGGTCGGCAACATCCCGGTAAAGGGCGAGCACTGCGCCTGGATGGAGTCCTCGGCGGTGATTTACTGCAATTCGGTGCTCGGCGCGCGCACCAACACCGAAGGGCGCGAGAGCACCGGTGCAGCGATGCTCACCGGCAAGATCCCGTACTGGGGCTATCACCTGGACGAGAACCGCTACGGCACGCACCTCGTGGAGCTGGAGATCGACGTAGAGTCCACGGCCGACTGGGGGCTGCTCGGCTACTACGTCGGCGAGGTCGTGCAGGACCGCAACCCGGTGCTCACCGGCATCCGGCGCGTTCCGAACCTCCCGCGGCTGAAGCATTTCGGCGCCGCCGCCTCGACCTCGGGCGGCGTCGAGATGTACCACCTGGTCGGCATCACGCCCGAGGCGCGCACGCTCGGGGAGGCGTTCGGCCCACGCAAGCCCGAGCTGACGATTCGCTACGGAGCGGCCGAGCGCAGGCTCGCCTACGAGCGCGTGAACGCCACCGCGCGCGACAGCGAAATCCAGTTCGTGATGCTCGGCTGCCCGCACTACACCATCGAGCAGATCTGGGAGGTGTGCCTCCTGCTCGAGGGAGAGCGCGTCCGCGAGGGCGTCAGCCTGTGGATCTTCACGCCGCGCGCCATCAAGCAGCTCGCTGACCAGAACGGCTACACCAAAATCATCGAGGACGCCGGCGGCTTTCTCATGTCGGACACCTGCTCGGCGATGGCGCGCGCGGTGCCCAAAGGGACCAAGGTCGCGGCGTTCGACTCGGTCAAGCAGTCGCACTACCTGCCGGCGATCATGGGCATCCAGGGCTGGTTCGGCAGCACCGCTGAGTGCATCGAGGCGGCGGTGACCGGGCGCTGGCGCGGGGACCTTAACGGGGACCTTGGATGAGCGCCATCGTGCTGCGCGGCAGGAAAGTCGTGGGCGGCGTCGCCGAGGGCGAGGCGCTGGTGACGCGCGACCGCATCTCGGGCTGGGGCGGCATCGATCCGCGCACCGGCACCATCATCGAGACGCGCCACGAGCTCAAAGGGCAGAGCTTCAAGGGCAAGGTGCTGGTGTTTCCCGGCGCCAAGGGCTCCTCGGGCTGGTCGGCGCAGTTCCATCTCGCGCGGCTCACCGGTGCGGCACCGCTCGCGATGTTGTTCAACGAGATGACCACCAAGATCGCGCTCGGCGCGGTGGTGATGCATGCGCCGGCGTTGACGGAATTCGATCGCGATCCGCTCGAAGTCATCGAAACCGGCGACTGGGTGAAGGTGGACGCCGACCGCGGCGTGGTGGAAGTGACCAAAAAAGCGGTGACCAAGAAAGCACAAAGGAAGGACGCGGCATGAAATTCATTCGGCTTTTCGTTCTGGCCTGCGCGGCGTTCGCAATGCCCGCTGCGGCGCTGGCGCAGACGTTTCCCTCGAAGCCGGTGCGCATGGTGGTGCCGTTCCCGCCGGGCGGCGCGACCGACATCATCGGCCGCATGGTGGCGGCGAAGATGCAGGAGATCTGGGGCCAGACGGTGATCGTGGAGAACAAGCCCGGCGCCGGCACGGTGGTGGCGACGGACATGGTCGCCAAGTCGGCGCCCGACGGCTACACCATGGCATTTGTGATCACCGCGCACGTGATCAATCCCACCCTGCGCACGAACCTGCCCTACGACACGCTCAAGGACCTCGCCGGCGTGACGCAGGTGTCGCAGCAGCACCTGGTGGTGGCGGCATATCCGGGGTTCGAGGCCAACACCGTGTCCGAACTCATCGCGGCGGCGAAGAAGGACCCTGGCAAGCTCACTTATGCGACGCCCGGCAGCGGCACCGCCATGCACCTCAGCATGGAGCTTCTGAAGAACGCTGCCGGCATCGACATCGTGCACGTGCCCTACAAGGGCGGCGCACCGGCGACCCAGGACGTGATGGGCGGGCGCGTGCCGATCCTGCTCGATGTGCACTACTCGGCGGCGCCGCACATCAAGGCGGGCAAGCTCAAGGCGATCGCGCTGCTGAGTCCCACGCGTCCGGCTTCTGCGCCCGAGATCCCTCTGGTGGTCGAAACCGTGCCGGGGGTGGCGGCGATCAGCCTGGTGGGGCTCGTGGTGCCGGCGGCGACGCCGCGCGACGTGGTGCGCAAGGCAAGCGCCGACATCGCGCAGGCGGTGCGCGGCACGGATTTGCGCGACCGCATGGTGCAACAGGGGATGGAGCCGATAGGCTCAACGCCCGAGGAGTTCGACGCCATGCTCCGCGCCGAGATCGCCAAGTGGGCGCCTGTAGTCAAGGCCTCCGGCGCCAAGGTCGACTGACCCGAGAATCGGGGACAGACCCCGATTTTTGCGCTTATCTACCTGAAACTTAAGGTGAAAAGTAGAGGTCTGTCCCCAATGTCACTGCCTCATTCAATCTCGTGAGTCACTTGCAGCTTAAACGCGGCAGGCGGCTTGAAGCCGATGGCGTGAGCGGTTTTGGCATTGAGCACCATGTTCCACTTTAGTGTCTGCTGGACCGGCAGATCGGCTGGCTTTGCTCCGCGCAGGATCTTGTCTACGTAGCCGACTGTGAGTTCCCGCACGCTGGCGAGGTCTGGCCCGTAGGAACGGAGTCCGCCAGCCGCAGTGTAAATGCTGCTATCTGACATCGACACTAGCTTTCGCTCTCGCGCGAACGCGGCGATTTCGGGCATGACGCCCATTGCGGCAATGGTTGCCTGCGACCCAGAGCACATCGGGGCGGCTTGGCGGGATACGTTCGAGTGCCGACTTCAGCTCGCCGGGTTGCGTGATCAGGAGTCTCTCCACACTCAACCCCATTGCATTGGCTTGCCGATCGAAAAGTGAATAGTCAAAGAAACGCGCGATCGGATCCGCTGGATTGCGCACCGTCGACAGGCGGCGCGCATTCGGCACCGCATCCTTGATGATCTGTAACTGCTTTAGCAATGCTTCCGGTGGATCTGCCCACCAGACCGTTCCCGTGACGTTGCTGCCCGGTCGCGCGAGAGTCTTGATCAATCCCCTTTCGACCGGCCACAGGGTCGCGAACATCACGATGGGAATCGTTTGCGTCGATCGTTTCGCTGCTTCAACTGAGTCATGCAGAATGGCCACGATCAACTCGACATTGAGGCGAGCCAGTTCATCAGCAAGTGCGGGCAAGCGTCCAGCTTGCCCCTCGGCAGATCGCCACTCGACGGTGAGGTTTCTACCTTCCTCGTAGCCGGCGCGACATAGCAACTCCCGCCACAATTGCTGCACTTCAGGTGGAACGGTCAGTGCCAGATATCCAATCCGCCGCATCTTCTGCGGTTGCTGCGCGTGGCCAAGCCGCTGAGCGAGCAGAGCGCCTGCGGCGACCAGCAGCTGTCTGCGTCGGGTCTCCATCGCTGAGCCCCCCGTTCCACAAGATTCTGCCGCAAAGTCCACGCGCATACGCCTGTCCCCGGTTTCGGGGACAGGTCACGCGGAATCGCGTGAACCATCAATGAGATACGCCCCGAAATCGGGGTCTGTCCCCGATCTTAGTACAGGGCGCTGGAGAGCTTGCGGCGGTACTCGGCGACGAGCTCGGCCTCGCCCGCGGCGAGGTTGAAGATCGCGAGCATCTGCTTGCGCGCCTCGCCGTCGCGCCAGGCGCGGTCCCGCCGAAGGATTTCCAGCAACTGGTCCATCGCCTCGCGCCAGGCGTGCCGCCCCGCGCAAGCCCCGGCGAGCGCGAGCCGCGCCTCCAGGTCGCCGGGATTGGCTTCGATCTTTGCAGCGAGATCGTCCTCGCTGCCGCCGGCGCGCGCAAACGCGAGCGCGTTGCGCAGCGCTTCGGTGCGCGCGTCCAGGTTGGAATCCGGTTGCACCAGGGCGAGCGCAGCCTCGGCTTCTTCGAGCTGCTTGAGCTGGATCAGGAGTTCGGCGAGATCGAGCCGCGCGAGGTCGTTTTTCGCGTCGAGGTGCACCGCCTTGCGCAGCGCTGCCACCGCGTTCGCGGCATCTCCGGCGGCGCGCAGCTCGCGCGCCCGCGCGCGCTCCAGCTCCGAGGGCGAGGGCAGCAACCCCTCGATGAATGCCCGCACCTGGCGCTCGGGCTGCGCGCCGAGGAAATGCGACACCGCCTTGCCGCCTTTGAAGGCCATCACGTCGGGAATCGAGCGCACGCCGAAGGTGGCGGCGAGCTGCTGGTTTTCGTCGGAGTTGACCTTGGCGAGCTTGAAGCGCCCGGCGTACTCCTGCTCGAGCTTTTCCAGGATCGGCTTGAGCGCCCGGCACGGCGCGCACCACGGCGCCCAGAAATCCACCACCACCGGCACGGTCTTCGAGGCCTCGAGCACCTCGCGCTCGAAACTCTCTGCGCTTACGTCCATGCGCAAATTATGGCATGCCATAATCGACTCTTTGCGACCCCGCCCCGCGCCATGACCTACGTCGTCACCGAAGACTGCATCAAGTGCAAGACCATGGACTGCATCGAAGTCTGCCCCGTGGACTGCTTCTACGAGGGCGAGAACATGCTCGTGATCCATCCCGACGAGTGCATCGACTGCGGCGTGTGCGAGCCGGAGTGCCCGCCCAAGGCGATCGTGCCAGATTCCGATCCCCAGGCAAGCAACTGGCTCAAGCTGAACACCGAGTACGCGGCCAAGTGGCCCAACATCACGCGCAAGGGCACGCCGCCCGAAGACAGCAAGGCATGGGAGGGCGTGCCCGACAAGTACGCGAAGTACTTCACGCCGAACCCCGGTAAGGGCGAGTAAAGGGGAACAAGCGGGGGCTCGCCGCATGGAGCTCTCTGCCGAGGAAGGCGCCATCCTCGCCGGCGCGCGCGGCGAAGCCGCGCGGCGCGCGCTGCAATACCAGATCGAGGTGGGCCGCTTCTGGGGCGCGCAGCGCTTCGTCCCGGTCACCAACGTCCACATGATGGGCGACATCGAGGTGATGGGCGACGGCGGCCTCGAATGGCTGCGCGCGGAGGCCCGGCTCGGCGCGCGCTGCGCCGTGCCCACCACCACCAACGCGCGCTGCATGGATTTCGCGCACTGCGAGCGCCTCGGGCAGGACGCGGCCGAAGCCGTCAAGGAGCGCGAGATCATCGCCTGCCTGCGGCGCATGGACGTGGTCACCACCGACACCTGCATTAACTACCAGACCGTCTACCAGCCGCACCTCGGCGAGCACGTCGCCTGGGGCGACACCGGCACCGTGATCTACGCCAACTCGGTGTTCGGCGCGCGCTCCAATTTCGAATCCGGCCCGGCGGCGCTCGCCGCGGCGCTCACCGGCCGCACGCCGGAATACGGCTTTCATCTCGATATGCACCGCCGCGGCACGTTCAGCGTGCGGCTGGATGCGGCGCTCGAGGACCTCGCCGACTGGGGCGCGGTCGGCAAGCTGGTGGGCGAGGCGCACCAGGATTATTTCGCGGTGCCGGTGTTCCACGGCTATCGCCGGGCGCCTGCGTCCGACGAGCTCAAGCACCTGGGCGCGGCGCTGGCGAGCTACGGCTCGATGGGCATGTTCCATTTCGTCGGCGTCACGCCCGAAGCGCCCTCGCTCGAGGCGGCGCTTGGCGGCAGGCTCGCTGCGGAGACGCTCGCCATCGGCGATGCCGACATCGAGCGCGTCTACCGCGGCTATGCGCTGGGCGAGGGCGACGCGCGCCTGGTGGTGTTCTCCGGCCCGCAGCAGTCGCTGCTCGAGATGAAGCGCCTGGCCGATTTGTTCCGCGATCGCAAGGTGAAGGCGGGCGCATCGTGCTTCGTCACCACCAACTCGGCGGTGCTGGCGCAGGCGCGCGAGCTCGGCTACGCGCAGGCGCTCGAGGCGGCTGGAGTCACCATCCTGCAGGGCGTGTGCTTCTACATCCTGCAGAACCTGTCGCCGATGCGGCAGGCGAATGGCTGGCGCAACATGGTGTCGAACTCCGCCAAGATCGTGAACATCATCGGCGCGCACCGCTTCAACACCATCCTGCGGCGCACCGCGGAATGCGCCGAAATCGCCTGCAGCGGGGTGCTGAAGTGAAGGTGATCCATGTGCGGCGCGCGTTCGGCGCCGCGGTGGAAGGCGAGGCGCTGGTTTCGGAGGAGGGCTTCTCGCCGCGCTACGACCTGGATCGCTGGTCGGGCCTCATCACCAAGCCCGGCCACAAGCTCGAGGGCCAGAGCATCGTGGACAAGATCTGCTTTTTTCCCACCGCCAAGGGTGGCATCGCCGCCGGCTGGGCGTTCTACGACATCAAGTGGAAGAAAATCGCACCCAAGGCGTTCGTCTTCGGCGTCACCAACCCGGTGATGGTGCAGGGCGCGATTTTCGCCGGCATCCCGATCACCGAAGGCTGGGAGCCGGCGCCTCGCGGGATGGTGGCGAGCGGCGACTGGGTGCGCGTCGATCCGGAGCGGTGCACCATCGAGGTGCTACGGAGCAAAGTGTAAAGCGTGACTTTACACTTTGGCTGTTGCGGCCCGGATCCTCTTCGGGTCGCGCTGCCGGGCGCCGCAGCGGCCGCAGACGCGATCGCGCGAACCGATCACCGCACTGCAACTCCAGCAGCGTCGCAGGAAGGGCACGGCGCCAGAGCGGATTACTTTTTCGGCGCCGGTCTGGATGGCGGCGCGGCCGCCGCGGGTTTCGCTGCGGCAGGCGGCATTGCGGGTCTCGCGGCCGCAGGCGGGGCCGAGGGTTTCCCCCCGGCGGCGGCGCTGAAGTCGAGATTGTGGATGCCTTCCAGCTCGTCGGGCAGCTCTTTGCGCACCGCCTCGATCTCCTGCAGCACTTTCTGGAAAGCAGCCACCATCTTGGGATCGAACTGCTTGCCCGACTGCTCGATGATTTGTTTCGCCGCCTCGGCCGCTGGCAGCGGGCTGCGGTAGCGCTGCGTCGCGGTCATCGCCTCGAAGGCGTCGGCCACCGCCATGATGCGGCCCGGCACCGGGATGGCGTCGCCCTTGAGGCCCTTGGGGTAGCCGGTGCCGTCCCAGCGCTCGTGGTGCGTGAGCGCCATGATGCGCGCCTGCTCGAGCAGCGGCTCTTTGTGCTCGCCGATGATCTTGGCGCCGATCTCGGGGTGGCGGCGCACTTCCTCCCATTCCTTGTCGTTGAGCTTGTCGCTCTTGCGCAGGATGTGCTCGGCGATGCCCATCTTGCCGATGTCGTACAGCGGCGCCGCCTCCATCAACAGTTCGCACACCCGCGCCCTGATGCCAAGCGCCTGCGCCAGCAGCTCGACGTAGCGCGCCACGCGCAGCACGCGGTTGGTGACGCCGCCTTCGCGGTACTCCATGGCGCGCGCCAGGCGCCGGATGAGCTGCAGCTGCGTCGCGTGCAGCTCCTCGGTGCGGCGCAGCACTTGCTCCTCGAGGTCGCGCCGCTGGTCCTGCAGCGCGATGTGCGCGCGCACCCGCAGGAGCGTCAACGGCCCGCTGATCGGTTTGACGATGTAATCCACCGCGCCGCCCATCAGTCCCTTGGCCTGGTCCTTGGGATCGGCGCGCGCGCTGACGAAGATCACCGGGATCTGCGCCAGCACCGGGTTTGCCTTGAGTTGCGCCAGAACATCGTAGCCGTCCGATTCCGGCATCTCGACATCGAGCAGGATCAGGTCCGGGATCGGTTCGGTGTCGGCCAGCGCGAGCGCCTGCGTGCCGGTCTCCGCGAACTTGAGCTCGTACTTGGACTTGAGCATCACCTGGAACAGGTTGCGCATGTCCTCGGAATCGTCGGCGACCAGGATGACCGGCCGCCGCACCGCGGCAGGAGCGTCGGGGGTCTCGTCAGTCGCCATGGGGCGAAGCTTCCCCCGGGACGGCTCAGGATGCAAGTTGGCTGCGCAGCTCGGTTTTGAGGACCTTGCCGTAGTTGTTCTTGGGCAGGCCCTCTACGAACTGGTAAGCGCGCGGGCGCTTGAAACGCGCAATGCGCTCCAGGCACAGGGCATCCAGTTCCTGCGGCCCCACCTGCATCCCTGGCCGGCGCACCACGAAGGCAACCACCTCCTCGCCCCATTCGGCATGCGCGCGTCCGATCACCGAGCACTCCGCCACCGCCGGGTGGGTGAGCAGCACTTCCTCGATCTCGCGCGGATAGATGTTGGAGCCGCCCGAGATGATCATGTCCTTGGAGCGGTCGCGGATGGTGACGAAGCCCTCCGCGTCCATGCTGCCGAGGTCGCCGGTATGCAGCCAGCCGCCGCGCAGCGTGCTCGCGGTCGCCTCGGGGTTCTGCCAGTAGCCCGCCATGACGCAATCGGAGCGCGTCACGATCTCGCCGACCTCGCCCAGCGGCAGCTCGCGATCCTCGTCGTCCACCACACGCACCTCGACCCCGGTGCGCGCGAAGCCGCACGAGGCGAGCCGCTCGAGGAAGCGGGGATGCGCGCTGTCGGCGTGGCATGACTGCGGCAAGCCGGTAATCGTCATCGGCGCCTCGCCCTGGCCGAAGAGTTGGTACAGGCGCGGGCCGAACAGCCCGATCGCGCGCAGGCTGTCGGCGACGTACATCGGCGCGCCGCCGTAGATGATGGTCTTCAAATTGCGCAGGTCGGCGCGGCCCGCGGCTTCGCTTGCGAGCAACCGCACCACCATGGTCGGTGCGGCGAAGAACGACATGCCGGGATGGTGCGCGATGAGCGCGAAAATCTCCTCCGGCTCGAAATGCCCGGACTCCGGGATCACGTTCACGGCGCCCGCAGCGAAGTGCGGCAGGCCGTAGACGCCGGAGCCGTGCGTGAGCGGCGCGGCGTGCAGCACCGCGTCGCCCGGCCCGAGCAGGTCGATGTCGCAGAAATAGCCTTGCGTTGAGAACATCAAGTTGCGGTGCGTGAGCACTGCGCCCTTGGGCACCCCGGTGGTGCCGCTGGTGTAGAACAGCCACGCCGGATCGTCCGGCTTCGCCGGCGCTGCCGGTTGCACCGCATCGGAGCGCAGTGCAGCGTATTCGCGCGAGCCGACTTCGATCACCACTGGCGCCTTGACCGAGCCGGCGAGATCGGCAGTGGCGAAGCAGGCGCGCGCGCCCGAGTTGCCCAGAATGTAGGCGAACTCGCGCGCATGCAGCTTCGCATTCATCGGCACCACGGTGAGGCCGGCGTGCCAGCACGCGAACAGCACCTCCCAGTATTGCGGGCAATTCTTCATCGCCAGCGCTACGCGCTCGCCGCGCGCCAGGCCGAGGCGCGCACTCAACCCCGCAGCGAGCTCGGCTGAGCGCCGCGCGAGCTCGCGGTAGCTCGCCACCGGACGCGTACCGAGCGCGAGCGCCGGCCGCTCAGGCAGCCAGCGCGCGCTGCGATGAAGCAGTTCGACCTGGTTCATACTCGGGCAGCCCGAAAAAGGTTTGCGCATTGCGCAGGGTTTCGGCGGCGATCTCCTCCGCCGGGCGGCCGAGCGCGCGCGCGATCGTGCGCACGATGTGCGGCAGGTGCGCCGGCTCGTTGCGCCGCGCCTTGGGCTGCGGTTTCAAGTCGCGCGGCGTGAGATACGGCGAATCGGTCTCGACCAGCAGCCGGTCTGCCGGAATCTCGCGCACCAGTTGCAGCAGCTTGGTGCCGCGGCGCTCGTCGCAAATCCAGCCGGTGATGCCGATGTACAGGCCGAGATCGACGTAGGCGCGCAGCTCCTCGGCGCTGCCGGTGAAGCAGTGCGCCACCGCGCGCGGCAGGCGTGCACGCTGCGCGCGCAGGATGTCGGCGAAGCGCGGATGCGCGTCGCGCGAATGCAGGAACAGGGGCTTGCCCAGCTCGCAGGCGAGTTCGAGCTGCGCCACGAACCATTTCTCCTGGTCGGGGTGCGGCGAGTAGTTGCGATTGAAATCCAGGCCGCATTCGCCGAGCGCCACCACGCGCGGGTGGCCGGCCAGCTCGCGCAGCGCCGGGATCGTTTGCGCATCGCACTCGCGCGCGTGGTGCGGATGCACGCCGGCGGTCGCCCAGAGCATTTGCGGATGCGCCTCGGCAAGCGCCGCCGCGGCGCGGCTCTCGGCAATCGTCGTGCCGGTGATCACGATCGTGCCGACGCCGGCCGCGCGCGCGCGCCCGAGGACCTCGTCGAGATCCGCGCGGAACGACGCGTGCGTCAGGTTGGCGCCGATGTCGGCGAGCCGCATGTCAGAGCTTCTTCAGCCGGTAGAGCAGCTCGAGCGCCTCGCGCGGCGAGAGCTCGTCGGGAGTGATCCTCTCGAGCGCTTCGCGCAGCGCATCGCCGGGAGGTTCCGCATCCGGCTCGCTGCGCCCCGGCCCGGCGAAGAGATCCGACTGGCCCCCGCGCGCAAGGCTCGATTCTTCCAGCATCGTCAAGTACTTGCGCGCCTGGCGGATCACGGCCTTCGGCACGCCGGCGAGCGCGGCGACCTGCAGGCCGTAGCTTTGCGACGCCGGCCCTTCCTCGACCGCGTGCAGGAACACCACCGTGTCCTTGTGCTCGACCGCGTCGAGATGCACGTTGGCCACTTCGCGGTAGTCGAGCGCGAGGCGCGTGAGCTCGAAATAGTGGGTAGCGAAAAGCGTCAAAGGCTTGTTGCGCTCGACCAGGTGGCGCGCGATCGCCCAGGCGAGCGCGAGGCCGTCGAAGGTTGACGTGCCGCGCCCGATCTCGTCCATCAGCACCAGGCTCTGCGCGGTGGCGTTGTGCAGGATGTTGGCGCTCTCGGTCATCTCGACCATGAAGGTCGAGCGGCCGCCGGCAAGATCGTCCGCGGCGCCGACCCGCGTGTAGATCTGGTCGATTGGCCCGATGCGCGCCGCTTTCGCCGGCACGAACGAGCCGGCGTGAGCCATGAGCACGATCAGCGCCACCTGGCGCATGTAGGTGGACTTGCCGCCCATGTTGGGCCCGGTGACCAGCAGCATCTGCCGCGCGCTCGAAAGCCGGCAGTCGTTGGCGATGAAGCGCTCGATCCTCGCTTCCACCACCGGATGGCGCCCGGCTTCGATCTCGATCAGCGTTTCGACTGCGAACTGCGGGCGGCGGTAGTCGCGCCGCGCGGCGACGAGCGCGAAGCAGGCGAGCACGTCAGCTTGCGCAAGCGCGCGCGCCACGCGCTGCAAAGCGGGCAGGTGTCCGGCGAGTTGCTCCAGCACCGATTCGTAGAGCGTCTTCTCGAGCGCCAATGATCGGTCGCGCGCGGAGAGCGCCTTGTCTTCGAACGCTTTCAGCTCCGGGGTGATGTAGCGCTCGGCGTTCTTCAACGTCTGCCGGCGCCGGTAATCGACCGGGATCTTGTCGGCATGCGCGTTGCTGACCTCGATGTAGTAGCCGTGGACATGGTTGTAGGCCACCTTGAGGTTGGGAATCGCGCTGCGCGCGCGCTCGCGGGCTTCGAGGGCCACCAGGAATTCGCCCGAGTTCACTTGCAGGGCGCGCAGTTCGTCCAGTTCCGCGGAGAACTCCGGCGCGATCACGCCGCCGTCGCGCAGCATCGCCGCGGGCTCCGCATGGATCGCGCGGCGCAGCAGGCCGAGACACTCCTCCGGAGTCGCGAGGTCACGCGCCAGCGCCGGGAGCAGCGCCGTGCCGCTTGCGGGCAGCGCGCGCACCAGGTCGGGCAGCAGGGCGAGGCTTTCGCGCAGGCCGGCGAGCTCGCGCGGGCGCGCGCTCTTCAGCGCGATGCGCGCCGCGATCCGCTCGACATCGGCGAAACGGCGCAGCACGGCGTGCACATCGGGCGCAGCGCGGTCGAGCGCCTCGATCGCTTCGTGCCGTGCGCCGAGCTCAGCGTGGTCGCGCAGGGGATGGTGCAGCCAGTGGCGCAGCAGCCGGCTGCCCATGCCGGTGGCGCACTCGTCGAGCAGCGAGAACAGCGTCGGCTCGGTCTCGCCGCGCAGCGTCTCGGTGATCTCCAGGTTGCGCCGCGTGGCGCCGTCCATGCGCAGGTAGCGCCCCGCGCGCTCGGCAAGTACCGTGCTGACGTGCGCCAGCGCCTGGCCCTGGGTCTTCCTCGCGTACTCGAGCAGCGCGCCGCAAGCTGCGATCGCCGGCTGCAAGTCGTCGCAGCCGTAGCCGGCGAGTGAGGCCGCGCCGAGCTGCGCGAGTAGCTTCGTGCGCCCGGCCTCGAAATCGAAATGCCAAGCGGGCAGCCGCGTGACGGTGAAGCCGGAGAGATCGAGCTGCGCGCCGTCGGCTACCAGGATCTCCGCGGGCGCGATGCGCCGCAATTCGTTCTCGAGCGCCTGTGGCGCCACCTCCGCCACGCGCAGCTCGCCGCTGGCGAGCGAGAGCCACGCCAGCCCAACGGTTGACTTGTCGACGGCGAGCGCGAGCAGCAGGTTGTCGCTTTTTTCATCGAGCAGCTCGGCGTCGGTGAGCGTTCCCGGCGTGACGATCCGGGTCACCTGCCGGTCCACCGGCCCCTTGGAGGTGGCCGGATCGCCGATCTGCTCGCAGATCGCGATCGACTCGCCCAGCTTCACCAGCTTCGCCAGGTACTGCTCGGCCGAATGCCACGGCACGCCCGCCATGCGGATCGGCGCGCCGGCCGAGGCGCCGCGCGTCGTGAGCGTGATGTCGAGCAGGCGCGCCGCCTTTTCGGCGTCGTCGTAGAACAGCTCGTAGAAATCCCCCATCCGGTAGAACAGCAGGATCTCCGGGTGCTGCGCCTTGATGCGAAGGTACTGCTGCATCATCGGCGTGTGGGCTTCGAGGGGACCGTTCATGCGCGGGGCGTTCATGCGGGCGGCGGCGCTATTTTGCACGATATGATTGCGCCGCTTGAAGCATCTGGCCAGCTCGATTCGGGAGTTCCTGGCGCTCGAAGCCGCCGGCGGCATCGTGCTGGTGATCGCCGCGGTGGCGGCGCTCGCCCTGGCCAATTCGCCCGCCGCTTGGCTCTACGAGCGCTTTCTCGCCGTGCCGCTGGAAATCCGCATCGACCGCTTCGGGATCGCCAAGCCCCTCCTGCTGTGGATCAACGACGGGCTGATGGCGGTGTTTTTCTTCCTCGTAGGCCTCGAGATCAAGCGCGAGGTGCTCGAGGGCGAGCTGTCGCAGCGCTCGCAGATCGCGCTGCCGGCGATTGCCGCCGTGGGCGGCATGGCGGTACCGGCGGCGATCTACGCCGCGCTCAATTGGGGTGACCCGGTGGCGCTTCAGGGCTGGGCGATCCCGGCGGCGACCGACATCGCCTTCGCCCTCGGGGTGCTGTCGCTGCTCGGCGATCGCGTACCGAACGGCCTCAAGGTATTCCTGCTCACGCTCGCGATCCTGGACGACCTGGGCGCGATCGTGATCATCGCGGTGTTCTATTCGGGCAACCTGTCGGTCGCATCGCTCACCGTGGCCGCGGCCGCGCTGATTGCGCTGCTTGCGCTCAACCGCAGCGGCGTCCAGCGCATCGCGCCTTACCTGCTCATCGGGCTGGTGCTCTGGGTGTCGGTGCTCAAGTCCGGAGTGCACGCCACGCTCGCGGGGGTGGCGCTCGCGTTTTTCATCCCGCGGCAGCGCGGGCCCGAGCTCGAGCGCGACCTGCATCCGGCGGTCGCGTTCGGCATCCTGCCGCTGTTTGCCTTCGCCAATGCAGGGGTGTTGCTCGAGGGCGTCGGGTTCGGTGCGCTGCTCCAACCGGTGCCGCTCGGCATCGCTGCGGGATTGCTGGTAGGCAAAACCGTCGGTGTGTTTGGGGCCGCTGCGCTCGCCATCCGCCTGGGATGGGCGCGAATTCCGGGCGGTGGCAACTGGAGTTCGCTGCTCGGCGTCGCAGTGCTCTGCGGCATCGGCTTCACCATGAGCCTGTTCATCGCCGGGCTCGCCTTCGAGGGGGCGGGCGCCGAGTTCGCGTTGAAGACGCGGCTCGGCGTGCTCGGCGGCTCGATTGTTTCGGCGATGCTGGGCTACGCGCTGCTGCGTGCCGCGCTGCCGGCGAGCGCGCGACCGGCTACTTGATCGCTTCGAGCAGTTGCGGGAAAACTTTGGGCGTCGCGGCGCAGATGTCGCCCGACTCGAGGAAGTCCTGGTCGCCGGCGAAATCGCCGACCAGGCCGCCCGCTTCCTGTACCAGTAGCGCGCCCGCGGCCATGTCCCAGGGCGAGAGCCCCATCTCCCAGAAGGCGTCGAGCCTTCCCGCGGCGACATAGGCGAGGTCGAGCGCCGCGGCGCCTGCGCGCCGCACGCCCGCGCTCGAGCCCATCATCTTGCGCAGTTGCGCCATGTAGCGCTCGATGCGGGCGAATTCCTTGTAGGGAAAGCCGGTGCCGACGAGCGCGTCGGCGAGCAGCAGGCAGCGCGTCACGCGCATGCGCCGGTCGTTCAGGAACGCGCCACCGCCGCGCGAGGACGTGAACAGCTCGTTCTTCGCCGGGTCGTAGACCACCGCATGGGTGGTCGAGCCGCGGTGCTGCACGGCGATCGAGACGCAGTACTGCGGAAAGCCGTGGATGAAATTGGTGGTGCCGTCGAGCGGATCGATCACCCAGCGGTGCTCGGCGCGCTCGCTCGGCAGGTGGCCGGATTCCTCGGCCAGGATGGCGTGGTCGGGATACGCCTTGTGGATCACCTCGATGATGGCGCGCTCCGATGCCTTGTCCACCTGGGTGACGAAATCGTTGGGCTGCTTGGCGCGCACCTCCAGCGCGCTGCCGCCGAGCGCCGCGCGGTTGATGACCGAGCCGCCGCGGCGCGCCGCGTTGACCGCAATGCTGAGCATGGGATGCATGGGGCGGTGAAGGAGTGAAGGAGTGAAAGAAGCGGGCGCGTATTCTAATATGCGGTAGATGGACCCATACGTTCTCGAGCGCGTGCGCATCGTGCTGTGCCGGCCGAACCACCCCGGCAATATCGGCTCGGCCGCGCGCGCCATGAAGACCATGGGCCTGGCGGACCTGCGCCTGATCGCGCCGCAACGCTTTCCGGCGCCCGAGGCGGAGTGGCTGGCAGCCGGGGCGGGCGACGTGCTCGCCGGCGCGCGCATTCACGCCCAGCTTGGCGAGGCGATCTCAGATTGCGTGGCGGCGTTCGCGCTGAGCGCGCGGCCGCGCGAGTGGTCGCCGCAGGTGCTGCCGGTGCGCGAGGCGGCGCGCGTGGCGCTCGAGCGCGCAGCCTCCGGCAGCGTGGCGTTCGTCTTCGGCAGCGAGCAGGCGGGGCTCACGAATGACGAGGTGTTCGCTTGCCAGCACCTGGTTCACATTCCGACCTCGGACGGCTACACCTCGCTCAACCTGGCGCAGGCGGTGCAGGTGGTGGCCTACGAGTTGCGCGTTGCGGCGAGCGGCAATGCGATTCCAGCGGCGCGCGGCGAAAAACTCGCCACGGTGCAGGACATCGAGGGGCTCTACGCCCACCTCGAGCAGGCGGCGATCGGGAGCGGCTTTCTGGAGCCCGAGTCGGGGTCGAAACTCCGAGAGCGCTGGCGGCGGCTCTTCTCGCGCGTGCCGGCGATCGAGCGCGAGGAAGTGAACATCCTGCGGGGGCTGCTCAATGCGCTCTGGAACTTGCGCAAGAATAGTTGATCAAAAAACTCGGAAACCTTAGAATGCCTTTCATGTTCAAGCAGCTACGCGAAGATATCGCGAGCGTCTTCGATCGCGATCCGGCCGCGCGTACCACCTGGGAAGTGCTCACCTGCTACCCCGGGCTGCACGCGCTCTACATCCACAAGCTGGGGCACTGGTTCTGGGAGAGCGGGCTGCGCTGGCTCGGCCGCATGACCACACATATCGGCCGCTGGTTGACGGGCATCGAGATCCATCCCGGAGCGAAGATCGGCCGGCGCGTGTTCATCGACCACGGCATGGGCGTAGTGATCGGCGAGACCGCTGAAGTCGGCGACGATTGCACGCTGTACCAGGGCGTGACGCTCGGCGGCACCTCCTGGGACAAGGGCAAGCGGCATCCGACTCTGGGGGTCGGCGTGGTGGTTGGCGCAGGGGCCAAGATCCTCGGGCCTTTCACAGTCGGGGCAGGGGCCAGGATCGGTTCGAATGCGGTTGTGGTGCGCGAAGTCCCAGCCGGAGCCACCGTGGTCGGCGTGCCTGGACGGCAGGTCGAGGACAGCAATGTGCAGCAGCAGGCGCGCTTTGCGGCCTACGCGGTGGTGCAAAACCAGGACGATCCCTACGCCAAGGCGATCCAGACGCTGGTCGAGCATTCGCACGAGCTTGAGCAGACCGTCGCTGCGCTGCAGGAAAGGCTGCAACGGCTGGAGGGTGAATTGGCCGCCCGGCAATCGGGCGATCCGTCCAAGACTGAGCAAATCAGGATCGTCAAGTAACTGATCTGGTTATCAAAAGATTGTTGACGAGTTTAGTCGGAATTGACTATACTTGAGTACATTGATCGGGTATAGAACGAGGGTCCCATGAGACTGACAACCAAAGGCAGGTTCGCGGTGACGGCGATGGTGGATCTGGCGATGCGCCAGTCACGCGGGCCGGTGACGCTGGCAGCGATCAGCGAGCGCCAGCACATCTCGCTGTCGTACCTGGAGCAACTGTTCGGCAGGCTGCGGCGCGCCAAGCTGGTGACCAGCGTGCGCGGGCCCGGCGGCGGCTACTGCATGGGGCGCCCGATGCAGCAGATCTCGGTCGCCGAGATCATCACCGCGGTGGACGAGCCGATCGACGCCACGCAGTGCGAAGGCAAGGAAAACTGCGACGACGACAAGCGCTGCATGACGCACGACCTGTGGGCGACGCTGAACGCCAAGATCCACGAGTACCTCAACTCGGTGACCTTGGGCGACGTGGTGGCGCACCAGCAGGGCAAGCAGGTGGCGGTGATCCAGGATTTCCGCGGCCGCGACAAGCAGCCGGTGGAGCTCGCGGCCTGACATGAAGCTGCCGATCTACCTCGATTACTCGGCGACCACGCCGGTGGATCCGCGCGTCGCCGAGGTCATGATGCGCTATCTCACCGAGCACTTCGGCAATCCCGCGAGCCGCTCGCACGTGTTCGGCTGGAAGGCCGAGGAGGCGGTGGAGCAGGCGCGCGAGCAGGTCGCGGCGCTGGTCAATTGCGACGCCAAGGAAATCGTGTGGACCTCTGGCGCGACCGAGTCGATCAACCTCGCGCTCAAGGGCGCGGCCGAGTTCTACCAGGCCCGCGGCAAACATTTGATCACGGTCAAAACCGAGCACAAGGCCACCCTGGACACTTGCCGCGAACTCGAGCGCCGCGGCTTCGAGGCGACCTACCTGGACGTCGGCGCCGACGGACTCCTGGACCTCAACCAGCTGCAGGCGGCAATCCGCAAGGACACGATCCTGGTTTCGGTGATGTACGTGAACAACGAAATCGGCGTCATCCAGGACATCCCGGCGATCGGCGAGCTGTGCCGCGCGCGCGGGGTGCTGTTCCATGTCGATTCGGCGCAAGCCACCGGCAAGTGCGACATCGACCTCAGGCGCCTGAAGGTGGACCTGATGTCGTTCTCGGCGCACAAGACTTACGGCCCCAAGGGCGTGGGCGCGCTGTACGTAGGGCGCAAGCCGCGCGTGCGGCTGGTGGCGCAGATGCATGGCGGTGGCCACGAGCGCGGCTTCCGTTCCGGCACGCTCGCCACGCACCAGATCGCAGGCATGGGCGAGGCCTATCGCCTCGCCAAGCTCGAAATGGCGACCGAGCGCGAGCGCGTCCGTGCGCTGCGCGACAAGCTGCTGCGCGGCGTGAGCGAGATGGAGGAAGTGTTCGTCAACGGCGACCTCGAGCGGCGCGTGCCGCACAACCTCAACGTGAGCTTCAACTTCGTCGAGGGCGAGTCGCTCATCATGGCGGTGAAGGACATCGCGGTGTCCTCGGGTTCCGCGTGCACGTCGGCTTCGTTGGAGCCGTCGTACGTGTTGCGCGCGCTGGGAAGGTCGGACGAGCTGGCGCATTCTTCGATCCGCTTCACGATCGGGCGCTTCACCACCGAGGAGGAAGTGGACCACACTGTCGACCACATCAAGACAAAGGTGGCGAAGCTTCGCGAGATGTCGCCGCTGTGGGAGATGCACCAAGAGGGGGTTGACCTGAATACTGTCCAGTGGGCAGCGCACTAAGGAGAAGCACATGGCATACAGCGACAAGGTTGTTGAGCACTACGAAAACCCGCGCAACGTCGGCTCGTTCGACAAGGGCGACGCCTCGGTCGGCACCGGCATGGTCGGCGCCCCGGCCTGCGGCGACGTCATGAAGCTGCAGATCAAGGTGAACGATGAGGGCGTGATCGTGGACGCGCGCTTCAAGACCTACGGCTGCGGCTCGGCGATCGCCTCCAGCTCGCTCGCCACCGAGTGGATGAAGGGCAAGTCCCTCGATCAGGCCGAGACCATCAAGAACACGCATATCGCCGAGGAGCTGTCGCTGCCGCCGGTGAAGATCCACTGCTCGATCCTGGCCGAAGACGCAATCAAGGCCGCAGTCGCCGACTACCGCAGCAAGCATGGCCTGCAGGCGGCGGCGCAGCCCGAGAAAAAGGCTGCGCACGGCTAAAGTTATGGCGATCACGCTCACCCCGCAGGCAGCGAACCACGTGCAGGGCTTTCTCGCCAAGCGCGGCAAGGGCGTGGGCTTGCGCCTCGGCGTGCGCACCACCGGCTGCTCGGGCATGGCCTACAAGCTTGAATTCGCCGACGCGCTCAACCCCGACGACCTCGAGTTCGAGTGCCACGGCGTCAAAGTCGTGGTGGACCCGAAAAGCCTGCCCTACATCGACGGCACCGAGCTCGACTATGCCCGCGAGGGCCTGAATGAGGGCTTCAAGTTCCGCAACCCCAACGTGAAGGACGAGTGCGGCTGCGGGGAAAGCTTTAACGTCTAGGTTGCACGACGCACGCGCGGCCAGCCGACACACGGTATGCGTGTGCGGGGGCGCGTGATGCGTCGCTGCATAGAATGAGCAATCATTTCGAACTGTTCGGCCTCGAGCCGGCCTACGCGCTCGATGGCGCGGCGCTGGAGCAGGCATACCGCGACATCCAATCGAAAATCCATCCGGACCGCTTCGCCCACGCCGGCGACGCCGAGCGCCGCGCCTCGATGCAGTGGACCACGCGCGTGAACGAGGCGTTCCGCGTCCTGAAGGACCCGGTGCAGCGCGCGAAGTACCTGCTCGAGATGAAGGGCGTGGACGTGGCTTTCGAGACCAACACCTCGATGCCTGCAGATTTCCTCATGCAGCAGCTGGAGCAGCGCGAGGCGCTCGAGCTGGCGGCGGCCGAGCGGGACGCCGGCGCGCTAGATAGGCTGCGCATCATGTTGCGAGCCGAGCGGCTCGCGCTCGAGGCGGCGCTTGCCGAGCGCATCGACGGCGCTCGGGATTACGCCGCCGCCGCGGGTCTGACGCGCAAGCTCATGTTCCTTGGCAAGCTCGACGCCGAGATCGATGCGGTGCATACGGAGCTCGAGGCCTGATGGCGCTGCTGCAGATCTCCGAGCCCGGGCAGTCGAGCGCACCGCACCAGCAGCGGCTGGCGGTCGGCATCGACCTGGGCACCACCAACTCGCTCGTGGCGACGGTGCGCAGCGGCAGCGCCACCGTGCTGCCGGACGAGCAGGGGCGGCCGCTGTTGCCTTCGATCGTGCGCTTTCTCGCCGATGGCCGCACCGAGGTCGGGTACGCAGCGCAGGCGCACTTCGCCGACGACCCGAAAAGCACCATCGCCTCGGTCAAGCGCTTCATGGGGCGCGGCCTCAAGGACGTCGCCTACGTCGAGAACTCGCCCTACGACTTCGTGGACGCGCCGGGGATGGTGCAAGTGCGCACCGCCGGCGGTGTGAAGAGTCCGGTCGAAGTTTCGGCCGAAATCCTCAAGGTGCTGCGCCGGCGCGCCGAGCTGTCGCTCGGCGGCGAGCTTGCGGGCGCGGTGATCACGGTGCCGGCTTACTTCGACGACGCGCAGCGCCAAGCGACCAAGGACGCAGCCACGCTCGCCGGCCTGAACGTGCTGCGGCTGCTGAACGAGCCGACCGCGGCCGCCATCGCCTACGGCCTGGAGAACGCGAGCGAGGGCATTTACGCGGTGTTCGACTTGGGCGGGGGAACCTTCGACCTGTCGATCCTGAAGCTTTCGCGCGGCGTATTCGAGGTGGTGTCGACGAGCGGCGACGCGGCGCTCGGCGGCGACGATTTCGACCACCGCGTGTTCTGCTGGGCGCTCGAGGAGGCCAAGCTGCCGCCGCTCGGCGCACGCGACACGCGCTTGCTCTACGGCAAGGCGCGCGAGGCCAAGGAGGCGCTCACGCTGCACGGCGAGGCGCCGCTCACGGCGCGCCTCTCGGGCGGCGAGTTCATAGATCTAAAGCTGACCACCGAGACTTTCTGCCGCATCAGCCAGCACCTGGTGCAGAAGACCCTCGGCCCGACGCGCAAAGCGCTGCGCGATGCCGGCCTGGCGGTGGCAGACATCAAGGGCGTGGTGATGGTGGGCGGCTCGACCCGCATGCCGCAGATCCAGCGTGCGGTGGCCGAGTTCTTCCGCCGCGATCCGCTCAACAACCTCGATCCCGACAAGGTGGTGGCGCTGGGCGCGGCGATGCAGGCCAACGTGCTCGCCGGCAACAAGCCGCAAGGCGAGGACTGGCTGCTGCTAGACGTGATCCCGCTGTCGCTCGGCATGGAAACGATGGGCGGGCTGGTCGAGCGCATCATCCCGCGCAACTCCACCATCCCGACGGCGCGCGCGCAGGAATTCACCACCTACAAGGACGGCCAGACGGGAATGAGCTTTCACGTGGTGCAGGGCGAGCGCGAGCTGGTGTCCGATTGCCGCTCGCTCGCCCGCTTCGAGTTGAAAGGCATCCCGCCGATGGTGGCGGGCGCCGGCCGCGTGCGCGTCTCCTTCCAGGTGGATGCCGACGGCCTGCTTGCGGTGAGTGCGCGCGAGGCGACCACGGGGGCGGAAGCCTCGGTGACGGTGAAGCCCTCCTATGGGCTCTCCGACGGCGACATCGAGCGCATGCTGCGCGACTCCTACGAGCACGCCAGGGACGACATGCACGTGCGCGCGCTGCAGGAGCACCGCGTCGAGGGCGAGCGCCTCGTCGACGCAGTGCGCGCCGCGATGCGCGCCGACAGCGCGATGCTCGAACCCGGCGAGAGCGCTGAGATCGAGCGCCTGCTCGCCGCGCTGCAGGCGGTGCTCGGCGGCAACGACCACCGCGCCATCAAGCAGGCGAGCGACGCGCTCAATCGCGCCACCGAGCCGTTCGCCGCGCGCCGCATGGACGCGAGCGTGCGCCAGGCGCTGGCGGGCAAGCGCATCGCCAGCCTGGACGCCTGATGCCGAAGCTGAAAGTGCTGCCGCACGCCGAGCTTTGCCCGCAGGGGCTGGAAATCGAGGCCGAGGCGGGCGCCTCGATCTGCGACCTGCTGCTGAAGAACGGCATCGAGATCGAGCACGCCTGCGAGAAATCGTGCGCCTGCACCACCTGCCACGTGGTGGTGCGCGAAGGCTTCGAGTCGCTCGATGCGCCCGAGGAAAAAGAGGAGGATCTGCTAGACAAGGCGTGGGGGCTGGAAGCGAATTCTCGCCTCTCTTGCCAGGCGAAGCTGCGCGACGCCGATCTGGTGATCGAGATTCCCAAGTACACGATCAACTACGCCCGCGAGGTGGCTGCGGGATGAAATGGACCGACACGCAGGACATCGCGATCGCGCTGGCGGAGAAGTACCCGGACGCCGATCCGACCAAGGTGCGCTTCACGGACCTGTACCAGCAGGTGCTCGGCCTGCCGGGATTCAGCGACGACCCCAAGCGCTGCGGCGAGAAGATCCTCGAAGCGATCCAGATGGCGTGGATCGACGAAGTCGAGTGAATCGATTAGCCGCACCCGCGGTCAGCCGACGCGCGGCGGTGGTTTGTCAACGATCTCCAGCTCGAACTGCTCGGCGTCCTGTCTGAGATTTGCGAGGACCGCTTTGCGCTGCGCAGATTTCCCGGGTGTGCAGTAGACGCGCAGGACGCGGCCGCCGCGCATGAGCCCAATCCCGTGTATGCCTGCAATTCCCAGATAACGCTTGCTCAGCCGGCGTTTGAGGCGCTCGGGTGGTTCGCGTCGCGTCATGGGATCGAAATTTTCAGTGCGCGGCACACTTCGGTAATCGGGTTTGCCAAACCGTAGCTGCCGTCGTCCGCGCCAGCGAAGTACAGCCCTACGGCATGCCTCGATTTTTTCGCCACGACCACCGAGCCGCTGTCACCGGGACGCGCAAAGCCTGCGAACCCTGCGGCGGGCTGGATGAACAGTTGATTCACGACCAGCGCCCAGTATCCCGTACCGTACGGAATCGTCCAGTCGAAGTCGACGCCTTCTATGATGCCTTCGGTATAGCCGGTCGTGCGGCCGTGCTTGCGCACCTTCATGCCTTCGACGGCCCTTTTGATGCCGCGCAGCCGTCCAATCGTGCAGATCTCCCTACGAACGGCCAGTTCCGGCGCAACCTCGGCGATGGCGGCGTCAACACGATTCGGCGTGCTGCCATCCAAATGAAGCGGCACGAAGCGGGTCAGGTGGCCGATAACGTCACCATCTGGCGAACTGCCTCCGCCATCTCCGGGACTGGGCTGAAGGATCTCATCGCCCGGCACGCCGTTGTTCATGTTTGCAAAGGCATGGTTGCAGCTGAGCATGTACCGGCGCCCGGCATCGCTGGCGCGCACGGAACGGCAGAAGCAACCCAGCGTGGTGATGTTCACCGCACTGTGCGCTGCGCTGATCCCGCCGATGATTGGCCGCTGACGTAGGTGCCGGTCGGTAGAGCACTGCAGCGCATGAAAACGCGCCTGTGGCGCTTCGATCACGTCCGTAGGCACCCCGTCTATGAATTTCGGCAAGCGCGACGCCCGGGGCACGACCGACTGCGGTAGTTTTTGCACCACGTAGAGCCGCACGCAAGGCGTCTGCGTGCGCTTTCCGTCGACAATCTTGTTCGCGACGCCGACCCCGTGCACGTTGTGGCCGGCGTTCTTGCGTGCCGCCTCGATCGTGAGTGCCGCAGACATGGCGACCTTGCGCCCGCGCATACGGGCGCGAAGCAGCCGCTCGGAGAGAACGCTTTTCGCTGCGGTGAGATCCTTCAGGCTGGGCATGTTGGTCCCCCTTGGCATCAATGGTCCCGGGCGCTCGATGTGTGCTACGAAATCCACTTTACTCTTACTGCCGTGTATTTTCACGGTCTCCCGGACCAAGCTCACCGGTCGTACAAATAGATTAATCCGCCGCTCCCCAGCCGCGGACATTCGACGGCTGGTGCAACAAGGGGACGCAGCGACGCATAGAATCTCTTCCATGCCAACCACAGGCCAAGCCATTAGCTGTCCCCGCTGCCAGGAGGAGAACGCCTTGGGCACGAGATTCTGCGGAGGCTGTGGTGCCCGCCTCGCAGACGCCTGCCCGGCCTGCGGCGCGCTGAGTGCTGCGGGGCAGAAGTTCTGCGGCGAATGCGGCTCTCCACTCGGACGCGGCGCCGCAATCCCTAGGTTCGCCTCCCCCGATAGCTATACCCCCAGGCACTTGGCCGAGAAGATCCTGACGTCGCGGAGCTCGCTGGAAGGCGAGCGCAAGCAAGTGACCGTGCTGTTTGCGGATGTCAAGAGTTCGCTCGAACTGCTCGCTGATCGGGATCCGGAAGATGCAAGGAAGCTGCTCGATGCCGTGCTCAAGCGGATGATGGAGGCGGTTCACAGATATGAAGGAACCGTCAACCAGGTCATGGGTGACGGAATAATGGCGATCTTCGGCGCCCCCGTGGCGCTGGAAGACCACGCGGTTCGCGCTTGCTACGCAGGCCTCCAGCTGCAGCGGGAGATTTCGCATTTCGCCGACGAAGTGCGGCGCGCGGAAGGCCTTTCCATCCAGGTGAGAATCGGGGTCAATTCCGGCGAAGTGGTGGTCCGTTCGATCGGCAACGATCTGCACATGGACTACACCGCGGTCGGACGTACAACGCATCTAGCGGGCCGCATGGAGCAGATTGCCGCGCCCGGATCGATCCTGATCACCGCTGACACGTTGCGCCTGGCGGAAGGCTACGTCCAGGTAAAGTCCCTTGGCCCGGTCCCCGTCAAGGGCATGGGGACACCGATCGAGGTCTACGAGGTCGTCGGCGCGGTGCCGGTCCGTTCGCGCTTGCAGGCCTCGGCGGCGCGCGGGCTGACTCGCTTCGTTGGCCGGACCGCCGAGATGACCACCCTGCGCGATGCGCTGGATGCGGCCGGCGCCGGCCAGATGCAGGTCGTGGCGGTCGTCGGCGAAGCGGGCGTAGGCAAGTCGCGGCTGTTGCGCGAGTTCATCCATGCCAGCCATACGCACGACTGGCTGGTGCTGGAGTCCAGCTCCGTGTCCTACGGCAAGGCGACCCCATACCTGCCGGTGATCGATTTCCTGAAGCATTACTTCAAGATCGACGTCCGCGACGACACCCGTACGATCCGCGAGAAGGTGACCGGAAAACTGCTGCTGCTCGACCAGACATTGCAGGAAACGATCCCGCCGATATTCGACCTGCTTGAGGCGCTTCCGGAAGAACATCCATTTCGCTCGCTTGAGCCGCTGCAGCGGCGCGAGCAGACGGTGCGGGCGGTCACGCGCCTGCTGATGTGCGAAAGCCGCGTGCAGCCCGTGATCGCGATGTTCGAGGATCTCCACTGGAACGACTCGCTGACACTCGGACTTCTGAAGGGCCTGATCGCCAACCTGGGCAATGCCCGCCTGCTCTTGCTCGTCAGCTATCGGCCGGATTTTCAGGACGACTGGAGGGCCCGGCCCAATTACCGCCAGCTGCGCGTCGAGCCGCTGTCGCGCGCAAGCATAGGGGAGCTGTTACTCGCCCTGATCGGAACGAATCCGCAGCTCACGGCGTTGAACGAGTTCCTGGTCGAGCGGGCCGGTGGCAACCCCTTCTTTCTCGAGGAGATCGTGCGCACCTTGATCGAGACAGGTGTGCTTGCAGGTGGGCGCGGGAGCTACCGCCTGGAGAAGCCGTTTTCCAGCGTACAGGTGCCGGCCACCGTGCAGGCGGTGCTCGCTGCTCGCATCGATCGCCTCTCCGCCGACGACAAGCGGCTGCTGCAGGATGCGGCTGTGATCGGCACCGACGTGCCGTTTGCGCTGTTGCGGGCGATCGCAGGCCTGCCTGACGACGACCTGCGCGAGCGCCTCGCGAATCTGCAGGCGGCGGAGTTTATCTACGAAACCAGGCTGTTCCCCGAGATCGAGTACACGTTCAAGCACGCCCTGACCCACGAAGTCACTTATGCGGGATTGCTGCATACGCGCCGGCGCGAGATGCACGCGCTTGTGGTCGAGGCCATCGAATCGCACTACGGTGACCGGCTTACGGAGCAGATCGAGCGCCTCGCGCGTCACGCCAGGCAAGGCGAAGTCTGGGACAAGGCGCTGACGTACCTGCGCCAGGCGGGCGCCAAGGCGGTGGAGCGCCCGGCCAACCGAGAGGCACTCGCGCTCTTCGAGCAGGCCTTGGAGGTCCTGGGGCACGTGCCGGAGAGCCGCGACACCCTGGAACAGGCCATCGACCTTCGCTTCGACATGCGCAATGCGTTGCAACCACTTGGCGACCGCCAGCAGATTTTCAACTGCCTGCGGGAGGCCGAGCGCCTGGCCAGGTTGCTTGGCGACCAGCGCCGCCTCGGCCTGGCCCAGTCCTATCTCACGGACTATTACTGGATCAGCGGCCAAACCGAAGAGGCTGCGGCGACCGGGGAACGTGCTCTTGAAATCGGGCGCCAGCTCTCGGACCTGCCAATTCAGGTGACCACCAATCTGCCTCTGGGACTTCTCTATCACACCGGAGGCGACTACCCTCGGGCAATGGCGTATTTCAAGTGGAACGTAGATCACCTCGAGGGTGCGCTGCGGCAGGAAAGATTCGGGCTTTTCGTCCTGCCTTCATCTTTCTCACGTAGCTTCCTCGCGTGGGCTCACGCGGAACTTGGGGAATTCGCGCAAGGAGCGCCGATAGGCGAGGAGGGCGTGCAAATTGCGGAAGCCGCGGGGCACGCGTTCAGCGGCGGCTACGCGCACCTGGGCATGGGCGTGCTGCTGTTGCGCCAAGGCGAGTTGCCGCGCGCAATTCTGGAGTTCGAGCGCGCGCTGGCGATGGGCGCGTTCGCCGATCTCCCGGTCGGTTACGCTTACGTGGCGTTTCATCTCGGCTACGCGCTCGCGCTCACCGGCCGCTCCGCGGAGGGCGTGCCGATGCTCGAGAAGACCATTGCGCTCGCGGAATCAAAAGGGTTCGTCGCCCGCCATTCACTTCGGCTGGCGTACCTTGGCGAGGTGTACCTGCTTGACGACCGCATCGAGGATGCAGCCCTGGCTGCCGCCCGCGCGCTGCAGTTCGCCCGCGACCACAAGGAACGCGCCAATCAAGCCTACGCGCTGCGCGTGCTCGGTGACATAGAGGCGCGGCGCGGCAACCTGCCACTTGCACAAACGAACTTATGCGCCGCTCTCGCTCTTGCGCAGGAACTCGGCATGCGTCCGTTGCTGGCCCACTGCCACTGGTCGCTTGCGCGTGCGCTCGATGGTCCGGAACGCGACCGGAGCGCCAGCCCGCATCGCGAGTCTGCACTTGAATTGTTTCGGTCGATGGGCATGCGCTTGTGGGCACAGCGGCTAGAAACAGAGCACTTTGCATCGAGTTGAGCGGGCGACCGGGCTTGTGGTGGCCGTCGCGCTCAGCTAGCATTGCCGCGGGCCGAATTGCATCGCGGAACAGGAGTACATCCCGACCCAAACGGAACCAAAGGGGGACCATCCATGACAATCGCTTCCGAACTCTCTGAAATCCTTCAACTGCGCCTGAGCCCTGCGTACCAGGCGGCCGAGGCGATCCGGCAGTCGATCGGCGCTGCGGCAATGGCATCATCGCCACCCAGCACCCCGCAGTATGGGGCGCTTCGCCTGATGGTCGGCACCTGGGAAACTATCGCGATCCGAGTGCGCGCAAACGATGCGCTCAAGGTGCCGTTCTACCAGACGAACCCTGTAGGGTTCATGTGGCACAAACTGTTGCCCGGGATCATAGTCGTGCGGGACGAGTTCACGGCGCGTGCCGCCTTTGTTTACGCCCGCGAATTCCAGTTGCTCAACCGTGCTTACAGAAAGTGGCTCAAGAGCTTGCCCGCGAGCTATCAGACAGCTGCCCTGCAGGGCATTAACGCCCAGTTTGGGTAGGCACGCGGCGACGAAGCGTCGACGCGCCGGGCGGCGCGTCGATCGGGCGAACGAAGGCCTGGCCGCTGCGCCAGCGAGTCATCGGCCTCGGCTGGCCGCGTGGCTGCTGAGGCCTTATCTCGATCTCGGACCCCTGGTAGTAGGTCCGCTCTACGCGCGCGGCATCGAGCAGTACTGGCGCGCGTTCGCTGAGCCGCACGGACCAGCGTTTGCCTTACAGCGCACGCTGCCGCCAGCCTTCCGCACGCAATTGGTCGGAGAGTCGGGCCGCGCCGAATTCCTCGTGGACGATCCAGGGGATCTGCCGGTTTCCTTGCGGACCGATCGCTGGTCCGCGCTATGCGGCGCGCTGGAGCAGTGGCTAACACTCTCGCTGGAGCGCAGGCGCAGACTGGTGCTGCTGCTGCATTCGCTGTGCCTGTACACGCCGGTACTTCGTCTCTTGCCCGAGTTCGACGACCGTCTCCTCCGCGAGGATCCCATCGACGTGGAGCTCGCCTATTGGCGTGCCTCGGCACGCTACGTGCTCGGCGCGCCGAGCCGGCTGGCGGATTACCGGTCCGCCGACATGTCGGTGCTCGAGGCGATCGCGGCGGCATCGCGCGTGGCGGTACCCGCGGCGTTCAATGCGTCGGTGAAAGTGTTTGTCCACAAATCCAAGGTGGGCGCTCCGCGCGCCGAGATCGCGAAAGCGGGCGCACGCCTCGAGCGAGCGCTGGCGGACTCTGTCGGCAAGGTGGATCGGTTCACCTGTGCGCTGCTCACAAGCCGTTTCTACCGCGCGATGGGGTTTCTTCCGCAGAGGCTGGGTAATCGCGCCGAGGTCGTCCGCCTCATGGATCTGGCGGAACGGCACGCACGTGGGATGAAACCGGTGACCGAGGCGCAGAAGCTCGTTTACCTGGAGAATCTCCATCCGGTGCTGGAGAGCCGGACCAAGGAAGCGCTGTGGCTCGGCGATCGTGAGCTGGCGCTGGAGAGAGCGCTCGGGGTCGTTGATCTCGATCCGTACGACTCAAAGGCGTGGGTGGAGCTCGGCGAGGTCCGGATGGCTCGCAAGGAATGGGCTCCTGCGGCAGAGGCCTATGTTGTCGCCGGCATGCTGGGCCCGCCCGCCAGCGCGATCGGGCGCTATATGGCCGGCGCTTGCTATCGCAAGTGCGGAAAGGATGTGCTGGCGGCGTTCTTTTTCAAGGAGACCCTTGAAGTCGACCCCCTGGGCATCTCGCCGCACGACCAAATCCGCGAGCTCCCGCAGGCTGCGGTTCTGAATGCGCTTAAGCAGTGGAGCCTGCGCGCGTTCTAGGGGACGGAAGCGCGGGCGACATGGTCGGGCCGCACCAGGATCGCTAGGGTCGCTGCGGGCGGCCGGTCAACTCGAACTGTTGAGGTGACAGGCGGCGAGGTGCCCCGGCGCGATCTCGCGCAGCGCCGGCGCCTCGGCCTTGCAGCGCGCGAGCGCGTGCGGGCAGCGCGGGTGGAAGTGGCAGCCTGAAGGCGGCTCGAGCGGCGAGGGGATCTCGCCCTTGACCGGCTGGAACTGCGTCTTGCGCGACTCGAGCCGCGGTACTTGAAGCAGCAGCGCCTGCGTGTAGGGGTGGTTGGGGCGCCTGAAGATCTCCTCGGCGCTCGCCGATTCGACCACCCGCCCCAGATACATGATCACGACGCGGTCGGAGAGGTGCTCGACCACGCCGAGGTCGTGACTGATGAAGAGGTACGTCAGTCCCAGGCTCGCGCGCAGCTCCATGAACAGATTCAGGATCTGTGCCTGGATCGAGACGTCGAGCGCCGCCACCGCCTCGTCGCAGACCATGAACTCGGGTTTCACCGCCAGCGCGCGCGCGATGCCGATGCGGCTGCGCTGGCCGCCGGAGAATTGGTGCGGGTAGCGCCGCTTGTAGCTGGCATCGAGCCCGCAGCGGCGCAACACGTCGTCCAGGTAGGCTTCCAGCCCGTCGCGGCTGACGATGCCGTGCACCAGCGGCGCCTCGCCGACGATGTCCGCCACCCGCATGCGCGGATTGAGCGAGGCGAACGGATCCTGGAAGATCATCTGCATCTTAAGCGCCGCGCGCTTCGCCTCTTCCGCGCTCATCTGCGCGCGAACCTTGCCGCGGTAGCGGATCGTGCCGCCCGAGGGCTCGAGGATTCCAGCGACCATACGCCCGAGCGTGGACTTGCCGCAGCCCGACTCGCCGACCAGGCCTACCACTTCGCCTTCGAAGACCGAGAACGACACGTCGTCCACGGCGTGTACCACTTCGTCGCGCACATCGGCGCCGAGCCGCGCGGCGATTCTGCCGGCGAGGTCGAGCGGCCTGACGAAGCGCTTCGACACCCGCTCGATCTCGATCAGCGGCACGCTCATGCAGTTGCCTCCGATCTGTCTCCTGCCGCGCCCGTCATGGGGTGGATGCAGCGGACTAGCCGGCCGGGCGAGACCTGGGCGAGAGCAGGCTCTTCGCCGCAGGCGCCGTCGGCACGTGAGCAGCGCGCGCGGAAGGTGCACCCCGGCGGCAGGTTGACGAGCGCGGGGGCCATGCCCGGGATCTGCGCCAGCGGCTGGCCACGGCGGTTTCTGCTTGGCACTGAACCAATCAAGCCGTGGGTGTAGGGATGCAGCGGCCGGTCGAGCACCGCGTCCACCGGTCCCTGCTCGACGATGCGCCCTGCGTACATGACGCAGATGCGGTCGGCGAGCCCGGCCACCACCGTCAGGTCGTGCGTGATCCAGATCAGCGCGGTGCCCGACTCGCGGCACAGCTTCTGCGCCTCGTACAGGATCTGCGCTTGGATGGTGACGTCGAGAGCCGTGGTCGGCTCGTCGGCGATGATCAGCTTGGGGCGATTGAGCAGCGCGATCGCGATCGCCACGCGCTGGCGCATGCCGCCGGAGAACTGGTGCGGATAGGCCTTGAGGCGGCTCTCGGGCGAGGCGATGCCGACGCGCGCCAGCGTGGCGCGCGCCTGCTCCAGCGCCTCGGCCGCGCTCACGTCCTGGTGCGCGCGCACCGCCTCGACCATCTGGGTGTCGACGCGCAGCACCGGGTTGAGCGTCATCATCGGGTCCTGGAAAACCATCGCGATCTGGCCGCCGCGCACCCGGCGCATCGCGGTCTCGTCCAGCCCGACCAGGTCGCGGCCCTCGAACTCGATGCGCCCCTCTACGATGCGGCCGGGGGGATCCACCAGGCCGAGGATCGAGAAGCCGGTCACCGTCTTGCCGCAGCCGGATTCGCCCACCAGCCCCAGCACTTCGCCGGCGCCGACCTCGAAGCTGACGCCGTCCACCGCGCGCACCACGCCGGCGCGCGTGAAGAAGTGCGTGCGCAGTCCGGCGACGCGCAGCGTCGGCGTCGGATCCACTAGGGACCCTCTGACCAATTCGCGCGCATGCGCGTTGCGGCCAGAACGTGGCGACTGCTAGGCGCGAGGCCGCAGCGATATGTCGATATCGCAAAGCCGAGCAACAACGCAGGCGCCCGTGTCATCGCGCCGACAGTCGCCCGAGATACCGGCTTCCGGCCGCAACCCGAGGGCGGCGAGGGCTTCTCGTATTGGAGCCGCGCCGAGCACCCTCGCCGCCCAAAGGGACGGGGCGAGTTTTCGCGCAGGCCATCGCCATCGGCCGCCTTGTGGACGTCAAGTACACGGCGGCGTCCGCTGGCTCGCCCTGCACGAAAATCGCCACCGTCGCGCACGCGGGAATTGGTCAGAGGGTCCCTACCGATCGAGGCGCGGATTGAGCACGTCGCGCAGCCGGTCACCCACCAGGTTGATGGTCATGATGGTGACGAGCAGCGCCGCGCCCGGGAAGAAGCTGATCCAGTGCTTGCCCGAGAGCATGTACTCGAAGCCGTTCGCGATCAGCAGGCCGAGCGATGGCTCGGTCTGCGGCAGCCCGACGCCGAGAAACGAAAGCGTGGCTTCCAGGGAAATCGCGTGCGCCGTCTGCAGCGTGCCGACCACGATCATGGGCGCGAGGCAGTTGGGCAAGAGGTGCCGGAACACGATGCGCGACGCAGGCAACGCCAGGCAATGTGCCGCCTCCATGTACTCCTTGCGCCGCTCGACCAGCGCGCTGCCGCGCACGGTGCGCGCGTAATACGCCCACTGCACCAGCACCAGCGCAATGATCACCTTGTCCACGCCCTTGCCGAGGATCGCCACCAGGATCAGGGCCACCAGGATCGCGGGGAACGAAAGCTGCAAGTCCACCACGCGCATGATGAAGGCGTCGGTGCGGCCGCCCAGGTAGCCGGCGGTCAGGCCGATTGCCATGCCGAGCACGAAAGCGATCAGGCCCGAAGCGATGCCGACGCCAAGGCTGATGCGCAGGCCGTAGAGAATGCCGCTCAGCATGTCGCGGCCGGCGCCGTCCGAGCCCAGCCACATGACGAAGCCGGCCGAGCCGCGCTCGCCCGGGGCGAGGCGCGCATCGATCACGCTCACCTTGGCGAGGTCGTAGGGATTTTGCGGCGCCACCAGCGGCGCCACGATCGCCGCGAGCACGATGGCGCCCAGCACCGCCAGCGCGACGGTCGCAACGCGATCGGTGAGGTACTCTGCCGCGAAGCGCCGCCACGGCGTCTCTAGGGCCGGCGCGGCGATCAACAGCGCTTCCGGGTTGGCGCTCATGCCTTCGCATCCCTCAATCGGACCCTGGGATCGAGCACCGAGTAGAGCAGGTCCACCAGCAGGTTGATGAGCACGAACATGACCACGGTGATGATCAGGTAGGCGACCACCACCGGCCGATCGAGACGCTGAATCGAGTCTATGAGCAGCTTGCCCATGCCTGGCCAGGCGAACACCGTTTCGGTCACCACAGAAAAAGCGATCAGGCCGCCGAGCTCGAGGCCGAGCACCGTCACCACCGGAATGAGGATGTTTTTGAGGATGTGGACCAGCACCACGCGCGAGGGCGCAAGGCCCTTGGCGCGCGCGAACTTGACGTAGTCCTGCAGCGCCGCTTCGCGCGTGCCGGCGCGCGCCAGGCGCGTCACCAGCGAGAGCTTGAATAGCGCCAGGTTGACGGCCGGCAGCAGCAGGTGCCGCAGCCCGTCCCAGGTGAGAAAGCTGACTTCCACGCCGAGCAACGTCACGGTGTCGCCGCGCCCGGTGGAAGGCAACCAGCCGAGCATCACCGCGAACACCATGATCAGCATCAGCCCGACCCAGAAGGTCGGCAGGCTGAAGCCGAGGATCGAGCCCGCCATGATCGCCTTGCTCGCCGGCGTCTCGGGATGCAGCCCGGCGTAGACGCCGAGCGGGATGCCGAGGAACACCGCGATCAGCATTGCCGCCAGCGCCAGCTCGATGGTGGCGGGCATTTTCTGCAGGATCAGCTTCAGCGCCGGCTCGGCGTGCACGAACGAATTGCCGAGATCGCCGCGCGCCGCGTTGGCGAGGAAATGCAGGTACTGCTCGTACAGTGGGCGGTCAAGGCCGAGCTTGGCGATGAAGCGCTCGATCTCCTGCTGCGTCATGTCGTCGGAGATCAGGATGTACACCGGGTCGCCGACGATGTTGACGCCGACGAACACCACCAGCGACATCACCAGCACCACCAGCAGGCTCTGCAGGATGCGCCGGATGACGAAGACCGACACGCCAGGAACCTAGGGAAGCTCTGAACAAGTTGCGCGGGTGCGCGTTGCGGCCGGAACGCGGCGCATGCTAGGCGCTCGGCAGCAGCGATATGTCGATATCGCAAGGCCGAGCAACAACGCAGGCGCCCGTGTCATCGCGCTATCGTACCCCCGGTGGCGCGATTTCCGGCCGCAACCCGAAGGCGGCGAGGGCCTCTGCCTTGCACCCCTGCGGCGCGGCCTCGCCGCCCAGAGGGACGGGTGGATTTTGGCGCATGGCGTCGCCATCGGCCGCCTTATGTACATCCAGTACACGGCGGCGTCCGCTGTCTCGCCCTGCGCCAAAATCCCCGCCGTCGCGCACGCGGAACTTGTTCAGAGCTTCCCTAGCGCATGGTCACTGCTTGATGACGCCCATCGCGAGCGTGAATTCGTCGGTGCGCGGCTTGTAGTTGAAGCCCTTGCGCAGCGCCCAGGTGTTGACCTGGTAGTGCAGCGGGATGATGCCCACGTCCTCGATCGCGACCTCGGTGGCGCGCGCCAGCAGGTCCTGGCGCTTCCTGTCGTCCACCGACGCCAGCGCCTCGCCAATCAGCTTGTCCACTTCGGCATTCGAGTAGCGGCCACGATTCGACGGGCCCATGCCCTTTTCGCGGTCGAAGGTGGCGAGCAGCGACTTGAGCGGCGACGAAGTCTCGCCCGTGGCCGAGCCCCAGCCCACCAGAATGAAGCTGAACTTGGGACCCTTGTCCGGGCTGCCGGTCGAGGCCTCGCGGAAGAACACGCTCGAAGTCATGGTGACGACTTGGGTGTCGATGCCGATGCGCGAGAGCATCTGTCCCACCGCCTCGGCGATTTTGGCGTCATTCGGATAGCGGTCGCTCGGGCCATGGATGGTCATCCGGAAGCCGTTTGGTACGCCGGCTTCGGCGAGCAGCTTCTTGGCGCCATCCGGGTCGAAAGCGACTGGCTTGAGCTTCGGGCTGACGCCGAAGAACCCCTCCGGCAGCAACTGGCTTGCCTTGATCGCCACGCCTTCCATCACGTGGCTGACGATGGTGTCGCGGTCGATCGCCTTGGAGATCGCCTGGCGCACGCGCCGGTCGCGCAGCGGGCTCTTGATCGGGCCGCCGTCCTTGGCGCGCACGAACGGCGAGTCGTCGCGGAAATGATCCAAGTGCAGGTAGATGACGCGGTTGGAGACGGTCTGCGCGATCGTCACCCGCGAATCCTTCTTCAGCCGCTCCATGTCGGTCGAGGGCACCTCGTCGATCACGTCGACGTCGCCCGCGAGCAGCGCCGCCACCCGTGACGGGTCGGACTTGATTCCCCTGAAGGTGACCTTCTGCCATGGCGGCTTGGGGCCCCAGTAGCCGTCGTAGCGCTGCATCACGATGCGATTGCCCGGGGCGTACTCGGCATAGCGGTACGGGCCGGTGCCGATCGCCGCCTTGCCGGAGTTGTAGTCCGGAGTCTTGGCGCCGGCGCCGTTCTTGCGCGAGACGATGAAGATCGCCGACACCTCGTTGGGCATCAGCGGAAATGGCGCGGCGGTCTTGATGTGCAACGTGTGATCGTCAACCTTCACCACCGTCTTGCCCCGGGTGTAGATGCCGAAGCTGGAAGGGCTGCCCTCGACGTTGGGCGCGCGCTCGAAGCTGAACACCACGTCGTCGGCGGTGAACGGCGTGCCGTCGTGAAAGCGCACGCCTTTGCGCAACTTGAACTCCCAGGTGGTGTCGTCGATCGTTTTCCACGATTCCGCAAGTTCCGGGACGTGGCGCTGCATCTCGTCCTGGCCCACCAGGCGCTCGAAGATGTGGCCGAGCAGCGAGCTGTTGGGCGCCAGGTTGTGGAAATGCGGGTCCATTGCGGTGGGTTCGCTGGCGAGCCCGATGCGCAGGTCTTGCGCGCTGGCGGCGCCCGCGGCGAGCAACGCGGCAGCAATAAAATACCGGAGCAATCTCATCGTTCCCCCTCCCAAGAGCACGTTTGCGGCGCCTATTATCATTCAATCCGCAGTGCGGTAGGTGCAGTACCAGTAGTAGTCGAGCTCGTGCCAGGCGAACTCGCGGCAGCGTACGCCCAGCCGCGCCTCGATCTCGGCCGCCGACGGAAAATTCTTCAGCACCTCGTGCTCGCTGCCGTCGGCGAGCCGGCGCCGTTGGTAGGTGTTGCCGTCGGCGTCGCTGCGCGCGAGCGGCGTGCTGCTGCCCTCGACGTAGCGATTGTCGAGGAACGCCACGCGCGCACCGTGCGCGAGGCGCGCGTGCAGGCCTTGAAGGAAGTCCGCCAGCAGGCGCTTGGGCACGTGCGACCACCAGAAGCCGGCGAAGCAGGCGCCAAATTTCTCCGGCCACGCGGGCAGGGCGTAGGCGTCGCAGCGCTCGAAACGCACGTTGTTGCGCGGGTAGGTCTTGGTGCGAGCGATCGCCAGCACCTCGTCGTTGGCGTCGGTCGCGTGCACTGAGGCGGCCTTTGCTGCGAGCAGCGGTGTCCAATAACCGGTGCCGCAGGCGATCTCGAGCAGTGCGGCGCCCTTGAAATGCGCCGGCAGCTCGCTTCGCAGGCGCGCCAGGTCTGCCTGGCGCTCGGGCTTGTCGTAGACGCGCTCGTACTCGGTGGCGCGCTTTGCGTAGTAGGCGCGCAGTTCGAGGTCGGTAGAAATGCGGCTCGCCATGGCGCGGATTCTAACTGTGATACAAATCGCGCTGCCATGCCCCTTGCATGAAAGGTAAGACTCGTGGCTGAGCATTTTCCGATCGAGATCTCGCCGCCCGACATCAGCCGCTACCGCGCCGGCAATACGGGCGTGGACTACGTGCAGGTGTTCGACTCTGGCCGGCCCGGCCCGAACGTGATGCTGCAGGCGCTCACGCATGGCAATGAATTTTGCGGCGCCATCGCGCTCGACTACCTGCTGCGCGAGGGCGTCGCGCCGCGCGCCGGCAAGCTGACGCTCGCATTCGCCAACGTCGCCGCCTACGCGCGCTTCGATTTCGACGATCCGGACCGCTCGCGCTACATCGACGAGGACTACAACCGCGTCTGGGCCGACGAAGCGCTCCTGGGGCCGCGCGACTCGGCGGAGCTGCGTCGCGCGCGCGCGCTGCGTCCGTTCGTTGATGCGGCCGACCTGCTGCTCGACCTGCACTCGATGCACGAGCCCTGCCGGCCGATCATGGTGTGCGCCAAGAGCGAAAAAAGCGTCGCCTTCGCGCGCCGCCTCGGCGTTCCGGGAGACCTGCTGCTCGATACCGGTCACCCCGCGGGGTTGCGCATGATCGAGCGCGGCGCTTTCGGCGACCCGGCGAGCCCGCGCACCGCGGTGCTGATCGAATGCGGCCAGCACTGGGAGAAAGCTGCCGCCGAGGTCGCCATCGACACCACGCTCCGGTTTCTCGCGCTCAGCGGCGCGGTCGAGCCCGAATGGGTGCGGTCGCGGTTGCGCTTGTCGCCGCCTGCCGCGCAGCGCGTCATCCGCGTCACCGAGCCGGTCGTGGCGAAGACCATGAATTTCCGGTTCGCAAGGCCCTGGGCGGGCCTGGAAGTGGTGCCCAAGGCTGGAACGACGGTGGCGAGCGACGGCGATACGGTGTGGAAAACGCCCTACGACGACTGCGTGATGGTGATGCCCTCGATGGTCCACCTCAAGCCGGGCACGACCATGGTGCGCCTGGGGCGTTTTTCGGCGTAAACCGGGGGCATCCGGCGGCGTTAGACTGCCGTATTAACGCCATGCGTTTCCTCGTCCTCCTCGCCCTGATCGCAGTCGCCACCCCGGCCGCGGCGCAGATCTATCGCTGGACCGATGCCCAGGGGCGGGTGCATTTCTCCAACAGCACGCCGCCGCCCGGCGTGAAGGCGACGGTGGTGGACCCTAGCGCGAAGGAAGTGCCGCCCGGTCTGGAATCCACCGAGTGCTACACCATCCGTTGCCAGGGCGAGCGCATGGAAGAACGCCAGCGCCTGCGCAACGAGCAGGATGCCAAGGCCGCCGCCGAGCGCGCGGCGTTGACGCCCAAGCCGCCGCGCGGCCTGGAATTCCGCAAGTACATCAGCATCCAGCGCGGCATGAGCGAGGGCGAGCTGCTCGGCATCGCCGGCGAGCCCGATCTGGTGGCCGACCAGGGATTCGCTTATACGGCGCCGACCACGGTGCAGACGGCGCCCGGCGTGCGCTCGGCGGCGCGCGCCGGCCTGTCGCTCAAGACCTACACCTACCTGCCGATTCCCGGGGACCCCTTCACCACCACCATCACGCTGGTGGGTGGGCGGGTGTCCGAACTGGAGCGCGTGCGCAAGTTCTGATTACTTCCTGAGTTTTCCCCACAGCTTGTCGAGCCGCTCGTAGCGGCCGCAGCCGAAGGTGTAGCGCTTGTAATTGAACGGATTCTTCTTGTAGTAGTCCTGGTGGTAGTCCTCGGCGGCCCAGAACTCGGCTGCCTGCACGATCGGCGTCCTGATCGGCTCCTTGAACGGCTTCGCCTGGTCCCACTTCGCCTTGGACGCCTCGGCGAGGCGCTTCTGCTCCTCGCTGTGCCAGAAGATCGACGGCCGGTACTGCGAGCCGTGGTCGCAGAACTGGCGGTCGATGTAGGTCGGATCGTGATTCAGCCAGAAGGTCTCGAGCAGCTTGTCGTAGCTCGCCTTCTGCGGGTCGTACTTCACCTGCACCACTTCGGTGTGGCCGGTGAGGCCCGAGGACACCTGCTCGTACGTCGGATTCTTCGTTTTCCCGCCCATATAGCCCGAAGTGGTCGAGACGACGCCGGGCACCTTGTCGAAGGCCTCTTCCACGCACCAGAAGCAGCCCGCGGCAAAAGTGGCGGTGGCGAGGTTCTGGGCCTGCGCCATGGCGGGCAGGGCGAGCGCCAGCAGAATGATCAGTCGCTTCATCGTGTCAGCTCCTTGGGAACCGCATCATGTCTGCGATACGTCGAGCGCGGAGCGCTGGATGCCCTGCGCATCGAAGTTGGCCGGAGCGAGCCAGCGCTCGTATGCGCGACGCAATCGCGGCCAGTCTCGGTCGAGCATGGCGAACCAGGCGGTGTCGCGGTTGGCGCCCTTCACCCACATATGCTGGCGGAATACGCCTTCGAAGGCAAAACCAAAGCGCAGCGCCGCCTTTTTCGACGGCGCGTTCAGGTCGTTGCACTTCCATTCGAAGCGGCGGTAGCCGAGGTCGTCGAAGACGTAGCGCGCGGCGAGGTACAGCGCCTCGGTGGCGATGCGGGTGCGTGCCATGCGCGGGCCCCAGAGGATGTCGCCGATCTCGATCACGCCGTGCTCGGGGACGAAGCGCATGAGCGACTGGCGCCCGAGCGCCGCTCCGCCCGCAGGGTCGACCACCGCCGAGTAGATCCGATCGTCGGCATTTGCCGCCTGCTCGATCCACGCTTCCATGTCGGCGATCCCGGAGGGGGCATGCGCCGGGAGGAACGCGAAGCGCCGGGCGGCGCCGTCGCCGCTCGAAGCCGCGTACAGCCCATCAGCGTGCGCGCTCGCCAGCGGCTCAAGGCGGGCGTAGCGCCCTGCGAGCACGACGCGCCCGGGGCCAGGCCTCGGCAGCACTGGGCTAGCGGCCGGCACCATAGTCCAGCGCGGCTTACTCGACCTTCGCCTTGGCGCGCAGTTCTTTCACCAGCACCTCGATCTTCTGCTGCGTCAGGCGCTGCTGGATCTGCGGCTTGACTTCCTCGAGCGCCGGAAACTTGACGTCGCGCACGTCGTCGAGCCGGATGACGTGATAGCCGAAGCGCGAGCGCACCGGCGCCGGGGTCATCTTGCCTTTCTCGAGCTTCACCATGGCGTCGGCGAACGCCTTGTCGTAATTGCCCGGCACGCTCCAGTCGAGCTCGCCGCCGCGCGGCCGCGTGCCTTCGTCCTTGGAGCTTTTCTGCGCCACCTCCTCGAACTTGATCCCCTTCGCGATTTCCGCGATCGCGGCCTTGGCCGCCTCTTCGTTCTCCAGCAGGATGTGGCGCGCCTTGTACTCCTTGTCGCCGGTGAGCGATCTGGCGCGCTCGTATTCCTTCTGGATGTCGGCGTCGGCGATCGGGTTCTTGCGCAGCCAGTCGCCGATGTAGGCGTTGACGATCACCTCGTGCCGCATCAGCTCGAGCTGCTGCTGCACCTCGGGGCGCTTAGGCGTGCCCGCGCGGGTCGCTTCCTGGAACACGATCTCGTTGTTGATCAATACTTCGCGGACTTGCGAGCGCAGCTGCTCGGAGTCGCGGTTGCCGCGCTGCGCCTGCTGCTGCACGAACAGGTCCGAGCGGTAGCGTGGGATCGCGACCCCGTTCACCGTGGCCACCGGCCCATCCTTCGACGCGGCTGCTGCGGGAGCTGCGGGCGCGGCCGGCTTGGCAGCCTTGGCCGGCTCCTTGGTCGGCAGCGCCGGGGCTTGCGCGAGCGCGGCGCCGGGCAACGCAACTGCGAGAGCCGCCGCGGCGGCGAGGAAAAATGGCTTCATCTGCGTCCTCTCGGATTGAAAATCGGTTTTCGTCATGCGCCGGTCTCATCCGGCGTGCGCGCCTGGATCGCGAGCGCGTGGATCGGGTCCTGCATCAGCTCGCCGAGCGCCTCGTACACCATGCGGTGGCGCGCCACCATCGGCTTGCCGGCGAAGGCGCGCGACACGATGCTCACGCGCCAGTGCGTATTGCCCCCGGGACGCGCGCCGGCGTGGCCGGCGTGCTTTGCGCTCTCGTCCACCAGTTCGAGCGCGAGCGGCTGGAGAGCGGCAAGGCGCGCGCGCATCTGCTGCTCCACGCTCACTGCTTGCCTTCCTCAAGGTGGCGCGCGAGGAACATCGCCTGCGCCAGCACGAACAGCACCATCAGGCCGATGCCGCCGAAGAGCTTGAAATTGACCCACTGGTCGGTGGTGAAGTTGTAAGCCACGACCAGGTTGGCCGCGCCCATGAAGGCGAAGAACCCGGTCCAGCTCCAGTTGAGCCGCGCCCACACCGGTTCCGGAAGATGCATCTGCGCGCCGAGCATCATGCGGATCAGGTTTTTGCGGAACAGGAGCACGCCGCTTGCGAGCGCCGCCGCGAACAACCAGTACAGCACTGTGGGCTTCCACTTGATGAAGGTCTCGTCGCGCAGCGCGAGCGTCGCGCCGCCGAACACCACGATGATCGCCAGGCTCACCCACAGCATCGGATCGACACGCTTGCGGCGCAGCTTGAGCCAGCCGACCTGCACGAAGGTGGCCGCGATCGCGACCGCGGTGGCGACGTAGATGTCAGCCAGCTTGAAGGCGGCGAAGAACAGGACTACGGGGAAGACGTCGAACAGGAACTTCATCGAAGGGCGCGATTCTACCAGTGCGCGGCGAAAGGCGTGACCTGGCGGCGGCAGGCCAAGCGGTCATTGGGCCAATTGAATTGGCACGACACTAGCGCTCGAGGGCCACCATCACCGACGGTTGGTACTTCAAATGCCCGAGGTGGCGCAACGGCTTGTGAATCATGACCGAAGGCACGTCGCCTTCGCGCATGTGCAGTATGTCCGCGGGGCTGATCAGGCGCGGGTCCGCATCGGTGATGGGCACCCCGGCCTGCCGATAGGCCTGCAACACCAGCTGCGAGCAGAAGAACCGCCGCTCGCTGGTGGCGAGGTGGTAGATTCCCCCGATCGCCCTGACGCAGACATCGCGCAGCGCCGAGGGCATCAGCGGCAGCTCGCACAGCTTGCGATTCACCGCAAACGGCACATGCAGAGCGATGCCCAGGTAATTGAAATCCGTGCCGACCTGCTGCAGCAAGTAGGCGCCGATGTTCCGGGCCTGCTCGGCGCTGAGTTCCGGGCGCCGGAAAGCGAGCACCACAGCTTCTTGCGCCAACAACTCGTCGAGGCGCCGAATGCGCACTCCTGAGCGCACTGCCTCGATCACTTGATGATCGCCAATATAGATCGCCGCGTGGCTCACGGGCGCAAGGGTCATGAGCTGGATGCCAACGGAGGTCAGGGTTGGCACCGAGGTCAAGATGATGTCGCCCGGCTGCAGGTCTTCGGGCATGAGGCGAACATCGGTGGCTTCGGGTTCTATGGAGGGGTTCTGAAACCGCAGGGCCCGATGCGCAGGCGTGGTTTCCGGGTCGCCGGAGCCGGACGCCGGCAGTACCTGGAGCTGCGTGGCGCAGCCCTGCAGCAGAGCGATCAGTGACACCCACCCGATCCAGCGCCTCATGACAGGACTCCTCCCTTGTTCGCCGCCGGCCCGTTGGCTGGCGGTATGGAGCAGATCCTGCGATCAGCAGGCAGGCGGATGGCTTACCGGTCGGTCACAGATGACTTACTTTTCTGGGGCGAAAGAAAGCCTTTGATTTAACTAAGAAATTCAGGGAGGCCCCGGAAAGGGCCTGCCAGGGGCACGGGCGGAGCACGCTCCTCCGCCTTGGGCTGCAAGGAGGGCCGCCAGCAGGCAAAGTGTAAAGCGACGCTTTACAGTTGCCGGGTCAGGGGCCGGCTACTATCCCAGGAGCTTGCGCTTCGCGTGCCAGTCCATGATCCCTTCCCCCGGGTAGTCGCGGAAGCGGGAGTTGCCGCGGCCCTTGGGCACTTCCACCCAGGCCGGCTTGGCGGCAAGGAAGATGTGCTGCCGGGATTGCGGTCGTGGCAGCGGCGTGTCGATGGCGGAGGCGAACGGGTAGACCCACTCCGGCCAGCGCGGGTCCCATGCCCAGAGCGCCGAGCCGCACTTGCTGCAGAAATGGCGCCTTCCGGGCGAGCGCTGGCTGGCGCGCGGCGACAGCTTGGCGCGATAAACGGAAAGGCTGCGCCGGCCTTTGATTTTCAGCGTCTTCGCCTCGCCCATGATGTTGATGGCGTAGCCGCCGCCGCCCACCGTCTTGCGGCAGATGGAGCAGTAGCAGCACATGTAGGGCTGGCGGGTGCGCGATTCGAGCGTGAAGCGCACGGCGCCGCAATGGCATGAACCTTCGAGCAGCATGGCGCTATTATTATCCAACCAAGGAGACCCCATGGCGCTGGTCAAGCTGATCGAATACCGCGACGCACCGCCGGAGGTGCGCGCTGTCTACGACGACATCATGCGCACACGTGGCACCGACTGGATCAATAATTTCTGGAAGGCGCTCGCCAACGATCCGGCGGCGCTCAGGCGCATGTGGGACAACGTCAAGCAGGTGATGGCCCCGGGCGCGCTCGACCCGCTGGTGAAGGAAATGGTGTACGTGGCGGTGAGCGCCACCAACAACTGCGAGTACTGCACCTATTCGCACACCGCGGCGGCGCGCAAGAAGGGCATGAGCGACGCCATGTTCATGGAGCTGATGTCGGTGGTGGGGCTGGCGAACGAGACCAACCGGCTGGCGAATGGGTTGAAGGTGGAGGTGGATGAGCAGTTCAGGGTCTAGGATCTAGGATTCGGGATGCAGGATTGAGGAGGGAGGGGCGATGAGGACGTGGCTCGTAGTGGTGGGGGCGGTGGTTGCGGTGGAGGCGCTGGCGGGTGGGTCGAACTATGGCGTCACGCCCGGCAGCCGCGAGGTGGCGGGCAAGATCACCGAATGGTCGGTGCCGACGCCGCGCTTCGCGCGCGATCCGGCGCCGGGCCCGGACGGCAACATCTACATCGCGGTGATGAACGGCAACCGCATCGCGCGCTTCGACACCCGCGAGCGCACCTTCAAAGAGTGGACGTTGCCAGACGGCGCGCGGCCGCACGGCCTGGTGGTGGCGAAGGACGGCAAGGTCTTCTACACCGGCAACGGCAACGGCTCGATCGGCGAGCTCGATCCCGAGACCGGCAATGTGATCAGCCATTTCACGCCTTCGCAAGGCGGCAATCCGCACACCGCGGTGCTGGATGCCGAGGGCAATGTCTGGTTCACGGGGCAGGGCGGCGGCTATCTCGGCAAGCTCGACCGCAAGAGCGGCAAGGTGACCGAGGTGCCGATGCCCGGCGGCCCGTACGGCCTCGCGATCGACAAGCAGGGCCGCATCTGGGTGTGCCGCATGGGCGCCAACGCGCTCGGCATCTACGACCCGAAGACCAACCAGACTGAAGAGTTGCGCACCGGCTCCGGCACGCGGCCGCGGCGCATCGCGACTGCACCCGACGGCATGCTGTGGGTCACCTACTACGGCAACGGCATCCTCGCCAAAGTGGACCCGGCGAGTAAGAAGGTGGTGAAGGAGTATCCGATGCCGGCAGGTCCGCGCGCGGGCCCCTACACCGTGGTGGTGGACGGCGCGGGGCGCGTGTGGGCGAACGAGATCGACACCGATACCGTGGCGCTGTTCGATCCGAAGACCGAGAAGTTCCGCGTTTTCCAGCTGCCCACGAACGGCGCCGGTATCCGCAAGTCGATCGTCGATGCCGAGGGGCGTTTCTGGTACATGGGGAGCCACAACGGCAAGCTCGGCGTGATCGAATAGGAAAATCGGGGACAGACCCCGAAAATCGCAGACCCCGAAAATCGGGGACAGACCCCAAGCGAGAGAACCGGGGTCTGTCCCCGATTTTTCCCGATTTTCTCCGATTTTCTCGGAGTATCATCCCCTCCGTCTGGTCCGCGGTCTGCAAGGGGGTGCGCGTGCGATCGGGTTTCGCCGTAATGCTGCTGCTGGCGGTGCTTGCCGCTGCGCCGTCGCTGCGTGCGCAACAGCAGGCGCCCGCCACAGAACCCTCCGGCCCCGAGCAGGTCATCGAGGCGATCGGCAACACCGTGCGCGGTTTCTTTCGCAATATCTTCGGCACGGGCGAAGCCGAATTGCCAACCTCGCCGGAACCACCGACGCCGCAGGCGCCATCGCAGGAACCACCACCGCAGCCGCCGCAGTCGCAGCAGCAGGCGCCACAGCCGCCGCCGCAGCCGGTCAAGGTGACGCCGCGCGCCGAAGCGGCGCCGCAAAGCCTGCAAGCATTGATCGCCAAGGGTGAATACGACGCAGCGGTCAAGATGCTCGACGCCGGCGCCGACATCGAAGGCAAGGACCCTGGGGTGGGCGCCTCGCCGCTGCATTACGCGGTGATGAAAGGCGCCTTGCCCATGGTGAGCCAGCTGCTCGCGCGCGGCGCCGACGTCAACAGCCGCACCAAGAGCGGCACCACGCCGCTGCATACCGCGGCGCTCTACAACCGCTTCGAGGTGGCCGAATTGCTGCTCGCGCGCGGCGCTGAGATCAACGCCAAGAGCGTCGGCGGCGCCACGCCGCTGACCATCGCCGAGACTGCGCATTACCAGCGCATGGCCAAGTTGCTGCGCGAGCGCGGCGCTCAGTAGCCTAGCGGGCAATATCCTCGATCACGCGGTCGGCCGCGGCAGAGACCAGGAAACGCTTCCACAGCTTGCCGTCGTAGCGCACCTCCACCGGCCACCAGCACAGCCCGTCGCGGCGCGCTGGCTGGTCGATCGAGAGCAGGTATTGGACCTGCGCCCCCTCGCGGGTTCTCGCCTCGGCCCACGTTTCGGTTTGCGGCAAGTACTTCACGCGCGCCACCATGCGCCGCAGGGTGGCGTAATCGTCATCGGGCAGGTCGCAGGCGAACGCCGGCGCGGCCAGCGCGAGCGCGGCGGCAATTCCAGCCGCGCGCCTCACGCGCGGATCACTTCGGGGTCCGCGCCGTGCAGCTTCGCCACCAGGGCGGCGCGGCGCTCGAGCACCGCGCGCTGGTTGATGTAGCCCTTGTCGGTGATCTCGTTGGCGTCGATCGAGGGCGGCTCTGCCATCACCAGCAGGCGCGCCGGGTGTGCAGAGCTCCCGCCTTCGCCAGCGAGCGCGCGCAGCGCCTCGGCGAGTCTGGCGCGCAGCGCCTCGGGCGCGAGGTCCTTCGCCGCCGGGCTGAGGAAGACGAGCGCACCGATCTCGTCCCGGTCGTGGCCGGTGATCACCGCGTCCTGGATGAACGGGTTGCCGGCGGCGATCAGCTTCACGCGCACCGTGCCGGCGCTTACCCAGGTGCCGCTGCTGAGCTTGAAATCCTCCGCCACGCGGCCATCGAACACCAGGCCCCTGGCGGGGTCGGATTCATCGGCTAGCTTCATGGCGTCGCCGATGCGGTAGTAACCTTCCTCGTCGAACGCGGCCTTGGTCAGGTCGGCGCGCTTCCAGTAGCCGGGCGTGACGTTCGGGCCCCTGACGCGCACCTCGAGCTTGCCGCCCGAGGGCACGAGCTTCAATTCGCAGCCGGCCACCGGCAGTCCGACCACGCCCGCGCGCGCGATGTGGAAATGCACCTGTGTAGCGAGCGGAGAGGTCTCGGTAGAGCCCCAGGCCGAGAGCATGGCGAGCTGGCCGCCTTTTTCGGCAACGGCGAGCTTCTCGAGCCGCTCCCACAGGTTCTGCGGCAGCGCCGCGCCGGCATAGAACACCGCCTCCAGGCGGCTGAAGAAATTCCGGCGCAGCGCCGCATCCGACTCCAGGAACGGCAGCAGCAGGTCGAAGCCGCGCGGCACGTTGAAGTAGATGGTCGGCGCCACCTCCTTCAGGTTGCGGGCGGTGGTGTCTATCAGGCCGGGCATCGGCTTGCCGCCGTCCACGTAGAAGGTGCCGCCGTTGCGCAGCACCATGTTGAAATCATGATTGCCGCCGAAGGTATGGTTCCAGGGCAGCCACTCGCACAGCACCGGCGGCCGCTTCTCCACCCATGGCCAGCCCTGAGCCAGCATCTGCTGGCTCGCGCACAACATGCGCTGAGTGTTGATCACGCCCTTGGGCTGCCCGGTCGAGCCGGAGGTGAACAGGATCTTCGCCACCGTGTCGGGCCCGACTTTGGCAAACGCCTCCTCTGCGCGCGCGCCCGGCGCGGCCTGCAGCAATTTATCGACCGGCGTCGCGCTTGCGCTGACCGCGGCAAGTGCCGCGGCGAATTTCGTCGGCTCGGCGGCAAACACCAGTCCCGGTTGCACCAACCCGAAGATGTATTTGAGCTTGGCATGGTCCTTCGACATCAGCGAGTACGCGGGCGAGATCGGCGCCACCGGCACCCCCACGTGCATGGCGCCGAGCGCGAGCAGCGCGTGGTCCACGGAATTGTCCGACAGGATCGCGAGCGGCCGCTCGGCGCCCAGGCCGAGATCGAGCAGCGACTGCCCGATGCGCCGCGCCGCGTCGAGCGCTTCCGCATAGCTCACTTTGCGCCAGCCGTCGCCTGCGCGCTCGGCGAGGAATTCGCGCTGCGGCGCGGCCTTCGCCCAATGCACCAGCCACTCCCCTGCGCAGCGCGCGTAGCGGCCGAGCGGCTGCGGCGAGCGCACCAGGATCGTGCCGTCGGCGCGCCGCTCGACTTCGGCCGCCGCGGGGGCGAATTCCAGGTTCGAGCGGAGCGTCGTATTCATGTGCCCTCTAGTCCGTGAGCGTGGGGGAAAATCGGGGTCAGAGCCCGATTTCGATTCCGCAAATCGCTCTAGGCGATTTGCCCGAAATCGGGCTCTGACCCCGATTTTCCCTAGTCGTTGAGCGAGCGCGCAATGGTCTCGCAGGCTTCGATGCTGCGCAGGTGCAGCGCGCGCATGTTTTCGAACACCTTGCGCGCCGCCGGGTCCTGCATGCGTGGCAGCGCCTGCTCGAACTCGCGCACCGCCCAGCGCAGCCCCCGCACCAGGAACTCGAGGCGCGCGCGGCGCCCTTTTACGGCGAGCGCCTTGCCGAGGAACTCGCCCGTGGCGTGGCTGTAGGGCGCGCCCCGGTGCTTGAGCAGCTCGCCGATCAGCACGCAGTTGTGCGTCTCGTCGGACTGCACCTGGCGCAGCGTCTTCCACGCCTCGCCGTGGCGCGGATACTCGTCGAGGAACTGCAGCAGCGCCTTCGCCCCCGCGCGCTCGGCTTCGAGCATGCGGTTGAGGAACGCGACCAGTTCCTCGTCAGTGAAGCTTGACGTACTCATATTCGACCGGCTGGTTGTTGATGCCGCGCTCGGGCGGCGCGACCCAGCGCGCCATCTTGCCGGGCTCGGCGACTTGCCGCATGAGCGATTTGACGAAAGCGCGATCGGCCTCCGAGGGCAGCCACTCGTTGAGCCGCTTGGCGTGCTCCTCGCGCGACACGAGTTTGCCCTCGGGCGTCACCGGCTGGTTGACCCAGGCGCCGATCGAGCGGCGGAAGTGCGGCGAGGGCAGCGCCAGGCGCAAGCTGTGGCCGGCGCGCTCGATGGCGCGGTTCCAGCGCTTCAGGCCGATCTCGCAATCCTTGAGGTAGGACTCGCGCATCACTTCGTTGAGCGCATTCAGCATCGGCACCTCCTGCACGCCCTCCGGCGTCTGCATCTTGAAGACCGCGTCGCGCAGCACGTGGTCCTGGTACAGAGATTCGTCGGGCCGGCCCTTCAGGCCGTTGGCGAAGTTGGCCGCCGAGTTGGAAGAGATCTCCGAGCCGAAAAGGTCGAGCGACGAGGAGCACCAGAAGTTGAGGTACTTCTGCAGCAGCGGCAGATCCACCGCGCCGTGCGCGCGGATGCGCGCAGGATCGTCGGTGCCAAGCTCCTTCATCACTTCGAGAGTGCGCTTCACCACGCGGCCGATGCCGGTCTCGCCTACGAACATGTGGTGCGCTTCCTCGGTCAGCATGAAGCGGCAGGTGCGCGACAGCGGATCGAAGCCCGACTCGGCGAGGCTCTTCAATTGGTACTTGCCGTCGCGGTCGGTGAAGTAGGTGAAGCAGAAGAATGACAGCCAGTCAGAGATCGGTTCGTTGAAGGTGGACAGGATCCTCGGCTTGTCGGCGTCGCCCGAGTGGCGCGCCAGCAGCTCCTCGGCCTCCTCGCGGCCGTCGCGGCCGAAGTAGGCGTGCAGCAGGTACACCATCGCCCACAGATGCCGGCCTTCCTCCACGTTCACCTGAAAGAGGTTCCTCAGGTCGTAGAGCGACGGGCAGGTGTGGCCGAGCAGGCGCTGCTGCTCGACCGAGGCGGGCTCGGTGTCGCCCTGGGTGACGATCAGGCGCCGCAACGTCGAGCGGTATTCGCCCGGGATCTGCTGCCACACCGGCTGGCCCATGGCGTCGCCGAAGCCGATCTTGCGCTCGGCCACCGGGTCGGCGAGGAAGATGCCCCAGCGGTAGGCGGGCATCTGCACCGCGCCGTACTGCGCCCAGCCGTCGGAGTCCACCGACACCGCCGTGCGCAGGTAGACGTCGGCCGATTGGAAGTCCTTCGGGCCCATGTTCTGCCACCAGTCGAGGAATTTCGGCTGCCAGTGCTCGAGCGCGCGCTGCAGCGTGCGGTCATTCGCCAGGTTGACGTTGTTGGGGATCTTCTCGCTGTAGTTGATGCCGCTCATGTCGGTTCCTTGTTCGATAAACCCGGTTACTAAATTCTTTCCCAGTTGAAGCGAGGCTTGCTGCCGCTGCCGTAGAGCTTGAGCGCGCCGTGCTCGCCCACCGCGTTGGGGCGGTTGAAAATCCAGTTCTGCCACGCCGTCAGGCGACCAAAGACGCGCGTCGCCATGTTCTCGCGCCCGCTGAAGCGCAGCGACGCCTCCATGCCGGTGAGCGCGTCGGGCGACAGGCTCGCGCGCTCCTCGATGGCGATGCGCACCTCGTCCTCCCAGTCGATGTCGTCGGGCGTGGCAGTCACCAGCCCGAGTTCGCGCGCGTCGTGCGAGTCGAGCCGCTCGCCGATCCTCTGGCGCGCCGCCGCGACCGGCGCCGCCACCTCACAGAAACGCGCCTCGAGCCGCGTCGCGCCGCTCACCGTGGGGTAGGTGCCGAAGTTGAGCGCCGAGAGCGCGATCGCCGGGCCATTCTCGATTTCCAGCATGAAGCTGCGGTCGGCGGCAAACAGCAGCTCGGCGAGCGTGCCCGCAAAGCACGACTCCGCGTCCACGATCGCGAAAATCGAGCGCGACGACACGTCCAGCCGCGCCAGCGTCCGGCGCAGGTAGCCGAGGGTCTCGCGCACGAACCAGTGGTCCTTGTGCTTCTCCAGCTGCGCATCCATGGCGAGCACGGCGTCCCTCGCGGACTCCGGGGCCGCGTCCTTCCCGCCGCGGGTTTTCAGTACCCAAAGCCCGATGTCGAGGTGGTTGTGGCGCAGATTCAGGATTACATCGTCGAGCTCGCGCGCGAGCTGCAGCGGCCACCAGTCGGCGCCCTTGGCGAGCATCTCGTCGGGCGTTTGCGGTTGCGCGCCCGCTGGCGCCTTGACCGTGATCTCGGCCTTGCGTCCCGCCTGGTCGATCGCGACCGCCACCAGCGTGCGCTTGAGCGGCGTGAGCATCACGCCCTTGCCGCCGGGCCGGTCGGAGCTCTTCGCCAGCTCGAGCGCGCGAGCCTTCACGAACTCGGCGAACTGCTGCGGCTTGGCAACGTGATCCACCAGCTTCCATTCCTTGGCGCGGTCGGCGCGCACGCCTTCAGCGGTGGTGCAGAACACGTCCGCCAGGTCGCGCCGCACCTTTCTCTTGTCCACGATGCGCGTCAGGCCGCCGGTGCCGGGCAGCACGCCCAGCAGCGGCACCTCGGGCAGGCTCACGGTGCTCGAGCGGTCGTCGATCATCGCCAGCTCGTCGCAGGCGAGCGCCAGCTCGTAGCCGCCGCCGGCGGTGGTGCCGTTCAGCGCGGCGAGGAACTTGAGCCCCGAATGTGCCGACGTATCCTCGATGCCGTTCCGGGTCTCGTTGGTGAACTTGCAGAAATTCACTTTCCAGGCATGGGTCGACAGGCCAAGCATGTAGATGTTGGCGCCGGAGCAGAACATGCGGCTCTTGCCGCTGGTCACGACCACCGCCTTTACCTCAGGGTGCTCGAAGCGGATGCGGTTGAGCGCGTCGTGTAGCTCGATGTCGACGCCGAGATCGTAGGAGTTGAGCTTGAGCTTGTAGCCGGGGGCGATGCCCTTGTCCTCGGCGACATCGAGGGTGAGAGTCGCGAGCTCCCCGTCGAAAGCGAGCTTCCAGTGGGCGTAGCGGTCGGGCTGCGTGTCGAAACTGACGGCGATGCGCTCGGGGGCGTTCATCGGTGGTTCTCCTGGGCTAGCGGGTGACGAGGGCGCGCAGCTCGGCAAGGCTCTGCCGGACGCTGCGGCCGGTGGTGTCTACGGTGTCGTCGGCGCGCGCGTAAAGGCCGTCGCGGTCGGCGAGCAGGGCGCGGATTTCCTCGAGCGCGGCGGCGCGGCCGCTGAACGGGCGCAGGTCGCCCTGCGCGATTACGCGCTGCATATGCTCCTCGGGCGAGGCCTTGAGCCATACGCAATGGCAATGGCCACGGAGCAGGGCGTAGGTTTCAAGATCGCTCACCAAGCTGCCGCCGGTGGCGATCACGGCGCGCGGGTAGTCCTTCAACACGCGCGCCAGCGCTTTCCTCTCGAAGCGGCGGTAGGCGTCCTGGCCGTACATCGAGAACACCTCGCCCAGCCCGGTGCCGGCGTCGCGCTCGACTTCGCGGTCGAGCTCGATGAAAGGAACCTGCAGCGCCTGCGCGAGCTTCGCGCCGAGCGTGGATTTGCCGGCGCCGCGCAGGCCGAGCAGCGCGATGCGGCTGCGGCGCGCATCGCCTTCGTGCTCGCGCACCAGCACCTCCACCGGCAACTCCACGGCGTGCGCGATGCGCCGCAGCAGCAGGATCGAAACGTTGCCCTGCCCGGACTCGAGCTGCGCGAGGTAGCGCTCCGAGACGCCGGAGCGCAGGGCGAGCGCCTTGCGCGTGATGCCGTGCTCGGCGCGCCAGCCGCGCACCCGATCGCCGAGGCGCGAGAGATACGCGGCGTCGCCGTTTTCGGCGCGCTGCGGATGGGCGAGGGCGGGGGACATCTGTCGGGTCGAGGAGTGGGTTGGAAGGTTGACGGCGGGTAAGCAATATAGTGCTTGACCTATATTCTAGGCTGCAATATAGTGTGTGTCAACGCGTTTGTGGCGCATTTGTGGAAGGGGCATGAAAGTCACCATCCTGGTCGGCACCATGACCGGCACGGCGCAGCTCGTGGCGCAGGAGCTCGAGCTCGCCTGGGACGACGGCGAAACGCAGGTCGAGACCGTGCTCATGGAAAAGGCCGACGCGGGCGTATTTGCGCGCGAGGGCGTGTTCCTGGTCTGCACCTCGACCTACGGGCAGGGCGACGTGCCCGACAACGCGAAAAACCTCTACGAGGAGCTGAAGACCAAGCGCCCGGACCTGTCGCGCGTGCGGTACGGGGTGTTCGGCCTCGGCGACCGCACCTACGCCGAGACTTTCAACTTCGGCGGCAAGAAATTCGACGAGTTGCTCGCAACGCTGGGTGCGCAGCGCATTGGCGAGCGCGTGCAGCACGACGCCTCCTCGGGCGTGCTGCCCGAGGAAACGGCGCAGGAATGGGGCAGCGAGTGGCTAAGACTGGCGCAGTAGGAAGGAGCGCGCGCCGCCTAGCTGTGTGCGTCAAGAGTTGAGCCTCGGGGCGGGCGGGCAGCGAGTCCCCGCAACCCGCGCTCTCCCCAATATCGGGTATTCCCGCGACGCAGGCTTGGTTTATGCTGGCCCTTCGGTTTGCCGCGAAGGACGGGGCGTGGCGGAGAACGAGCACGGGCCGGTCACGGTTGCGCTGGTCGAGGACGACGACGGCGCGCGTGCGCGCCTGGTCGCCTCGATCAGCGCCGAGCCGACGATGCGCGTGACGGGCGACTGGCGCACCGGCGCCGAGGCCCTCGCGCACCTCGAGAAGGAAGCGCCCGACGTGCTGCTGGTGGACATCGGCCTGCCGGACATGTCGGGCCTGGAAGTGGTGCGGGCGGCCGCTGAGCGGCACCCGTCCTGCGACATCCTCGTCGTCACCGTGTTCGGCGACGAGCAAACCGTGCTCGCCGCGCTCGAGGCAGGCGCGCGCGGCTACCTGCTCAAGGGCGCCGCCACGCGTGACATCAAGGAGGATATCCACGAGCTGCGCCACGGCGGCTCGCCGCTGTCGCCCATGATCGCGCGGCAGGTCCTCAAGCGGCTGCAGGCCGGCAGTGCGAAGCCGCAGCCAAGCAGCCACGACGAGGCGCTGCTGACGCCGCGCGAAAGCGAAATCCTGAAGGTGATCGCGCGCGGCTTTTCCTACGCCGAGGCGGCGAAAATTCTGGGCATCTCGGTGCAGACCGTGCAAACACACATCAAGCACATCTATCGCAAGCTTGCGGTCCACTCCAAGACCGAGGCGGTGTTCGAAGCCGAAAAGCGGGGCATGCTCTGAGCCGACTCGCCATCGCGCTCGTCTGCGCCCTGGCTGGCGCAGCCATGGCGCAGGAGCCTGGCAAGCTCCTCGTCCTGGATAAGGCCGAGATGCGGGTGGACATTTCCCGGCAGGTTCCACCCGCGGACGCACACTGGGAGCCGGTTGCGTTGCCCTTGTTCCGCACGTTCCCGCCGGGCGCGCGCGTGGTCTGGTATCGCTTCCAGTTCGAGCTCGGCGAAAAGCCGAGCGCCGCACCGATACTGTACGCGCGCAGGCTCGGCGTTTACATGTACGACATATACCTCAACGGCCAGCCGCTCGCCCTGAGCGGCGCCAATCCGACGCCCGGCACTTTCATTGTGCCGCTGCTATGGAGACTACCGCTCGATCTCCTGTACCAAGGAAGAAATGTCCTGTACCTGCGGGTCGTCGCTGATTCCTCGTCGCAGGGCGTGCCGCGCTTCTACCTCGGCCCGGCCGGAGAAATGCGAGCGCGGGCCGATATCTGGCGCCTGCTGCAATCCGACATCATCATGATCTTCGCATTCGCCTTCGGCATGATCGGCCTGCTCTCGCTTGCGCTGTGGCCGGCCGAGCGCAACCCAGCCCTGCTCTGGTATGGCGTCACCGGGGTTGCCTTCGGCTTGGTGACGTTGCTCTGGTACTACACGCGCAATGGCGATTTCCGTGAGCTGCGTGGCGTGTTGGTCTTCCTGCGCTTTTTCGGCTTCATCACCCCGATTGCCATCATGCAGCTGCGCATGAGCGGCCGCAGGTGGCCCTGGGTGGAAGCGTTGCTGTGGACGCTCCTAGCAACGGCGACCGTATCGACGACGGGGTTCGCGGGCCCGTCGCCTTTGACGGTCTGGAACGTCGCAATTGTCGCCTATCCGGCACTGCTGTTCGTTTGCAGCCTTGCCCTGCTGTGGCCCGCAGCGCCGGTTGCACCCAGCACGCGCCTGCTGCTCCTGGGCGCCGGCCTGGTGAGCGCCGCGCTGGGCGTGCACGACGCGCTGATGCGCATGGAGTATCTGGATTTCGACGGCCCCTGGCTGTTCTACTACCTGATTCCCGTATATCTGGTCGGCGCCGGGGCGGCGATCGTCGAGCGCTTCGTCGCGCAATTGCACCAACTGCGCCGCTCGCGCGGCGAGCTCGAGGAGCGTGTGGCGCAGAAGACGCGCGAGATCGAGGCGACGCAAGCGCGGCTCGCGGCCCAGGAGCGCGAGCGCGCGCTCGCCGGGGAACGCCGCCGCATCATGGCGGACATGCACGACGTGCTCGGCTTGCGCTTGGTGGGGCTGCTGAGCCTGGTGCAGTCCGGCCTCACCGACCGCGAGCGGCTCGAGCAGGAGCTCGCCGCCTCGCTCGACGAGCTGCGCATGACCATAGACTCCGTGCAGCCGGTGGAAGGCGACCTCGGCGTGGTGCTTGGAAACGTGCGCCACCGCATGCGCTCGGTATTCGGCGCCACCGGCGTCACGCTCGACTGGCGAGTGGCCGAGCTGCCGCCCATGGAGGGACTGACCCCGGTGCGAGTGCTGGCGATCCAGCGCCTGCTGCTCGAAGTGTTCAGCAATGTGCTCAAGCACTCGGGGGCGCAGACAGTGCGCGTCAGCGCCGCTCGCGCCGACGGCAGCGCGCTGATCGCGATCGAGGACGACGGGCGCGGCTTCGAGTTGCGCGAATGCACCAGCGGGCGGGGCTTGGCAAACCTCGCCGCGCGTGCACGCGAGGCCGGGGGATCGCTCGAGATTTCCAGCGTGACGGGCGGCGGAACGCGCGTCACACTCGCGCTGCCGCTCGGGGGAAGCGCACCCGGCTGAAGTTGGTGCAGGGCCCGGTTACGCCGTACGCGACCGCAGCCGCGTACGGCGCCGGCCTGCCTTCGAGGATGTCTTTGACCAGTTCCATTCGACGTGCAAGGGTCAATCGGGCATGCTTGCGGATCAGCAAGGAGGAGAAAATGGGCCTTTCACGAGCTGACCATTCGGTATCGCCGCCGCGCGTGGAGATTCCGCGCGAGTACAACGCCGCCGAGGACCTGATCGAGCGCAACCTCAAGGCGGGCCGCGGCGGCAAGCTCGCCTACATCGACGATGCGGGGCAGTGCACCTACGCCGAGCTCGCCGAGCGGGTGAACCGATTCGGCGGCGGCTTGCGGGCGCTCGGGCTCGAGCCGGAAGACCGCGTGTTGATCGCGATGCTCGACACGATCGACTGGCCGGTCGCGTTCCTGGGCGCGATCAAGGCGGGCATTATCCCGATCGCCGCCAATACGCTGCTCACCACCAAGGACTACGAGTACATGCTCTCGGACAGCCGCGCGCGGGCGCTGCTGGTTTCCGAAGCGCTGCTGCCGCAATTCGCGCCGTTGCTCGCCGAGATGCGCGGCAAGCTGCCGTTCCTGAAGCACGTCATCGTCTCGGGCGCCGATGCCAAGGGACACGTGCCGTTCAAGGACGTGCTGGCAAAAGGCTCACCGCAGCTGCAAGCGGCGCCTACGACGAGCGACGACGCCTGCCTATGGCTCTACTCCTCCGGCTCGACCGGCATGCCCAAGGGCACGGTGCACGTGCACGGCAGCCCGATTCTCACCGCGGAGCTGTACGCGCGGCCGGTGCTCGGCATCAAGGAAAGCGACGTGGTGTTCTCCGCGGCCAAGCTGTTCTTCGCCTACGGGCTGGGGAATTCGCTCTGGTTCCCGCTCAGTGTCGGCGCCACCACCGTGCTGATGGCCGAGCGCCCGACGCCGGCGGCGGTGTTCAAGCGCCTGACCGAGAGAAAGCCCACCATCTTCTACGGCGTGCCGACGCTCTACGCCGCGATGCTGGCGGACCCAAATTTTCCCGATCGGGAAAAATTGGCTTTGCGCACCTGCACCTCGGCGGGCGAGGCGTTGCCGCCGCGCATCGCGCAGAGCTTCAAGGAGAAGACAGGTGTCGAGGTGCTCGACGGCATCGGCTCCACGGAGATGCTGCACATTTACATATCCAACCGCGCCAGCGACGTGCGCTACGGCACCACCGGCAAGCCCGTCCCCGGCTACGAGCTGCGGCTGGTGGACGAGCAGGGCAACCCGGTGAAGCGGGGCGAGCTGGGCGAGCTGCAGATCGCCGGGCCTACCGCGGCCAATTGCTACTGGAACAACCGCGACAAGAGCCGCAGCACCTTCGTCGGGGTCTGGACCAAGAGCGGCGACAAGTACAGCCAAGACGCCGACGGCTACTACGTGTACGGCGGCAGGTCGGACGACATGCTCAAGGTCTCTGGGATCTACGTCTCGCCGGCCGAGGTCGAGGCGGCGCTCGTCTCGCACGAAGCGGTGCTCGAGGCCGCGGTGGTCGGCGCCGAGGACGAGAACAAGCTCGTCAAGCCCAAGGCCTTCGTGGTGCTTAAGCCTGGCCGCAGCGGCGACCCGGCGCTCAAGGCGGCGCTGCAGCAGCACGTCAAGGACAAGCTCGCGCCTTACAAATACCCGCGCTGGATCGAGTTCGCCGCCGA
>CAYMVA010000104.1:0-8648 GCA_964393745.1 uncultured Enterobacteriaceae bacterium | reverse complement strand
TTGGCGCACCGAGGCCGGCAAGGATTACGACGAGTCGCGCTACGTGCGCTTTCCGCACGCCCACAGTTTGTATGTGAACACGCTTGCCGAGCGTGGCGTTGTGGGTGCCGCGGCGCTCGCTGTGGTGCTGGTGGCGTGGCTGATTGCGCTATGGCGGCGCAGGCCGGTGCCGAGCGCCACGGACTCCGAGTGGCTGCTGTGGGGCGCGTCTGCCTCGGCGTGGCTGGTCACCGTGGGAGCGGGCGTTGTGAACACGACTCTTCACCATGAGCATGGCATCCTCGCCGCGCTGCTGCTCGGCGCGTGGCTCTGCCACTTGCAGGCACAGCCCGCTTCCTTGAGGGCGCAGCCCGCCGCTTTCAAGGCGCAGCCTCCCTCTTGAGCGCCGCGCCGCGCATCCTGGTCATCCGCCGGGACAACATCGGCGATCTCGTCTGCACCACGCCGCTGTTCGATGCGCTGCGCGCGCAGCTCCCCGGGGCGCGCATCGCGGCGCTGGTGACTACCTACAACGCGGAAGTGCTGGCGCGCAATCCCGTGGTCGATGAGCTGTTCGTCTACGAAAAGCTGAAGCACCGCTCAAGCGGGCTGCTCGCCTACGCGCGCGATCGCCTGCGGCTCGCCTCGCGCCTGCGCGCGGCGCGCTTCGACTGCGTAATCGTGCCGGCGCCGGCACCGCAGACGCTGCGCTTTGCGCGCCGCTTGAAGCCCGGCCATGTCATCGCCGCCGATACCACCGTCCCGGCCGAGCGCCACGAAGTCGAGCGCGTATTCGAGCTCGGCCGTGGGCTGGGGGTGAAGGGCCCGCCCGGGCCGATGCGGATTATTCCCGATCGGGAATATTCTGCCCGGCTGCGGTCCCGGCTCGGCGAGGGACCCTATGTCGCGCTTCACATCAGCGCGCGCCGGCCGGCGCAGCGCTGGCCGCTGGAGCGCTATGCGGCGCTCGCGCGCGAGCTGGGCCGAAGCGCCCGTGTGCTGTTGCTCTGGGCGCCAGGCGCCAGGGACGATCCACGGCACCCGGGTGACGATGAGGCGGCGGCGCAGGTCGTGTCGCAGGCGCAGGCGCAGGCGCAGGCGCAAGCGCAGGCGCAGGCGCAGGCACAGGCACAAGCACAGGGACAGGCGCGGACGCAGGGCGTGGGCGTGGTGCCTCTCCCGACGCCCGACCTCGCCACCCTGATCGCGGCACTGTCGCTCGCCGAGTGCGTCATCTGCCCGGACGGCGGCGCGATGCACCTCGCCGCGGCGCTCGGCAAGCCGGTGGTGGCGCTGTTTGGAGATTCGCCGGTCGAGCGCTGGCGCCCCTGGGGCGTGCCGCACCGCGTGCTGCGCCCCGAGTCGCGCAACCTCGCCGACTTGCCGCTGGAACCGGTGCTTGAGGGGTACCGCGAGTTGCTGACGCACGTCGCCCCCGCGCAAGCGGGGGCCCAGACGGGTCAAGCCGACGCTGGATCCCCGCCCCCGATCTCGTCGGGGGCAGGCACTGCGCGGGGATGACAACCATCGTTGCGCTAGCGCCTCTTCCTGGACGGCGCCTGTTCCCGGTCGACCAGCTTGCAGGCGAGGTCGATCGAAGTCCGGACAGAATCCGCTCCCCCCACGTACCCGGTCAGCGCCTCGTCCGCGCGCTTGCGAAGCTCTGCGGTCCTTAGCAGCCCGGCGCGCGCGAGCGCCTTGATGTCGTCCTGGTCGTGCGCGGCGAATCGCGCGAGCTTCGACACCGCAAGGTCGAGCGGCGAAAAAAGCCTCACATCGACCATCCTGCGATCGATCCCTTCGATTTCAAGAGGCAGCGCATCGGCGTGCGCGTCTTCATGGACCAGTCCAAACGACTCGTTGTACTGCTTGTCGAAGTAGAGCAGCCGCGTCGCGCCGTCGCGGTCGGCGTAGGCGACCTCGAGATCGTCCGGGACCAGCAGGCGGCGCGAGAACACTGCATCCACATCGTCGGTAATGCGCGCACCGGTATAGAAGTGCACTGCCGCGCCGCCCGCGACGTACATCCGGAGAGGTGCGCGGGATGTCGGACCCGCGGCGACCGCCTTTTCGAGACGCGCCACGATCTCGCGAAACGCCTGAGCGAACCCCGGATGGGCCCGCGGACTAGGCCGCATTGGCCATGCGCTTGCGTAGCATCGGCACGAAGCGCGCCGCGCGCAGCGGTGTGCGCTCGAGCCAGCGCGCAAAAACCTCGCGCCGGGTCATTCCCGGGTGGAGCCGCTCGGCGAGAGCGAGCAGCATCGGGCGCGGCATGCCGCGCAGCGACGCGAGCAGCACCGCAACCCCGGCCATGAAGTAGTCTGGGCCCTGCATGCCCCAGAGCCCAGCGTCGTCCGGCAGTGCAACGCAGAAATCGAGCAGGCGCGCTTCGTCCGCGCGCGAAAAGCGCGCCGGCATCGCGCCTTCCGGCGCAACGTACTCGCTCGCCGGGACGACGTAGGCCACCACCCGGCCGTGCCGCTCCACCGCCACCGGGGCGCGCAGCGCCTCGGCCAGAACCTCGCCGAAGCGGTTCTTCGCCTGGGTCGCGTTGACGGTCTTCATATTAGCTATTTTAGCTAATATTTGTCGATCGGCGCGCACGGCGGCGGGTCGCGCCGCACATCAGCGCGAGCAAGCCCAGGAACGCATAAAACATCGCGTAATCCGGCACTCCGAGCCGCCACGCGGCGAAGCCGGTGGCGCCGGTGAGCGCCGAGCAGCCCATCAGGGCAAAGGCGGTCGCGCTCACCGACCAGCCGCGATCGAGCAGCAGGTGATGCAGGTGCTCGCGGTCCGCCTCCATCATGCTCGCGCCGCGCAGCACGCGCACGAACATCACGCGCGCCATGTCGAGCAGCGGCACCGCCAAAATCCAGACGAACAGGATCGGCGGCAGCGTGCGGCCCTCGCCCTGGCTGAGGTCGATCGAGAACCAGCACAGCGCGAAGCCGAGCATCATGCTGCCGGCATCGCCCATGAAGGCGCGAGCCTGTCGCCGGCCCGGCAGGCGCAGGTTCCAGACGAGGAAACCCGCGATCGCGCCGGCGAGCAGCAGCAAGAGCAGCAGCTGCATGCCCAGGCCTTGCAGCGCCGCGGCGAGCGCGAACCAGAGCGTGGCGACGAGTGCGACCCCGCCCGCGGCACCATCGAGCCCGTCCACCATGTTGATCGCATTGGCGACGCCGAGCGCGCACACCACCGAGAACGGGATCGCCCAGTTGTACAGGTGCAGCTTGCCGAGGCCGAGCAGGTCGCCGAGCTGCGCCACGAACACGCCCGCCCAGGAGGTCATGAGCAGCGCCGCCACCAGCTGCACCACGAATTTTGAGCGCGGCGGCAGGTCGTGCATGTCGTCGAGCGCGCCGCCCGCGACCAGCAGGCCGAGCGCCACCAGCAACGCGAGCGTGGGACCGGCGACCAGTCCGGTGGCGAGCGCCGCGCCGGCGAATCCGAAATACATGGCGATGCCGCCGGTCACCGGGATCGTCCCTTCGTGCTGCTTGCGGCCGCCGGGCAGGTCGGCGAGGCCGATGCGCAGCGCGATGCGGGACAGCGCGCGCGTGCCGAGCGCAGCGAGCACGAAGGCGGCGAGCAGGAAAAACACCGCGCGATTGGCCCCGATCGGCAGCGCCTCGATCATTGCGGAAACACCGACAGCATGCGCTGCCACAGCTCGGTGAGCGGAATCGGCTCCGCCGCCGGCGCTGACCGGCTGCCCGTGTCGAGGAAGTAGCCGATGCCGTTGTGGTGGCCGTTCTTGATCGCCACGAACACCACCTCGCGCGCGAGATCTGCGACCACGGCGCCCTCGAAGCTCGCCGTGCATCCCGGCTTGATCTCACGCGGGTAGGAAAGCGTGACGAACAGCGTCTCGCCGCGGTTGTCCACCTCGAACAGCGGCAGGCCGTCGGGCGCGCGGCCCGATTGCAGCCGCGCCGCCGTCGCCGCCGCATCCGCGGCATTGCCGCAGGCAACCAGGAAATCGCGCGACATGCGCGGCTCTACCGAAGCGAAACGGCAGCCGATGCGGCGCAGGAACGTTTCGTGCTCGCGCAGCCGCCAGTAGAACACCGGCTCCGAGACCGGATCCTGGTGCAAGCCCGTGGCGAGCATCAGGCGCGGCGCCGGCTCGAGCGCGCCGAACTCGGCGAGCAGCGAGTCGTAGAGCCGGTAAATCTCCAACACCGGGTCCACCCCCGCAGGTAAATACCACTCCGGGTTGCGGTAGGCACCGGAGTAGGCGCCCGAATTGAACAGGTAGTGGTGCTGGATGTGCGCCGCGCCGTTCAGGAACACGGTGGAGAAATCAGGCCGCGTGCGCTGCCAGAGACGCAAGAAGCAATCAGCGAGAAAACGGTCGAGGAACACGGCGCGCGGCCAATGCCCGCGCAGCCCCGCAAGCCCGAGCCGCAGGTACTGCAACCAGTTGCGCGGCCGCGAGTAAACCGCGAGTCCGGCGAGCAGCCGCGCGAGCGAGCCCGGCGTGATCCGGCCCTCGGCGTTGTCGCCGACCGCCTGGCAGATCGCCTCGTAGGCGCTGCGCATGAGCGGCGGCGCGGCGACCTGCGTTTTGGTCCACGGGTCGGGGACGAAGAACGCTGCCTCGGCGACCGCGTTGCCTGCATTCATCGGCGAGAAGGCGCCGACTTTCAGGCCGCGGCGCGCGAGTTCTTCCCAGATCTGCCGCACACCGGCCTGCGGGCCGTCGCCGAGGCGGAACACGCGGTGCTCGCGGTAGCTCTTGCCGGTGTGCACGGTGAACCACTGGATCCACGGCTCGATCTGCTCGTACACCGATTCGGACGCGGTGCGCGCGTAGCCGTGGCGCGCGAAGAGACGCGCGAACGCTGGCAACTGGCCGCGGCGCGCGTAGTGCTCTGCGAACTCGAAGTTGAGTTCGTTCAGCTCGAGCACGATGAGCGGCGCCATGGCCTGCGAATTATGCAGCAACCTGGGTATTGATGGAATGGCGCTTTGGTAATACCATAGCCGGCATGGAAATGATCTCCTTCAAGCTGCCCGCCGCGCTGCGCAGCCGGCTGGCGAGCGAGGCCCGTCGCCGGCGCGTCTCGCAATCCACCCTGATCCGCGAGACGCTGGAGGCGGCGCTGCTCGAGCGCCCGCGGGCGCGCGGCGAGCTGACCTGCGCCGACCTCGCCGGCGACCTGATCGGCGCGGCGCGGGGACCGCGAGACCTGTCGACCAATAAGCGCTATCTGGTCGAGGCCATCATCGCTGACGCCGAGCGTGGCAAGAAACGTCGTCGTTGACGCCGGACCGATCGTCGCCTGGCTCAGTTCCCGCGACGATGCCCATGCCTGGGCGAAGGATCAGTTCGCGCGCCTGAGTCCCCCGTTGCTCACCTGCGAGCCGGTCCTGGTGGAAGCGAGCTACCTGCTGGAGCGCTACGGCAACGATCCGCTGCTGGTGCCGGCGCTGGTCGGCAGCGGGGTGCTGCGCATCGCCATCGCCGTGCAGCCCGAGATCGGACACCTGCAAGCGCTCATGCGCAAGTACCGCGATGTACCGATGTCCCTCGCGGACGCATGCATCGTGCGCCTGACCGAACTGCTGGCAAGCGTGCAGGTCATGACGCTGGATGCCGATTTCCGCGTTTATCGGCGCAAAGGACGGCTGGTGATACCGCTCATTGCGCCAGAGGGCGTGTAGCCATGCTGCTGGTTACCGGCGGCGCCGGCTTCATCGGCTCCAATTTCGTGCTCTCGACGATCGCGCAGACGGGCGAGGCGGTGGTCAATCTCGACAAGCTCACCTATGCCGGCAACCTGCACAACCTGGATGCGCTCGCCGGCGACGCGCGCCACGTGTTCGTGCGCGGCGACATCTGCGACCGCGAACTGGTACGCGGGCTGCTCGCGACGCATCGGCCGCGCGCCATCGTGCACTTTGCCGCCGAGAGCCACGTCGATCGCTCGATCGAGGGGCCGGCCGAGTTCATGCATACCAACGTCATGGGCACCTTCTGCCTGCTCGAGGAGGCGCGCACCCACTGGAAGGCGCTCGGCGGCGCGGAGCGCGAGCGCTTTAAGTTCCTGCACATCTCCACGGACGAGGTGTACGGATCGCTTGGGCCCGCCGACCCGGCGTTCACCGAGCAGACGCCTTACGCCCCCAACAGCCCGTATGCGGCCTCGAAGGCGGCCGCCGATCACCTGGTGCGGTCCTGGCGCCATACCTATGGGCTGCCGACGCTCACCACCAACTGCTCCAACAACTACGGGCCGTACCAGTTTCCCGAGAAGCTGATTCCGCTCACGATCGCGAACGCGCTCGCCGGCAAGCCGCTGCCCGTTTACGGCGACGGCCGCAACGTGCGCGACTGGTTGTACGTGCTCGATCACTGCGCGGCGCTGCGCGCGGTGCTCGAGCGCGGCCGCATCGGGGAGACCTACAACATCGGCGGCGCGAGCGAGAAGCAGAACCTCGAGGTGGTGCGCACCATCTGCCTGCTGCTCGATGAGGCGCGGCCGCGCAAAGCCGGCCGCCACGAAGAGCTGATCGCGTTCGTCAAAGACCGGCCGGGGCACGACCGGCGCTACGCCATCGACGCCTCGAAGATCGCGCGCGAGCTGGGCTGGCGGCCGCAGGAGAACTTCGAGTCGGGTCTGGCGAAGACGGTGCGCTGGTATCTCGACAACGCTGTCTGGACCGCGCGTGCGGCCGAAGGCGGCAGAGCCGTCAGGGCCGGTCAGGGCGCCTGACCCACCTTGCCTGTTTTCTGAAAATTTTCATATAATTACGCGATGCGGCCCGACGACACCATCCCGGTCTCCGATCTGGCGCGGCGCACGCGTGCCGTGGTCGAGCGCCTCGCGCGCGAGCCGCGCCGCCGCCTGGTGGTGCTCAAGAACAGCCGTCCGGTGGCGGTGATCTCCGGGGTCGAGGCGGGTTCGGCTTCGCAACCGGCCGGCGGCGGCGAGCGGGGCGGCCTGCGGGAGGAGTTGCTGCGCAAGCGAAGCATGATCGGCGCCATTGCGCGCTCGCACGGCGCCCGCTCGGTGCGCCTGTTCGGCTCGGCCGCGCGCGGCGAAGAGCGCACCGACAGCGACATCGATCTGCTGGTCGAGTTCGAGCCGGGCCGCAACCTGCTCGACCTCATCGGGCTGGAGAACGATCTTGCGGACGCGCTCGGCAGGAAAGTGGATGTGCTCACCGCGGGCGGCGCGCGGCGCGGGCCGCTGCAGCGCGCGCTGCGCGATGCGATCCGCATAGTGTGATCTGTGACGCGCTCGGGGTTCGACAGCCTTGCCGACGTGCTCGAATCGATCGACAGGATCCGCGCCTATACACGCGGCGGGGCAAATGCGTTCCGCAGAAGCTCGATGGCGCGTGATGCTGTGATCGCACGCTTGATTCAGATCGGCCAGGCGGTCAAGGACGCCCAGGACAAGGGGCTTGACCTGCACGCGCTCGCCCCTGGGGTACCGTGGCGCAACATCGCCGGAATGCGCGACCGGCTGGCGCACAAGTACTGGAGCGTGGACACCGGCATCGTCTGGGGAGTGGTCGAAACCGAACTCGTGAAGCTCGAAGCCGCGGTCAAGACGCTTCTTGCGGACAAGCGGCGGCTGAAGCGCACCCGGCGTCCAGCAGGGAAAAAGCGATGACGCAAGCACCCAACGCCAGCGATACCGGACGGGACGGCGCGTACCCGGCGCGCTAGGGGCGTCGCCTGGCTTTCTTCACGGGCGGCAGGCGCGCCGCAAACGCGCTGCACTCGGTGGCGAACGCTCGCACCGCGCGGTTGAGACGGTCGAAATTCTCCCGCACCCTGGATTCGTCGAGCCGCGTCGGATAAATGTTCCTTACCACGTGGCGGAACTCGCACAGCTCGTAGAGATCTTCTGCGAGCGAGGTGGAGATGAGGGCCGGCCGTTTCGCCTCTTCGAACGGCTGACAGCACCTTGCAATGAGCTTCTTGTGCCAGTCCTCGCCAGTAACGGGCGTGCGGTCAATGCGCCGGGCGACGAACCCCAGCACCCCTTCGATGATCGTGTAGGCCTGGGCGATGCGCTGCGCAAGTCCCGCGAGGCGGAGTTCCTTTTCGTAGCCGCTCAGCGCGGGTCCGGCCACGTGACGCCGCTCACCGCCCTCCATGCGCCGCACTTCGGCGAGCAGTTCCGTCACGATCCGCAACTGGTCCTCAAAGGAGGCTGGCACGGCGGGCGTCCTTCAGCATGGCCTTCTTTACCGCGCCCGGAAGGGTATCGGCAAAGATCACATCAACCCGGACTCCGTAGGGCGCTGCGGCGCCGGAAGCGATCGACTGCACCTCGTGCCACGTCTTGCCGGGATAGGACATGATGAGCAGGTCGAGGTCGGATTCCGGCCGCACCAGGCCGTAGGCAAGGGAGCCGACGACGAGCGCGCGAATCCCGGCCTTCGCCAAGGCAGCCACAGAAGCGCGCGCCGCCTGCTTGAGAACGCCGCCGCGGGTGTGCGGCGGACGCCCGGCCGGCGTGCGCCGGATCGGTGAGTCAGCCGGGATCACCCAGCGCCCACCGACGCGGAACGCGCCCTGGATCTTTCCGCCCGCAAGCAGCTGCCGGATGCGCTGCTGCGAGAGCTTGCGCGCCCGGCCGAATTGCAGCGACGACACGAACTCCGGCACGGCCAAATTCTATTTAATATCTAGCGCATAC
>CAYMVA010000103.1:0-5060 GCA_964393745.1 uncultured Enterobacteriaceae bacterium | reverse complement strand
AACTGTGGCCGCATCGGTGTGGCCATGGGCGCCGGCATCGGCGGGCTCTCGACCATCGAGGAAAACACCGCGAAATGGCTTGAGGCGAAAACGCCGCGAAAAATTTCGCCGTTCTTCATCCCGGGCAGCATCATCAACATGATCGCCGGGATCCTGTCGATCGACATCGGCGCGAAGGGCCCCAACCTCGCCATGGTCACGGCGTGCACCACCTCGACGCACTGCATCGGCGAGGCGGCGAAATCGATCCGCCTGGGCGAGGTCGAGGCCATGGTGGCGGGCGGCGCCGAGGCCTGTGTCACCGAGCTCGCCATGGGCGGTTTCGCCGCCGCGCGCGCGCTTTCGACGCGCAATGACGATCCTGCGGGCGCCAGCCGCCCCTGGGACCGGGACCGCGACGGCTTCGTGCTGGGAGAAGGCGCCGGCGCCGTGATGCTGGAAGAGTACGAGCACGCCAAGGCGCGCGGCGCCAGGATCTATTGCGAAGTCGCGGGCTACGGCGTATCGGCGGACGCCTATCACATGACGGCGCCGAGCGAGGACGGCGACGGCGCGTTCCGCTGCATGCGCAATGCGCTCAGGGATGCGGGGCTCGGCACCGATACCGTGGATTACATCAACGCGCATGGCACCTCGACGCCGCTCGGCGACATCGCCGAGACGGTGGCGATAAAGCGCCTGCTCGGCGAGCGCGCCAGGAGCGTCGCCGTCAACTCCACCAAGTCGATGACCGGCCACCCGCTCGGCGCGGCGGGCGGCATCGAAGCGATTTTCACCATCCTGGCGCTGCAGCACCAGGTTTCGCCCCCGACCATCAATCTGCAGAATCCCGACCCGCAGTGCGATCTGGACTACGTGCCAAACGTGGCGCGAAAAATGGCCATCCGCACCGCGATGTCGAACTCATTCGGCTTCGGCGGCACCAACGGCAGCCTGGTATTCGCCCACGCTTGAGCGGCACGCCGCTGCTGGTCCTCGAACTGCACGCTTCGCGGGCGCTCGCGGCCACCATCCTCGTGCTGCACGCTGCGGCCGCCGCAAGCATCGTGGCGGTGTTTCCCGGCACCGCTGGCGCGGCAATTGCAGTGCTGATCCTTGCGCTCGGCGGGGCAGCGGCTTGGGACCGCGCGCTGCTCAAGGGCAGGCGATCGTCGCGCGCGCTCGAACTGGCGCAACCGGGGGAGGGGGTGCTGGTGCTCGCGAACGGGGATCGGATCCGCGCAGCGATCGGCAAGCATCCGGCGGTCAACCGGTGGTGGGTTTCGCTGCCGGTGCACGCCCCCATGCGGCGATCGATTTTCATTGCCCGCGACATGCTCGGGCGCGAACAGTTCCGCCACTTGCGCCTGTGGGCGCTCTGGGGGCGGGTGCCGGGAGTCGCGTCCGGGCAACTGCCGGCCTGAGCAATTGGCCGCAAGACCGGCGAACTATTTGCAAAGGCGACTGTCTGTGGCACATAGGCGTAGCGGGCGAGGGCCTGGGGTGCAGGTGCCCGGGCTGAACCGGACAGAGAGGGCGGGCGGCGGTGTCTGAGCGTGACATCGACCGCCAGCTGGTCGAGCGGGCGCAGCGCGGCGACAAGCGGGCCTTCGAGCTGCTGGTGGAGAAGTACCAGCGCAAGCTGGCGCGCCTGCTGTCCCGGCTGGTCCGTGACCCCGGCGAGGTCGAGGACGTGGCGCAGGAAACGTTTGTGAAGGCGTACCGCGCGTTGCCTTCGTTCCGCGGCGAGAGCGCCTTCTACACGTGGCTTTACCGCATCGGCGTCAACACCGCCAAGAATTACCTGATGGCGATGCGGCGGCGGGCGCCGACCTCCACCGAGGTGGTGGCGGAGGACGCCGAGGGTTACGACGAAGGCGAGCAGTTACGCGACATCAACACGCCCGAGAGCGTGCTGCTGTCGAAGGAGATCGCGACGACCGTGAACGCGGCGATCGACGCGCTGCCCGAAGAGCTGCGCACGGCGATCCAGCTGCGCGAGCTCGAGGGCATGAGTTACGAGGAGATCGCGCGCGTCATGGAGTGCCCGATCGGCACCGTGCGCTCGCGGATCTTCCGGGCGCGCGAGGCCATTGCCGAGCGGCTGCGGCCGCTGCTCGGCACGGCGAAGGACAAGAGGTGGTGACGATGAAGTCGAGAATTTCAGCACTCATGGACGGCGAGCTCGAGCAGCGCGAGGCGCCCGTAACGTTCAAGGCGCTCGCCGCGGAGGGCGAGGCGCGCGATGCCTGGCGCACCTATCACCTGATCAGCGATGCGTTGCGCGAGACGCGGCTGCTGTCGAACAGCTTCGCGCAGCGGGTCGCGGAGCGGCTGGCGGAGGAGCCCACGGTGGTCGCGCCGGGCCGGCTCGCACCGCAGCCGCAGGGCGCGCGCTGGGTAGCGCTTTCGGCGGCCGCCAGCGTGGCCGCGCTCGCGCTGGTCGGCTGGCTGGCGTTTGCGCCGCAGCAGGATCCCGCTTCGGCGCCGCAGCTCGCGCGGGCGCCGCAACCAGCCTCGACCTCACAGCCCGCTCCGACCTCGCCACTGGCTGCGGCGGCGCCGAAGGAAGCCGCGCAAGTGCCGCCCCCCAGCTCGGCCGACGATTACCTGCTCGCGCACCAGACCTATTCGCCGCGCAATTCGCTGCAGGGCGTGGCGCCGTACGTGCGCACCGTGTCGGGCCAAGCCGAGGCGAAGAAGAAGTGAAACGGGCGCTCGCAGCGCTGCTGCTCGCCGGCGCCGGGCTGGCGCAGGCGCAGACCACGCCGGAGGCGCTGGCGATGCTGCGCAAGGTCTACCACGCGACCGAGAAACTTTCCTACACCGGCACCTTCGTCTACCAGCAGGGCGAGCGCAGCGAGACCTCGCGCGTCACGCGCCTGGCGGACGCCTCGGGCCAGACCGAGAAGCTCGAAGTGCTCGACGGCGTGCCGCGCGAGATCGTGCGCACGCGCGACGAGGTCAAGTGCTACCTGCCCGAGTCGCAGACCGTCAAGGTGGACCGCGGCGCCGAGCGGCGCACCTTCCCGGCGATGCTGCCGGAGCAGATCACCGACCTGGCGCGCAACTACACCATCACGCGCGGCGAGCGCGCGCGCATCGCCGGCTTCGACTGCGAATCGGTGCAGCTCACCCCCAGGGACGAGCTGCGCTACGGCTACAAGCTCTGGTTCGACGCCGCGAGCGGCATGCTCCTGCGCGCGCGAACCTTCAATGAAAAGGGCGAGATGGTGGAGCAGTTCACCTTCACCCAGCTTGCGATCGGCAGCGTGTCGCGCGACAAAGTCCGAACCAAGCATGCGGCGCGCAGCTGGCGCGTCGAGGATTCCTCGGTCACGCCGGCGGACCTGGCAGGCTCTGGCTGGTCGGTGTCGTCCCCGCTGCCGGGCTTTCGCAAGGTGATCGAGGTGACGCGCCGGCTGGGTGAGTCGCGGCCTGTGGGGCAGATGGTCTATTCGGACGGCCTGGCGGCGGTGTCTGTGTTCATCGAGCCTCTGGCCGGCCGCGCCGACCCGGTGCGCCCCGGGTTGTCGAAAATGGGCGCGATCCACATCTATACGCGCGAAGTGGCGAGCCATATCGTGACCGTGGTCGGCGAGGCGCCGGCCGCCAGCGTGCAGCGCGTCGCGCACACCGTAGAATACAGAAAACCGCAGTAAGGAGATCATTGACATGCAGTCCCTGAGAAGCTTCGTTGCCCTGCTCGGCTTCGCCTTTGCCGCCCTGGCGCAGGCGCAGGCCCGCGAGTTGCCCGATTTCACGCGCCTGGTCGAGGATCACGGCTCGGCGGTGGTCAATATCAGCACCACGCAGGCGATGCGCCGCACCAACGTGCCGCAGATGCCGAACATCGAGGACGAGGAGGTGCTGGAGTTCTTCCGCCGCTTCATCCCGCGCCAGCCTGGTCAGCCCGGGCCGGGGCAGGGACCGGGACCGGGACCGGGACCGGGCCCGGGACAGGGGCGCCCCGAGAGCCGCTCGCTCGGCTCGGGCTTCATCATCAGCGCCGACGGCTACATCCTGACCAACGCGCACGTGATCGAGGGCGCCGACGAGGTCACGGTGCGCTTCACCGACAAGCGCGATTTCAAGGCCAAGGTGATCGGCTCGGACCGGCGCACCGACGTGGCGCTGATCAAGATCGAGGCGAGCAACCTGCCGGTGGTCAAGTTCGGCGACCCGGCGCGCCTCAAGGTAGGCGAATGGGTGATCGCGATCGGCTCGCCGTTCGGCTTCGAGAACACGGTCACCGCAGGCATCGTGTCGGCCAAGGGGCGCTCGCTGCCGGCGGAGAATTTCGTGCCCTTCATCCAGACCGACGTCGCCATCAACCCGGGCAACTCCGGCGGCCCGTTGTTCAACATGCGTGGCGAGGTGGTCGGCGTCAACTCGCAGATCTACAGCCGCACCGGCGGCTTCATGGGGCTGTCGTTCGCGATCCCGATCGACCTCGCGCTCGACATCCAGAAGCAGCTGCGCGAGAAGGGCCGCGTCTCGCGCGGCCGCATCGGCGTCGTGATCCAGGAGGTGAGCAAGGACCTCGCCACCTCGTTCGGCCTCGACCGGCCGCGCGGCGCGCTGGTCAACTCCGTGGAGAAGGGCAGCCCCGCGGACAAAGCGGGCGTCGAGGCGACCGATATCATCGTCAAGTTCGACGGCAAGCCGGTGGAGGCCTCGGGCGACCTGCCGCGCATCGTCGGCTCCACGCGCCCGGGCTCCAAAGTGGACCTCGAGGTGTGGCGCAAAGGCGGCACGCGCCCGCTCTCGATCACAGTGGGCGAGCTGCAGGAGGAGCGCGTCGCGGCACGCGACACGCCGCGCGCGCAGAAGCCGGCGGAGGTGGCCGCGAACCGCCTCGGCATCGTGGTCGCCGAGCTGTCGCCGAAGCAGAAGGAGGAGCTGAAGGTCGGCTACGGCCTGGTGGTCACCGAGGTGCGGCCCGAGGCGCGCGCCGAGGTGCGGCGCGGCGACGTCATCCTGACGATGGTGCACAAGGGCCAGCACACCGAGCTCAAATCGGTCGAGCAGCTCAACAAGATGCTCGCCGGCCTGGACAAGAGCGCCGTGATCACGCTGCA
>CAYMVA010000102.1:0-18822 GCA_964393745.1 uncultured Enterobacteriaceae bacterium | reverse complement strand
GATCTGCTGGGACGAATGTCCCATGCCCCACCAGATCAGCTTGTACATGAGCGGGTCGATGTAGCTGATCAGCCCGATCGACCACAGGAACGTCGGGATCAGGATGATCGCGCCCGAGGCGATGGTGAACACCGCGATGATCGCCGCGGTGACGGCGCCGAAGGTCACCAGCGGCACCGAGCCGTGGTAGGTCTTCTCGCTCTTCGCCAGCACCAGCGTGCCGAAGAAGACGAAGCAGCCTATGAGCGCGCCGACCGCGAACACGATCAGCCCCAGGTAGAACGTCGGGTGCGCGCCCATCGGGGCGTAGGAGGTGAACATCACGCTCGAGTCGCCGCGCCATACCGCGTAGTTATTGAGCAGCGCGCCCGCCACCATCATCCAAAAGCCGAGCCACGCCAGGCCCGGTGCCGCCAGGCGGCAGCGCAGCAGCGTCGAGGAGGCGAAGTACAGGATCGCGATCTCGAAGAAGATGATCCAGTAGATCAGCATGTTGAGGCCGTGCGCGGTGAGGAACTGGTAAAACAGGTCGGGCGCGAGCAGGTGCACCGCCTGCCAGCGGGTGAGCAGCACGCCGATGGCGAGGATCCCGCCGACCAGCAGCGCGACCACCGCGACCACCGCGTTCCAGCGCATCAGCTTCTCGGCCGGCTCGTGGAACACCAGCCCGGTCGTGGGGCAGGTACGGAAATTTCTGTTGACGGCCATGGCGGTCTCCCCTTACTTCACGACGTACAGCGGGCTGATCATGGTGTGGTGGTTGATGCCGCAGTACTCGTTGCAGAGGATCGAGTACTTGCCCGGGTTGGTCGGCGTCACCGTCAGCACGTGGTCGTAGCCCGGGTGCACCTCGATGTTGATGTTCTCGGGCTGAAGCGAAAAGCCGTGCAGCCAGTCCAGCGACATCAGATGGATGCGGTAGGACTTGCCCGCCTGGAGCTCGAGAATCGGGTGCCAGGCCCAGAGCCGCGCGATCAGGTAGACGTCGCTGCCCGCAGGGGGCTTCACCACCGGGGTCTTCTGCGGCCCCTCCTCGCGCACCTTGTACTTGGCGATCATGTCCTCGGTCTTCTTGGTGAAGGCCTCGGGGGTGGTGCGATACGCCTCGTTGGAGAGGTTCTGCTGCCCGTAGACGTGCCAGTACGGCATCATGAAAAACATGATCAGGCACCACACCAGCGCGATCACGATCCACAGCAGCTCGACGCGGTCGAGCGGCTCTTTCCACCAGACTCGATCGCTCGGAGGGAGAATTGCGCTCATGTCGGGTTCCTTCTTATTTGGCGATCGGCAGCGACACGATTTCCATCACGCCCCAGATCGTGTACAGCACGGTGGGCAGCGCGACGCCGATGAACAGCAGCAGGAACGGGTTGTCCAGCAGCTGCTGCATCGCCGGAATGGGCTCCTCGAGGACGTCGTCGGGGCCGGGCGCGCCGGCTTGTGTCGTGTTGGCCATGATTTCTCCCAGTCGTTGGTCCGAACCTGCGCCAAGTTAGTCCCCGGGCCCGGGGGGTGATTTGATGCGCATCAAGCTTTTGCCGCTTCCCGGAGTTAGCATTCGCCCCGCATGCAAGGGGCCATGACCGAGAGCGATCGCCGCCCGGTGGCGGCGTGGCTGCTCGCGTGCGCTGCGCTGGTGTTCGCCATGGTGGTGGTCGGCGGCGTCACCCGCCTCACCCACTCGGGCCTCTCGATCGTCGAATGGCAGCCGCTGGTCGGCACCGTGCCGCCGCTGTCGCTGTCCGATTGGGAGACCCTGTTCGCCAAGTACCGCGAGACGCCGGAGTTCAGGAAAGTGAACTTCGGCATGGATCTGGAGGGCTTTAAGCGCATCTTCTGGTGGGAATATGTCCACCGCCTGCTGGGGCGCGTGATCGGCCTCGCGTTCCTGCTGCCGTTCGTTTGGTTCTTCGCGCGCGGCAGGCTGGAGCGCAAGCTCGCCTGGCAGCTCGCCGGCGTGTTCGTGCTGGGGGCATTGCAAGGGGCGCTTGGCTGGTACATGGTGGCCTCCGGCCTGGTCGACGACCCGCGCGTGTCGCACTTCCGCCTCACTGCGCATCTCGGCGTCGCGCTCGCGATCTTCGCGGCTGAGCTGTGGATCGCGTTGCGCCTTCTCGAGGCACGCGCCGTGCCGGCGGCGCCCCGTGCGCTCGGCCGCTTCGCACTCGCCATCGCTGCGATCGTGTTCGCGATGGCGCTCAGCGGCGGCCTGGTCGCGGGACTGCGCGCGGGCTTCGCCTACAACACCTTTCCGCTCATGAACGGGCAGCTGGTGCCGCCCGAGATCCTGATGCTCGAGCCGTGGTGGAAGAATTTCCTTTGGAACACCGCCACGGTGCAGTTCGTGCATCGCGGCATCGCCTGGCTGCTGATCGTGCTGGTGCCGCTTTTCTGGTGGCAGGCGGCGCGCGCGCCGCTTGCGCCACGCGCGCGCCTTGCGTGCCACCTGCTGCTTGCCACGCTCGCCATCCAGGTCGCGCTCGGCATCGCCACGCTGTTGATGGTGGTGCCGGTGGGGCTTGCGGCGGCTCACCAGGGCGGCGCGGTGCTGCTGCTCGGCGCGGCGCTCTGGGTCGCGCAGGCGCTCGGCGCCGAAGCCGCGCCCGCGCAGGCGGATGCGAAATGCGCAGGCTCGGCGCCCTCGCCGGTCTAGCCGCGGTCCTGGTGCTGGCGGTGGTGGCGGCAAGCGCCGCCATTCGCAACGAGGAGATTGCCGCGGCAGTCGCCATGGTGCGCGGCGCGCAACGTGTCGCCGCATCGCTCGCCGCACTCGCAGTATTCGTCATAGCGTGGCTTGGCTGGCGCCAACCGGCGCTGCGCCCGGCGGCGCTCGGCGCGCTTGCCCTCACGGTCGCGCTCTCCGTCATCGGCGTGGCGACCGGGATCAAGCCGCCGCTCGCGGCGGCGCTTGCCAACCAGATCGGCGGCATCGCACTCGCCGCGCTGCTGGCCTGGCTTTGCGGCCGGGCAGCGCCTGCCGCAGCGCAGGCGCGCGCCGGTCGGCCGCTCGCGACCCTGGCGCTGGTCGTGGCAGCAATACAGGCCATCGGTGGTGCTCTGCTGGCGACACTGTGGAAGGACGCCCCGGCTGCGCTCTACATCTTCCATGCCGCGGGCGGCCTCGCCGCGGCGCTGTTGCTGGCGGCGCTCGGGCCGCGCTACGCCGCGCTCGGCGCGCTGGCGCCACTGCTCGGCGCCACGGCCGTGCTATCGGGGCTGCCGGCCATTCCGCAAGTGCTGCACGCGCTGGCCGCCGCAATTCTGCTCGCCGCGGCCGCGCACGCCCACGGCCGGGCGCCGGCTTAATACACATCAAGGCCGCCCGCGCGTGCGGCTGCCAACAATGTGCGCGTCAGCTCCGAGCCCATGCGACGCATCCGCTTCCCGTGACCGATCTCGCCGGCACGCTCCTTGGTCATCACACCCGCTGTGAGGCGCTGCGCGCGACCGCGTCCGCGGCCCTCGAGGCCGGCGAGTGGGACGCGTTCGCCGGACGGCTCGAGACGCTGCGCGCCGGCCTGTACGCGCATTTCGTGTACGAGGAAGAAGAGCTGTTCCCGGAGTTCGAGCGCGCCAGCGGTATGCGCGAGGCAACCGACGCGCTGCGCGCCGAGCATCGCGATATCCGCGCTATGCTGGATGCGCTCGCTGCCGCCTCGGCGGCGCACGACCCGGAAGGCTGCCGCGCCGAATTCGCGACCGCGACACAGCTTTTGCGGCAGCACCAGGGGCGCGAGGAGCAGGTGCTCTATCCCGCGCTGGCGCGTATGCTCGAAGGCTGATTCGAGGAGAACCCGCATGCCCAGCCTCAAGGGAAAAACGCTGTTCATCACCGGCGCCTCGCGCGGCATCGGCCTGGCGATCGCCAAGCGCGCCGCCGCCGACGGCGCCAATATCGCCATCGCCTCGAAGACCAGCGAGCCGCATCCCAAGCTTCCCGGCACCATCCACAGCGCTGCGCAGGAAGTCGAGGCCGGCGGCGGCAAGGCGCTCGCGATCGCCTGCGACATTCGCGACGAGCTGCAGGTGGTGCGCGCGGTGCAGCAGGCGGCAGAGAAGTTCGGCGGCATCGACATCTGCGTCAACAACGCCAGCGCGATCCAGTTGAGCGGCACGCTCGAGACGGATCTCAAGCGCTACGACCTGATGAATCAGGTGAACGCGCGCGGCACTTTCCTGGTCGGCAAGACCTGCATCCCGTTTCTCAGGAAGGCGGCCAACCCGCACCTCCTCACGCTGTCGCCGCCGCTCGACATGAAGGCCAAGTGGTTCGCGCCGCACGTCGCCTACACGATGGCCAAGTTCGGCATGAGCCTGTGCACCCTCGCCTGGGCCGAGGAGTTTCGCAAGGAGGGCATCGCCGCCAACTCGCTGTGGCCGCGCACCACCATCGCGACCGCCGCGGTGCAGATGCTCGGCGGCGAGGCGCTGCTGCGGCGCTCGCGCACGCCGGAGATCATGGCGGATGCCGCGCACGCCATCCTGACGCGCCCGAGCCGCGAGTTCAGCGGCAACTTCTGCATCGACGATGCCGTGCTGTGGGACGCCGGGGTGCGCGATTTCTCGAAATACGCCGCCGTACCCGGCACCCGCGAGCAGGACCTGCAGATCGACTTTTTCGTCCCCGACGACGCGCCGCAAGTTCCGCGCTAGGCGGGTTGCGCGCAGCGCCCGCCTGCCCGAGCCATTGCGGGCTACGGGATTCTCTTGATGTGGGTTAAAGAAGCGCGGGCCGGAACCGCTAGGCTTTGCAGGCGATAACCGACCTTCCGCTAGGAGAAGCCATGTCAAGCCGCACCCTGATCCGGGCCGCCGTAGCCGCCGCCTTGCCGTTCGCCGTCGCGAGCGCATTCGCCCAGCCGACCCAACCGGGCCGCGCCCCGGTCACCGAACCGGAGATCCGCTACCAGGCAGGGGGCTCGCCGCTCGGCGCCGAGGATATGCACCAGGACGTGAACCCCAAGGCGCCGCCGATGAGCAAGGCCGAATTCGACAAGGCACGCCAGATCTACTTCGAGCGCTGCGCCGGCTGCCACGGCGTGCTGCGAAAAGGCGCCACCGGCAAGCCGCTCACGCCCGACCTGACGCTCGCCAAGGGCACCGAGATCCTCAAGGTGTTCATCAAGTACGGCTCGCCCGCCGGCATGCCCAACTGGGGCACGGCGGGCGATTTGAACGACGCCGAAGTGGACCTGATGGCGCGCTACATCCAGAACACGCCGCCGACCCCGCCCGAGTGGGGCCTGGGACAGATGAAGTCCAGCTGGAAAGTGATCGTGGCGCCGGACAAGCGGCCGAAGAAGAAGGAGAACTCGTACAACATCGACAACATCTTCGCCACCACGCTGCGCGACACCGGCGAGGTGGCGCTGATCGACGGCGACACCAAGCAGGTGATCAACATCGTCAAGACCGGCTACGCGGTGCACATCTCGCGCACTTCGGGCTCGGGTCGCTACGTCTACACCATCGGGCGCGACGGGCGGCTCAACCTCATCGACCTGTGGATGGCGAAGCCCGACAACGTCGCCGAGATCCGCATCGGGCTGGAGGCGCGCTCGGTCGAGACTTCGCGCGCCAAGGGCTACCAGGACAAGTACGCGATCGCCGGCGCCTACTGGCCGCCGCAGTACGTGATCATGAAGGGCGACACGCTCGAGCCGCTCAAGATCCAGGCCACCCGCGGCATGACCGTGGGCGACCAGGAGTACCACCCCGAGCCGCGCGTCGCCGCCATCGTCGCGAATCACTTCAAGCCCGAGTTCGTGGTCAACGTCAAGGAAACCGGCAAGATCCTGCTGGTCGACTACCGAGACATCAACAACCTCAACGTCACCGAGATCGAGGCCGCCAAGTTCCTGCACGACGGCGGCTGGGACGTCACCAAGCGCTACTTCCTGGTGGCGGCCAACCAGTCGAACAAGATCGCGGTGGTGGACACCAAGCTCGGCAAGCTGGAGAAGCTGATCGACGTCGACAAGATTCCGCACCCGGGGCGCGGCGCCAACTTCAAGCACCCGAAATTCGGCCCGGTGTGGGCCACCGGGCACCTGGGCAGCGAGAAGATCGCGTTGATCGGCACCGACCCGGTGAAAAACCAGCAGCACGCCTGGAAGGTGGTGCAGATGCTCGACGGTCAGGGCGGAGGGAATCTTTTCATCAAGACGCACCCCAAGTCGAAGAACCTGTGGGTGGACACGCCGCTCAATCCCGATCCGAAACTCGCGCAATCGATCGCGGTGTTCGACATCAACGACCTGTCGAAGCCGGCGCAGGTGCTGCCGATCGGCGAGTGGGCCGGCGTCACCGAAGGCGCCAAGCGCGTGGTGCAGCCCGAGTACAACAAGGCGGGCGACGAGGTCTGGTTCGCGGTCTGGAGCGCCAAGAACCAGCAGTCGGCGCTGGTGATCGTGGACGACAAGACGCGCAAGCTCAAGCACGTCATCAAGGACCCGCGCATCATCACCCCGACCGGGCATTTCAACGTCTACAACACCACTCACGACATCTACTGAGAAAGGGTTCTGCATGAGATTGTTGCTATCCGCCGCCCTGCTCGCCGCCGGCGCCGCTGTTGCGGGCGGCGCGCAGGCGAACGAAGAACTGGCGAAGAAGCACAACTGCCTCGCCTGCCACCAGATCGACAAGAAATCGGTCGGGCCGGCCTACAAGGACATCGCCAAGAAGTACAAGGGCCAGGCGGACGCAGTGGCCAAGCTCTCCGACAAGGTGAAGAAGGGCGGCTCGGGCGTCTGGGGGCCGGTGCCGATGGCGCCGAATCCGGCCGTGCCCGACGCCGACATCAAGACGCTGGTGGAGTGGGTGCTGAAGCAGGGATAGGAGGAAAATCGGGGTCAGAGCCCGATTTCGATTCCGCAAATCACCTTGGGCGATTTTGGGCGAAATCGCCCTAGGCGATTTGCCCGAAATCGGGCTCTGACCCCGATTTTCCAGAAAGAAGCCGCCATGAAACTTCGCAACCTCGCCCTCGCCGCCGCCCTCGCCCTGCCCGGCCTGGCCTCGGCGCAGTTCATCGCCAACGTCACGGTCGAGCCGGCTCAGCTCAAGCCGGGCGAGACCGCCAAGATCACGGTCAACTTCGATCTCGCCGGGAGCAAGGCCGCCAACTGCGGCCTGCGACTGCATTACGGCGACGGCACCACACAGGATTTCAAGATCAACCAGGCGAAGGACGTGCCGCTGGTGACCACGCGCGCCTGGAATGCGCCGGGCGATTTCCGCGTCATGGCCGAAGGCAAGTCGCAAGGCATCACGCTCGGTTGCGGCGGCAAGAACCAGGAATTCTTCGTCAAGGTTGCGGCGCCTGCCGCCGCAGCGAAGCCAGCAGCGGCCAAGCCTGCGGCTGCCAGCGCGCCCGCGCCGCGCTGCCCGGATGGCTGGATGCTCGACGCCAAGTCGGTCAACCGCAAGACCGGCGCCTACACCTGCACCGCCAAGTCCGGCACCAAGCCGCCCGCGGCCAAGCTCGAGTGCCCGGGCGACACCGGCTATTTCGAGAACACGAAGCGCGGCCAGCTGGGCTGCCGGCTGTAAGGAGGCTGTCGCTCTGCACGCGCTGCGCATCAGGGGAATGGAAGCGCGGCCGCTGTTGCAGGGCGGAATGGGCGTGGGCGTGTCGGCGCACCGGCTGGCGGGCGCGGTGGCGCGCGAAGCCTGCGTCGGCACGGTCTCGAGCGTGGACCTGCGCCGCCACCATCCCGACCTGATGCGCGCCACCGGGCGCTCGCGCGACAAGGCGACAATCGAGCAGGCCAACCTGGTCGCGCTCGATCGCGAGATCCGCGCCGCAAAGGAGCTTGCAGGCGGCAAAGGCCTGGTCGCGGTCAACGTGATGCGCGCCGTGTCTCAGTACGCCGATTACGTGCGCCAGTCGTGCAAAAGCGGCGCCGACGCCATAGTGGTGGGCGCGGGGCTCGCCATGGACCTGCCGGAGCTCGCCGCGGACTGGCCGCGCGTCGCGCTGGTGCCGATCGTGTCGGAAGCGCGCGCCGCGGCGCTCATCGCGCGGCGCTGGCTGCGGCGCGGCCGGCCGCCCGATGCCATCGTGGTCGAGCACCCGCGCTACGCCGGCGGGCACCTGGGCGCGGCGAGCACCGACGAGGTGGGCGACGCGCGTTTCGATTTCGAGCGCGTGCTGCCCGAGATCCGCGCCGCGCTGCACGAACTGGGGCTGAATGCCGACCGCATCCCGCTCATCGCCGCCGGCGGCATCAACTCGCCGCAGCGCGTCGCCGCGGCGCGCACCGCGGGTGCGGACGCAGTGCAGGTCGGGACGCCGTTCGCCGTCGCCGAAGAGGGCGACGCGCATCCGGGGTTCAAGCGCGTGCTGGCCGAGGCGCGCCGCGAGGACATCGTCGTCTTCATGAGCGTCGCCGGGTTACCGGCGCGCGCGGTGCGCACGCCTTGGCTGGCGGCGTATCTCGAGAAGGAGGCCGTGCTGCAGCGCCGGGCGAAACCGCGCCGGCAGTGCACACTCGCTTGGGACTGCCTCGCGCGTTGCGGCCTGCGCGACGGCTTGGCGGGCGCCGGACAGTTCTGCATCGACCACCACCTCGCCGCGGCGTTGCATGGCGACGTCGGCCGGGGGCTGTTTTTCCGGGGTTCGGAGGCCCTGCCGTTCGGCACGCAGCAGCGGCCGGTGCGCGACCTGGTGGCGCACCTGCTCGGCTGATGCCCATTTGGGGCCAAAAAGTGTGAAATAGTGCCTATAAATGTCATCCAATGCGCGAGTTTTCGACACCAACACGTTGACCTGGAACAAATTGTAGTTGCCCAGGATTTGCGTTCCATCGTTTAATTCCAACCGGGGGAGGTGTCCCGGTTCCAATAGGTGCCGACTGCCGCAGTCCCGCGGCTGGAGCCTCTCACACTCTTTTACTCGGGAGGCAACATGGACGCACTTCACACTTTGGATGCCGAGACAGCCCGCGCAGGCCGGCCGGCGCTATTCCCTTCGCTGCGCGCGCCAGCCGGTCGCAATGAGATCTCCGTTGAGCGCTTGCCGTTCACGGTGCGGGTGGTGAGGCACGAGGAACAGCTGCGCAAGGCGGTCTCCATCCGGCAGCGGGCCTACGGGCGGCACGTGCCAGCACTTGGCGAAATGCTCAGGGAGCCCGAAGCCAACGACCGCAATCCCGGCTGCGTCGTGCTCCTCGCCGAGTCCCGACTGGACGGCGAGGCGCTCGGCACCATGCGTATCCAGACCAATCACCATCGTCCGCTCTCCCTGGAGAGCTCGGTCGAGTTGCCGGACTGGCTGTGTGAGCGCAGCCTCGCGGAAGCCACGCGCCTTGGCGTTACCGAAGGGCGCATCGGGCGCATGGTGAAGACCATGCTTTTCAAGGCCTTCTACCAGTATTGCCTGGCAGCGGACATTGAATGGATGGTGATCGGGGCGCGTTCGCCGCTCGATCGCATGTACCAGGCGCTGCTGTTCCAGGACGTGTTCCCCGGCCAAGGCTACATTCCGCTCATGCACGCCGGCAACCTGCCGCACCGCGTGCTTGCGTTCGAGCTGGAGACGGCCGAAGCGCGCTGGCGTGCGGCAAGCCATCCGCTGCTCGACCTGTTCGTGAACACCAGCCACCCGGACATCGAGCGCAGCGCCCGCCTGCCCGCGTTCAGCACGGCCGCGGTGCGGTACCAAGCGCCGGCAGCGTTGGCCGCGTAAACGCTACAGGCCTCCCGCAGTGACTCACCCGCCCTGGCGGCAGGGGTTCCACTCCGCGGTCGACGCGCTGATTTACGCGCTGTCGGTGTATGGCGTGCCGGCAGTGATCGGCGTGGTGACCCTGGTCGCGTTGCTGGCTTGGGACAGCCAGTACGAAACCGGGGACTCGAAGCCGCTCCCGATCTCGGTGCTTGAAGAGCGCGGCGCGGCGCTCGCCCCGGCGCAAGCGGCCGAGCGCCTGCGCGGCGCGCCGGCGGTGCCGCACCACGACACGCGGCTCTCGGAGGCGCCGTTCTGGTTCGCCTTCAGCGTGGCAGAGGGCGCGAGCAGCCGCGAAATCGAGCTGCCTTCGCGGCACGCGCTGCAGGTCGATTGCTGGAACGCGCAAACGCTGGCGCCTGTCGGCGGCGCCAACCGCAGCGCAGAGTCGGGCTCGGTGCGCGCGCTCAAGGCGGGCTTCGCGATCGCGCCGGGCGACGCCGGCCGCGGGCTGCTGTGCCGCGGTACCTTCGCCGGGCCGGCGCGCATCTCCGCGCTGCATTGGCCCGCCACCCAGCTCGCTACCTCGGCGCAGGAGTATCACCGCAACGCCGGTCTGCTGGAAGGCGGCTTGCTAGTGCTGGCCGCGTTCGTGCTGGTCACCGCAATCATCAATCGAGAGTGGTTGCATGTGCTGCTGGCGGCGTGGCTGCTCGCCAGCCTGCGCATGGGCGCGCTGTCGGCGGGCTGGGACACGCAGTGGCTGGGGCGCAGCATCCCGCCGGAGTGGATCCTGCTCGCGCGCAAGCTGACCATCGCCGCCTATTTCGTGCTCACCTACGCGCTATTCGCGCGCCTGTTCCGCGACGACCTGCGCAAGGTCGGCAGCGCATGGTTGCTGCACGTCGCGCAATGGTCCTGCGTGGTGATCCTCGCCGCCGCGCTGGCGCTGCCGTTCGCCCAGTTCCTGCCGGTGATGTGGGTCACGGTCGGCGTGGGCATCGCGGTGATCGTGTTCCTGCTCGCCCGCCTGCTGCTGGAGAAGCGCTCGGCGGTCACCATGTGGTACGCCGCCTCGCTTGCCATGGTGCTGCTCGCCGGCATCTACGAGGTGCTGGCCGCGGCGCTCGGCGTGAAGGTGCTGATCGGCGCGGTGAACCACGTCACCGCGGCGCTCTCATCGAGCCTGCTGTGCGCGCTCGCCATCGCCGAGCAGATGCGCCAGGAGCGGCTCGAGCGCGTGCAGGCGCAGGCGGCGCTGAAGAACGCCTACGAGGTGATCCCGATCGGGCTGTTCACGCTGGCGCGCGACGGCGCCTTCGAGCGCGTCAACCCGGCGCTTGCCGAGATGCTCGGCGCCGACCCGGCGCTCGGCGAGCGCCGCTACTGGCGCGACCATTTCGAGCCGGGCTCCTGGGACCGGCTGCAGGACCTGGTGCGCAAGCGCGCCGGCGGCGAGCTCGAGATCCGCGGCAGCGCGCGCGACGGCGCCGCGCCGCGCTGGTACCACGTCAAGGCGGCGCTCACCGGCGAGCGCATCGAAGGCTCGCTGCAGGACTTCACCGAACGCCTCGAGGCCACCGAGACGTTGCGCTTCCTCGCGGAGAATGATCCGCTCACCGGAGTGCTCAACCGGCGCGGCGTCGAGACGGTGCTGGCGCAGGCGACGCAGGAAGCAGCCGCTGGGCGGCCGCTCGCGGTCGCCTACCTCGACCTCGACCGCTTCAAGCTGATCAACGACCTGTTCGGCCACGTCGCCGGCGACGAGGTGCTGCGCCAGGCCTGCCGCCGCATCGAGGGCCTGCTCGCCGAAGGGCACGCGCTCGGCCGCATCGGCGGCGACGAGTTCGTGATCGTGTTCCGCGGCGCGCCGGTCCAGTCCGCGGCGGCGATCTGCCGCGGCATCGTCGATGCGATCGGCAGCGCCGCGTTCCAGACCGGCGACAAGGCCTTCCAGGTGCGCATGTCTATCGGGCTGGTGGAGGTCGCGGGGCCGCTGCCGGTAAAGGACGCGATCTCGGTCGCCGACCGCGCCTGCCGCGACGCCAAGGCCGGCGCCGGCGAGGGATTGGTGGTCTTTCAGCGCGGCGCGCGCGTGTTCCGCGACCGCGAGCAGGAGCTGCGGCTGGTGGAGCGCCTCGGCGCCGGGGTCGCGCCCGAGGGGCTGTTCCTGGTGATGCAGCCGATCATGTCGCTGCGCGCGCCTTATGGCTCGCTCAACTTCGAGGTGCTGGTGCGCATGCGCGAGGCCGACGGCTCGGTGACGCCTGCGGGCGTGATCATCGCCGCCGCGGAGAACAACGGCCGCGCCGCGGTGATCGACCGCTGGGTGCTGTCGAACACCCTGGAGTGGCTCGAGCGCCACCGCGACACGCTCGCCACGACGCGTTTCGCCACCATGAACCTGTCTGGCGCCTCGCTCAACGACGAGAAATTCGTGCAGGACGCGTATGCCATGCTGCGCGACAGCCCGCGCGCGGTTGAGCGCCTGTGCGTCGAGATCACAGAGGGCGTGGCGCTGCACGACCTGGGCAACACCAAGCGCTTCATCGAGCGCGTGCGCGGCTTCGGCGCCAAGCTGGCGCTGGACGACTTCGGCGCCGGCTACACCTCGTTCTCCTACTTGAAGGAGCTGCCCGCCGACGCACTCAAGATCGACGGCAGCTTCATCAAGGGCGTCAACGCGCACCCCGCCAACCTCGCCATCGTAGAGGCGATCGTCGAGCTGGGGCGCAACTTCGGCATGCAGACGATCGCCGAGTGGGCAGAGGACCGCGCCACGGTCGAGGCGCTGGCTGAGATCGGGGTCGATTACGTGCAGGGTTACGCCATCGCGCGCCCGATGGACCCGGAGCAACTGCTCGCCGCGACCAGCTCGGCGGGATTCATCACCGATCCCGATGTGCTGCGCTATGTGCGCGACACGCTCGCGCCGGCGCGCGCGTTGGAGGATTGGGACCCGCAGGCCGATACGCCTCGAGCCGGCATGCACTGAAAATCGGGGACAGACCCCGATTTTTTCGCCCAACTATCAGATAGATAAGGCCAAAAATCGGGGTCTGTCCCCGATTTAGTGGCCGCGCAGGCGCGCCAGGTCCGGAATTCTGACCGTACGGCCTTCGACTTCGATGGTCCCTGCGGCGGAGAGCTCGTGCAGGATGCGCGAGAAGTGCTCCGGGGTCATGTTGAGGCGCGAGGCGATCACGCTCTTGCCCGCCGAAAGCCTGACCTCGACCGGATCGCCATTGGCGTCGGCGGCGTCCGGCACGTCCGCCAGCAGGTAGCCCACCACGCGCTCGGTGCCCGAGCGCAGCGTGTAGGCCTCGACGTCGCGCACCAGGCCATGCAGCTTGCGCGCGAGCCCGGCGAGCATGCGGCGCGCGAAGCCCGCATCGCGCGCCAGCCCCTCGAACACCGCCTGCCTGGAGATGTGTAGCAGCATGGTGTCGGCGAGCGCCTGCGCGGTGACGATGTAGGGCTTCTCCAGGAACATCAGCGCCTCGCCGAAGCTCTGCCCCGGGCGGATGATCTCGATCACCTTCTCGACGCCCTGCGGCGAGGTGAAGCCGAGCTTCACCTGGCCGTAAACCACCAGGTGAAAGCCGGTGCACGGGTCGCCGTTGCGCACGATGGTCTGGCCCTTCTCGGCGTGCGACGGCAGCGTGCCGCGCGCGATCAGGTCGAGCTCGGCGGCGCTCATGTCGCTGAACATGGGCAGGTTGGCGAGGAACGCCTGCACCCGGATCTGCGAGGGGCGCGCGCGGGGCGCGCCGCCGTCAGTAGCTCGTTCCATCAATGGCTCGTTCCATCAGTGACTGGTCCCATCGGAACGCGTGATCTTGTTGTGCACGTTGTATTTGCCCGAGGGCTTTTTCATCGGCAGGCGCTTGACGATCTCGAAGGTTGCCGCGTCGTAAACAATCAACTCGCCGTCCATCTCCCACACCGACACCAGCGCGTATTTGCCGTCGGCCGTGAATTCGACGTGCGCCGTGGTCTTGCCCGGCGCCGGGCGCAGCTCCTTCACCACTTCGAGGGTGCGCTTGTCGATCACCTGCAGCGTGTCCTTGTGCGCGCTGTTGAAGGCGTCCACCCAGGCGTAGGGCGTGTTTTCGTGGCTGCGCAGGAAGAACCCCGGGCCGCGCGTCGGGATCTGCTTGATCAGCTTCCAGTCCTTGACGTCCACCACGCTCACCAGCCCCTCGCGCAGGTTGGGGGTCGCCATCACGCGCCGGCCCTCGCGCTCCCAGCTGATGCCCGAGCCCAGGTGCGGCATGCCGGGCAGATCGAGCGAGGCGATGCGGCGACGCACATCGAGATGCACCACCTGTGCCTTGGCCCCCTCGCGCGAGGCGCCCAGCAGCTCGCTGTAGTCCGGGGTGAAGAAGAAATCGTCCAGGTAGTCTTCGAGCACGGTGCGGCGCGGGTTGAGGAAACCGGGCAGGAACGCGCCCTCGCGGTAGCGGAAATCGTGGATCAGTCCGACCGGGATCTCGGGCGCCTTGGGATCGTAGGAGATCTCCCACACTTCGCGCACGTCCTTCAAGGCGGCGACGAAGCTCTTGCGCGGCGCGGCGTCGTACACCGCCGAGACGCGCGAGCTCACCTTGCCCGCGCCGTCGCGCACGGGGATCAGCTTCACCGGCTGCAAGTCGGCATCCAGGATCACCAGGCTGTGCGGCAGGTAGTTCGCCACCGCGATGAAGCGGCCGTCGCTCGAAGCGGCGATGTTGCGCGTGTTCAAGCCCGCGCGCACTTCGGCCACCAGGCGCAGGTTCCAGAGGTCGTACTTCGACACCCAGCCGTCGCGCGAGCCGAAATAGACGAAGCGGCCGTCGGGCGAGAACTTGGGCCCGCCGTGCAGCGCGTAGCGCGTGGCGAAGCGCGCCAGCGGCTCGAAGCGCTCGCCGTCGAGGATGGTGGCGTGATGGTCGCCCGTCTCCACCACCACGAACAGCTTCATGGGATCGGCGCGGTACACCGGGCGCTGGTCATCGGGCTTGGCCGCCGGGTGCACGATATGCGAGGCGCGGATGTCGTCGATCTCCCAGCGCGGCGCGATCGTCGGCTTGGTGAAGATGAAATCCACCAGCCCCTGCACTGCGCCGGCGTCGAGCTTGTCGCCGAAACCCGCCATCTGCGTCGCGATGCGGCCCTTGGCGATCACTTCCGCCGCTGCGGGACGGCGCAGGCGCTCGAGATTTTCCGGCAGCAGCGCTGGCCCCGTGCCGCCGAGCCGCTCGGTGCCGTGACAGCTCGCGCAATGCTCGGCGTAGAGCGGCGCCGCCTGCTGCGGCTTCTCCACCTGCTGCGCGAGACCCGGCGCCGCGGCCGCGGCGAGCGCCAGCACGAGGGCGAGGATCAGCCGGTGCGCAGCCACGTCACGTCCTTTCCACGGTACGGCAACACCGGCACGCGTTCGCGCCCGGGCGCGACGCCGATCTCTTCGTCGGTGAGGTAGCAGCCGGGATCCTCTTCCCACTGATCGCCGGTCATCTGCCGTGCCCGCACGCGCGTGTTGCCGTTGCAGATCGCAAGGTGGGCGCAGGCGCCGCAGCGCCCTTTGACCGGGCGCGGATGCTGTTTCAGCCCCGCCATCACCGGGTCGCGCGTGTCCAGCCAGATCTCGGAGAATCTGCGCTCGCGCACGTTGCCGAGCGAGTAGTCCCACCACATGGTGTCGGGGTGCACGTTGCCCAGGTTGTCGATGTTGGCGACGTTCACCCCGGAGGCGTTGCCGCCCCACTCCAGGAGGCGGGCGCGGACCGAATGTTCCCGATCGGGAACATTGCGCCGCACCCAGTCCAGCAGCCAGGGGCCGTCGGCGTCGTTGTTGCCGGTGACGAACTCCTTGGCGATCCCGCGCCGCTGGTAGTCCCAGCAGCGGTCGAACAGCCGGTCCATGACGCTGCGCGTCAGCTGGTGCGCGGCGTCGCGCGCGCGGTTCTTGTTGCCGCGGCCGGCGTAATTCAGGTGCGAGAGGTAGAACTTGTCGATGCGCTCGGCTTGCGCCAGGTCGAGCAGGCCGTCGAGGTCGGCGGCGTTGTCCTGGGTGAGCGTGAATCGCAGGCCCACCTTGGCGCCGCGGTCGCGGCAGTGGCGCAGGCCGGCGAGCGAGGCATCGAACGCCCCGCTCTTGCGGCGAAAGCGGTCGTGGCGCTCGCGCAGGCCGTCGAGGCTGATGCCGACATAGTCGAACCCGGCAGCCGCGATGCGGTCCGCCATCGGCTCGTCGATCAATGTGCCGTTGGACGAGAGCCCGGTGTAGAAGCCCATGCTCTTCGCGCGCGCCGCGATCTCGAACAGGTCGCGCCGCAACAGCGGCTCGCCGCCCGAGAGGATCAGCACCGGCACGCCGAAGGCCTTGAGGTCGTCCATGACGCCGAACACCTCGGCGGTCGAGAGCTCGCCTGGAAAGTCGACGTCGGCCGAGATCGAGTAGCAGTGAAGGCAGGTCAGGTTGCAGCGCCGCACCAGGTTCCAGATCACCACCGGGCCGGAGGGCTTCCGAGCCTCGCCTGCCACCCCGGGCTGGGCAATACCCTGCATGAAGCGCGAGACGCGGAACATCGCTGCATGCTAGGGCCGGTGGGCGCGGCGGATTTGACCGGCGTCAAACGTGCCGGGCCACGCTAACCGTTGACCGGCGGCCGCAGCCACCCGTAGCATTGCACCCCCCAAGGAGGAGGCAACCATGAAATCCAGACCCAAACTGCGCAGGACCATGCTGGCGGTGGCGCTGGCGTTCGCGTTCGGCGGCGCCGCGCTCGCCGACGAGACCTGCAATTCGCCCTACACCACGCGCCTGATCAAGGGCCAGGAGGACTATGTCCACGTCTGGACGCTGGGCGTGGAAGGCCTGGGCGACGGCTCCGACAAGCTGGTCACGGTGGACGTCAACCCCAAGTCGAAGAGCTACGGCAAGGTGGTGCACACGCTTTCGGTCGGCGGCCGAGGCGAGGCGCACCACATGGGTTTCAGCGACGACCGCAAGCACCTGTGGGCGGGCGGCCTGGACGACTCCAAGATCCACGTCATCGACGTCGGCACGGATCCGGCCAAGCCCAAGCGCGTGAAAACGATCACCGACCTGGCGCAGAAGACCGGCTTCGTCGGCCCGCACACCTTCTACGCCCTGCCCGGCCGCATGCTGATCCAGGCACTTTCCAACAACAAGGACCACGGCGGCGCCACCGGCATGGCGGTCTACAACAACAAGGGCGAGTTCGTCGCCAAGTACGACATGCCCACCGGCGACCTCGGCGGCGTCAAGGGCGACGGCTACGGCTACGACCTCGCCATCAACCCGCAGAAGAACGTGCTGCTCACCTCGAGCTTCACCGGCTGGAACAACTACATGATGGACCTGGGCAAGATGGTGAAGGACGGCGAGGCGATGAAGAAATTCGGCGGCACCATGGCCGCTTGGGACTTGAAAGCGATGAAGCCGAAGCAGATTTTCAGCGTGCCGGGCTCGCCGTTGGAGATTCGCTGGTCGCTCAACCCGAAGGACAACTGGGCGGTGACGACGACCGCGCTGACCTCCAAGATCTGGTTGATCAAGCCCGACGGCAAGGGCGGCTGGGCGGCCAAGGACGTCGCCACCATCGGCGACCCGTCCAAGATCCCGCTGCCGGTAGACATCTCGATCGCGGCCAACGGCAAGGGCCTGTGGGTCAACACCTTCATGGACGGCATGACGCGCTATTTCGACCTCTCGAACCCCGAGGCGCCGAAGGAGACCTACACCAAGAAGACCGGCAAGCAGGTCAACATGATCTCGCAGAGCTGGGACGGCAAGCGCGTCTACGTCACCTCGTCACTGCTTGCCAACTGGGACAAGGGCGGCGCCGACAACGAACAGTTCTTGCGCGGCTTCACCTGGGACGGCAAGGAGCTCAAGCAGGTCTTCGAGGTCGACTTCACGAAGGAGCAGCTGGGCCGGGCCCACCACATGAAGCTTGGCTCGAAGTCGCTGCGATCATCGTGAGGTGGCTGGCGGCGCTGCTGACGTGGCTCGCCTGCGCGGCACCGGCGCTGGCGCACGAGGCCGCGCCGCTGCCCGCGCTCGACTTCGAGCCGCCCGCGCCGGGCACCTACACGTTGCACCGCATCATGGCGGCGCCGGACGGCGAGGTGCTGGGCGTGGACGGCCGGCCACAGCAGCTGTCGCGCTTCACGCGCAAGCGGATCACTCTGCTGGGGTTCATCTACACGACCTGCGTGGATCCCGAAGGCTGCCCGCTGGCTTACCGCGTGTTCGACGCCCTGAAGCAATCGATCGGTGCCCGGCCCGCCCTGCGCGACCAGGCCCAGCTGGTCACGCTGTCGTTCGATCCGGCGCGCGACACGCCGGCGGCGATGCAGCGCTACGCCGGCAGCCGCGTGAAGGAGGACGACTCCGGCGTCCGCTGGTACTTCCTCACCACCCGCTCGGCGCGGGAACTGATGCCGCTGGTCGAGGGGTTCGGCCAGGACGTGCGCTGGACGGTCGACCGGTCGAGCGGCCAGCCGCGCCGCGAGCTCGCGCACGTGCTCAAGGTGTTCCTGATCGATCGCGCCGGCTTCGTCCGCGAGATCTATTCCTCCACGTTCCTGCATCCGCAGACCGTGCTCAACGATATCGAGACGCTCCGGCTGGAGCGGTGAGCGCGGCGAGGAGGGCCCGCCGGTGATGGACTCCGCCGATGTCGCGGTCGTGGGCTTCGGCGACGAGCTTCGCCGCAGGCGCGACAAGTAGCCCTCAGCTCCCGTCCGCCTTTTGCCGCTGGATCAGGAACGCGCCCGCTGTAACAAGCACTGCTCCCGCCCAGATCAGCGGCGACGGTGTTTCTCCTAGCAGGGCCCACGCCAGCAGGATGGACGCTACGGGGCCGATCAGAGAGAGCACGGCGATCTGCGATGGCAGGTAGTTCTTCAGCAGCCACAGGTTGGCGATGAAGCCGAACCCGGCGATCACCACTCCCTGGTAGAAGAGTGACGCGCCCAGGCGCGGCGTCCAGGACCATGCATCGTGTTCCAGAAGCGCGCTTGCCGCCGCGAACACGGCCGTGCCCAGGGCGAAGCGCGCGAGCACCAGCCTGGCGATGTGGATGCGGCCGGCCGCTCGTGCGCTGTAGACTTGGTGCTCGGCGAGCACTAACGCAGAG
>CAYMVA010000101.1:0-6677 GCA_964393745.1 uncultured Enterobacteriaceae bacterium | reverse complement strand
TATCCCGCCAAGCCGATCCGGCTCGTCGTGCCGCACGCGCCGGGCGGCAACTCGGACACCTTCGGCCGCATCCTCGCCGCCAAGCTCTCCGAGCGTCTCGGCCAGCAGGTGATCGTGGAAAACCGCGCCGGCGCCGGCGGCACAGTGGCGAGCGAGTCGGTCGCGCGTTCGGCGCCCGACGGCTACACGCTGCTCGTGGGCGACAACGGCACGCACGGCATCGCGCCCACGCTCTACGCCAAGCTGCCTTACAAGGTGCCCGCGGATTTCACCTCGATCACCCTCGCGGCCACCTTCCCGGTGGTGCTGATGGTGCACCCCGCGGTGCCGGCGAAGAATGTCGCCGAGTTTGTCGCGCTCGCCAAGTCGCAGCCAGGCAAGCTCACCTACTCCTCGGCGGGCACCGGCAACGGCTCGCACCTCACGGTGGACATGTTCCTCAACGCCGCGGGTAATCTGCAACTGGTGCACGTGCCTTACAAGGGCGGCGCACCGGCGGTGCAAGCAGTGCTCGCGGGCGACGTGCAGCTCACAGCGGTGAGCGTCAACACATCGCTGCCGCACATCAAGTCGGGCAGGGTGCGGGCGCTCGCGATCGCGTCGCTCAAGCGCTCGCCGGCGCTGCCGGACGTGCCGACGCTTGCCGAGGCGGGCGTCTCGGGCGCCGAGGCCGACAGCTGGCTCGCGATCTTCGGGCCCGCCGGAATTCCCGATGCAATCAGCGCGAAGCTGCAGCAGGAAATCTCTGCCGCGCTCAACGACCCGCCGATCAAGGAGCGGCTCGCCGGCATCGGCCTGGAAGTCGTCGCCTCGACGCCGGCGCAGCTCCTCGCGACGCTGCCTGGCGAGATGCGCAAATGGGGCGAGTCGGTGAAGCGCTCCGGCGCGCGCGTCGACTGACATAGCGGGCGCCGTGGGCCGGACGCTCCTCGACAAGGTCTGGGACGCGCACATCGTTGCCGACCTGGGTGGCGGTGTGCAGCTGCTGCACGTGGACCGCCACCTGCAGCACGACCTGGGCGGCGGCAAGGCGCTGGAAGAAATTCGCCAGCGCGGCTTGAAGGTGCGCAACCCAGAGCTCACCTTCGCCACCCAGGATCATGTCGTCTCAACCCTTCCGGGCCGCAGCGGCGGCGCGCACGACTGGGCGAACGTGCTGGTGGACTCGATGCGGCTGGAAGCGAAGCGCGCCGGCGTGCGCCTGTTCGACGTCGGCACGGAAACCCAGGGCATCGTGCACGTTATCGGCCCGGAGCTCGGCCTCACACTCCCCGGGTCGCTGGTGGTGTGCGGCGACAGCCACACCTGCACCAACGGTGCGCTCGGCGCGATCGGCTTCGGCATCGGCGCGAGCGAGATCGTGCACGTGCTCGCTTCGCAGACAATCGTGCAGAAGAAACCCCGCAGCCTGCGCGCGAGCTTCGAGGGCGCGTTGCCGCGCGGCGTCGTTGCGAAGGACATGATCCTCGCCCTCATCGGCCGCATCGGCGCTTCGGGCGGCAATGGCTACGCCGCCGAGTACGCGGGCAGCGCGGTGCGCTCACTCGGCATGGAAGGGCGCCTCACGCTGTGCAACCTGTCGGTCGAGCTCGGCGCCAAGATCGGCATGGTGGCGCCCGATGAAACCACCTTCGAGTGGCTGCGCGGGCGCCCGTTCGCGCCACAGGGCGCGCTTTTGGAGCAGGCGCTGGCGCACTGGCGCACGCTGCCATCGGATGCGGACGCGCATTTCGATCGCGAGGTGGCGCTTGATTGCGCGGCGCTCGCGCCGCAGATCACCTGGGGCACGAGCCCCGAGGACGTGATCGGCGTGGACGGCGCGATCCCCGAGCGCAAGCCCGAGGCGATCGCCTACATGGGCCTTAAGGCCGGGGCGCGCATCGCCGGCACGCGCATCGACCGCGTGTTCATCGGCTCGTGCACCAACTCGCGGCTGTCCGATCTGCGCGCCGCGGCCGAAGTAGCGCGCCAGGGCAAGGTGGCGAAGCACGTGTCGGCCTGGGTGGTGCCGGGCTCAATGCAGGTGAAGCGTGCCGCCGAGCGCGAAGGGCTGCACGAAATTTTTCTTGCCGCGGGGTTCGAGTGGCGCGAGCCGGGCTGCTCGATGTGCGTGGGCGCCAACGGCGAGCTGGTGGAGCCCGAGGCGCGCTGCGTTTCCACCTCCAACCGTAATTTCATAGGCCGTCAGGGGCCGCGCGCGCGCACTCATCTCGCCAGCCCCGCCACCGCCGCCGCCTGCGCGCTCGCTGGCGAGATCTGCGATCCACGGCCGCTGCTCGCTCGATCGGGTTCCTGACCATGCAGAAGTTCTCCCGCCTTACCGCCATCGCCGCGCCGCTGCCGCAGGCGAACGTGGACACCGACTTCATCATCCGCGTCGAGCGCTGCGCGCGCACGCCCAAGGACGAGATGGGGCGCCACGCCTTCGAGAGCGCGCGCTTCCTGCCTGACGGCACCGAGAACACGGGCTTCATCCTCAATCGCGAGCCGTGGCGCCGCGCGCAGATCCTGGTCTGCGGGGAGAATTTCGGCTGCGGCAGCTCGCGCGAGATGGCGGTGTGGGCGCTCGCCGGGATGGGCATCCGCTGCGTCATCGCGCCCTCGTTCGGTGACATCTTCCACGGCAACTGCGTGCAGAACGGCGTGCTCGCGATCCACTTGCCGCGCAAGGAGGTCGACGCGCTGCTTGCGCTCGCCGCCGATCCGGCCAGCGCCACGCTCACCGTGGACCTGGAGCGCCAGGCGATCGCCGCGTGGGGCCGCGATGAAATCCGCTTCCAGGTGGACCCGATGCAGCGCAAGACGCTGCTCGAGGGGCTGGACGCGATCGGCGTCACGCTCGCGCGCGCGGCCGAGATCGCCGCCTGGCAGGCCGCCGACCGCGAGCGCCGGCCGTGGATCTGGCGCCTGCCTACTTGACCCGGTAGACCTCGTCGGGGAAGTTGCCGCGCGACACTTCGAGGCCGCCGCGGCGCCGGTCCTGGTGCGTAGTGAGCACCGCCCGCTCGTCACCCTTCTCCCAGCGCGTCTTGGAGAGTTGCTTGCCCTCGCCGCCCTTGCGCGACACGGTCTCGGTGGTCTCCGCCATGGGCTTGCCGTAGATCGTCTTGAGGTGCGTCTTGACGCGCTCGATCTCGCCGGCGTCGAAGCGCACGTCGAACGCCTGGATCACATCCGCCTTGAGGTAGAAGGTGATCTTCGCCTGCACGCCGCCGAACGAGATGCGGCCGTCGTCGCAGCGCCGGTCCGCGGCCGCGGTCTTCCATTCGAGCGGCTTGCAGTGCGCGCTCGGGAACGTTTTCTTGACATCCGCCTCGCGGCCGCCGAGCGCGACGCCGTTGGCATCGAATGCAAGCGCCGAGGGGGAAGCGGCGATCAGCGCCACGGGGGCGAACAGCAGCGCGGCGACGAGCAGTAGCGCTCTCATCGCGCCAGCGCCTGGTAGCGGAAGCAATCCCGCGTGTGGTCGTTGACCATGCCGGTAGCCTGCATGAAAGCGTACATGATGGTGGGCCCCACGAACTTGAAACCACGCCGTTTCAGGTCCTTGGAGAGCGCGTCGGACTGCGCGGTGCTCGCCCGCACGTCGCCGAGCCGCCGGCGCCTGCCCTGCAGCGGCCTGCCGCCTGCGAATGCCCAAAGGTAGCGCGAGAAGCTGCCGCATTCTTCCTGCAACGCGAGAACGCCCTTCGCGTTGACCACCGCGGCCTCTATCTTGGCGCGGTTGCGCACGATGCCCGCGTCGGCCATCAGGCGGCGCTTCTTCGCCGCGCCGTAGCGCGCCACCTTGCGCGGGTCGAAGCCATCGAAGGCGCGGCGGTAGTTGTCGCGCTTGGCGAGGATCGTGTCCCAAGAAAGGCCAGCCTGCGCGCCCTCCAGCACCAGCAGCTCGAACAGCCTGCGGTCGTCGCGCAGCGGCACGCCCCATTCGCGGTCGTGGTAGGCGATGGCGAGCGGATTGCGCGCCCAGGCGCAGCGCTTCCTTGCAAGCGGTTTCTTCCGTTTCATGTCAGTCGAGCAGAAAGGAAAGATCGGCGCCGCCCCTGAAATCGCGCCTCCGCTGCCCGCGCCGAAACAGGCGCGCACCCGGCCCAAGCTCGAGCGTCGCGCGCCGACCCTCCACACGCAGCAGCGTGCCCTCGCGAAGCCCGAGCACCGCCAGGCGCGGGTTCTTCGCTTGGAACTCGGCGATGCGCTCGTCGCGCGTCTCGCCGCCATGGCGAGCGAGCGAGCGCTCGGTGTAGTGCGGGTTGAGCTGGAACGGGATGAGGCGCATCGCATTAAGCGAGCGCGGCTCTGCGATCGGCATGTCGTTGGTGGTGCGGATCGTGGGGCAGGCGAGGTTCGCGCCCGCACTCCAGCCGATGTAGGGAATGCCGGCACGCACGCGTTTCTCGACCGCAGCGAGCGCGCCGCTGCGCTGCATGGTGTCTAGCAGGCAGAAGGTGTTGCCGCCGCCCACGACGAAGGCGTCGGCATCGCGGATCGCGCGCCCGATCGGCACACGGTGCGCGGCGACGAGCGTGTGCCCGAGCGGCGCGAGCGCCGCGCGCACCCGGCGCGTGTAGTCGTCGAACGCGAAACGCACCGCGGCGAACGGAAAAAACAACAGCCGCTTCCCCGACGCGCCCAGAAACTCGCGCAGCGCTTCCCGCGCGTGCTCGAGATAGCCGCCGCCGGGGTTGCGTGAATTGGAAAGGAGCAGCAGGCGCATCGCTCGCGCGATGCTATCTCAGTTCGCGCCCCAAACCTCGGCCGCGGTCTTCGCCACTCGCCGCAGTTTCGCCTCCTGGTCGGCGGCGGTGAGGCGGTTGCCGCGGCACCTGTGCGCGCCGAGCGCAAGGTCGGCCGAACGCAGCAGGTTGCCAATGTGTTCGGCGCTCAACAGCACACGCTGGGCGGGAGGCAAGCTCATCGCGTGCTAGCTTTTCTTCCTGTCCTCTGGAGTGACGAAACCGATGGGCCTGCGCCTGGGCTCGGGCGGCGCCATCAGTTCTCGGATGGTGTTCATGAGGCCCGCGATGGCCTGGTCGTGGCGGGCGAGCTTCTTCTCGTGGGCGTCGAGCCGGCGCGCAAGGTCCTTGTGGTTGGCAAGGAACTGGCGCAGGCGCACGAACGCGCGCACCACGTAAACCGAAAACTCGGTCGCATGGGGACTATTGAGAATCGTCGCGGCCATGATGGCGCCGTGCTCGGTGAAGGCAAGCGGCAGGTACTTGCGGTGCTCGCCGCGCCCGGTCTTTAAGGTCGCAAATTGCGACCTTAGAGAATCCCATTCTTCGGCCGAGAGCCGGAACATGAAGTCCTCCGGAAAACGCATGGCGTTGCGCCGCACCTGCTCGTTGAAGCGCTTGGTGGTGACGCCGTAGAGCGCGGCGAGGTCGGCATCCAACAGCACCTTGTGGCCGCGGATGAGGAGGATGCGGTTCTCGATGCGCTCGACCGGGGTTCCTATCGCTGTGCTCACGGGCGCCTCGGAAACGCAAGCTCGTCTGTTCGTGCGGTGCAGTATGGCATCGGCGGATCGCTCGTTGAATCGGCACTCGCTAAGCGATTCAACGCGCGATTCGGGAATCCGCCGACCGCCGCTCGCGGAAAAGAACGGCCTAAGCGGGGCGCCTCAAGCCGTCCCGCCAGCGACGCGCGCGCCGTGTCGCACGCGGGCGGCCGCCTCCTCGTGCGCCTCGTCGAGCTTCACCTCGTGGCTCGCCGGTCGCGCGCGGATGCGCAGCTCCATCTGCTCGGGGCGCTCACGCGCGGCGTTGCGGAATGCCTGGTCGCGCCCCGAGAGGTACTGCGGCGGCCAGTATTGCGGTGCGTGCTGGTACCACGCCGAGGCCTGCAGCGTGAAGTAAGGGCTGGCGAGATGCGGGCGCGCGAGCGCGACGAGGTCCGCCTTGCCCGAAGCGAGCAGCGTGTTCACCTGGTCGGGCGTGGTCACCGCGCCCACGGTCATGGTGGCGATGCCGACTTCGTTGCGCACCCAGTCCGCGAACGGCGCCTGGTACATGCGCCCGTAGACCGGCTTCTGCTGCGGCACCGTCTGGCCGGTCGAGCAGTCGATCAGGTCGCAGCCCGCGTTCTTGAGCATGCGCGCCATCGCCATCAGGTCCTCGCCGCTCAGTCCCTCGGGCGCCCAGTCGGTCGCCGAGATGCGCACCGACATCGGCTTCGCCTCCGGCCAGGCGGCGCGGCAGGCGCGGAAAACTTCGAGCGGGAAGCGCATGCGGTTCTCGATCGGCCCGCCGTATGCGTCGCGCCGCTGGTTGGTGAGCGGCGAGATGAAGCTCGCCAGCAAATAGCCGTGCGCCATGTGCAGCTCGAGCATGTCGAAGCCCGCCTCGTCGGCGTACTTCGCAGAGCGCACGAAATCGTCCCGCATCTTGTCCATGTCGGCGCGTGTCATCTCGCGCGGCACCTGCGAATCGCCTTCCAGGTACGGCAGCGGCGAGGCCGACACGAGCGGCCAGTTGCCGCTTTCCAGCGGATGGTCCATGAGCTCCCAGCCGAGCTGGGTCGAGCCCTTGCGGCCCGAGTGCCCGATCTGCATGCACAGCTTCGCCTTCGAGTTGGCGTGGCAGAAATCCACGATGCGCTTGAAGGCGTCGCGCTGCGCGGCGTTCCACAGGCCGGTGCAGCCGGGCGTGATGCGCCCCTCGGGCGAGACGCAGCTCATC
>CAYMVA010000100.1:0-2431 GCA_964393745.1 uncultured Enterobacteriaceae bacterium | reverse complement strand
GAGGTTCACCTGGTCGCGCGCCGCGTCGCGCCGCGCCAGCTCGATGAAATCGCTGCCGATTGCGTTGCCGATGCCGCGGCTGCCCGAATGGAGCATGAGCCATACCTGCTGCGTCTCATCAAGGCAGACCTCGATGAAGTGATTGCCGCCGCCAAGGGTGCCCAGCTGCCGCTGCCAGCTCGAGTGCTTGCCGACCCGTTTCTCGACCCCCGGGTGGCGCTCGAGGATGCGGCGCAGGCCGCGCTGGAAAGGCTTGGCGGCGTGGCTGCGTGCGTCGCGCTCGTCGTGCTGCTCGAAGCCGACCGGGACGTCGCGCGAAATCTGGCCGAAGACGCGCTTCAGGCTTGCTTCGTCGACGTCGTTCGCGCCGAGCGAAAGGCGCGTGGCGATGACGCCGCAACCGATGTCCACGCCGACCGCTGCCGGAATGATGGCGCGCAGCGTGGGGATGACCGAGCCTATGGTGGCGCCGATCCCCATGTGCACGTCGGGCATCGCGGCGACGTGATGGTGCACGATCGGCAGGCGCGAGACGTTGACGAGCTGCGCGCGCGCCGTCGCCTCCACGTCGTCGGTGTACACCTTGACGGGGACCAGTCCTTCGCGGATTTCCTGGCGAATGGGCACGCTGGCAGTTTAGCCCCGCTTCAAGCCAAGCAGCCTGGCGGCGTTTTCCTTCATGATCAGCGGGCGCACCTCAGGCTTGATCGGCAGTTTCTCGAACTCGGCGATCCAGCGGTCGGGCTGGATCACGGGGTTGTCGGTGCCGAAAAGCACCTTGTCCTTGAGCAGCGTGTTCGCGTACTGCACCAGCTTGGGCTCGAAGTACTTCGGCAGCCAGCCCGAGAGGTCGATCCAGACGTTGGGCTTGTGCAGCGCCACCGAGAGCTGCTCGTCCTGCCACGGCACGCCCGGATGCGCCGAGACGATCTTGAGCGCCGGAAAGTCCGCCGCCACGTCGTCGAGCAGCATGGGATCGGAGTATTTGATGCGCAGCCCACCCCCGCCCGGCATGCCGGCGCCGATCCCGGTCTGCCCGGAGTGGAAGATCGCGGGCAGTCCCGCCTCGGCGATCGCCTCGTAAAGCGGATAGCAGCCCGGGTCGTTCGGCGCGAAGGCCTGCACCGTGGGATGGAACTTGAAGCCCCTGACGCCGAAATCCTTGATCAGCCGTCGCGCCTCGCGCACGCCCATCTTGCCGCGGTTCGGATCGATGCTCGCGAACGGGATCGCGACATCGGCGTGCTCGGCGGCGGACTCCGCGACTTCCTCGTTGCTCACGCCGCCGAAGCCCATGCCGCGCTCGGTGTCGACGGTGAAGACCACGAAGGCCATCTTGCGCGCCCGGTAGTACTCGGCCATCTGCGCGATGGTAGGGTGCTTGGCCTGGTAGCGGAAATAGCGCCCGCGCGCCTCTACCATCTCGCGCTCGACCGCGTCCGGCAGGATGCGCGTAGAGGTTTCGGCGTGCGTATGCATGTCGATTGCAACGAGGTCGTCGAGGTTCATCGTCTTCGGCATGGTTTTTCCTCAGGCGGGCTTGCGTTGTGCGGCGACCAGGACTTCGGCGGCCGGCGGCTCGGCGTAAAGCGACTCGACCAGCGCCGCGCGCCGCTGCAACACCGCGCGCTGGTTGATCGAGCCCTTGTCGGTGATTTCGCCCGAATCGATCGAGGGCGGCTCGGCGAGCACGATGGCGCGCGCTACCCGGGTCGAGCTTCCCGTGCTCTCGCGCGCGAGCCGGTCCAGCACATCCTGCAGCGCGCGCCTGAGCGCCGCCGCATCGAGCGCCTTGCCCGCCTCGCTGGGAAATATCAGCGCGCCGACCTCGCCGCGGTCGTGGCCCGCGATCACCGTGTCCTGCACGTAGGGCGAGGCCGCGGCGTTCAGCCGCGCGCGCAACGGGCCGACGCTCACCCAGGTGCCGGTGCCGAGCTTGAAGTCCTCGGCGATACGGCCGTCGAATTCCATCCCCTGCTGCGGGTCGGAGGGGTCGAGGAAGCGCATCGCATCGCCGGTGCGATAGTAGCCCTCCTCGTCGAACGCGGCCCGCGTGAGCTCCGCCTGCCTCCAGTACCCGGGGGTGATGTTGGGGCCGCGGAACCGCGCCTCGAGCTTGCCATTCACTGGCGCGAGCTTCATTTCGAGCCCGTCCACCGGCAGCCCCACGGTGCCGGCGCGCGCCGCGCCCCGGTTGGTGTTCATCGCGCAGGGCGCGGTCTCGGTCGCACCGTAGCCGGTGATCCAGAGGATGCGCTCGCCGCAGGTCTGGATCGCGAGTTCCTCGTAGGCCTTCCACACCGGCTGCGGCAGCACCGCGGCGGCGTACTGCATGAGGCCGAGCCGGCCGAAGAAGGTGTGGCGCAACACCTCGTCGCTGCGCAGGTGCGGCAGCAGCGCCTCGTAGCCGCGCGGCACGTTGAAGTAAATG
>CAYMVA010000099.1:0-8426 GCA_964393745.1 uncultured Enterobacteriaceae bacterium | reverse complement strand
GCGACTGCCTCGAGCACCGGCTTCACATCAGTCGGCGAGCCTGATATGACACGCAAAATTTCGCTGATCGCGGTCTGCTGCTCGAGCGCTTCCTTCGTCTCGTTGAACAGGCGCACATTCTCGATCGCGATCACCGCCTGGTCGGCGAAGGTCTTGAGCAGATCCAGGTGATGGCTGGTGAACTGGCCCGGCTGGGCGCGGGTGACGGCAATGGTGCCGATCGCGGCGCCCTCGCGGATCAGCGGCGCCATAGCCATGCTGCGAAAGCCGCTGACACGCGCCATCTCGCGCGTGGTCGCGTGAATTCCAGGATCGGTCTCGGTGTCGGCAACGCTCGCCGGCGAGAGAGTGTGCAGCACCTGGCCAGCGACTCCGCGCGACGCCGGCACGGGATAGAGGGCTTTTACGGCATCGGCGCCTGCCTTGTCCGCCTCAGTAAATGCGGCCAGATGCAACTGCTCTCCGACGAGCCGCGCCATCGTGGCAGCCTTCCCGTCGAGCAGCCGCTTCGCGCTAGAGACGATAGCGTCGAACACCGGTTGCGTGTCGGACGGCGAGCTTGCGATTACCTTCAGGATCTCCGCGGTCGCCATCTGCTGGGCGCGCGCCTCGGCCGTCTCGGCTCGCGCGCGGCGTAGTTCCTCCGACCGCGAAGCCTGTCTACCGGGACGCGCAGCCACACGCCCTTGAACACGCTTGGGCGCGTCGGATTTTCTCCTCACGCGTTTGGATCCCACGACACTCCCCCTGACTGTCTTGCGGGCCCAAATCAGTCTAGCACCCCAGGCTTCAGGTCAGTCCTGCCTCCAACTAGGGGGCGCAGTGGAACGCTGCTGGTTCCGGCCCGCGGAGATGCGTTACCTTGCGGTTTTCAGCGGAGGGTTGACGCATGGCGCTGTCGCCGCAGCAAGCAGGTCTGCTCTCGGGAATGCGCGTACTCGAGGCGGCCTCGATGATCATGGTGCCGTCGGTGGGCGCGGCACTCGCCGACTACGGCGCCCAGGTGATCAAGCTCGAGCCGATCGAGGGCGACCTGAACCGGCGCGGCCATCACATCCCGGGCATGCCGGTGCATGACTACGAGTACTGCTTCTTGCCCGACAACCGCGGCAAGCGCAGCCTGTCGATCGACCTGAAGGCGCCCGAGGCGCGCGCCATCCTGCGCCGCCTGGTCGAGGGCGCCGACGTGTTCCTCACCAATCACCGCCCGAAGTCGCTCGAGGGCCTCGGCCTGGGCTGGCCCGAGCTGCAGGCGATCAATCCGCGCCTGGTGTACGCGCACGGCACCGGCTTCGGCGACGCCGGCGACGAGATCGATAAGCCGGGCTTCGACTCGGTCTGCTACTGGTCGCGCTCGGCCATGGAGGCGAACCTGTTTCCGACGGACGGCTGGCTGGGGTCGCTGGGCTACGGCACCGGCGACCATCCGACGGGCATGGCACTCCTCTCAGCGGTGCTGCTCGCCCTGCTCGCGCGCGAGCGCAGCGGTCGCGGCACGCGGGTCTCCTGCTCCCTGCTTGCGAGCGGCGCCTGGTCGAACTCGGTGATGATTCAGGCGAAGCTGCTCGGGGCGCAATTCCTGGAGCGCCGGCCGCGCGAGGATGCGCGCAGCTTCACTTCCGTCTACTACCGCGCCGGCGATCGGCGCCTGTTCAAGATGGCTGTCGTGGATACGCGGCGCGACTGGCCGAAGGTTTGCCGCGCCATCGGCCGGCCCGAACTCGCCGCCGATCCGCGCTACGCGACGCTCGAAGAGCGCCTGAAGGAAGGGCGCATGCGCGAACTCATTCAGCTCTGCGACCGGATTTTCGCCGGCCAGCCGATGCACTACTGGCAGCGCGCGCTCGACGAGGCCGACGTGCCCTACTCCGTGGTCGCCAGCTTCGACGACGTGGTCGCGGACAAGCAGATGGCGGCCAACGGCGTGTTCGTGGAGATCGATGATCCCGTGCTCGGCCGCGTGCGCACCGTGGACACGCCGCTGCAGATCGAAGGCCATCCCAAGGTGCCGCGCACCCCGGCGCCGCGGCTGGGCGAACACACGCGCGCGATCCTCGCCGAAATCGGCCTGGGCGAGCAGGAGATCAGATCGCTCGCCGAGCGCCGCGTAATCGCCGAACGAGCCGTGCCCTCGGCGCCGATCCCGGGGCCGCAATGAAGCGGGCGCCGCGCGGCGAGTAGCGAACGACCACTCTTTGGGTGTTCAGATCAGCGAGGAGAAGGCGCAGCCTCTCAGCGCGACGAGAACGGCGCTTGGTAGGGCTGGCCGAAGGCGACGCCGCCGACCACGGTGTTGGTCGGCCTGAGGCTGACCTTACCTTGGCGCTTGTTGTTACGCGTATCGACGAACTCCGCCGGGCCGTTCACCACCTCGAGCACGGTGGCGTCGGCCGGCGCGCCAACCTGCAGCGTGCCGTGCTTCGGCAACCGGTTGATGATCTTCGCCGGCGTGGCGGTCGCCATCGTGACCACCTGCTCGAGCGAGAGACCGAGCGCCATGAACTTCGCCATCACGTTGGGCAGGTAGGGCTGGCCGGGCGAGTTGCCGGAGAACACGTGGATGTCCGACGAGAGGGTGTCCGGCAGCACGCCTTCGGCGAGCGCCGCCTCCGCGACCGTGAAGTCGAAGCTGCCGCCGCCGTGGCCGACGTCGAACATCACGCCGCGCTTCTTCGCCGCATGGGCCGCTGGTAGCAGCTTGCCGCCCTGTACGATGTTGGTGAACTGCCCCGCGTCGTTCGGAAATCCCGTGAAGCAGTGGGTCAGGATGTCGCCGGCGCGCAGCATGTCTAGAATCTGCGACATCAAATCGACGCTCTCGACCCCGCCGATGTGGCACATCACCTTGCCGCCGCCCGCAATCTCGCAGGCACGCATCGCGCGCTTCAACGGCTCCAGGCCGTGCCGCGCGATCACGTTCTGCGACATGCGCACCTTGATGCCGATGGCGATGTCCGCGTTGTCCGCCAGAGTCTTCGCCGCGGCGTCGGTCTGCGCGAAATCGATATTGAACAGCTCGGCAATCGGGAACGCCGACAGACCGATGTTCGCGATGTGCACGAAGGCGTAGAGGCGCGTGCGCGACTGCGCGGCCATCGCTCGGCGGGCGAGCGCGAAGGCACTCGAGCCCGCATCGCCCGCGGAGACCGTGGTGGTGGTGCCCTGATAGGGCACCAGCTCGTCGGGCGGGATGCCGATGCCGGTGGTGTAGACGTGCGCATGCAGGTCGATCAGGCCCGGCACCACCAGACGACCGGCGACGTTCATGACGCGGTTGGCGCGCGCGGCCGGGATGTCGGCTTCCAGCGCCTCGATCTTGCCGAAGCGCATGCCGATGTCGCGCTTGGCGCGCAGGTTCTGGCTCGGGTCCAGCACCTCGCCGCCCTTGATCACCAGGTCGAACTTGTCGTTCGGACCCATCGCAGCGCGCGCCGCGAAACCGGCCATTGCCGCGGCGACTGCCGCGCTCATGCCAGCGACAACGCGCCGACGTTTGATTGAAGTCATGATTACCCTCCCCAGAGTGTAACGTCCATCATCTAATCTACACTAGGGGGATGGCGAATGTGAAGAAGGCGCTGCACCGTGTTGCAGTGACCGGTTGAACCCGCCGTCGAAAGCGGTCATTCAGAGTGTCCTAGGTCGCCCCGGGCGATTGGCCAACTTGCTCGCGCAGACGCTTCACGGCCTGGCGCTCGCCGCGGATGCGGAAGAAAGCGCCCTCGTTCCCGGCGCGCTCTTCCAGCACCTGGCAGTTCGAGAAGATTTCCCCCCGCAGCTGCTGCGCCGACCAGGGGAGGAAAAGCTCGGCCTCGACGAGGTCCTTCTGGAAGAACGCAAGGATTGCGTCGCGCAGCTTCACTATGTCGCCGTCGCGGCGCGCGCTCATCACGAGGGCCCCAGGGTGAGTCGCGCGCAGCGCTGCTTCGCGTTCACGCTGTGCCGCTTCGCCGCCGAGGCGGTCGATCTTGTTGAAAACCAGGAGACGCGGCACCGTCTGCGCGCCGATTTCGGCCAGCACTTCCTCGGTCACCGCGAGCTGCCTCTCGAATCCGGGATCGCTCGCGTCGACGACGTGCAGCAGCAGCGAGGCCTCGAGCGCCTCGTCGAGTGTCGACTTGAACGATGCGACCAGCCCGTGCGGCAGGTTCTTGATGAAGCCCACCGTATCGCTGACGAGCACCCGAGGCACGCTCTCGGGGTGGAGGGCGCGCACCGTGGTGTCGAGCGTCGCGAACAGCTTGTCGGCGACCAAGGCCTCGCTCCCGGTCAGCGCACGCATCAGGGTGGACTTGCCCGCGTTGGTGTAGCCGACGAGCGCTACGCGGGCAAGTCCCGGGCGCTCCTGCCGCCGCGCGCGCTGCGTCTTGCGCTCGGCGCCCATCGCGGCGAGCTCCTGCTCCAGCTCGGCGATGCGGTCGCGGACCTTGCGCCGGTCGAGCTCCATGCGCGATTCGCCGGCGCCGCGGCCGCCGACGCCGCTGCGCCCCCGGCCCTGCGGCCCCGCCAGCTTCGCCGCCTCGCGCATGCGCGGCGCCATGTAGCCGAGGCGCGCGATCTCGACCTGCGCCTGCGCGGCGCGGGAGCGCGCATGGCGGTGGAAGATCTCAAGGATCACCATGGTGCGGTCCATGACTTCGCAGCCGACCTCCTTCTCGAGGTTGCGTGCCTGCGAGGGGGAGATCTCATGGTCGACGAGGATGATGTCTGCGCGGCGCGTGGCCGGGTCGGCTTGGGCCTCAGCCGCTGGCTCCGCCTCGGTTTCGGTCTCGGTATCGGTCTCGGCCTCAGGCTCGTTGCACACGAAACGCTGCAGCTCCTGCCGCTTGCCGACGCCGAAGTACGCCGTCGAATCGAACTTCGCGCGCTTCTGGGTGAACTTGCCGACGACCTCGAAGCCCAGCGTCTTCGCGAGCTGGCGCAGCTCGGTCACCGACGCATCGAGCTCGGCATCGCTCACGCTGGGCAGCTGCACAGCCGCCACCACGGCGCGCAAAGGCTTCTCTTTGACGTCTCGCATCATGGGGCGCGGAGACTATCAGATCCCATCCTTTGCAGCCGAGCTCGACTGCCCGCTTCAGGTCGGAAGCGGTCCTTGCCGGATGTTAGTCGCAGCCCGTGTCTACACAGACCGCCGTAGGAGGCGCGAGCGCAGCGCCACCCGGAAGACCCGGCCTGTCGTACAGCCCGGCGCCAATCAGGAGCGCCCCAAGTCCGGAGTGAAGCCGGAATACCGTGTATTGATAGACCTGCGCGTGCATTTCCCGATGCCGCGGATCGATCCGATTTCCCTGCCAGTCGATACGCCGGCGGGCGCGGCACTCTGGAGACAGGAAGTATCCCCAATAGTAGCCGCCCGGTCCGGACGCAGTTTGGTGATGGAACCAATCGTTCACGGTGGCCGAGAGCCCGAAGACCTGCGCGTAGTAGAGCCCCGGCCGGATGACGACCCGCCCTCGATACATGCCGCGATACGCACCTGAGGCGCTTTCAGTCGGCGTCCACCCGGCCCAGGAAAGCGAGACCGGCCCTACAGGCCGGCCGCCCCTCAACGGGTAGAAACGCAGGTCCGCCCTCGAATCATTCACGTCGAGAACGTCTTGATCGCAGCCGACGTATAGCGACAACGAGACGGGAAAGGGACGCGCCTCGGGATCGAGGGAGTTCGCGTCATAGGCGCCGAATTCAGGCAAGCCGATCCACTCGGCAGGCTCCCGCGGGTTGGTGCGCACCGTGTAGGCGTCCGTGACGCCAGGCAGCAAAGGCACCAGCAGGCCACTCTTGCGGTCGAGCAATTCCGCCAGCGACTTGCCTTGCCCTGAGTCAGCCTCACGCGACAAAAAGGCACAGAAGTTCTTGAAGCGTGTGAGGTGCGCCGGGTCCAACTGCCCTTTGGGCACGCCGTTCGCATCCGCGCACACCTCGGCCGCGCCGAGCAGCCAGGACTCGACCGAGCCCTCCGAGGCAACCGCCTCCAGTTTGCGGGACTCCTGGGGCTCAGCCCGCGCAGCGGCAGCCATAGCAAGGACGGCAAGAGCAAGCGCTAAGCGGATGGCATGCATGGAAACTCCCTCCCCAAGGCCATCATACGCTCGCCGGGGGTGGGCGAATTGCGCGGGCCTGCTCCACGCGCCTCGCGACGCCTCCCGAGGTCCGAAGTGTAAAGTGTGACTTTACACTTTGGCCAGCCGCAGCCGGGGCACGGGCTGCTCCAGCGCGCTACGGATGCGCCCGAGCAACCCGCGCTGCTCGTCGTTCAGCCAAGCGCCACGAGGATCCTGGAAGGCCGCCGCACGTTCGATGAGCGTCAGCAGGCGCTGCCGGTCAGCGGGATCGTGCACCAGCGCCGGCAGGGTTTCGAGCGCGCGCTGCGGCGCATAGCGGACAATGATTTCCTGCTCGCCCTCGACACGCCTGAGGTCTGCGAGCTCGATCGCCGGCAGCAACTCCAGGTTCTGCACCGCAAACGCGTGCCGCGCCTCGACGTCCGCCAGCGGCAGCGGCTCGCCGGCGGTGCGCAGCATCGCCGCCACCCTGCCCACCGCCTCGGCGTAGCCGCCGCTGGCGATGCGCTCCAGGATCTGGTCGACGAGCTGCGGTTCCTGCGGCTGGCGATCGCGCCAGCGCCTTGCCCTGCTCTGGGCCTGCGCGCCGTCACCGCGTGATTGCGCTTCGTGCAACGGCCCGTAGAGCTGATAGAAGGCCGCTTCGGTCAGCGCATCGCGCACATCGCGCCAGTAATCGAGCGATGCGCTCACCATGCCGGAAGCCGCCGCCTCGGCGCGCCGCAGCGGCGATTCCGGTGCGAGAGGCGCGCGCTGCGATCTCACTGCGGCGGCGGCCGGAGCGAGCCACCACAGCCAGGGATTGAAGTCGGACACGGCCCAGCGCGATACGCGCAGCGGATGGAACTGCCGCATCAGCTCGGCGCTGGTATCGCTGACCGCCGCCTGGACCAGAGGCTGCGCCAGCCGCTCGTAGGCGCGCTGGTTCATCTCCGAGGCCGCCGCCACCACCTCGAACGGTTCCTCATCGGTGCGCTGCCGGAGATTGAGGCGCGCCACAGCGTCCTCGAGCGAGTATTCCACGAAGCTCACATCGAAGCCGCGCGTCTCGTCGCCCGAAATCTCCATGCCGTAGATGCCCGGCGGTAGCGCCTCGATCGTCTCCAGCACCGAAACGATCTGCGTGTGCTCTTTCCTCACCACGTGGCCGGCGACGAAGATGCCGAGGTGGCCGACGCTTTCGTGCAGCAGCCCTACGATCACCTGGCCGCGCGCCTTGATCTCCTCGGTCGAGCCGTAGACGTCTGCCACCCAGTTGAACGCCTGCTGCGGCGGCGTGATGTTGTCGCCGAGCGAGGCGAACAGCACGATCGGCGAGCGGATTTCGCGCAGGTCGAAGCGCTTGCCGCCTTTCGCTTGCAGCTCGCCCGCGGCGAGCTTGTTGCCGACGAACAGGTTCTGCGTGATCCACTCGATCTCCTCGCGGTTGAGCTGGTAGTACCCGCCCCACCAGCGCTCGAAATCGAGGAAGCGCTCGCCCTCGGTGTCGGCGTTGGCGTAGAGCTGGTAGTACTTCTCCCACAGGCTGGCCGCGGGATCGAGCGACTCGAAGTTCTGCACCAGGTGCGCGCCGTCGAATTGGCCGTTGCCGAGGTCGGCGGCGAACGAAGCGAGCCACGAGCCGCCCGCGAGGCCGCCGGCATAGCGCATCGGGTTGTCGGCATCGCCATCGCGCCCCGAGCCTCCCCAGTACGACATCGGCGCGCCGTTGATCACGATCGGCCCGGCGTGCTCGGGGTCCGAGGCCGCAAGCATCATCGCGGCCCAGCCGCCCTGGCAGTTGCCGACGATCACCGGCTTGGGGCTCTCGGGATGCAGCTCGCGCACGCGGCGCACGAAGCGCGCTTCCGCCGTGCACACATCGAGCAGCGTCTGGCCGGGTTCGGGCTCGGGGAAGAACACCACGAAGTAGACCGGATGGCCGCCGCGCAGCGCGACGCCCACCTGCGAATCGTCCTTGAAGCCGCCAATGCCCGGCCCGTGCCCGGCGCGCGGGTCGATGATCACGTACGGCCGCCGCTTCGGGTCCACCGCCGCGCCTGGGATGGGAAGGATGCGCAGCAGCGCGTAATTCACCGGGCGCTCGAAATGGCGCCCGTCGAGCACGGTTTCGTGCGCGAAGTGCAGCACCGGCGGCAGGCCGGCACGCTCGTGCGCCACGAAATTGTTGCCGCGCTGGCGCAGCGTGTCCCAGAACAGGACCGAGCGCTGCGCCGCGTCGGTGGCGTAGGCTTGCCAAGCCTGCCACCACTGCCAGGGATTCGCCGCCGCCGGCACGCCTTCGCCCCGCGCGCTTGCCGCGCTTTCGTGCATCCGGTCCCGCAGCCGCTCCTGCGCCGACGCCAGCCGTTCATTCAGGCG
>CAYMVA010000098.1:0-4548 GCA_964393745.1 uncultured Enterobacteriaceae bacterium | reverse complement strand
GGCAGGCGCACCGAGCCGCCGATGTCGGTGCCCAGGTGCAGCGGCGCGTAGCCGGCGGCGGCGGCGGCGCCAGCGCCCGAGCTCGAGCCCGAGGTGTTGCGATTGAGGCGCCACGGATTGCGCGTCACGCCGTGCAGGCTGGACAGGCCCGAGGAGAGCATGCCGTAGTCGGGCATCGTCGTCTTGCCGAGGATCACGCAGCCGGCTTCGCGCAGTCGCGCCGCGGTCGGCGCGTCGGCCGCTTCCGGCGCGGCATCGTCGTTGGCGCGCGTGCCGATCGGCGACGGGTCGCCCTTGGTGTAGATGTTCTCTTTGATGGTCACCGGCAGGCCGTCGAGCGGCGACTGCGGCTGCCCGGCGCGCCAGCGCGATTCGGCGGCCTTGGCCTGCGCGAGCGCGGCTTCGCGGTGGATGCGATACATGGCGTTGAGGCGCGGTTCCCACGCCTCCATGCGCGCCAGGCACGCCTGCGCCACCTCGACCGGCGACAGCGCGCCGCGGCGATATTGCGCTGCAATTTCTGCGGCGGCGAGATGATGAACCGCAGCCATGTTGCGGCGATGATATCCGATATACTCGACCGCGCATGCTGCGTTCCGCCATTTTGCTCGTCGCGCTCGCATCGGCCGGCGCAGCGCAAGCCACCGAAGTGCACTTCTGGCACGCCATGAACGGCGCGCGCGGCGCGCAGCTCGAGGCGCTGGTCAAGCGCTTCAACGACTCGCAGAAGGAAGTTCGCGTGCTGCCTGCGTTCAAGGGCGGCTACGACGAGACCATGGCGGCGGCGCTCGCCGCGCGACGCAATGGCGGCGCGCCGCACCTGGTGCAGGTCTACGAGGTCGGCACCGGGCAGATGATGGCGGCGCGCGACGCGGTGCGGCCACTGTGGCAGGTCCTGGCCGAGACCGGCGAGCGCATCGATGCCAGCGCATTCCTGCCCGCGGTGGCGAGCTACTTCTCGGACCAGTCGGGGCGCCTGCTGGCGTTGCCGTTCAACACCTCGACTCCGATCCTGTTCTACAACCGCGACGCGTTCCGCAAGGCGCGCCTCGATCCCGACAAGCCGCCGCGCACCTGGTACGAGATGGTGCACGTTCTCGGCGAGCTGGTGGAATCGGGCTACCAGTGCGCCTACACCACGGTGTGGCCGTCGTGGGTGCTGCTCGAGAACATGAGCGCCTGGCACAACCAGGACTTCGCGACCAGAGACAATGGGCTGGGCGGTTTGGACGCGAAGCTGGTCTTCAACACCCACCTCATGGTGCGCCACATCTCTACGCTGTCGTCGTGGGCGCGCGCAGGTTATTTCACCTATAGCGGGCGGCGCACCGAGGGCGAGGAGCGCTTCACCCGCGGCGAGTGCGCCATGGTCACCGCATCCTCGTCGCGCTACGCCGAGCTGCGGCGCTCGGCGAAGTTCGACTTCGGCACCGCGGCGCTGCCGCATTACGACGACATCAAGGGCGCGCCGCACCACACCATGATCGGCGGCGCCGGCCTGTGGCTGATGGCCGGGAAAAAGGCGCCGGAGTATCGCGCTGCGGCCAGGTTCCTCGCTTTCCTCGCGCAGCCCGAGGCGCAGGCCGAGTGGCACCAGGAGACCGGCTACGTGCCGCTGACGCGCGCGGCCTACGAGCTGACGCGCAAGTCCGGCTTCTACGCCACGCACCCCGGGCACGAGATCGCGATCCGCCAGTTGCTGCTCAACGCGCCAAGCCGCGAGTCGCGCGGCATCCGGCTGGGCGAGTTCCTCGCCATCCGCGCGATCATCGAGGAGGAGCTGGAGGCGGTGTGGGACGGCAAGAAGCCGCCCAAGCTCGCGCTCGATCACGCCGCCGAGCGTGGCAACGAGCTGCTGCGCCGCTTCGAGCTCGCGAACCGCGGCGCGGCCGCGGCGAACGGTAAACCCGCTGCAACCGGCGAGCGCTATACTCCGCCGCGCTGGAAGCAGCCCACCAAGCCGACCAATTAGAGGAGGTCTCATGCGCCACAAAACTCTCGTCGCCGCGCTGTTCAGCGCGGGACTCGCGTCCGGCAACGCCTACGCCCAGGTCGAAATCCAGTGGTGGCATTCGATGGGCGGCGCGCTGGGCGAGAAACTCAACGCGCTCGCCGACAAGTTCAACGCCAGCCAGAAGGACTACAAGGTTGCCACTTCGTTCAAGGGCACGTACCCCGAGTCTCTGACCGCGGCGATCGCGTCGTTCCGCGCCGGCAACGCGCCGCACATGGTGCAGGTGTTCGAGGTCGGCACGGCGACCATGATGGCCGCCAAGGGCGCGATCGTGCCTATTGCGACGGTCATGGCGAACGCCAAGGAACCGTTCGACCCGAAGGCGTACCTGCCGACGGTCACGGGCTATTACACCGACCAGAAGGGCAATATGCTGTCGTTCCCCTTCAACAGCTCCACGGTGATGTTCTATATCAACAAGGATGCGTTCAAGAAGGCGGGGCTCGACCCGAACAAGGCGCCGAAGACCTGGAAAGAAGTGATCTCGGCGGCGGAGAAGCTCAAGGCATCCGGCCAGCAGTGCGTGTACACCACCAGCTGGCCTTCGTGGATGCACATCGAGAACTTCAGCGCCTGGCACAACGTGCCGATCGGCACCAAGGAAAACGGCTTCGGCGGCTTCGACACGCAGTTCTCCATCAATTCGCCGCTGCACGTGCGCCACATCGCAATGCTGGGCGACATGTCGAAGAAGGGCCTTTTCACCTACGCCGGCCGCACCAACCAGGGCGACGCCAAGTTCTCCAGCGGCGAATGCGCCATGTTCAGCGGCAGCACGGGGGCGCAGGCCGGTATCCGGGCGGCGGGAAAGTTCGACTGGTCGATCAATTTCATCCCGTACCACGATGACGTCAAAGGCGCGCCGCAGAATTCCATCATCGGCGGCGCCTCGGTCTGGGTGATGGGCGGCAAGAAGCCCGAGGAGTACAAGGGGGTCGCGAAGTTCATGGCATTCCTGTCGACCCCTGAAATCCAGATGGAGTGGCATACCGGGACCGGCTATGTGCCGATCACGCAGGCGGCCTACGAAATGACCAAGAAGTCGGGCTTCTACGACAAGGACCCGGGCGCCGAACTGGCGGTAAAGCAGCTCACCAATAAGACGCCGACTGCGAACTCCAAGGGCCTGCGCTTCGGCAATTTCGTGCAGGGGCGCACGGTGATCGAGGAGGAGCTGGAAGCCGTGTTCGCGGGCAAGAAGGAGCCGAAAGCGGCGCTGGACGATGCGGTCAAGCGCGGCAACGAGATCCTGCGGCAGTTTGAAGCGGCGAATAAGTAACTGGCAGTTGTAGTTCGGTGGGAAAGCGGGTCGTATTCCGGTCTGCGTGGCTGCCGTATGCGCTGGTGGCCCCGCAGATCGCGATTACGATCGTGTTCTTCTTCTGGCCGGCGGCGCAGGCGGTTTGGTACTCGTTCCAGCTGCAGGACGCCTTCGGCCTGAAGAGCCAGTTCGTCGGGCTGCAGAACTTCGCCAACCTGTTCAAGGACGGCAACTATCTCGAGTCCTTCAAGACCACCGCGCTGTTCAGCTCGCTGGTGGCGATCCTCGGCATCGCCATTTCGCTGCTGCTGGCGACCATGGCCGACCGCGTGCTGCGCGGGGCGCTGGCCTACAAGACGCTGCTGATCTGGCCCTACGCGGTGGCGCCTGCGATCGCGGGCGTGCTGTGGGCATTCCTGTTCGCGCCTTCGATCGGCATCGTGACCTACGTCCTCAAGGGCTGGGGCATCGACTGGAACTGGATCATCAAAGGCGACCAGGCGATGCTGCTGGTGATCATTGCTGCGGTCTGGAACCAGATCAGCTATAACGTCCTGTTCTTTCTCGCCGGCCTGCAGTCGATCCCGAAATCGCTCATCGAGGCAGCGGCCATCGACGGCGCCGGCCCGTTGCGGCGCTTCTGGACCATCGTCTTTCCGCTGCTCTCGCCGACCACCTTCTTCCTGCTGGTGGTGAACATCGTGTTCGCCTTTTTTTCCACCTTCGGCATCATCGACGCCACCACGCAGGGCGGCCCGGCGCAGGCCACCAATATCCTCGTCTACAAGGTCTACCACGACGGCGTCAAGGCGGCGGACCTCGGCGGCTCCTCGGCGCAATCGGTGATCCTGATGTTCATCGTCATCGCGCTGACGGTGGTGCAGTTCCGCTACGTTGAAAAGAAAGTGCAGTACTGATGGTCGAGAACCGTCCCTGGCTGACCGTGTTCTCGCATGCCGTGCTGGTCGCCGGCGTGTTGGCGATAGCGTTTCCGCTCTACGTCACCTTCGTCGCCTCGACCCTTTCCCTGGAGCAGATCATGCGGGTGCCGATGCAGCTGGTGCCCGGCGACCAGTTGGTGAAGAATTATTCGCAGGTGCTCGGGGCCGGAACCACCACCGGTTCCAAGGCGGCAGTGTCGCGGATGCTGGTCAACAGCCTGGTGATGGCGCTGGCGATCCCGGTAGGCAAGATCTCGATCTCGATCATCGCCTCCTTCGCCATCGTCTATTTCCGCTTCCCGCTGCGCATGTTCTTCTTCTGGATGATCTTC
>CAYMVA010000097.1:0-17323 GCA_964393745.1 uncultured Enterobacteriaceae bacterium | reverse complement strand
GATTCGCCGAACGATGCGCCGATGTTCGGCTATTTCGTGAACTCCGTCGGCGTGGCGAATATCGCGCGTTTCTCGGGGCACCTGGCCGCTGCGCCGAAATATGTGACCCGCAGCGAATCCGGCGCGGGCTTCGCCGAACTGATCACCCACCTATTGGGTGAGTGTGTTGTGGTGAACGGGGAGAAATGACATGGCAGGACCGCTGTCGCACATCAGAGTGCTCGATCTGTCGCGCGTGCTGGCCGGCCCATGGGCCGGACAGAACCTCGCCGACCTGGGCGCGGAGGTGATCAAAGTCGAGCGCCCGCAAGTCGGAGACGACTCGCGCGCCTTCGGTCCGCCGTGGGTGAAGGATCGCGAAGGGCGGGATACGAAGGACTCTGCCTATTTCACCTCGACCAACCGCGGCAAGAAATCGATCACGGTGAATATCTCGAGCCCGGCGGGCCAGACGATCGTGCGCGAGCTCGCACGCGCATCCGACGTGCTGATCGAGAACTACAAGTTCGGCGATTTGGCGCGTTACGGGCTGGGCTACGACGACCTCAAGGCGCTAAACCCGCGCCTCATCTACTGCTCGGTCACGGGCTTCGGCCAGACCGGGCCTTACCGTGAGCGGCCCGGCTACGATTTCATGATCCAGGGCATGGGCGGGATGATGAGCGTGACCGGCGAGCCCGGCGGCGAGCCGATGCGCGCTGGCGTGCCGGTGGCGGACATCATCACCGGGATGTACGCCTCGATCGCGATCTGCGCGGCGCTCGCGCACCGTGCGGAGTCAGGCAAGGGACAGCACCTCGACCTCGCGCTGCTCGACTCTCAGATCGCGCTGCTTGCCTACCAGAACACCAACTACTTCGCGACCGGCAGGCCGCCTTCGCGCATCGGCAACCTGCACCCGAACATCGTGCCCTACCAGCCGTTCCGCACCGCCGACGGCGAAATCATCATCGCTTGCGGCAACGACAACCTGTACCGCAAGTTCTGCGAGGCGGCTGGCTGCCCCGAACTGGCGCGCGATGCGCGCTTCGCGACCAACGGCAAGCGGGTGGAGAACCGCGCCGACCTGACGCGACTGCTGCAGGAGATTTTCGCGCGCCGCCCGACGCACGAATGGCTGGAGCTGCTGGAAGTCGCTGGCGTGCCCAACGGCCCGATCAACAACTTGGCGCAGGTATTCGACGAGCCGCAGGTGCGCGCGCGCGGCGTGCGTGTGGAACTGGATCATGCGCTCGCGGGAAAGCTGCCGACGGTGGCGAGCCCGATGCGTTTCTCCGACACTCCATTGCAGCACAAGCTTGCGCCGCCGCTGCTCGGGGCGCACACGGACGAAATACTGGGTGAGCGCCTCGGCAGGAGCGTCGCGCAGATCGCCGCGCTGCGCGCCGATGGGGTGATCTAGAGGATCAATTGTCGACCTTGGCGTCGGCGTCCTTGACGACCTTGGCCCACTTCACAATCTCGCTGCGCACGAGCTTGGTCATGTCTTGCTGCGACATGCCGCCGCCATCCGCGCCTTGTTCGGCCCAGATGTTCTTCAGCTGCGGCGTGTCCATCGCCGCAACCACTTCCTTCCACATGCGGTCCTTGATCGGCTGCGGCGTCCCCTTCAGCGCCCACAGGCCGTACCAGGTGCGCACCTCGTAACCGGGCACGCCAGCTTCACCCACGGTCGGCACGTTGGGCAGCACCGGGTTGCGCGCCACGCTGGTGACGGCGAGCGGGATCAGCTTGCCGGCCTTGATCTGCGTGGAGGAGGTGCCCATGCCGTCGAAGGCCAGATCCACTTGTCCGGCGAGCAGATCGATCATCAGCGGACCTGCGCCGCGATAGGGGATGTGCACCATGAAGGTCTTGGTCATGGTCTTGAACAACTCCACCGACAAGTGGTGCGTGGTGCCGCTGCCGGCGGAACCGTAGTTGAGGCGTCCTGGATTGGCTTTCGCGTAGTCGATCAGGTCCTTGAGCGTCTTGATCTTGTCGGCGTATCTGGGATGCACCACCACCACGTTGGGGATGAACGCCGCCACCGTGATCGGCTCGAAGTCGCGCTCGAGGTTGTAGCTAAGACGCGTATAGAGGCTCACGGCAATGGTGTGGTGCACTGCGCCCATGAACCAGTTGTAGCCGTCGGGCGCGCGCTTGGTGGCGTTGGTGGCGCCGACGGTGCCGCCCGCCCCACCCTGGTTCTCGACGATGAAACTCTGGCCCATCTGCTGCGTGAGTTTGGCCGCGATCGGCCTCAAGAAGGTGTCGGTGCCGCCGCCGGCGGGGAACGGGTTGAGGATGGTGACCGGTTTGGTCGGCCAGGCCTGGGCCTGCACTGCGAGCGCGAACAGTGAAAGCGAACCGGCAACAATGGATTTCAGCATGTCCCCCTCCTAGAGAACGGTGGTGCTGCGAATCTTATCACTCGCCCTTCGTGGCCATGCGCGCCGCCAGCCGGAATGCGTTCTCGAGCGGCAGCGCATTGGCGCGCCCCTGCCCCACGATGTCGTAGGCGGTGCCGTGCGCGCAGGTGCACACCGGCACCGGCAGCCCGCCGAGCAGCGTCACGCCGCGGTCGAAGCCCATCAGCTTCATCGCGATCTGCCCCTGGTCGTGGTACATCGTCACCACGGCGTCGAACTCGCCGCGCTTCGCAGCGACGAACACGGTGTCGGCGGGAAACGGTCCGCGCGCATCCACGCCCTCGGCTTTCACGCGCTCGATCGCCGGCGCGATCACCTCGATCTCCTCGCGGCCCAGGGTGCCGCCTTCGCCGGCGTGCGGGTTGAGGCCCGCCACCGCGATGCGCGGCCGCGCCACGCCACCGCGCCGCAAACCGCGGTCGATGACGCGCACCGCGTCGGCCACGCCCTCAGGCGTGATCGAAGCCGCGACCTCCTTCAACGGAATGTGCGAGGTGACTCGCGAAGTCCACAGGTTGTCGATGACGTTGAACTCCACCGTGTAACCGCGCGCTTCGAGCAGCGCCGCGAACAAGTGCTGCTCGTCGGCGTACTCCAGCCCGCCGAGCTTCATCGCCTGCTTGTTGAGCGGCGCGAACACGATCGCCTGCGCGCCGCCGTCGCGCACCTTGCGCACCGCGTGCTTCAGTCCTTCGATCATCCAGCGGCCGGCGGCGGCGTTGGCGCGGCCCGGGGTGAGCGCCTCGTCGCCAAGCCCCGCGACGCGCTCGAAATCCAAACCCGAGCGCACTGCTTCGGGCAGCAGGCGCTCATCGCCGAGCAGCACCACCTCGGCGAGCGCGCGCAACTCGGCACGCGCCATGAGCCTGGCGGTCAATTCCGGGCCGATGCCGTTCGGATCGCCTACGAAGAAAGCGACGCGGGGCTTCAACGGCCGCTGAATTCGGGTTTTTTCTTGGCGAGGAACGCAGCGACACCGGCGCGGTAATCCTCAGTGTCGAAGCAGGCGTAGCTCTCGTCGTACTCGGTTTCGCCCAGCGGCTTGGGGTCGGCCAGGCGGCGCGCGAACTTCTTGTGCCAGCGCGCCACCAATGGGGCGCCTTCGGCGATGCGCCGCGCGGTGGCGTAGGTTTCCTCGACTACCTTGTCGTCGGGCACGACGCGGTTGAGCAAGCCTTTGTCGAAGGCCTCGCGCGCGCCGAAGACGCGGCCCTCGAGCAGGATCTCGAGCGTGGCAGCGCGGCCGGCGAGCGCCATCAGACCCTGCATTTCGGCATAAGCGACCACCAGGCCGAGATTCTTGATCGGCACGCCGAAACGCGCCGATTCGCCCGCGATGCGCAGGTCGCACTGCGAGGCGACCTCCAGACCGCCGCCGACGCAGGCGCCCTGGATCAGCGCCACCGTCGGGTGCCTGCAATCGGCTACGGCGTGCATGGTGCCGGCGATTTCCTCGCCGTATTGCTTGGCCTGCTTGGCGGTGGCGCGCTGGGAGTGGAACTCGGAGATGTCGGCGCCGGCGGCGAACGCTTTGTCGCCGGCGCCGCGCAGCACGATGCAACGCACCGCGTCGTCGGCGTCCAGCGCGCGCATCGCCGCGCCGAGCTGGAGCCACATTGCCTTGTCCAGCGCGTTGAGCTTGTCGGGCTTGTTGAGCGTGACGGTGGCGATGGCGCCGTCGCGCGCCACCAGAATCGGTTGCGGCGTCATGCCGCCGCGCGGTTCTTCTGTGCTGCGGCCTGGGCGCCGGCGAGATAGGCCATCGCCGCCTGCACGCCTTCCTTGCGCAGCGGCACGCCAGCGATCTCCAGGCCCATCTCGACCCCGGCGAGCGTGCCCATCAGCGTGAGGTCGTTGAAATCGCCCAGGTGGCCGATGCGGAACACCTTGCCGGCGAGTTTGCTCAGGCCGGTGCCGAGCGACAGGTCGAAGCGCTCGAGCGCGATCTTGCGCAGGCGGTCGGCGTTGTGCCCCTCGGGCATCAGCACCGCAGTGAGCGAGGCGGAGTACTCGGCCGGGTTTTTCGCCAGCACTTCGAGCCCCCAGGCGTGCACCGCGCGGCGCGTCGCCTCGGCGTGGCGCTGGTGGCGCGCGAACACGTTCTCCATCCCCTCCTCCTCCAGCATGCGCAGCGACTCGCGCAGGCCGTAGAGCAGATTGGTCGCCGGCGTGTAGGGGAAGTAGCCGTCCTTGTTGGCGGCGATCATCTCCTGCCAGTCCCAGAAGCTGCGAGGCAACCTGGCCGAGCCGGCCGCGGCGAGCGCTTTCTTCGACACGGCGTTGAACGACAGCCCGGGCGGCAGCATCAGGCCCTTCTGCGAGCCACCGACGGTGACGTCAACGCCCCACTCGTCGTGCCGGTAGTCGATCGAGCCGAGCGACGAAATCGTGTCCACCATGAAAAGCGCCGGGTGACCCGCGGCGTCGATCGCGCGCCGCACTTCGGCGATGCGCGAGGTCACCCCGGTGGAGGTTTCGTTATGCACCACGCACACCGCCTTGATCTGGTGCTGCGCATCGGCGCGCAGGCGGCGCTCGATGGCTTCTGGGTCGGCGCCGCTGCGCCAGTCACTGGCGATCATCTCGGGCGCGAGACCGAGGCGCTGCGCCATCTTTTGCCACAGCGCCGCGAAGTGGCCGGTCTCGACCATCAGCACGCGGTCGCCGGGCGAGAGCGCGTTCACCAGCGCCGCTTCCCACGCGCCAGTGCCCGAAGCCGGGTAGATGACGACGTGGCTCTCGGTCCTGAAGACGCGCCGCATGCCAGCAAGCACTTCCTTGCCGAGCACGGCGAACTCGGGGCCGCGATGGTCCATGGTCGGGAAATCGATCGCCCGCAGCACCCGGTCGGGCACGTTGGTGGGGCCGGGGATCTGCAGGAAATGTCGGCCGGCGGTTCTGGTCATTGGGACTCCGGATTGAAGGATGCAGATGCGGAATCGGCGATGCGGTGCGGCGAGCGGTGTATTCTAACCCGCACCAAGTTGCGCTAACCCTCGCGCCCTCGCATCGTGAACGCACCGACCTTCCAGGACGTCGCACGCAGCTTTCCTGCCGCGGGCATCGTGCGCGCCAAGCCCGGCGACCCGGCGCTCGCCGCGCGGCTGCGCGCCGAGGTGGACGGCGAGGTGCTGTTCGACGCCGCCAGCCGCGGCCGCTACTCGACCGACGCCTCGATCTACCAGGTCGAGCCGCTCGGCGTGGTGCTGCCGCGCACCGAGGAAGCGGTGCGCCGCGTGATGGCGATCGCAGCTGAGGAGCACATCGCTGTGCTGCCGCGCGGCGCCGGCAGCTCGCAATGCGGGCAGACGGTGGGCGCGGCCCTGGTGATTGACGACTCGAAGTATCTCAACCAGCTCATCGAGCTGGACGTCGAGCGCCGCACCGCGCTGGTGCAGCCCGGGCTGGTGCTCGACCAGTTGAATGCCGCGCTGCGCCCGCACGGCCTGTGGTTCCCGGTGGACGTCTCGACCTCGGCGCAGGCGACGCTTGGCGGCATGGCGGGCAACAACTCTTGCGGCTCGCGCTCGATCGCCTACGGCAACATGGTGCACAACGTGCTCGCGATCGATGCACTTACCGCTGCGGGCGAGCGCTGGAGGTTCGGGCCGCTGGATGACGCCGCCGGGCCGCCCGGCTACGCGGCGCTGGTGCAGAACCTGCGCCAGCTCTATGCGCGCGAGCGCCACGAAATCGAGGCGCGCTTTCCGAAGGTGCTGCGCCGCGTCGCCGGCTACAACCTCGACCATCTCGGCCCGCCGCACGCCAATGCCGCGCACCTGCTGGTGGGCTCCGAGGGCACGCTCGCCTGGTTCGAGCGGCTGCAGCTCAAGCTCGCGCCGCTGCCTGCGGCGCGCTCGCTCGGCGTGGTGCATTTCGCCAGCTTCTACCGTGCCATGGAGGTGACACAGCACATCGTGAAGCTGGGGCCGACCGCAGTCGAGCTGGTGGACCGCACCATGCTCGATCTGGCACGCGACATCGGCGCCTTCAAAAAAACGGTTCAAGCATTCCTGCGCGGCGAGCCCGAGTGCGTATTGCTGGTCGAGTTCTCCGGCGAAGAGCGCGCCGAGCAGCTCACCAGGCTCAAGCGCCTGGGCGAGCTGATGGCCGACCTGGGGCTTCCCGGGAGCGTGGTCGAGGTCACCGACGGCCGGCTGCAGAAGGAAATCTGGGAAGTGAGGAAGGCCGGCCTCAACATCATGATGTCGATGAAAGGCGACGGCAAGCCGGTGTCCTTCATCGAGGACTGCGCAGTGCCGCTGGAGCACCTGGCCGAGTACACCGAGCGCCTGACGCGAGTGTTCGAGCGCCACGGCACGCGCGGCACCTGGTACGCGCACGCCTCGGTCGGGACGCTGCACGTCCGTCCGGTGCTGGACATGCGCGTATCTGGTCCCTCGGGCGGCGCGCACAAGATGCGCGCCATCGCCGAGGAAGCCTGCGCGCTGGTGAAGCAATACAAGGGCGCCTACTCGGGCGAGCATGGCGACGGAATGGTGCGCTCGGAATGGATCGCGCCGTTCTTCGGCCCGCGGCTCACCGCTGCGCTCGCGGAGATCAAGTCCTGGCTCGATCCCAAGGGGATCATGAATCCCGGCAAGATCGTGCGGCCGCCGCGCATGGACGACGCGTCGCTGTTCCGCTTCAAGCCGGGTTACCGCACCATCGAATTGCGCAGCGCGCTCGACTGGGGCGAATACGAGCTCGACGATGCGGCGCGCGGCCAGGGCTTCGCCAAGGCCGTGGAGATGTGCAACAACAACGGCCACTGCCGCAAGTTCGACGCCGGCACCATGTGCCCGTCGTTCCGCGCCACCGGTGACGAGCGCCACCTCACGCGGGGACGCGCCAACACGCTGCGCCTGGCGCTCTCCGGGCAGCTCGAGGGCCCGCTCGGCACCGAGGCCGACAGCGCGGTGAAAGAGGCGCTCGAGCTGTGCGTGTCGTGCAAGGGCTGCAAGCGCGAATGTCCGACCGGCGTCGACATGGCGCGCATGAAGATCGAGTTCCTGGCGCAATACCGCAAGCGCCACGCGCCCGGGCTGCGCGAACTGCTGATCGCGTATCTGCCGCGCTATGCGCCGTGGGCGGCGCGCCTGCCCTGGCTGGCGAATCTGGGTAACGCGGCGCGGCTCCGCGCCTTGCGCGAAAGCGTCACCGGATTCTCGGCGCGGCGCGCGCTGCCGGCGTGGCGCGCCGACTACTTGCGCGACAGCGAAGCGCCGCCGCAACCAGCCGAGCGCGAGGTGGTGCTGTTCGCCGACACCTTCAACCGCTGGTTCGAGCCGGAGAATGCGCGCGCCGCGCTCGCCGTGCTGCGCTCAGCCGGCTACGCGCCGCTGCTGGTGAGCGGCGCGGACGGCAAGCCGCTGTGCTGCGGCCGCACCTATCTGTCGGTAGGGCTGGTGGAGCACGCCCGGGCGCAGGCGCGGCGCACGCTCGATGCGCTCGCGCCCTGGGTCGAGCGCGGCGTGCCGGTGCTGGGACTGGAACCCTCGTGCCTGTACACGCTGCGCGACGAGTTCATGGGGCTGCTGCCTGGCGCGGAAACGCGCGCGCTCGCCGCGCAAGCGCTGCTCCTGGAGGAGTTCCTGGCGCAGGAAGCGGACGCCGGGCGCCTCACGCTCAAGTTGAAGCCGGTCGCCGGGGACGCGCTGCTGCATGGCCATTGCCACCAGAAAGCGTTCGGCGCCATGGGCGCGCTCGAGCGCGCGCTGGGACTGATCCCGGGCCTGAAGCTGAGCATGGTCGATTCGAGTTGCTGCGGCATGGCCGGCAGCTTCGGCTACGAGGCTGAGCACTACGAAGTGTCGATGAAGATGGCCGAGCAGGGGCTGCTGCCCGCCATGTGTAAAGCCTCGCTTTACACTTTGCCGCTGGCGGGCGGCTTCAGCTGCCGCCACCAAATCGCCGACGGCGCGGGGCGCCAGGCGCTGCACCCCGTGCGCCTGCTTGAGCAGGCGCTCGCCGAGCCGGGCTAACGGATAAGCCCCTCGCGGCGCAGCTCGGCGGCGACCGCCGCGGCGTGCTCGCGCACGAAGCGCTCGGCCTGCGCCGCGTCGGTGGTCTCGCTCAAGCCCGACCACAGCAGCCGGTCCTGCGAGAGGCTATAGATCAGCGTCTCGACCGACAACGAGGTGAGTGTGCGGTCGTAGCCGGGATCTGCGCCGGCGATCCCCCAAGTGTAGTAATTCGGCAAGGTCCGGTACTCGCTGCTCGCCCACTCGGTGTGCACTTTTTTCTTCTGCGTGTCCACCAGCCGCAGCAGCACCACGCCCTCCACGCCCGCCTGCCGCAGCTTCGCTTTTGCCGCCTCGCGATCGCGCAACTCCGTCGAGGGGACGATGCTATAGCCGGGGATGCCCTGCGCGCCGCGCGCGCTCAGCTCGCGCGCCAGCGCCTCCTCGGTGTCGCGGCGCATCGGCTCGGTCACGCCGAGCGCGAACGCCGCCACTTTCTTGCCGGTGAAGCTGACCGGCGCCGCGTCGGGTGCCTTGCGCGTGTTGACGAAGGTGGTGCTGGTGGTGGCGCAGGCGGCGAGCAAGGCCGCTGCGGCGAGCGCGGCGAGAATCGGTTTCATGGCGGTTCGCTCCTGATTGGTGGCGGACATTATCGCGGACCGCACTGCCCTTGCGGCGAAAGGTTCATGTGGCGGGCGAGCCAGTCGCGCGCACGCTGGCGCGCATGCTTGGTGGCAACTTTCTCCTCCGGCGTGGCGTCGCGCCGGAAATCGAACGCGCGCCGCGCCATCGGGTACATCTGCAGCTCCACCGGCACGCCGCGCTCCCACAGCGCGTAAAAGGCACGCGCGTTCGACAGCCGGCGCACCTCGAAGTCCTCGGCCCCGATCAGCATCAGCACCGGCGCGCGGATGCGCGCCACCTCGGGCGCGATGGAATAGATCTGCTCCGGCTCGGGCGCGTTCGGGTTCTGGAAGTGGCCGTAATAGGAAACGATGGCGGCGACGTCTTGCGGGCGCTTCGCCGCCAGGCGCAGCGCGTAGTAGGGTCCGCGCGAAACCCCCACGATGCCCACCGGTCCCTTGCAGGCCTCAGCGCGCTTGAGCAGCGCATCGAGCGCGGCCTCGACATCGCCTTCGGTGGCCGGATCGTGCGCCACCGGCCAGCGGTCGATCAGCCGCCCCTTTTGCCAATCGGGCGCCATGACGAGGAACCCCTGCGCGGCGAGCTCGCGCACGTGGGCGCGCTCCTCTTCCTCGTAGCCGCGGCGCGCGTGGATGAAAAGCAGCGGTGGGAATGGCCCCGCGCCCGCCGGGCGCGCGAGTTCCGCCGGCACCTCCACGTCCTTGTTGCGCAGGGTGAGCGATTCGATGGCCTGCGCCGCCGCGAGCACGGGAAGCGCCGCCAGCAGCAGGACCACGAGCCTCATCATGCCTTCCGGCTCCAGGCGAACAGCGCGATGCCGGCGAGGATCATGGGCAGGCTGAGCCACTGACCCATGGTGAAGCCCAGGGCGAGCGTGCCCAGAAAAGCGTCCGGCTCGCGCGCGAACTCGCAGGCAAAGCGCGCCACGCCATAGCTCACGAGAAACAGCGCCGAAACCTGGCCGCATGGGCGCGGCCTGGCGGAGAACCACCACAGTAGTGCGAATAGCGCCACGCCCTCGAGCGCCATTTCGTAGAGCTGGGAGGGGTGGCGCGGCAGGTTGCCGGCGCCGCGAAACACCATGCCCCAGGAAACGTCGGTGACGCGGCCCCACAGCTCGCCGTTGATGAAATTGCCCAGCCGCCCTGTGGCGATGCCCAGAGGCACCAGCGGGGCGATGAAATCCATGATCTCCAGCCACGCCACGCGGTGGCGGCGCGCGACGAACAGCATCGCCGCCAGCACGCCGAGAAAGCCGCCGTGAAACGACATCCCGCCCTGCCACAGGGCAAGCGCCTCCAGCGGCTGCTGCAGGTAGTAGGCGGGCTTGTAGAACAGCACGTAGCCCAACCGCCCGCCGAGGATCACGCCGAGCACGCAGCCGAAGAACAAGTCGTCGAACTGCGCCCGCGTCACCGCCGTAAGCCCCAGCCGGATGCGCCGCAGGCCGAGCCACCAGGCGGCGGCGAAGCCGGCGAGGTACATGAGCCCGTACCAGCGCACCGCGAGCGGCCCGAGCGAGATCGCAACCGGATCGAAATTTGGATGGGTCAGCACGGTAAAATCCATTCTAACAACCGGAGGACTTGCGCATGGCGTACAACCGCAGGAGCCGCCTCATCACCCAGGGCGTGGCGCGCTCGCCCAACCGCGCGATGCTGCGCGCGGTGGGCTTCAAGGACGGCGATTTCGACAAGCCGATCGTGGGCGTGGCGAACGGCCACTCGACCATGAACCCTTGCAACGCCGGCATCCAGCCGCTAGTGGACCGTGCGATGGTCGCGCTCGAGGCCGCAGGCGCAAAGCCGCAGGTGTTCGGCGTGCCCACCGTCACCGACGGCATCGGCATGGGCACCGAAGCGATGAAGTATTCGCTGGTATCGCGCGAGGTGATCGCCGACGCCATCGAGACCTCGGTCAATGGCCAGGCGATGGACGGCGCGCTGGTGATCGGCGGCTGTGACAAGAACATGCCCGGCGGCATGATGGCGCTGGCGCGCATGAACGTGCCCGGGATCTACGTCTATGCCGGCTCCATCAGGCCGGGTACCTGGAAAGGCCAGACGCTCACCATCGTGAGCCCGTTCGAGGCCGTGGGCGCGATGGCCGCAGGCAAGATCTCGCAGGAGGATTTCGACGGCATCGAAAGGAACGCCTGCCCATCGGTAGGCGCCTGCGGCGGCATGTACACCGCCAACACCATGAGCTCGAGTTTCGAGGCGCTGGGCATGAGCCTGCTCGGCTCCAGCCAAATGGCCTCGCCCGACGCGGAGAAGGCGGATTCGGCGGCGCAATCGGCGCGCGTGCTGTTCGAGGCGATCAAGGCCGACCTCAAGCCGCGCGACATCATCACCCGCAAGTCGATCGAGAATGCGATCTCGCTGGTGATGGCGACCGGGGGCTCGACCAACGCGGTGCTGCACTATCTCGCGATCGCGCGCGCCGCGGGCGTCAAGTGGACCATCGACGACTTCGAGCGCGTGCGCAGGAAGGTGCCGGTGCTATGCAACCTCAAGCCCTCCGGGCGCTACGTGGCGGCGGACTTGCACCGCGCCGGCGGCGTGCCGCAGGTGCTCAAGATCCTGCTCAAGCACGGCGTGCTGCACGGCGAGTGCAAAACCATCACCGGCCGCACGATTGCCGAGGAGCTTGCCGGCGTACCCGATGAGCCGCGCGCCGATCAGGATGTGATTCGTCCCTGGTCCAAGCCTCTTTACCCCCAAGGCCACCTCGCGATCCTCAAGGGCAATCTTTCGCCCGAGGGCTGCGTCGCCAAGATCACGGGACTCAAAAATCCCTCGATCACCGGGCCGGCGCGCGTGTTCGATTCAGAGAACGCCTGCATGAAGGCGATCATGGCCAAGCGAATCAAGCCTGGCGACGTCATCGTGATCCGCTACGAAGGGCCGCTAGGCGGCCCAGGGATGCAGGAAATGCTGGCGCCCACTTCTGCTCTGATAGGCCAGGGGCTTGGAGAGTCAGTCGGCCTCATCACGGATGGCCGATTCTCTGGCGGCACTTGGGGAATGGTGGTCGGGCACGTCGCGCCGGAAGCCTACGTGGGGGGCCTGATCGCACTGGTGAAAGAAGGCGACTCGATCAGCATCGACGCCAAAAAGCGCCTGTTGCAGCTCAACGTTTCCACGAAAGAGATTGCGGCGCGGCGCAAGAAATGGCGCGCCCCCAAGCCGCGCTACACCAGCGGCCTGCTGGCGAAGTACATGAAGCTCGTGTCCAGCGCTTCCGAGGGCGCGGTCACCGATCGATAGAGGGTCCCGAGCCCCGGTTCCGGCTCAGAATGCGGAGCCGGGCTGCTTCAGGAACTCGAGCTCCTCGGCGCTGCTCGCGCGCCCGAGTGCCGCATTGCGGTGCGGGAAGCGGCCGAAGCGCTCGATGATCACACGGTGTGCGACCGCGTAGCCGTATATGCCTGCGGTCTCAGAGAACGGCAGCAGCCGCGCCATCAGCTCGCCGCACACCAGTTGATCGGCGAGCGACTCGCTGTGCTCGTAGGGCAAGTAAAGGAACATGCGCTCCTCGGGCGCCATCTCGCGGTCGTAGCCCGACATCACGGCGCGGCGCGCAGCTTCCAGCGCCAATACGTCGGCGGCGAAGGCACGCGCCGCCTCGGGCGAGCCGGCGCGGAACAGGTTGCGCGGGAACTGGTCAAGCGTGATCACCAGCGCGAGGCAATCGCCCGCATGCTCTTTCCACGCCTCAAGCTGCCGCGTGCTCGCTTGCTCGTAGAGCGCGAGAAAACGCGCGCGAATCTCGGCGTCGAACGCGGCGTCCTTCGCAAACCACGCCGCGCGCGGCTGGCCGAACCAGAAGCGCAAGACCTGCGCGGCGCGAGGGTCTTTGGCGTCCATGCCCTGTAATAATGCCGCATGCCGAACCGCTTGCAGAACGAAACTTCGCCCTACCTGCAGCAGCACGCGGCAAACCCGGTTGACTGGTACCCCTGGGGGCCGGAAGCTCTCGAGCGCGCCAAGCGCGAGGACAAGCCGATCCTGCTCTCGGTCGGGTATTCCGCCTGCCACTGGTGCCACGTCATGGCGCACGAGAGTTTCGAGGACGACGCCATCGCCGGCCTGATGAATCGGAACTTCGTCAACATCAAGGTGGACCGCGAAGAGCGGCCCGACCTGGACCAGATCTACCAGGCCGCGCACCAGATGCTGGCGCGCGGCGCCGGCGGCTGGCCGCTCACCATGTTCCTCGCGCCCGATGGCACGCCGTTCTTCGGCGGCACCTACTTTCCCAAGAGCTCGCGCTACGGCTTGCCCGGGTTCGGCGAACTGCTCGAGCGCGTGGCGGCGATCTGGCGCGACAAGCGCCCCGAAATCGGCGAGCAGGGCGAGCAGGTGCGCGGCGCGTTCGCGCGCACCGTGCCCGCGGGCAGTGCGCACCGCTCCGAGCTCGACGATGCGCCGCTGCGCGCCATGCTGGAGAATTTGCGCACCAATTTCGACCCGCGCTTCGGCGGCTTCGGCAGCGCGCCCAAGTTCCCGCACCCGACCGACCTCGAGCTGTGCCTGCGCGAGTACGCCAAGCGCGGCGAGCGCGCGGCGCTCGAGATGGCCGAGGTGACGCTCGAGCGCATGTGCGAAGGCGGCATCTACGACCAGCTCGGTGGCGGTTTCTGCCGCTACAGCGTCGACCAGTACTGGATGATCCCGCACTTCGAGAAGATGCTGTACGACAACGGGCCGCTGCTCGCGCTGCTCGCGGACGCCTGGATCGCCACCGGCAAGGCGCGCTTCGCGCGCTGCGCCGAGGAGACCGCGGGCTGGATCATGCGCGAGATGCAGTCGCCCGAGGGCGGCTACTACTCCTCTCTGGATGCCGACTCGGAGCACGAGGAAGGCAAGTTCTACGTCTGGCAGCGCGAAGAAGCGCGCGCGCTGCTGTTGCCAGAGGAGTGGCAGGTGGCGGCGCACCATTGGGGCTTGGACAGCGATGCCAACTTCGAGGGCCAGCATTGGCACCTGCGCGTCGCGCGCTCGCTCGAAGACGCCGCCAAGCTCACCGGCATTGCGCTCGAGGAGGCCGAGCGCCTGCTCGGGGCCGCACGCGCGAAGCTGCTGGCGGTGCGCGAGCGTCGCGTGCGTCCCGGTCGCGATGAAAAGATCCTGGTGTCGTGGAACGCGCTCGCGATCCGCGGCATGGCGCGCGCAGGCCGCGTATTCGGGCGGCGCGACTGGATCGAATCGGCGCGCCGCGCGCTCGCCTTCATTCGCGCCACCATGTGGCAGGACGGTAAAAGGCAGGGCGGCATGCAGGGCGCAACTCAGCGCGCCGGCCTGCTCGCCACCTACAAGGATGGCCGCGCGCACCTTGCGGCGTATCTGGACGATTACGCTTACCTGATTGCCGCGCTTATCGAGCTGGCACAAGCGGAGTTCCGTGCCGACGAGCTCGAATTCGCCGAGCAGCTCGCCGAGGTGATGCTGGAGCAGTTTGAGGACCGCGAGCGCGGCGGCTTTTATTTCACCGCGCGCGACCACGAGAAACTGATCCACCGCCCCAAGCCTGGCCACGACAGCGCCATGCCCTCGGGCAACGGCGTGGCCGCGTTCGCGCTCAACCGGCTCGCCGCGCTCACTGGCGAGGACCGCTACGCGCGCGCAGCCGAGCGCACGCTTGAAGCGTTCTTTCCTTCGATGCGCGATTACCCGGGGGGCTTCGGCCAGCTCGCGCAGGCGCTGGGCGAGATCCTCTCCCCGCCCGCCACCGTGGTGTTGCGCGGGGCGGAAGCTGCGCTCGGCCGCTGGGCACAGGCGCTCGCGCAGGAGTACCTGCCCGACACCATGGTGCTCGCGATCCCCCCCGGGGTGCCGGGCCTGCCGCCCGTGCTGGACAAGCCGGCCGCCGCACCCGGCGCTACGGGCCCTGTCAACGCTTGGCTATGCCGGGGCGTTACTTGCCTGCTGCCGATAGGCGACCTGGAGGCCCTCAAGGCAGCTTGCAAAGAGGCCCTGATCCGGTAGCATCTGCGGTTTTTTGAAAGGGAGAAACGTGAAATCGGTCATTCTTTCCACCGCCCTGCTTGTGCTGGCTGCAGCCTTGCCCGCGCAGGCGAGCGAGGATTTGGCGAAAAAGCATGCCTGCGTCGCCTGCCACAGCGTCAAGGGACCGAAAACGGTCGGTCCGACCTACCTCGACGTGGCGAAAAAGTACGCCGGGCAGAAGGACAGCGAGGCCAAACTCGTCGACAAGGTGAAAAAGGGCGGCTCCGGGGTGTGGGGCCAGGTGCCGATGGCGCCCAATCCGAACGTGCCGGATGCCGACGTGCGCGCGCTCGTGAAGTGGATCCTGTCGGTCAAGTAACCGGCGCGGCATTGCGTGCATGACAGGGGCCGGGAAACCGGCCCTGTTTTTTTGCGTGATTCCGGTCGGGGTGCTGGAGTATCATTACGCGCCGTTTTCTTCCCGAACACCCCCAGAACATCCGTACCGGAGACCCCATGAATCGCAGCCCGCTTTCATTGACCATGCTCGCCGCAGCCACTGCCCTGGCGCTCGCCGGTTGCGGCAAGGAAGAGCCCAAACCTGCCGCCAAGGCGCCGGAAGCGAAGAAGGAAGCAGCGCCGCCGCCCGCAGCTTCGATCGACATCAAGATCGCGCACGTCGGCCCGCTCACCGGCGGCATCGCGCACCTCGGCAAGGACAACGAGAACGGCGCCCGCCTCGCAGTCGAGCAGGCGAACGAGGCCAAGATCAAGATCGACGGCAAGGACGCGAAATTCATCTTCAGCGGCGACGATGACCAGGCCGATCCGAAGGTCGGCACCACGGTGGCGCAGAAGCTGGTCGACGCCAAGGTGAACGGCATCGTCGGCCACCTCAACTCGGGCACTTCGATTCCCGCTTCCTCGATCTACAGCGGGGCCGGCATCCCCGTGATCTCGGGCTCAGCGACCAACCCCAAGCTCACCGAGCAGGGCTTCAAGACCCAATTCCGCGTCGTCGGCCGCGACGACCAGCAGGGTCCCGCGATCGCGAGCTACCTGGTGGCGAGCAAGAAGCCGAAACTGGTGGCGGTGATCGACGACGCCACCGCCTATGGCGAGGGCATCGCCAACGAGGTCGAGAAAACGCTCAAGGCCGCGAACGTCAACGTGCTGCCGCGCGAGAAGGGCACCGACAAGACCACCGACTGGAAAGCAGTGCTCACCAAGGTCAAGGGCAAGAACCCGGACGCCGTGTTCTACGGCGGCATGGACGCCACCGGCGGGCCGCTGCTCAAGCAGGGCCGCGAGCTCGGCGTCACGGCGGTGTTCTCCTTCGGCGACGGCGCCTGCACCGACGACATGACCAAGCTCGCTGGCGCCGCGGCCGATGGCCTGCTGTGCTCGCAAGCCGGGCTGCCGCCGCAGGCCGCGGACAAGAAGTTCACCGAGGCCTACAAGAAGCGCTTCAACGCCGACCCGATCTTGTACGCGCCGTTCACCTACGATGCGGCCAACTTGCTGATCGAGGCGATGAAGAAGGCCAACTCGGCCGATCCCGCAAAATACCTGCCCGAGCTGGCGAAGATCGAGTATCCGGGCGCGACCGGCAAGATCGCGTTCGACGCCAAGGGCGACCGCAAGGACGCCGAGATGACGATCTTCACCATGAAAGGTGGCAAGCTCGAGCCGATCGCCATCATCAAGGGCGGCCAGACGATGGACTACGCCGAGTTCATGAAGGCGGCCGGCGCCAAGTAACAGCGCCGCGCAGCAGCAGGCACTCAAACGGCACCTTCGGGTGCCGTTTTCGTTATAGGCTCTTGCGCGGGAGGGGGCGGCCGGATGGACATCTTCGTCCAGCAGCTGATCAACGGGTTGACGCTCGGCGCCGTGTACGCGGTGGTGGCGCTCGGCTACACCATGGTCTACGGCATCATCCAGCTGATCAACTTCGCGCACGGCGAGGTGGTGATGATCGGCGCCATGGTCGCTTTCACCGTGATCAACGCGCTCGCCGCCGCCGGCATGCCGCCGGTGGTGGTGGTGCTGCTCGGCACCGCCTGCGCGATTCCGGTGTGCGTGCTGGTCGGCTACGCCATGGAGCGGCTCGCTTACCGGCCGCTGCGGCGCGCGCCGCGCCTGGCGCCGCTGATCACTGCAATCGGCGTCTCGATCATCCTGCAGCACCTGGCGATGCTGGTGTGGAGCCGCAACGTGCTCGCCTTTCCGCAGATCATCCCGCTCAAGACCTACAGCATCGGGGGCGCAATCGTGACCCAGGTGCAGCTCGCCATCGTCGCCACCTGCGTGGCGATGATGGCCGGCCTGGCGTGGCTGGTGTACCGCACCA
>CAYMVA010000096.1:0-14133 GCA_964393745.1 uncultured Enterobacteriaceae bacterium | reverse complement strand
TGGAGGCGGGAGTCGGAATCGAACCGGCGTCCACGGCTTTGCAGGCCGCTGCATGACCACTCTGCCATCCCGCCCGGGAATGCAATGAAAAAGGGAAGGCCTCGCGACCTTCCCTAGCGTAATCTGGAGCGGGAGACGAGTCTCGAACTCGCGACCTTAACGTTGGCAACGTTACGCTCTACCAACTGAGCTACTCCCGCGTAAACGAGGCGCGGATTATACACCGGCGTGCGGCAGCGCTTTGCGCAGGTAGTACAGCATCGAGATCACCGTCAGCACCGCCGCGAGGTTGATCAGCACGGTGCCGAGCCACTGGCAATCCAGCACCCCGAACAGGGTGTCGTGGTACAGCAGCAGCGGGATCGCCACCATCTGGCCGACCGTCTTGAGCTTGCCGATGAACGCCACTGCCACGCTCTTAACCTGCCCCACCCGCGCCATCCATTCGCGCAGCGCCGAGATCGCGACCTCGCGGCCGATGATGATGAGCGCCACCACCGATTCGACGCGGTCGAGCTGCAGCAGCACGATCAGCGCCCCCACCACCACCAGCTTGTCGGCCACCGGGTCGAGAAAGGCGCCGAACGCCGACATCTGGTCGAGCTTGCGCGCCAGGTAGCCGTCCAGCCAATCGGTGGCCGCGGCGAAGATGAACACCGCGGTGGCGGTAAAGTTCTTGTCGCTGTACGAGAGCCATTCGCCGGGCAGGTAGTACACGCCCACGATCAGCGGGATCAGCAGGATCCGCAGCCAGGTCACCAGGTTGGGCAGGTTGAACAGCATCAGGCGTGCAGGTGGCGGTAGATTTTTTCGGCCAGCGCGCGGCTCATGCCCTCGACCTTCGCGATCTCGTCCACGGCTGCGGACTGTACGCCCTGCAGCCCGCCGAAGTGCGCGAGCAGCCGCTGCCTGCGCTTGTCGCCGACTCCCGGGATCTCGGTGAGCGCCGAGGTGGTGCGCGCCTTGCTGCGGCGCGCGCGGTGGCCGACGATGGCGAAGCGGTGCGCCTCGTCGCGGATTTGCTGGATGAGGTGCAGTCCGGCGTGCTCGGGCGGTAGCGTCAGGCTGCGTCCTTCGGCCTCGACGATCAGCTCCTCGAAACCGGGCTTGCGCTCCGGCCCCTTGGCGACGCCGACCACACTGACGTCGTTCAGGCCCAGCTCCGCGAGTGCGGCGCGTGCCGCGCTCACCTGCCCCTTGCCGCCGTCGATCAGGATCAGGTCCGGAATCCTACCGCCCTCGGCAGTGACGCGCTCGTAGCGGCGCGCGAGCACCTGGTGCATGGCGCCGTAGTCGTCGCCCGGGGTGAGGTCGCGGATGTTGAAGCGGCGGTAGTCGGCCTTCTGCATCGCGTGCCGATCGTAAACCACGCACGAGGCGACCGTCGCCTCCCCCATGGTGTGGCTGATGTCGAAGCACTCGATGCGCTGCGCCGATTCCGGCAGGCCGAGCGCCTCGCGCAGCACCACGATGCGCCCTTCCTGCGTCGAGCGCTCGTGCGCGCGCTGGGCGAGCGCCAGGCCGGCGTTCTTGCGCGCCATCTCGACCCAGAAGCGGCGCTCGCCGTGCACCGGAGTCAGCACCTGGGCGCCGGCAAGCTCCAGTTCCACCGGCTCGCTCGCCAGCACCAGCGGCGGCGCCGGTTGCTCAAGGTAGTGCTGGCCGAGGAAAGCCGCCACCACCTCGGCCAGCGTGGCGCGCTCGGCGTTCTGCGGGAAGAAGCTGCGGTCGCCGACGTGCCGGCCGCCGCGGATCATGACCAGGTTGACGCAACAGAAACCGCCCTCGATCGCGCCCGCCACCACGTCGGCATCCACGCCGCGGTTCGACTCCACGTACTGGCGCGCCTGGACGCGCGACAGTGCGCGCACCTGGTCGCGATACAGCGCCGCTTCCTCGTAGCGCTTGTCCGCCGAGGCGGCGTCCATCTTGTCGCTCAGCAGCCGGATGACGTCGTCCTCGCGTCCCTGCAGGAACATCTCGGCGCTTTTCACGTCCTGCGCGTACTGTGCGCCCGACACCAGCCCGGTGCACGGCGCGGTGCAACGCCGGATCTGATACAGCAGGCACGGCCGCGAGCGGTTCTCGTACACCGAATCCTCGCAAGTGCGCAGCCGGAACACGCGCTGCAGCAGCTGGATGCTCTCGCGCACCGCGTGCGCGTGCGGGAACGGCCCGAAGTAGCGGTGGCTGCGCTCCTTGGCGCCGCGATGGAAGCCGAGGCGCGGAAAGCGGTGCCCGGTGAGCATCAGGTAGGGATACGACTTGTCGTCGCGGAACAGGATGTTGTAGCGCGGCGCGAGGCTTTTGATGAGGTTGTTCTCGAGCAGCAGCGCCTCGCCCTCGGAGCGCGTCGCGGTGATTTCGATCGCCGCCACCTGCGCCAGCATCATGCGGATGCGCGGGCTCTGGTCGTGCTTGTGGAAGTACGAGCCGACGCGCTTTTTGAGGTCGCCCGCCTTGCCCACATAGAGCGGCTCGCCTTGCGGGCCCAGCATGCGATAGACGCCCGGCAGGTTGGGAAGACCGGCGACGAAGGCTTTCGGCTCGAACTCGGCTGCGCTCATGGCCAGTGCGTACTATAGCGGCAGGCACCTGATTTCGTGTAGAATTTTGCCCCTTTTGCAAGCTTCGCAAGGTGTCATGTCAAAAGTTTCCGCAGTCGAAATCCGCGTCGGCAACCTGATCGAGTGGGATAAGCGCGTCTGGCGCGTGATCAAGTGCTACCACGTGCACGTCGGCGGCCGCGGCGGCGCCTTCATGCAGGTCGAAATGAAGGACATCGAGGCCGGCACCAAGACCAACCAGCGCTTCCGCACCGAGGACAAAGTCGAGCGCGCCTTCGTCGACCCGCGCGAGATGGAGTACCTGTACCACGACGGCCAGCACTACGTGTTCATGGACAAGCAGAACTACGAGCAGCTGTCGCTCGATTCGGAGTTCCTCGAAGGCCAGACCGGCTATCTGCTGCCCAACACCGGCGTGCAGGTCAACTTCTACAACGGCCGCGCCATCGGCCTGGAGATGCCGCCCTCGGTGGTGCTTACCGTCACCGACACCGAACCCGGCATCAGGAATGCCACCGCCACCAACACCTTCAAGCCCGCCACCACGGAGACCGGGCTGATCGTGCAAGTGCCGCCGTTCATCGGCCAAGGCGAGAAAATCAAGGTCTCGACCAACGACGGCAGTTACATGGAGCGCGCCTAAAAGCGAGCAGGCCGGCGACAGACCCCGACGGGGACAGACCCCGATTTCGAGCAGGCCGGGGACAGACCCCGATTCTTCTTGGTTCTCGCTTTTCGGGGTCTGTCCCCGATTTTGACCTTCGACTTAGGCGGCGCGCGTGGCGCCAGCCGCCCCCGCCGCCTCCGCTGACACCGTCCCCGCGGACTGCACCGTAATCGCGTTGGTAGCGAATTCGATGCCCTTGTCGCCGAACACCTTGTAGATCCGCTTCAGCGCCTCGCGCTGCACCCAGCTCGGTTTCAAAGGCCGGGCGGTGAACTTGAGCCGCACCACCAGCGCGTTGTCTGCGATCTCGGCGACGCCCTGCAGTTTCAGCGGTTGCAGCAATTCTTTGCCCAGCTCCGGCTCCTGCATCATCTGCTGGCCGAGCTGCTTCACGGCCTTGCGCACCTTCTCGATGTCGCTGTCGCGCGCCAGGCGCAGGTTGAACTTGACCGTCTGCCAGTCGCGGCTGAAGTTGCTGATCGAGGTGAGCTGACCGAACGGGATGGTGTGGATCTGGCCGTTCTGGTGCCGCAGCCGCACCGAGCGCAGCGAAATCTTCTCCACCGTGCCCTTGAGCTTGCCGGTGTCGATATACTCGCCGACGCGAAAGGCATCGTCGGTCATGAAAAAGATCCCCGACACGATGTCGCGCACCAGCGCCTGCGAGCCGAAACTGATGGCAAGGCCGACCACGCCCGCGCCGGCGAGCAGCGGGCCGATGTTGACGCCGAGCTGCGACAGCGCGACCAGCGTCGCCATCACCACAATGGTGATGCCGAGCAGGATGCGCAGCACCGGCAGCACGGTGGTGAGGCGCGAGGCCACCCGCGCCTCGCCGCCGTCCTCGGTGTCGCCCATCTGCGGCACGGCGGCGCGCAGCCGCACCTCGGTCCACTGGTGGAGGTAGCGCCAGGCGACGTAGCCCGCGATCAGCGTCAGCGCCGCGGTGACGAGCGAGCTGCGCACCGGCTCCCAGACCGGGCGCGCGACCAGTGCAAGCTCGTCCACCAGCCAGGCTTCTGCGAACAGGATCGCGATCGCCAGGATCGCGGTGATGCGGATCGAGCCTTGCGCGAGCGGGATCCACATCGCTACCGGCGGCGGCACTCCGGCGCCCGCCGCCGGAGCCGCGCGCGCCGACAGCCCGAGCACCGAGTCCACGATGAACGCAAAGGCGGCGATGCGCAGCGACCAGACGAGCGAGTGGTAGATCGAGAAATCGAGCAGCAGCGCGCCGAAGGTCCAGGCGAGCCACACCAGCAGCAGCGCAAGCGCGGCCGCAAGGAACCAGAAGCGTTGCGCCCGCGACGGCCCTGCACCGCCCGCTGGCGCGAATTCCATGCGCCGGTAGAGCCACAACCCGCGCACGCCGCCCGCGGCGACCACCGCGCCCTGCACCAGTGCAATGAACTGAGCGGTAGGCACCGGCAGCTCGGCGCGCAGCATCACAGGCATCACCGAGATGGCGGCGATGCCGATGAACAGGAACACTGCCGCCGTGCGTGTAAGCGCCTGCGCGCAGTGATCTCCCATCGGCAGCAGGCGCAGCCCGGGCTCATCCGGCCGCAGCAGCGCCTGCACCAGCCACATCACGAGCCACCAGCGCACCGCCGCCCAGACCAGCGCCACCGCGAGGTAGTCCTGGGTGGTGCCGAAATCGCACCACAGCTCGAACAGGACGTAGGCGAGCCCCGCCACCACCAGCCGGTCCACCCCGTCGAGCGCCAGCACGCCGGCAGCACCGCGTGCGCGCAACGCGTCGGTAGCGCAGGCACGACGCCAGCGTCCCGTGGCGCGCCGCACCCCGATCACTGCCAGAAAAAAGATCACGAACGATGCGACGATGAACCCGACCTGCGGCCAGAATCCGCGAGTGCTGGGCGCTTCGGAGATGCGGCGCCAGGTCGCAGCCAGGTCGCTTGCGGCGCGCGGCGCCGATTTGAATACCGTGGACTTGGCATCGCGCAGCGCCGTCAGCCTCTCGCCCCACTCGGTGAACTCACCGCCGACTCGGGTCGCCTGTTCGGGGGTCACGGGAGGTGTCGTCGCCAGTGCGAGTGGCGCAGTGCCGCCGCAGCCAAACGCAACCAGGGCGAGCATCGCCAGCAGGCGAATCGCTTTGCGGAACCAGGCCATCGAGCTACCTCCAGCGAATAGCTTAGCGCCCTTTCCCTACGCAGGCGCAACGCGTTCGGTTGCGCCTTGCCGCAGTGCCGCCGTTACGCCAACCGGCCGAGGGCGCCCAGAGCGTCGCGGTAGGCGACGCTCTTGCGCAGGTCGCGCCCGTGGCGCGCACGCATGCGCTCGGCGCGCTCCGGCGCTGCGAGCGCGGTGCCGTCGAGCGATTCGAGCAGCTTGTCCTGCCCTTCCGGGTCCTTGCACAGCAGCGCCATGTCGCAGCCGGCTGCGAGCGCCGCGCGCGCCCGCTCCGGCACACCGCCGGCGGTGCTCGCGCCTTCCATGGAAAGGTCGTCGCTGAAAATCAGCCCCTGGAAGCCGAGCTTGCCGCGCAGAACTTCCTGCAGCCAGTACCCGGAGTAACCCGCGGGCTCGGGGTCGGCGCGCGTGAAAATGACGTGCGCCGGCATCACGCCTCCCAGCCCCGCCTCGATCGCGGCGCGGTACGGGGCGACGTCCTTCTTCATGATCGCCGCCACCTCGCGTTCGTCGCGCGGCACCGCCACGTGCGAATCGAGCGCCGCGAAACCATGGCCAGGGAAATGCTTGCCTACCGCCTGCATGCCGCCCGCAGCCAGGCCCTTGATCAGCTCGGCGGCGAGCGCGCCCACGGCATGGGGATCGAAATGCAGCGCCCGGTTACCGATCACCGAGCTGGCGCCGTAATCCAGGTCGAGCACCGGCGTGAACGAAAAATCCAGGCCGTGCGCGTCGAGCTCGGCGGCGATGGCGTAGCCCGCGGCGTGCGCCGCCGCGCGTGCTGCCTCGCGATCGCGGTCCCAGAGCGCGCCCAGGCTGCGCATCGGCGGTATCGCGGTGAAGCCTTCGCGGAAGCGCTGCACCCGGCCGCCCTCGTGGTCGGCGCAGATCAGCAGCTCGGGCGTGCGCAACGCCCGGATCTCGGCGCAAAGAGCGGCGAGCTGCTCCGGACCCTGGTAGTTGTGCGCGAACAGGATCGCGCCGCCCACCGCCGGGTGCAGCAGCCGTCTGCGATCGTCGTCGCTCAGCGCGAGCCCGGCGGGATCGAGCACGATCGGTCCGAGTGGCACGCGCTTCCTCATGTGACGGTCGCTTTCAATCCGTTTCCAGGATCACCGTGGCGCTCGCCATGCCGCGCTCGTCGGTGATCGACACGTGCGAGCGCTTGATGCCGCGCTGTTGCAGCAGCTCGGCGAGCGCCGGCGTGTACTCGAGCACCGGCTTGCCAGAGCGCAGGTTGCTCACCCAGACGCCGTGCCAGTTGGCGGGCGCATGGATGCCGGTGCCGAGCGCCTTGCTGAACGCTTCCTTGGCGGCGAAGCGCTTGGCGAGGTACGCCACTGGCTGGCGGTGGGCGCGGAAGCGCCTCAGCTCCGGCTCGCACAGGATGCGCCGCGCGAAGCGCTCGCCGTAGCGCTCGAGCACCCGCGCCACGCGCTGCACCTCGATCAGGTCGGTGCCGACACCGTAAATCATCGCTGCAGCGCGCCGCGGTGCGCGGCTTCGCTGATCAGGCCCTTCATCTCGCGCACCGCCTCGCGCATGCCGATGAACACGGCGCGCGACACGATGGCGTGCCCGATGTGCAGCTCGCGCACCCCGGGCAGGCGAGCGATCGGCTCGACGTTGAAATAGTTGAGGGCGTGGCCGGCATTGAAGCGCATGCCGAGCGCGCGGATGCGCTCGCCCGCGCGCCGCACTTTCTCCAGCTCGGCCACCACCGCGGGGCTCTCGGCGTCGCGTCCCTTGGCGTGGAAGGCATGCGCGTAGGGGCCAGTATGAACCTCGCACACCGCGGCGCCAATGCGCTTTGCGGCCTCGACCTGGGCGATGTCGGCGTCGATGAACACCGACACCACGATCCCGCCTTCGGCGAGCTTGGCGACCTGCGCGCGCAGGCGCGCCTCCTGCGAAGCGATGTCGAGTCCGCCCTCGGTGGTGATCTCGTGCCGGCCCTCGGGCACCAGCATCGCCATCTCAGGTTTGATGCGGCGAGCGATCGCGACCATCTCGTCGGTCGCCGCCATCTCGAGGTTGAGCTTGATGTGCGTGAGCTCACGCAGCCGGCGCACATCCTCGTCCTGGATGTGGCGGCGGTCCTCGCGCAGGTGCACGGTGATGCCGTCGGCGCCGCCCAGGTGCGCCTCGACCGCCGCCCACACCGGGTCGGGCTCGTAGGTGCGCCGCGCCTGGCGCACCGTGGCGACGTGGTCGACGTTGACGCCCAGCTCGATCATAGTTCGTTCAGTTCCGTCAGCACCGCGCGCGTGTGCAGGGTCTGGCCGCCTAGGCGCTCGCTGATCAGCGCCCGCATCAGCCGCCGCGCTTCGTCGCGTGTCGCGGGGCGCGCGTAGTCGCCGGCCATGATATCGAGCAGCGTCTGCCCGCCCAGCACGAGTTCGCCTTCGGCGCTGCCGTTGGCTGCGACCGGCCCGCGCTCCGGCTCGTAGCGGTAGCGCCGCGCCGCGTCGATCGGCGCGCCGCTCGCGGCGTCGCGCTCGAGCTGGGGAGCATACCCGAGTTCCGCCAGCAGCCTGAGCTCGAAGGCACGCAGCAGCGGGGCGTGCGGGCCACCCGATGTGAGCTGCTCGAGGCAGGCGGAATAGGCGTCGAACAGCAGCTCGTGCGGGTCGTCTCGCGGCAGCAATTTGAGCAGCAGCTCGTTGAGGTAGAAGCCGCACATCAGGCCGCTGCCGGAAAGCGCCCCCAGCCCGCCCGTCCACTCGGCCGCAATCAGCGTGCCGAGCTCGGCGGAGGCGCTCCACGACAGCCGCAGCGGATGAAACGCGAGCAGCACGCCGCGCAGCGCCGCGCGCGGGCGGCGCGCGCCGCGCGCCAGCAGCCCCACCCGGCCGGCGCGCCGGCCGAACACCTCCACGATGAGGCTGGTTTCCTTGTAGGCGTAGGTGTGCAGCACGTACCCCGGCTCTTGCTCGACCCGGCGCCGCATCAGCCGTATCCCAATTGCTTCAGCATGCGCGCGTCGTCGGTCCAGCCGCGCTTCACCTTGACCCAGACGCCGAGGTACACCTTGCCGCCGAACAGGCGTTCCATATCCTTGCGCGCCGCGCTGCCGATGCGCTTCAGGGTCTCGCCGCCTTTGCCGACCACGATCGGCTTCTGGCTGTCGCGTTCCACCAGGATGGTGACGTCGATGCGGCGCAAGCGCCCTTCCTCGCGGAAGCGCTCCAGCACCACATCGGTGTGGTAGGGCAACTCCTCGCCGAGAAAGCGAAACAGCTTCTCGCGCAGGATCTCGGTGGCGAAGAAACGCTCGTCGCGGTCGGTGAGTTGCTCGGGCGGGTATGCGGCCGGCCCTTCGGGAAGGTGCGCGCGCACCACGCGTAGCAGCTCGGGAAGATTCTTGCCGGTTTGCGCCGACACCGGGACAATAGCGGCGAACTCGCGTTCCTGCGCCAGGCGCTCCAGGTACGGCAGCAGCTCGATGCTGTGCGCAACCGTGTCCACCTTATTCACCACCGCCACGACCCTTGCTCCTGCCGGGATGCGCGCCAGCACGGCGCGGTCGGCAGTGCCGAGCTTGAGCGCTTCGAACACCAGCAGCACCACGTCGGCTGCGCGCGCGGCCTCGGTGGCGCGACGGTTGAGCGCGCGGTTGAGCACGTTGACATGCTTGGTCTGGAAACCCGGCGCATCCACGAACACATACTGGCAGCCGGCGGCGTTCAGGATCCCGGTTACCAGGTGGCGCGTGGTCTGCGCCTTGGAGGAGACGATCGCAAGCTTTTCCCCGACCAGCTTGTTGAGCAGGGTGGACTTGCCGGTATTGGGGCGGCCGACGATCGCGACCGTGCCGCATTTCATAGGTGCAGGGGGGCCCGGCCCCATCCGGTAGATACGCTCGGAGCCTTCCCGGCCCCCCCGCACCCCCCGAGCGCGCTCGACACGGGATGTCTCATTTTTCGAGCTTGGCGAGCAACGCCTCGGCGGCGTGCTGCTCGGCGATGCGGCGCGAGGCGCCGCTACCGGTGGCGCTCACGCCCAGGCCGCTGGCGTTGCACTCCACTTCGAAGGTCTGTTTGTGCGCCGCCCCCTTGGTGGCGACGACGCGGTATTCGGGCAGCTTGTGGCGGCGTGCCTGCAGCAGCTCCTGCAGGCGCGTTTTTGCGTCCTTGGCCGGCACGCTGGCATCGAGTTGCTCGAGGGTATCGCCGAAGGTATGGCGAACCGCCACGCGCGCCGCTTCGTAGCCGCCGTCGAGAAACACCGCGCCGTAGATCGCCTCCAGAGCGTCGGCCAGGATCGAGGCGCGCGCGGCGCCGCCGCTCGCGATCTCGCCTTCGCCGAGGCGCAGGAATTCCGACAAACCGATGGCGCGCGCCACCGCGGCCAGCGCCCCTTCCCGCACCAGGCTGGCGCGCAGGCGCGAGAGCTCGCCTTCGGAGAGCGACGCGAAACGCGCGTACAACTCCTCCGCAACGACACAATCGAGCACGCCGTCGCCGAGAAACTCGAGCCGTTCGTTGTGCGGCGAGCCGTAACTGCGGTGGGTGAGCGCCTGACCGAGCAGCGCGGCGTTGCGGAAGCGGTGGCCTATGCGCCGCTCGAGGGCCGGGTGGCGGGACACCGAGGGTGTAGAAGCCGGCGCTACTAGTCGCGCGAGCTGGCCTCGAAATCGATGTAAATGCCGAGGTTGCCGAACAGCTTCACTTCCTTGCGGTAGTTGGCGCTGATGACCACCGAGTTGCCATCCTTGGTGATCTCCAGGTCGGCCGCCTTGACCGCGGTGAAGTCGTCGATCGCGGCGCGCGCGTCGAACGCCCTGCGGATCTCCGACACCGTTGCGCCGGTGCCGCCGCGCTTCTCGACGGCGATGCCGTTGAGCGCCTTCTGGATGGCGAAGAACTCGAGGTAGGCCGGCGTGAGCTTCATCGCCAGCAGCGACACCACGATGAGCAGGAACAGGCCGAAAATGAGGCCCCAGACGCTGACGCCGCGCTGCTTACCCCGCTGCCTGCCGTTGCTCCGCAGCCTGCTGTTGCCCCACAGCCGATTTCGCATGCCTGCCCTCCCTTTCACGCCGTCACCGGAACGATCCGAAGCGCCCCAGCTCGCTCCAGTTGAACCAGATGAAGAACGCCTTGCCGACGATGTTCTGGTCCGGCACGAAGCCCCACACCCGGCTGTCACTCGAATTGTCGCGGTTGTCGCCCATCAAGTAATAGTGGCCTGGCGGCACGGTGCACGCCAAGCCGTTCACATTGTAGTTGCAATTGGCGGCGAAGGGAAAAGTGCGCACCTGCGGCACGAAGCCGGGCGCGTCCTCCTCCACCAGGATCTCGTGCTCGGCGCCGTCGAGCTTCTCCAGGAAGCGCTGCGTGTACTGCATGCGCTCGCGCGACAGGAAGTCCTCGAGCCGCTTGAGCTCCAGCGGCCGGCCGTTGATCGAGACGCGCTTGTCGCGGTATTCGATGCGGTCCCCGGGCAGCGCCACCACGCGCTTGATGTAATCGAGCGACGGGTCCTCCGGGTAGCGGAACACCATGACGTCGCCGCGCTGCGGGCTGCCGACCTCGATCACCTTGCGGTTCAGCACCGGCAGCCGGATGCCGTAGGCGAACTTGTTCACGAGGATGAAATCGCCCACCAGCAGCGTCGGGATCATCGAGCCTGAAGGGATCTTGAACGGCTCCACCAGGAACGAGCGCAGCAGGAACACGATCAGGATTACCGGGAAGAAGCTCACCGAGTACTCGACCCACCACGGCTGCTTCGCCTGCGTGGCGCGGCGCTTCGCCAGCCAGCCCGCCTCCAGCGCCCAGACCGCGCCGGTGAGCAGCAGCAGGGTCAGCAGGAACAGCGCAAAGCTCATTTTTCGCCTCTCTGAAGGACGGCGAGGAACGCCTCCTGCGGAATCTCGACCGCACCGACCTGCTTCATGCGCTTTTTGCCTTCCTTCTGCTTGTCCAGCAGCTTCCTCTTGCGCGAGACGTCGCCGCCGTAGCACTTGGCAAGCACGTTCTTGCGCAGCGCCTTGACCGACTCGCGCGCCACGATGTTGGCGCCGATCGCGGCCTGGATGGCGACATCGAACATCTGCCGCGGAATCAGGCTGCGCAGCTTGGTCACCACCTCGCGGCCGCGGTGTTGCGCGGTCTCGCGGTGCACCATGGTGGAGAGCGCGTCCACGCGCTCGCCGTTCACCAGCACGTCGAGGCGCACCACGTCGGCCGGACGGTATTCCTTGAAGTCGTAATCGAGCGAGCCGTAGCCGCGGGTGAGCGACTTGAGGCGGTCGAAGAAATCGAGCACCACCTCCGACAGCGGCAGGTCGTAGGACATCACCACGTGGCGCGCCGAGTAGTGCAGATTGGTCTGCACGCCGCGCTTTTGCAGGCACAGCGTCATCACCGGGCCGACGTACTCCTGCGGCACGAAAATGGAGGTGGCGATCACCGGCTCGCGGATCTCCTCGATCTTGGAGGGGTCGGGCAGCTTGGCGGGGTTGGAGACGATCTCCGAGCTGCCGTCGCGCAGCCGCACCTCGTACACCACCGAAGGCGCGGTGGTCACCAGCTCGACGCCGTACTCGCGCTCCAGGCGCTCCTGCACGATGTCCATGTGCAGCAGGCCGAGAAAGCCGCAGCGGAAGCCGAAGCCCAGCGCCTGCGAGATCTCGGGCTCGTAATGGAACGAGGCATCGTTCAGGTGCAGCTTCTCGAGCGCGTCGCGCATCGCCTCGTACTGGTTCGCCTCGACCGGGTACAGGCCGGCGAACACCTGTGGCTTGATTTCCTTGAATCCGGGCAGCGCCGCCGCAGCCGGTTTGTCGGCGTGCGTAATGGTGTCGCCCACCTTGGCCTCGCGCAGCTCCTTCACGCCCGCGGTCACGAACCCCACCTCGCCCGCCGCCAGCGACTCGCGCTGCTGCGCCTTGGGGGTGAACACCCCAACCTGCTCGCATACGTGCGTCGCCGCAGTGCTCATCAGCAGCACCTTGTCACGGGGCTTGAGCGTGCCCTCGAACACACGCACCAGCATCACCACGCCTACGTAGTTGTCGAACCAGGAATCGATCACCAGCGCCTGCAGGCGCGCCGCCGGGTCGCCCTTGGGCGGCGGCACGCGCGCGATCACCGCCTCGAGCAGCTCGGGCACGCCCTCGCCGGTCTTGGCGCTGGCGCGCAGCGCGTTCTGCGCCGGGATGCCGATCACGTCCTCGATCTCGCGGATCGCGTTCTCCGGGTCGGCCGAGGGCAGGTCGATCTTGTTGAGCACCGGGATCACCTCGACTCCCTGCTCGGTCGCGGTGTAGCAGTTGGCGACCGTCTGCGCTTCCACCCCCTGCGTTGCGTCCACCACCAGCAGCGCGCCCTCGCAGGCGGCGAGCGAGCGGCTCACCTCGTAGGAAAAGTCCACGTGCCCGGGCGTGTCGATCAGGTTGAGCAGGTAGGTCTCGCCGTCGCGCGCCTTGTATTCGAGCGCCGCGGTCTGCGCCTTGATGGTGATGCCGCGCTCGCGCTCCAGCGTCATCGAGTCGAGCACCTGCTCGCCCATCTCGCGCTCGGTCAGCCCGCCGCACAGCTGGATGAAGCGGTCGGCGAGCGTCGACTTGCCGTGGTCGATGTGCGCGATGATCGAGAAGTTGCGAATGCGGCTCTGTGGCATAAATAAAGAGGGCGCCTCCGCGTCAGGCGGGGCGCCCCTCCGAGGCCGGCATTCTACCGGATGCCGAAGGCGGCCGAGGCCGCCTAATCGATCACCTCGTCGGCGCGCAGCAGCAGGGTGCGCGGGACGGCGAGGCCCAGTGCCGCCGCGGTCTTGAGATTGACGCTGAGGTAGTACCTCGTAGGCTGCTCCGCGGGCAACTCGGACGGTTTCGCGCCCTTGAATATCCGGTCGATGTAGCGCGCCGCCCGGCGGAAGCTGTCCTCCGCGCTGGGCCCGTAGGACATCAGCCCGCCGTCGCGCACGATGAAGCCGAACTCGTACATGGCGGGAATCCGGTTCTCCGCCGCGAACTCGATGACCTGCTTGCGGTTCATGCCCGTGAGCGCGTCCGCCACCAGGAACAGGGCATCCGGCCGGCGGCGCGTCATCTCCGCGAACGCGCCGGCGAAGTCCTCGGGGGCGCGCACGCCGATCGGCAGCACCTCGACCTTGAGGTTGCGCGCCGCCTCCTCGATGCCGCGGTAGCGCAGCGTCATGCCCAGGTCCTCCGCATTCCAGAGGATGGCGATGAGCGCCGCCTTCGGCACCGCTTCCTTCAGCAGCTGCATGCGCTTGGCGCTCAGCTCGACCGACTCATCCGACATCCCGGTGATGTTGCCGCCCGGACGTGCCAGGCTCGCGATCAGGCCGGAAGCCACGGCATCCCCCGCGGTGGGCGCGATCACGATCGGGATGATCGAAGTCACCTGCTTCGCCGCCAGCGACGCACGCCAGCCTTGCGTCACGATGACGTCCACCTTGAGCTGCACCAGTTCGGTGGCGAGGCCGGCAAGCCGTTCCATCTTGCCTTCCGCGAAGCGCGCCTCGAACACGACGTTCTTGCCCGCGACGTAGCCGAGCTCCTGCAGACTCTCGCGCAACACGCGGGGCGCCGCGCCATCGGGTGTGCGTCCCCCTGCGGCGAGGAAGCCGACGCGGAACACCTTCTGCGCCGGCTGCGCGTCGGCGATGACGGGAGCGACAAGAACGCCGAGCGCTACTGAAACGACGAACGCAAACCGCATCACGGGACTGCCGGTACCTGCATGAGCGCAACTAGGCATGGGTCAG
>CAYMVA010000095.1:0-136606 GCA_964393745.1 uncultured Enterobacteriaceae bacterium | reverse complement strand
CCTCGGGTACGTAGATCACGATCGGCAAGCGGCTGTTGTAGCGGACAAGATAGGGCTCGCCGGCGAGCGCGATGAACCGGTCCACCTTGGGCGCATTCGGATCGATCGCCATGAGCGTACCCGCCATCGGCCCGAGCTGGCCGACCTTGTAGAGCGTGTAACCCCAACCCTTGATGCTCTCTTTCTCGATCCTGCCGCCGAAGAAGTATCTGTTGCGGGCTTCGAGCTGGACCGTCTTGCCCACGATCAACTCCACCTTGAATGCGAACTCATCGGCCTGCTTCTGAAGCCGCAGCACATGGCGAACCATCCCCTCCTCGGCCGGGGGAAAGGCTTTCATGTCGTCCGCCGCCTGGCCGACCGGCATCGCAAGCAGGAACGCGAGGACAGTGGTGAGTCGTGCCGTAATCATGTTACCGGCGTCGCGCGGCGCGCGACGCCAGTGTCCAGTCAGGCGTACGAACGCAGCCTGTGAGAGAACGCTACCAGGGGCGCGACGCCGCTTGCTTCGGCGCGGTGGCACCAATCCTGCAATTGCTTGAGGAGTTGCTCGCGAGAGGCGCTGGAGCGTGCCCAGATCGCGGTCAGGTCGTCCCGCATGGCGAGCGCCGTGGCGAGCGACTTGGAATTCTTCAGCGCCTCGGCGATGTGCGCACGCTCCGCTGCGGAGACCTGCTGCATGCGCGCGACATAGCGCTTGATCGGCTTGAGCGCCTCGGCGTCCTGCGGCGACCACTGCCGCAGTCGCGCTACCTCCTGGCGATAAGTTGCCTGCAGCGAGCGCCCGTAGCGCGCCAGCACGTCGTAGCGGTTGGCGATCACCGCCTGCAGCGTCTGCAGATCGCAAACCGCCTTGGGCGCGGCGAAACGCGGCGTCGGCGCCACCTTCTTCACCGTGGCGAGGCCGAGCGACTCGAGCACGCGGATGTACAGCCAGCCGATGTCGAACTCGTACCACTTGGCCGAAAGCTTGGCCGAGGCCGGGAAAGCGTGATGGTTGTTGTGCAGTTCCTCGCCGCCGATCAGGATGCCCCAGGGGAAGATGTTGCGGCTGGCGTCAGGCGGCGGCACGTCCCAGCTGCGGTAGCCCCAGTAATGGCCGACGCCGTTGATCACGCCCGCGGCCCAGAACGGGATCCAGGCGATCTGCGTCACGAAGATGAGCACCCCGGGCACGATGCCGAACAGCGCCACGTCGGTCACCCCCATGAAGGCCAGGCCGAGCACCGCGTACTTCGAGTAGACGTTGCGCTCCAGCCAGTCGTCCGGCGTGCCGTGGCCGTAGCGCTCCATGGTCTCGGGCCGGTGGTGCGCTTCCTTCACGTACAGGAGCACGCCGCCCCAGAGCACCTTGTTGATGCCGTGGATCTGCGGGCTGTGCGGGTCCTCGGCGGTCTCGCATTTGGCGTGGTGCTTGCGGTGGATCGCAGCCCACTCCTTGGTGACCATGCCGGTGGTGAGCCAGAGCCAGAGGCGGAAGAAGTGAGACACCGCAGGATGCAGGTCGAGCGCGCGGTGCGCCTGGTGGCGGTGCAGGAAAATCGTCACCGCCGCAATGGTGATGTGCGTCAGGCCGAGGGCGACGAGAATCAGGCCCCACCACGAAAGATCCAGCAAGCCGGAGAAGAGCATCGACGCCCTTTATGCATTCATGCCGTCCGGTATGGACCGCCGGGGCGGATTTTACGCGAACCGCTCCGCGGCGCAAGAAAAACAACGCCAGAAGCAGGCACGAATCAACGCCCTGCGGGGGTTGTGCCTTGCAGCAGCCGGACCTCTCCCTGCGGATAGGGAATCTCGATGCCGCGCGCGGAACCCACCCCTAGCCCCGGCGCTCGAAGGCGGCGGCGAAAAATCCGTCGGTGCCGTGGCGGTGCGGCCAGAGCCGCAGCCACTCCCCGGTATCGAGCGCGATGCGCTGCTCGGCAAGCAGGGCCGCACAGGGCAAAAGTGTAAAGTCTGACTTTACACTCGAGGCGAACCGCGCCACCAGCCCCTCGTTCTCTGCCGCTAGCAGGCTGCAGGTGGCGTACACCAGCCGGCCGCCCGGCTTCACCAGGCGCGCCGCGGCGGTGAGGATGCGCAACTGCTTCTCGGCGAGCTCGGCGACCGACTGCGGCGTGTGGCGCCACTTGAGATCGGGGTTGCGCCGGAGCGTGCCGAAGCCGGTGCAGGGCGCGTCCACCAGCACGCGGTCGAGCTTTCCGGCGAGGCGCCTGGCGCGCAGGTCGCCCTCGTCGGAGAGCACCAGCGGATGGATGTTGGTGACGCCGGCGCGCGCCGCGCGCGGCGCCAGCGCGGCGAGGCGCTTGGCGGAGACGTCCATCGCGTACACGCGCCCCGTGCCGCGCATCAGCATCGAGAGCGCCAGCGTCTTGCCTCCGGCGCCGGCGCAGAAATCGGCCACCATCTCGCCGCGGCGCGGCGCCACCAGGTAGGCGAGCAGCTGGCTGCCCTCGTCCTGCACTTCGACCAGGCCTTCGCTGAACGTCGGGTGGCGGTTGATCGCCGGCTTGCCGGCGAGGCGGATGCCGGCGGGCGAATAAGGCGTCGGCGCGCCCTCGATGCCGTCGCGCGCCAGGCGCGCCAGCGCCTCGTCGCGCCCGATGCGGGCCAGGTTCACGCGCAGGTCGAGCGGCGCCTGCTCGAACAGGCTGCGCGCGAGGCGTATCGCTTCCTCGGCGCCGAGTTCCGCGCACAGGCTGTCCCAGACCCAGTCCGGCAGGTCGGCTTGCACCGCCGGGGCGAAGGCCTCCGATCTCGCCTGCTTGATGCGCGCCACCAGCTGGTCCTCGCCCGGGCGCAGCAGGTCCGCGAGCGAGCGCCCTGACAGGCCCCGCAGTCGCGCCAGCGCCGCGATGCACAGCGCGCGCGGCTCGCGCGAGCCCGCCGCCGCCTCGAGCGATCGCAGCCGCCGCAGCACCGCGTACACCGTCTCGGCGACAAACGCCCGGTCTTCGCGCCCGAGCCCCTTATGGGCGCGGAAGTAGCGCGACACCGCCGCATCCGCGGGCCCGGAAAACGCGAGCAACTGCGCGAGCAGCACCTCGGCGCGGCCAAGCTGTGCGCGAAAGATGGTCATAGATGCGTGGTCATGGCGGCGCGCTCATTGCAGCGCCAGACTCACTGCGGTCTGCTCCAGGCGCACGCCCTGCTTGTCGGTGAGCACGATGCGCACCGGCAGGAAATGCCGGTCCGCGGCCAGCCAGATCTCGCTGCCGCGATCGCCCGGAGCGTCCTTCTGCCGCACCAGCTTGACGGCGTCGAACTCGCCCGCAGGCGTCTTGAGGCGCTCCCGGCCCGCCACCTTGTAAACGTAGGCGGAGATTCCCCTGCCGTCGCTGACGTGGACGTTGAGCGGCTTGCCGCCGGGCGGCTTGAACGCGAAGCCGTAAAGATAGGAAAGCTGGTCGTGCGCGCCCGCCGGCAGCGGCTCGCGGCGCGGCTCGCCCTTGTACTGCAGCGTGACCGTCTTTGCGCTCCAGTCGAAGCGCGCCCGCGCGGTATCGCGCCCGGTGCGCCGGTCCTCGAACTCGAGCGGACGCAGGCCCTCGCGGGTCACGTTGCCCTTGCTGTTGCGCACCGCCTCGCCGCTGCGCGCGAAGGCGCCGCGGCCGCGCACCTGCTCGGTTACGCTGTAGCTGGTGCCGCTCCATTCGAGCCGGCTGGTCACCGCGCCAAGCGGCATGCCGTTGCGCAGCAGGTCGTAGGTGATCTCGACCTTGCGCGGCGGCGCAGCAAGCGCTTGCGCGCCCGCAGCGAACGCAAGCAGGAGGCAGAGCTGGCGAAATTCCCGCGCGCGCCTCACTGCACCCTCATCACCACCAGCACCTGCTCGAATTCCTCGCCGCGGCGGTCGCGAATGCGCACCTTGACCGGCAGGTTGCCGTAGTCGGGCGCGAGCCATACGTCCATCTGGGATTCGCCCTCGAGCCGGCTGCGCACCTGGAGCGCGCTCACCGGGCCCAGCCCGGTGACGACGGTTTCCCGGCCCACGATTTCGAGGCTGGCGCTGTAGAAGCGCCGCCCATTGGTCACCATCACCGCCGGCAGCGACGCGTCGGCGATCAGGAACGAAAGCTGGTGCAGGTACGAGAGCTGGTCCTGCGCGCCCGCCTGCAGGGTCCACTCCTTGCTGGCGCCGCCCGCGCTCACCGTCGCGCGCGCACTCGCCCAATCGAAGGCGGCAGTCTCGGTGCGCTCGGCGCGGCCGCGCCGCACCACGAAATGGTCGGGCCGCAAACCATGCGGCGTCAGCATGCCGCGGCTTTCCTGCACGTAGCGCCCGGTGGCGAACAGCACCGCTATGCCGGTGGCTGCGCTCACCGACTGAATCGCGTAGCGTGCGCCGTCGCGCTCGAAACGGTGCACCACGCGGCCCATCGGCGCATGGTCGGCGCTCTTGGCGATGTCGAACTCGAGTTCGATGCGCTCCGGAAACGCGATCGGCGTTGGCCCCGGCCGCGCGCTCGCTGCCGGTTCGGGTCGCGCCGCCTCGGCAACTGCTTGCGCCTGCGGTTCGCTGCCCGCCGTCGCCCCGCCCGAGGGTGCCGCCACCGGCGCTGCCGAGTCCGCAGGCAGTGGCGTGGAAAGCTGGGCGGCAGTTTCCACCGCTGGCGCAGGCTTGCGCTTGGGGCGCGGCGCCGCCGCGCGCGGCGCGGGCACCGGCGAAACTTTCGTCTCGGGTTCTATTACCGGCGGCAGCGGCGCGATGCGCGCGGCGAGCGGCTGGCCCTCGCTGCGCTCGACGTGCTCGATCTCCGGCATCCCGAGACCGGTTAGCGTCGCCAGGTGAATCGCCAGCGAAGCGAGCAGCGCCAGCGCGACGCGCCAGCGCAGCTTGCGCGCGCGCGCCTCCAGCCAGCCGCGGCGAAATTCCTCGCGGGCGAGCTCCAGCGCCGGCGCGGCAGCCTTCACGCCGCCGGATCGGGCACGCGCAGGACAGCGTTCGCTTCGCGCTCTGCCGCTAGCGCCACGCGCTCGCCGTCGTGCCGCAGCCGGCCTTCCAGGAACCAGCGGATCGCCTGCGGATACACAACGTGCTCCTGCTCGAGCACGCGTGCAGCAAGCGACGCCGCGGTGTCGCCGGCACGCACTGGAATCGCCGCCTGCACGATGATCGGGCCGTGGTCCAGCTCGGCGGTGACGAAATGCACCGTGCAGCCATGCAGCTTCACGCCCGCGGCAAGCGCGCGTTCGTGCGTATCGAGCCCGGGGAACGCGGGCAGCAGCGACGGGTGGACGTTGACCAGCCTGCCCGCATAGCGCGCAACGAATCCCGGGGTGAGGATGCGCATGAAACCTGCGAGCGCGACCAGTTGCGGTGCGTGACGCTCGATCTCCTCGGCGAGCGCGGCGTCGAACGCCTCGCGCGAAGCGAACTCCCGGTGCGGCACCACGCGCGCGGTCACGCCGTGGCGCTCGGCGAGCAACAGCCCCCTGGCGTCGGCGCGGTTCGAAATCACGGCGCGCACCGCGATGCCCGCATCGAGGATCGCCTGCAGGTTGCTGCCACGGCCGGAGATGAGAACCACGAGTGACATCAGCGAGCGATCTTAATACAGCCGGCTGAGGCGATAGCCCTGGCGCTCGATCAGCCGCAGGATGCCCTTGTCGCCGTAAAGATGCGTCGCGCCCACGGCGACGAACACGCCGCCGCCGCGCAGCCGCAGGTGCAGGCGGTGCGCCATGGTGATGCTGCGGTTCTCGACCAGCTGGCGCATGAAGACGCGGTAATGCGGCGCCATTTCCGGGTAGCGCCCGGCAATGCGCTGGTTCACGGCGTGGATGCCGGCCAGGTCGCGCCGCAACCACGCCTGCAGCGTCGGCTCTATCATGGCGGCGAGCGCGTCGCGGTGCTCGAGCGTGTGGCGCAGCATCGCCACCTGGGTCTCGAGCGGAATGCCGTCGAACACCGCAATGTGCTCCTCGGTGCCCTCGAGCGTCTCAAACTTGAGGCGCCGCTCCCGCGCCAGCGCGAACAGCCGCTGGTCGAGAGTCACGTGCGCGTAGCCCTCGGGCATCACCACGATGTTGGCGAGCGCCGCCCAGGGTTTAAGGCGCGCAAGTACCGTCTCGGGGATTGCGCGCGGCGCCAGCGCTGCGCGCACCAGCGCGAAAGTCTCTGCGCCGACCACGCCCTCGAGGCGCCGGCCGTCCTCGAACTGCGCCGCCTCGTACAGGCGCCAGTCGTGCCCGTCCCATTGCGGCGCCTCCATGGCGAAGCTGCGCGCTTCGCCGAGCGCGCGCAGCACCGGCTCCGGGATCTCCAGCGCGCGCGGGTCCGGAAGGTGGATGGTGCCGAAGACGTAGCTCGCCGCCACGCCCGGCCTGCTCACCTGCCACAGCAGGCCCTTGGCGTAGCGCTCGGCGGCCGCCACCGGCAGCGCGAGCACCACGCCGAGCGCCGCGATCAGCGCTCGGGCACGACCCAAAGGTGCACCCAGTGATCCAGCGTTCCGATCCATAGGCGCACGCTCTCCTGCGGCCGCCAGTCGCCCATGCCGAACTGGTGCGAGACGATGCGCGTGCCGGGCCGCAGCTCGGCGAGGAACTTGGGCAGCAGCTTTGCGTTCATCTCCGGGTACAGGTACAGCGCCACCACGCTGGCCTCGGCAAAATCGGTCTGGAACAGGTCCTGCACCGTGAAGCGCACGCGTTCGCTCACCCCCGCGCGCCGCGCCGCTGCATTCGCCTCCGCGATGCGCGCCGGGTCGATGTCGATGCCGACGCCGCGGGCGCCGAAATCCCTGGCCGCGGCGATGACGATGCGGCCGTCGCCGCAGCCGAGGTCGTACACCATGTCGCCCGAGCGCACCGCGGCCATGCGCAGCATCTCGGCGACCACCGAGTCGGGCGTCGAAACGTAGGGCGCATCGAGCTTCACGCCCGGCGTCGAGCAGCCGCCGAGCAATGCCGCCGCGGCGAGCGCCGCGCGCAGGACGGTTCTGCGTTTCATGCGCCAGTCATTTTCTCGGGCCGCACCCATTGATCGAACTGCGCTGCGCTTACGAAGCCGAGCGCCAGCGCCGCCTCGCGCAGCGTGCTGCCGTCGCGGTGCGCCCGCTTCGCGATCTCCGCGGCGCGGTCGTAGCCGATGTGCGGCGCGAGCGCCGTCACCAGCATCAGCGAGCGCTCGAGCAGCTCGGCGATGCGCGCCTCGTTGGGGACGATGCCGCGCGCGCAATGCTCCTCGAAGCTCGCCATGCCGTCGGCCAGCAAGCGGCAGCTGCCGAGAAAGTTGTGGATGATGAGCGGCTTGTAGACGTTGAGCTCGAGATGGCCCGAGGCGCCGCCGATGTTGAGCGCGACGTCGTTGCCCAGCACCTGCGCGCACAGCATGCTGAGCGCTTCGGCCTGCGTCGGGTTCACCTTGCCCGGCATGATCGAGCTGCCGGGCTCGTTCTCCGGGATCGCGAGCTCGCCCAGGCCCGAGCGCGGCCCGGAAGCGAGCAGCCTGACATCGTTCGCGATCTTGGCGAGCGCCGCGGCAAGCGTCTTCAGCGCGCCATGCGCGAACAGCAGCGCCTCGTGGCCGGCAAGAGCGGCGAATTTGTTCGGCGCCGGCACGAACGGCAACCCGGTCGCCTGCGCCACCTCGAGCGCCACGCGCGCGCCGAATTCCGGATGCGCATTCAGCCCAGTGCCGACTGCGGTGCCGCCGATGGCAAGCTCGTGCAACCCGGGCAGGGTCGCTTCAAGAGCACGCCGCGCCTGCTCCAATTGCGCGCACCAGCCGGAAATTTCCTGCCCGAGGGTGAGGGGGGTCGCGTCCTGCAGGTGCGTGCGGCCGATCTTGACGATGCCGGCGAAGGCATCGCGTTTCGCCCGCAGCGTGCCGCCGAGCTGCGCCAGCGCGGGCAGCACGCCGTCATGCACGACCCGCACCGCTGCGACATGCATGGCCGTGGGGAAGACGTCGTTCGACGACTGCCCCAGGTTGACCTCGTCGTTCGGGTGCACGCTGCGCTTCCCGCCGCGCTCGCCGCCGAGCAGCTCCGAGGCGCGATTGGCGAGCACCTCGTTGACGTTCATGTTGGATTGCGTGCCCGATCCGGTCTGCCAGACCAGTAGCGGGAATTCCTCGTCGTGGCGGCCGGCGAGCACCTCGTCGGCGGCGCGCGCGATGGCCTCTGCCTTGGCGCCATCGAGCAGCCCGAGCGCTGCATTGACGCGCGCCGCGGAGCGTTTCACCAGCGCCAGCGCATGCACCACCGCCAGCGGCATGCGCTCGCCGCCGATGCGAAAGAATCTCCGGCTGCGCTCGGTCTGCGCGCCCCACAGGCGCTCCGCGGGCACCTCGATCGGTCCGAAGGAGTCTCGCTCGGTGCGCGTGCCGCCCATAGCGGCGCCCATGTTACTTCCTCGGCAGGCTCCCCGCCTGCCCCGCGCTCAGGGCAAATCGAACAACAGCACCTCGCCCGCCGAGCCGCGCTCGATCACGATCTCGGTCTGATCGGTCTTCAGAGCGTCTCCAGCAGCGAGCTCGTGCCCGTTAACCGTGGCGCTGCCGCGCGCCACGTGAACGTATGCGCGCCTTCCGGGCGCCAACCGGTGCTCCAGGCGCTCGGCGCCGTCCACCAAGCCCGCGTAGACGCGGCCATCCTGGTGGATCGTCACCGAACCCTCGGCGCCATCGGGCGACGCGACCAATCGCAGGCGGCCGCGCTTTTCCGCGGCGCCGAAGTGCTTCTGCTCGTAGCCGGGCGCGATGCCGCGCACCGCGGGCTCGATCCAGATTTGCAGGAAGTGGGTGACGCCCGCCGCGTCGTGGTTGTACTCGCTGTGCTGCACGCCGCGCCCCGCGCTCATGCGCTGCACGTCGCCAGGGACAATGCTCGAGCCGTTGCCCATCGAATCGCGGTGCGCGAGCGCGCCCTCGAGCACGTAGCTGATGATCTCCATGTCGCGGTGGCCGTGGGTGCCGAAGCCGCTGCCGGGCGCGACCCGGTCCTCGTTGATCACGCGCAACGCGCCGAACTCCATGTGCGCCGGGTCGTGATACTCGGCGAACGAGAACGAGTGGAACGAGCGCAGCCAGCCGTGGTCGGCGTAGCCGCGCTCGGCGCTGCGGCGGATTTCGTTCACGGCTGCGCCGGCTGGCCGGCGGCGATTTCCTTGTGCACGGTCGCCATGTCGAGCGCCTTCGCCTGGGACAGTACCTGCTCGAGCGCGGACGCGGGCAGCGCGCCCGCCTCCTGGAACAGGATCACCTTCTCGCGGAACAGCATCAGCGTGGGGATCGAGCGGATGTTGAAGCCTCCCGCCAGGTCCTGTTGCTCGTCGGTGTTGACCTTGGCGAATACCACGTCCGGGTGCGCCTCCGAGGCTTTCTCGAAGATCGGCGCGAAGCCGCGGCACGGGCCGCACCAGGGCGCCCAGAAATCCACGATGACGATGGGGTTGTCGCCGATGGTCTGCTCGAATTTTTCCTTGGTGAGTTCGATGGTTGCCATGTGCGGATCCTGAAAGAGTTGGCTGAGTTTACCTGAGCCGTATGCGGCTCCAGCGCTCCGGTTCGCCATTCGATGTGGCGGTCGCCGGCGCGCATTTCAAGCGCGCCGTGCGGCTGCGCCAGCGGCCTTGCGCCCGGCGCGCAAAGTAATATGCCGGCATCGACCACGCCATGCCGCGCGCATACGTCGGGCGTTTCGCCCCTTCGCCCAGCGGACTGCTGCACTTCGGCTCGCTGGTGGCGGCGCTCGCGAGTTGGCTGGATGCGCGCGCCGCGAGCGGCAGCTGGTTGCTGCGCATGGAAGATCTGGACACGCCGCGCGTGCAGCCGGACGCGGCGGACGCGATCCGGCGCCAGCTCGAGGCCTGCGGCCTGCTCTGGGACGGCGCGGTCGCGTTCCAGAGCGCACGCCAGGAGCTTTACCGCGCGGCGCTCGATTCTCTCGAGCGCGCGGGTATGACTTACTGGTGCGGTTGCAGCCGCAGCGAGATCGCCGACTCGGCGCTAGTGTTCGGCAACGGCAGCGGCCCCGCACAGGCGCCGGACGGCGCGCGCATCTACCCGGGGACCTGCCGCAACGGGCTTGCCCCAGGGAAGAAGCGGCGCGCGCTGCGCGTGCGCACCAACCCGGAGCCGATTCGATTCAGCGACCGGCTTCTGGGCGAATTCGCGCAGTCCGTGGAACGTGAAGTGGGCGACTTCGTGCTGCTGCGCGCCGACGGCCAGATCGCCTACCAGCTCGCAGTGGTGGTAGACGATGCCGCACAGGGGGTGACCGACGTGGTGCGCGGCGCAGATCTGCTCGAATCCACGGCGCGGCAGATCCATCTGCAGCGGCTGCTCGGCGTGCCCACGCCGCGCTACCTGCACGTGCCGGTCGCCGTCAACGCGGCAGGCGAGAAGCTTTCCAAGCAGACTCGCGCGCCCGATGCGACGACGGAGCATCTGCCGAGGGCGCTCGGGTTCCTCGGGCTGCAGCCGCCGGCCGGGACCGCGCCGCAAGAGTTGCTGGCATGGGCGGTGCAGGCCTGGAAAGTTGCAAAGTTGCCGCGCTGCCGCGCGCTTCGAGCTTGACGCGTCGGGCGCGCACCGACTAGCGCGACGGGCGCTGCATGCCTAGCGTGCCGCGCGCTGCGGCACCATCACTGTCAGCAGCGAGCCGACTACCAGCGCGAGCGCCACGTATTCGGCCCACCCGGGGCGCTCGCCGAGGAACAGCATGCCGCTGAAAACGCCCACCACCGGGATGAGCAGCATGCTGAGCGAGAACACGGTCACCGACACCGTGGTGGCGAGCTTGATCCAGGCCCAGTGCGCCCAGGCGAAGGAGAACACGACGTTGTAGGCCACGGCGAGCGCGGCCCACAGGCTGACCTCGCCCAGGCGGCGGAAATCCTCCAGCAGCAGCGCACCGAGGTATATCGGCACGCCGCCGAGCAGCATGATCCATGCGGTGTACGCCGCGACCGGCGCGCGCACCGGGAACTTCTTCTGCAGCACCGTGCCGATCGCCCAGGTGAACGCGGCGCCCAGCACCAGCAGCGCGCCGAGCGGCGCGCCATGCAGCTGCGCGAACTCGTTCCACAGCAGAAGCGCCATGCCGCCCATGCCGAGCACGAGGCCCAGCAGCTTGCGCCCCGTCATGCGCTCGCCGAGGAGCCAGACCGAGAGCGGGATCGCCCACGCCGGCATGGTGTAGGCGAGGATCGCGGCACGCCCCGAAGGGATGTGCGCCAGCCCGAACACCACCAGGATGTTCCAGCAGGTGATCGTGAAGAACGCAATCAGCACCAGGCGCGGCCACTCGCTGCGCGCGATTGCGAGCGGCTGGCCGTTGGCGCGCAGGAAAGCGAACAGCAGCGCCGAGCCGGCGCCGAGGCAAAAGGTGCGGAAGGTAAACGGCGACACCTCTGAGATCGCCACCTTCATCGCCGTCCAGTTGAAGCCCCAGATGAAGGTGAGCAGCGCCAGCACCCACCACAGACGCCGCGGCAGGTGCTCGTGGTGTTCCGGCGCCGGCATCTAGTTCAGGACCCGGACGCGAATCTGGTGTGCACCGCGGATGACGAGCGAATCCATCCACTGCGGCGGCGCCGCCAGCTCGAGCCGCGGGAAGCGCTCGAGCAGCCGCGGGAATGCGAGCTGTCCCTCCAGGCGTGCGAGCGGCGCGCCGACGCAGAAATGGATGCCGTAGCCGAACGTGACATGCGCGTTCGGCGTGCGTGCGAGGCGCAGCGTGTCCGGGTCGTCGAAGGCGCGCGGGTCGCGGTTGGCCGCCGCCAGCATCAGGAACACGCGCTCGTGGCGCCGGATGCGCTTGCCGCCGATCTCCAAGTCTTCAGCAGCGACGCGTCCCTGGGCGAGGCTCGGCCCGTCGAAGCGCAGCAGTTCCTCGATCGCGCTCTCGACAAAGGCAGCGTCGGCGCGGCGCGAGGCGAGAGCAGCGCGCGCCTGCGGCTGCGACAGCAGCGCGTGCATGCCGTTGCCGATCAGGTGCGTGGTGGTCTCGTGCCCGGCGAACAGCAGCAGCACGCACATCGCCTCGAGTTCCTCCGGAGTCAGGCGCTCACCGCCATCGGTAGCGGCGACCAGCGCCGAAATCAGGTCCTCGCAGGGCCGTGCGCGCTTGGTTTCGATGAGGCGCGCAAAGTACTCGGCCATTTCGCCTACGCCGCGCGCCGCGCGCTGGTACTTCGCCTGTACATGGCGGCCGGAAAACACGAACCCCGAAAGCTCGTCGGACCAGTCCTTGAGGCGGCCGATGTCCTCGCGCGGCACCCCGAGCAGGTCGGCGATCACGCCCGCCGGCAGCAGCCAGGCGAACTCGCCGACCAGGTCGAACTCGTCCCTGCCGGCGAGCGGCGTCAGCAGCTCGTCGATGCGCGCCGCCACGCTCGCGCGCAGCCGCTCGACCGCGCGCGAGGTGAACGCGTGCGACATCAGCGCGCGCAGCCGGGTGTGCCGCGGCGGGTCGATGAACACCGCCCAGCGCGACACGTTGCCCTCGAGCGCCGAAAGGCGCCGCCTCAGGTCCTCGGGCTGCGCTTCAAAAAACGGCCGCATCCGGTCCGAGGACAATCTCGGGTCGCGCGACGCCTCGCGCACGTCGGCGTGGCGCGTCAGGATCCAGGCACCTAGGGGCTCGGACCAGTGCACCGGGTCCTCTTCGCGCAGGCGCGCGAGCAACGGGAACGGGTCGCGTATGAATTGCGGGTCACCCGGATCGAAGGCTAATTTCTGGGCTATATCCATATAGTGAGTAGTCACTGCGCACCCCGGCGTGCCGCGGCAGGATAGCCGCAATCCCTGTCAACCGACCTCCCCGCACTCAAAACAGTGCCTACCCGCAGCGTAGTGCGCCCGCCAGCTGGCGCCGCGCACTTGGCAAGGCGCGGATCAATCCGGGGTGCTGTTTCAAACGCCTCCAATTGTCCCCTGATAAATTTGACGTGGAATTTGTGCGGGACATCAATAGCTTATGGTGCAACGCACAAAGCTCTTGACTTTGAATGGATCCGCTCTAAACTTGCAATTGCTGCGGCGCACCAAAAGCGCCAACGAATTTTTGAACTTCACTTTGACTAGGAGACTTGATATGTACGTTACCCCCGTTACCCCCGAGCAGATCCAAGCCACCAATAAGACCGCTGTGGAAGCGATGCTGTCGCTCGCGTCGAGCCAGTTTGCCGCGATCGAGAAACTTGCCAACCTGAACGCGAGCGCGATCCGCGCTGCGTTCGAAGACACGATGTCCAACGCCCGCGCCCTCGCCGGCGCCAAGGACGTGCAGGAGCTGGTGAGCCTGCAGAGCACCTTCGCGCAGCCCGCGATGGAGAAGGCGATCGCCTACTCGAAGAGCGTGTACGAAGTCGCGACGCAGGCGAACGCAGATCTGTCGAAGGCCACCGAGAAGCGCATCGCGGAGTGGAACGAGAACTTCGTATCGTTGCTCGACAAGGCTGTCAAGAACGCCCCGGCGGGTTCGGATGTCGCCGTGACCGCGGTCAAGCAGATGCTCGCCGCCGCCAATTCGGCCTACGACAACTTCAGCAAGGCCGCCAAGCAGGCGTCCGAGATCGCGGAAGCCAACGTCGCCGCCGCGACCGAGTCGGTCAAGAACCTGGCTGCCAAGGCAAAAAAGGCCGCCTGAGCGCCAAACCGGGCAAGTCCCGATCTAGCGCGAAGCGCAGCCGGCAGAAAAAGGCTGCGAGAAGGAAGTAAGCAAAAGCCCCGCCTTGGCGGGGCTTTTTTTTGCCCGAATGACTAGAAGGTGTGCCGGATGCCGAAACCCCAGGCCTCGGGATCGGCGCCGACGGCGGTGCTGCCGCTTGAGTTGTCCTTGAAGTCGTAGCGCACCAGCGCCTCGTTGCGGATCTTCTGGTAGGTGGCGTGCACGTTGGTGCGCTTGGAAAGTTTGTAGGTGTAGCCCAACGAATAGAACTTAGCGCCGGTCTCGGAGCCGAAGGTCAGGCTGCCCGCCGCCGTCCCGCCGATCGCCGGGTTGGTGGTGGCGCTCCAACTGGTGCCGCCGAGCGACCCGCTCCAGTCGTTCGCCTGCGCGTAGGTGCCGAACAGCATGTGGTTGCCGGTCTCGAAGGTGAGCGGCAACGACCAGACGTCGCGCTTGACGTCCATCTGCGCGCCCGGCGCATTGGACGAGAAGCTCCATTTGGACGAATCCCAGGCGAGGCCGACGCCGAAGCCGTTGCCGAACTTGTAGCGCGCGCCGAGCCGATTGCCGGTGATCTTGGAGAGAGCCGCGATCGCGCCGCCGCCGAACATCGGCGTGCCGGCGAGGCTGATGGTGGCGTTGGTCGGGATGTCCTTGTCCTGCAAGTACGAATACCGGACCTGGAAGCCGCCGCTCTCGAAGCGCGGCGCAATGCCCCACGCCCGGTTGTTCTTGCCGTCGCGGATGTCGCCCGGGCTGTTGACCGGTGCGCTGTCCGTGGGACGCGCATAACCTGCCGTGATGCTGAAGCCGCCCCACACGGCCGAATCCCAGCGAATGATGTTGCCGTAACGGGTGCCGATCGTGGGCGAGAGGCTGAAGCCGGAACCGAAGTTTTGCATCAGGCCGAGCATCCCAGCCGCCGCGTTGGTGATCGGATGACCTGGCTCGATCGCGTACAGCTCGTTGTAGTGCAGGTCCCAGACGCCGATCAGGAAGCGGCCAGCCGCCTTGCTGCTCAGGCCGATTGCCGAATTGCGGTTACCCCAGCCGCCGGTCGTCGCGCTGCTGCCGACGGCGTTACTGCGCGTATCGGAGTTCTGGATCACGGCGCTCTCCACCTGCACGAACGCAGAGTTGCCGCCGCCCAGATCCTCGACCACACTGAAACGGATGTTCGAAAGCGCGCCGTCGCGCACCCGGTCATGCGATTTCATGGCGTTGTTGGCGCCACCGGCGACGTCGCCGCCGGTGTTGCCGCCCGCCTTGACGTAGTCGTACATGATGTTGACCGTACCGCCGATCGTCACCGCGCTCTGCGCCAATGCGGCCGGCGCCGCGAACGCGGCCGCGATCGCCGCTGTTATCAGTTTCCTGTCCATCGCAGGCCCCTTTTTCACGTCAAAACTCATCTATTCTGCCTGATCATGCGACCCGCGTTTTGATCCGTCCTAGTTTCCGCCGCGCAGCTCCTCGAAGGGAAAGCGCGCGGCGCGCACGTTCGAGCGCAGCGCCTCGAGGGCGGCTGGCACCTGCGCCGGGTCGCCGCGCACCCCCAACTCGACGTGGCGCCGGCTGCCGTCGGCGCCCATCGAAGGCAGACTGAACACCTTCACCCCGGGATAGCGCTCGCCCACCGCCTGCATCGCAGGGATGAGCTGGCTCTCGCCCGCCTCGTAGACCAGGATCGAGCCTTCGGTCCAGCGGTCGCGGTCGAACAGCGATTGGTATTTCGTATCCAGCACCCATTCCGCCATCGGCCAAGCCATCTGCGGAAAGCCGGGCACGAAATGATGCTCGCGCAGCGAAAATCCCGGGATGCGGTTGAATGGGTTCGGGATGATCGCCGCGCCCTGCGGGAACACGCCCATCTCGAGCCGCTGCGGCGTGATGTCGGCGCCGAAGCGCCCGCGGATCTCGCGCTCGGCTTCCGGGTGCAGCGCGAGCGCCACGCCGAGCGCCGCGGCGGCGCACTGGCGCGTGTGATCGTCGGGCGTGGCGCCGATGCCGCCGAAACTGAACACCACATCGGGCGAGGCGAAATTGCGCGCGAGCGCCGCGGTCAGGCGCGCCGGGTCGTCGCCGTGGTATTCGGCCCAGGCCAGGCGCAGCCCGCGGCGCGCCAGTGCCTCGATCAGGAACGCCAGGTGCTTGTCCTGGCGCTTGCCGACCAGCATCTCGTCGCCGATGATGAGCGCGCCGAACGCCATGGGGTGTTGCTCTCCACGCAATGGGCTGAAGGCCGAGTTTACCGCCCGCGTTACGATATCGCCTGCCCGCATCCATGACTCTCACCGAACTCAGATATGTGGTGGCGGTGGCCGACGAGAAGCACTTCGGCCGCGCCGCCGGCCGCTGCTTCGTCAGCCAGCCGAGCCTCTCGGCTTCGGTGAAGAAGCTGGAGGACGAGCTCGGCGTCAAGCTGTTCGAGCGCGGCAAGGGCAGCGTCATCGTCACCGCCGCGGGCGTGCAGGTGGTGGCGCAGGCGCGGCGCACGCTCGACGAGGCCGCGCGCGTCAAGGCGGTGGCGCGCCAGGGCCGCGATCAGTTGAAGGGGGCGCTGCGCCTGGGCGTCATCCACACGGTCGCGCCTTACCTGCTTCCCGAGCTGGTAGCGGCGCTGCGCAAGCTCGCGCCCGAGATGCCGCTCGACATCGAGGAGAACCTTACCGCCAACCTTGATCGCATGTTGCGCGCGGGTGAGGTCGACGCCGTGATCCTGGCGCTGCCCTACGAGGCGCCGGGGATCGAGACCCGGCCGCTGTACGAGGAGGAGTTCCGGGTCATCGCGCCCGCGCGGCACGCCTACGCGAGGCGCCGCCGCGTCACGGTCGAGGAGCTCGATGCGGGCGAGCTGCTGCTGCTGCCGGTCGGACACTGCTTCCGCGACCAGGTGCTCGACGCGTGCCAGGAATTTTCCCGGCCGCCGGGGCCGGGGCGCCAAGGCAGCTCGCTCGAGACCCTGCGCAGCATGGTGGCCTCGGGCCTGGGCGTGACGGTGCTGCCGGCCACCGCACTCACCTCGCGGCACGCCAACCCGTTGGTGAAAGCGGTGTCGTTCTCCGATCCGCGCCCATCGCGGCGCATCGGCCTCGCCTCGCGGCAGGGCTTCCACCGCCCCGCAGCGATCGAAAAAATCGCAGCGGCGATCGCCGGCCTCGACCTGCCGGTGAACCGGCTATAGCGTCGGCGCAGCGCCCTCGATCGGCGCCGCGCGCCGCACCTCGAGCAGTCCGAGCAGGTAGTGGATGAAGGCCAGGCCAAACAGCACCGGCGCGAAAAAGCCGACGATCGGCACGTAGGCGAGCAGCGCCAGCGCCAGGCCGAGGAGATACAGTGTGCCGCGCTCGTCGGCGATGATCGCGCGCATCTCGTCCGCGGCGGCGTGCTCGGCGAGCGCGTCATAACGCAGCAAGCGCTGGTTCACCCAGCCCACGATCAGCACGGGAATCAGCGGCCAGAGCGGCGGAAACACCCATAGCGGAATCGACACCGCGCCGAGCACCGCCAGGCCGCCGAACGCGACGATGCCGTTCCAGACGCTGCCCGCGAAGCTGCCGCCCTGGCGGCGTGCAAGCGAGGCATAGCGGCGGCGCGCGACGTAGTCGACCATCTGCGGCATGCCGAAGATGCCGAGGATAAAGAGCGCCGTGAGCTGCACCAGCGGCACCAGCATCAGCAGCACCAGCGCCTTGGCCGCGAACAGCGCCACGCTGCCCGCGTCCCAGCTTATGAAAAAGGTCGCGGTCTGGATCCACTCCTTTACCCGCATGGCGAGCCAGACCACGAGCTCGGCCCAGAACACCAGTGCCAGCGTGCCCCAGATGGCAAGCGCAATCAGCAGCGGCCAGAGCATCAGCCACAGCATGCGCGGATGCAGCAGGTGGACAAAAGCGAACGTCAGCGAGCGGGCGATGGAGCTCATTTTCGGTTCCGCATACTGTGCCACAACTTGGCGAGCCGCTTCACCGACACCGGCACCGGAGTCTTGAGCTGCTGCGCGAACAACGCCACGCGCAGCTCCTCGAGCAGCCAGCCGAACTGCTCCCACTCCGCGGTCACGGCGCCGAGCTTGGCGCGCGCCACCAGCTCGCGCCGGTAGGCGAGCTCGAGCGCCGCCACCTCCGCCGCCAGGCGCGCGTCGCGCTGCGGATCCTCGCGCAGCTTGTCCAGCCTCAAGCCCGCCGCTTTGAGGTAGCGCGGCAGGTGCTGCAGCCGCTCCCAGGGCGTGCGGGCGAGGAACCCGGGCGCCAGCAGCCGGGCGCATTGGCTGCGCACCTCCTCGGCAGCCTGTGGAAACGCCTTCGCAGCAGCGGCGATGCGCTTTTGCAGCTGCGCCTGCTCGGCGAGCAGCAGCGCGGCGGTGCGCGCGATCTCCTGCGCGATCAGGCCGAAGCGGCTGCGCCCCTCTTCCAGCCGGCGCGCGTAGTCCGCTCGCAGCATCGGCATCGATTCGGCGAGGAAGGTGCGGTCGATCGCGGCGGCGACGATGTCCTCCTTGAGCGGCGCCAGCGCTACGTCGCGCGCCAACGTCTTCTCCAGCTCGCGGATGCGCTCGCGGAACGCGATCGCGAGCAGGCGCCGCACGCCGCCGCGGTGCGTGGCGCGCGCCTTCTCGGGCGAGTCGAGCACCTGCAACGTGACCGCATCGCCCGCATCCAGCAGCGCCGGGTAGCCCATCAGCGTCTGCCCGCCGCGCTCGATCTGCATGATCTCCTCCAGGTCACCGAAGCTCCACGCGGTGTAGCGCTCGCCCGCGTCGCTTAGCGCTCCGCTCTGCAGCACGGCCTCTGTTTCCCGCGCCAGCTCGCGCTTGAGCGCCGCCAGGTCGCGCCCCATGCCGAGCTGGCGCCCGTGCTCGTCGAGCACGCGGAAGTTCATGTGCAGGTGCGGCGGCGCGGCGTCGGAGCGGAACGCGTCCACCGGCACCTCCAGGTTTAGCGCGCTGCGTACATGGCGCGCGAGCGCCGTCGCCAGCGGCAGGTCCGAGGGCGGCACCGCGCGCGCGAACTCGTCAGCGAACCCTGCCAGCGGGCCCAGGCGGTGGCGCAGGCGCTGCGGCAGCTGCTTCGCCATCGCCTGCGCTTTCTCCCTCAGCAGCCCAGGCACCAGCCACTCGCAGCGCGCCGCCGGCACCTGGTTGAGCAGCGCCACCGGCACCGTGAGCGTCACGCCGTCGCGCGGCGAGCGCGGCTCGAAGTGGTATTCGAGCGTCAGTTCATTGGCGCCGAGTTGCAGCTGCGGCGGGAAATTCTCGGTGGTGATGCCGGCGGCCTGGTGGCGCATCAGGTCGTCGCGCTTGAGGTAGAGCAGCCGCGGCTCCGCGCGCTCGGCCTCGCGGCGCCACTTGTCGAAGTCGGCGCCCTTGCTTATGCCCGCCGGGATGCGCGCGTCGTAGAAAGCCTCGATCAGCGTCTCGTCCACCAGGATGTCGGGGCGGCGCGACTTGTGCTCGAGGCGTTCGATCTCCGCCAGCAGGCGGCGGTTGTGGGCGAAGAACGGCGCGCGCGTCTCGTAATCGCCCTCGACCAGCGCCGAGCGGATGAAAATGGCGCGCGCCAGCGTGGCGTCGATGGCGCTGTAGTCGACGCGCCGGTTGGCGTAAATCGGCAACCCGTAGAGCGTGCCGCGCTCGAGCGCCACCACCTGCGCGCGGTCCTTTTCCCAGTGCGGCCGCTCCTGCGAGCGCTTGAGCAGGTGCGCGCCGAGCTCCTCGAGCCATTTCGGCTCGATCGCGGCCACGTTGCGCGCGTACAGTCGCGTGGTCTCTACCAGCTCGGCCGCCATCAGCCAGCGCCCCGGCTTTCTGGTGCCGGAGCCCGGGTGCATCCAGAACTTGATGCCGCGCGCGCCGGTGTACGCGTTGTCCTCATCTTCCTTCATGCCCACGTTGCCGAGCAGCCCGGCGAGCAACGCGCGATGGATCGCCCGGTAGCCCTCCAGTTTCGCGGCGTCGGCGCTCGAAGAGCGCCAGCCGAGCTCCTCCACCGACTGCCGCAGCTGCGCCAGCACGTCGCGCCACTCGCGCATGCGCGGGTAGGAAAGGAAGTTGTCGCGGCAGTCCTTGCGCGAGGGCCCGTTCGGATACGCCTGCCACAGCTTCAGGTAAGCGACGAAGTCCGAGCGCTCGTCATCGAAGCGGGCGTGGCGCTGGTCGGCGGCCGCCTGGCGCTCGAGCGGGCGCTCGCGCGGATCCTGCACCGAAAGCGCGGCCGCAATCACCAGCAGCTGCTCGAGGCAGCCCTCGTCGCGCGCCGCCACCAGCATGCGCGCGATCCGTGGGTCGAGCGGCAGGCGTGCCAGTTCCCGCCCCAGGTCGGTGAGCGCACCGTAACGGGGATCGGGCTCCGTTACCCCATCCCGTTCGTCGACCGCACCCAGCTCGGCGAGCAGCGCGTAGCCATCAGCGATGGCGCGCGGCGCCGGCGGATCGAGGAACGGGAATTCCTCCACCTTGCCCAGATCGAGGCTCAAGGCGCGCAGGATCACCGCGGCGAGCGACGAGCGCAGCACCTCCGGATCGGTGAACGCGGGCCGGGCGTTGAACTCCGCCTCCGAGTAGAGCCGGATGCAGACGCCGTCCGCCACCCGGCCGCAGCGCCCGGCGCGCTGCTGCGCCGCCGCGCGCGACACGTTCTCCACCCGCAGCTGCTCCACCTTGTTGCGGTAGCTGTAGCGCTTGACGCGCGCGAGGCCCGTGTCCACCACGTAGCGGATGCGCGGCACCGTGAGCGAGGTTTCGGCGACGTTGGTGGCGAGCACGATGCGGCGCTCGCCGCCCGGGCGGAACACGCGGTCCTGCTCGGCCGCCGACAGGCGCGAGTACAGGGGCAGGATGTCGCCGAGTGTAAAGCGTGACTTTACACTTTGCCGCCGCAGCACCGCAGCGGTGTCGCGGATCTCGCGCTCTCCCGGCAGGAACACCAGCACGTCGCCACCGCCGGCGCGGCACGCTTCCTCCACGGCGTCGGCGAGCGCCTGCTCCTCTTCGTCGCGCGTCGTGTCCTCGCTGTCGCCGCCCACCGGACGGTAGCGCACCTCCACCGGGTAGAGACGTCCCGAGACCTCGATCACCGGCGCGCCGTCGAAGTGCTGCGCGAAGCGCTCGGCGTCGATGGTCGCCGAGGTGATAACGAGCTTCAGCTCGGGGCGCCGCGGCAGCAAGCGCTTCATGTAGCCGAGCAGGAAGTCGATGTTGAGGCTGCGCTCGTGCGCCTCGTCCAGCACGATGCTGTCGTAGGCGCGCAGCTCCCGGTCGCCCTGCGTCTCGGCGAGCAGGATGCCGTCGGTCATCAGCTTGATGAGCGAGTCCGGCCGCACCTGGTCGTGAAAGCGCACCTTGTAGCCGACCGCGCCGCCGAGCTCGGACTTCAGCTCCTCGGCGATGCGCGCCGCCACCGAGCGCGCGGCGATGCGACGCGGCTGCGTGTGGCCGATGTAGCCGGCCGCACCGCGCCCCATGTCGAGCAGGATCTTGGGGATCTGCGTGGTCTTGCCCGAGCCGGTCTCGCCGCAGACGATGACCACCGGGTGCTGCCGCACCGCGGCGGCGATCTCCTCGCGGCGCTGGTTGATCGGCAGCGCCGGATCGAACTCGATGCGCGGCAAGCGCGCGCGGCGCGCGCTGCGATTCGGCGGCTCAGTCAAAGCGCCGCGATTCTACTGCGCGGCTCCGAGGTAGGCTTTTTCCAGCGCCCCTTGGGCGGCGATGTCGGCGGCCGCGCCCGAAGCAACGATGCGCCCCCCCTCGATCACATAGGCGCGATCTGCGAGCGCGAGCGCGAGGCCCGCCATCTGGTCCACCAGCAGGACGGTCGCCGCTTCCTCGCGCAGCCGGTCGAGCGCAGCGAACAGGTCGTTGATCACCTGCGGCGCGAGGCCGAGCGAGGGCTCATCCAGCAGCAGCAGCTTGGGCCGCGCCATCAGCCCGCGCGCGATCGCCAGCATCTGCTGCTCGCCGCCCGAGAGCAGGCCGGCGCGCTGCTGCAGCCGGTCGCGCAGGCGCGGAAAGCGCTCCAGCATGCGCTCGATGTCCTGCTGCGACACCGCGCCGCGCCGGAACGCACCCAGGCGCAGGTTGTCGAGCACCGAGAGTTCCGCAAACACCTGCCGCCCTTCCGGAACGAGCACGACGCCACGCGCCACCACCCGGTGCGCCGGCAACCGCGACAGGTCGCCGCCCTCGAATTCGATGCCGCCCTCGACCGGGCGGTGCAGCCCCGACAGCGCGCGCATCAGGGTCGATTTGCCGGTGCCGTTCGCCCCGAGCACTGCGACCATCTCGCGGCCGCGCACCTCGAGGTCGATTCCCTTCAGCACCGGTTCGGCGCCGTATCCCGCGCGCAGTTGCCGCACTTCGAGCAGCTTGTCGCCGAGTTCCGCTTGCGCTCTGCGGTGCGCCACCGGCCGGCCGTGGTCCTCGCCAAGATAGGCCTTGCGCACGGCGGCATCCTCCTGCACCGCCGCGGGCGCGCCGCGCGCGATCGGCGTCCCGGCATCGAGCACCACCACATGGTCCGAGATCCGCATCACCAGCGACATGTCGTGCTCGACCAGCACCACCGCGACGCCCGTGTCGGCGATGCGCCGCAGCAGCGCGGCGAGGCGCTCCTTGTCCTCGCGCGCCAGTCCCGCCGCCGGCTCATCGAGCAGCAACACCTCGGGCGAGGTCGCAAGCGCGCGCGCGATCTCGACCAGGCGCCGGTCGACGTGTGGCAGGTCGGCGGCGCGCGCCAGCATGTCGCCGCGGTAGCCGGCGAAAGCCAGCAGCGCTTCGGCCCTGCGCTCGGCCTCGGCGCGCACCGGCGCTGCGCGCCCCAGCCGGCCGCGCGCCTGCGCGATCACCAGATTGTCGAGCACCGAGAGGCTGCCGAATAGCTGGGAAGTCTGATAGGTGCGCGCCAGCCCGGCGCGCGCAATGCGCCATGCCGGCTCGCCCTGGATGGCGCGCTCGCCGAGCTGGATCGTGCCGGCGTCGGGGCGATAGAAACCGCCCAGCATGTTGAGCACCGTGGTCTTGCCAGCGCCGTTGGGGCCGATCAGGCTGGTGACGCTTCCGGGCTGCGCCGCGAATGCGACCCCGGTTGCCGCCTTGACGCCGCCGAAAGCGATCGTCAGGCCCTCGGTCGAGAGCGCGGCCTGCTGCGCCGCTTGCGCCAGCCCTGCGCCCGCCGGCGCGCCGGGGACTCGCGGTGCACGGCGGCGCCGGGCGAGGCGCGCGATCTCCCCGACCACGCCTTCGGGCGCGACCCAGAGCACGGCGAGCAGCAGGGCACCGAAAAACAGCAGCCGGTACTCGGCCAATCCTGCCAGCACCTCGGGCAGCAGCACCACCAGCGCCGCCCCGGCGAGCGGTCCGGTGACCGTGCCGGCGCCACCGATGATCACCACCAGGACGAACAGGATCGACTGCGAGAAGGCGAAGGTCGAGGGCGTGACGAAACCCGACAGCGGCGCGAACAGCCCGCCTGCGAGTCCCGCGCACGCCGCCGAGAGCGCGAACGCGACGCTCTTGATGGCGACCGGGTTGAGGCCGATCGACTCCGCCGCGGTCTCGGAATCCTTGACCGCGCGCATCGCCGCACCCCAGCTCGAATTGGAGAGCCGCCAGAAAGCCCACAGCACGAGCGCCGCGACCACGATCGCGGCAAGCGCCACGCCGCGTTCGCCGAACGCGACTCCGAACGCCGCTGGCGAGCCGATGCCCATGATGCCGTTCTGCCCCCCGGTCAGGCCGCGCCACTCGACCGCAACGTGCTCCACGATGAAGCCGAAGGCGATGGTGACCATCGCCAGGTACGGTCCGCGCACGCGCAGCGCCGGCAGCGCGAGCAGCGCGCCGATCGCGGTCGAGAGCAGCACCGCGAGCGGCAGCGCGATCCAGAAAGAGAGTTCGGCCGCGGTGGTGAGGATCGCCACCACGTAGGCGCCGATGGCGTAGAAGCCGACGTGGCCGAACGAGACCTGTCCGGTCAGCCCCAGCAGCACGTTCAGGCCGATGCCGACGATCGCGGTGAGCGCCAGCGTCGCCATCACGAACACGTAGTAGCTGTTCGCCACCGCGGTGAAGGCCAGCGCTGCGGCGAACAACGCGCCGAGCAGGAGCCACGGCAGCAGCCTCATACCTTCTTCACCTCGGCGCGGCCGAACAGGCCGTTGGGCGCGATCGCCAGCGCTACGATCACCAGCGTGAAGGTGAGGATCTGGGTGTACGCCGAGCCGAGCAGCGCGGTGATCAGCGCCTCGGCGATGCCGAACATGAGCCCTGCGAGCATCACGCCCCAGGCGCTGGTGATGCCGCCGAGGATCGCGACCGCGAACGCCTTCAGGCCGAACACCGTGCCCATGTCAGAATGCACGTTGTACAGCGGCGCGATCAGGATGCCGGCGGCGCCGGCGAACACTGTCGAGAGTGCAAACGCCGCCGAGATCGCGACCGGCACGTTGATGCCGACCAGGCGCGCCGCATCCTGGTTCTGCACCACTGCGAGCAGCGCCGTGCCGAGCCGCGTGCGACGCGACACGAAATGCAACGCCGCCGCGAGGCCCAGGCCCACCGCCGGGATCGCCGCCTGCAGCGGCGAGACGCCGACGCCGAACAGCTGCATCGAGCCGCTGGCCCACTGCAGCACGAAGCCGCGCGGCTCCTTGCCGAAAGTGAACAGCACCAGGTTGTCGGCCACGATGCCAAGTGCCACCGTAGCCATCAGCCAGGCGTTGGAGCCGCGGCGGGCAAACGGCCGCACCGCGACCAGCTCGACCACGATGCCGTAGAGCGCGCACAGCGCGAGCGCCAGCAGGGCTGCGCTCCAGAACGGCCAGCCCAGCGTCACCGCGAAGGTGTAGGCGAACACCGCCCCGAGCATCATCGAGCTGCCCTGCGCGAAGTTGACCGTGCTCGACACCGAGTAGGTGACGTAGAAGCCGAGCGCGAGCAGCCCGTACATGCTGCCCAGGCCGATGCCGGAGATGAGAGCCGATGTGACTAGCATGGCGCGAAAAAAATAACGGCCGCGTGGCGCGGCCGTCTCGCAACCCCTTGCCCCGCCCTTCTCCTGAGGCGCGAAGGAGCGGGGCGCGGGCCGCTCAGCGCTTCATCCCCACCGGCAGGATCTGGTTGTCGATGAACTGCGTCCAGACGTAGTCGTTCTCGTTGACCGCATCGTGATTGTCGGGCGTGAAGGGCTTGGCGTAGTTCTTGATCAGGCCCTGGTACTGGCCGATCTTGTAATAGCCCTCGCGCACCGCCGGGCCGGCGGTCGAGCCCGCGTTCTGGATCGCGAGCGCGGTCAGCATCATCGCGTCGTAGGCGTTGGCGACGCCCACCGCGGGCGTGACGTCGCCCGGGCCCTTGATGTCGCTGTACTTGGCCATCAGCGCCTTCAGAACCTTATCGCCGACCGGCGATTGCTTGCCGAAGAAGCTGTAGGTCTGGATGAAGTGCACTTCCTTCGCGTTCGGCCCGGCGAGCTCGGAGAAGCGCCCGCCCGCGGGACCCCAGTGCGACACGATGGGCGGCTTCCAGCCCATGCGGTCGAGCGACTTCACCACCTGCGCCGAGGGGCCGACGTTGCCGACCAGGAACAAGCAATCGGCGCCGGCGTTCTTCAGCCGCGTAAGGTGCGGCACCACGTCGATGTCGCTCATCTCGAACTTCTCGACCCCTGCGGGCTTGAGGCCCTTGGCGCCGAGCGCGGCCATGAGGCCCTTCTCGTTCGACTCGCCCCAGGGGTTGTTCACCAGGATCATGCCGCAGTTCTTCGAGTTGAAGGTCTTCTGCGCGTACTGCAGCATGGCGCGGTTGACGATCTCATCCACCGCCGAGACACGGAACACGAAGTTCGGATTGGCGCCGTTCTTGGTGATCGGCGTGCCCGCCGCCCAGGGCCCCATGAACGGGATCCTCTCCTGGTTCACGATCGGCACGATGGCGAGCGACACCGGGGTGTCGAGGCCGCCGAACAGCACCGCCACTTTTTCCTTGAACAGCAACTCGCGCGCCGCGATCACGCCCTTGGCCGGGGTCGCCTCGTCGTCGCGCCGCAGCAGCTCGAACTTGCGGCCATTGAGCACGCCGCCCTTGGCGTTCAGCTCGTCGATGGCGATCGTGAGGCCGCGCGTGATCGCCTCGCCGGCACGCGCCGACTGGCCGGAAAGCGCCGTCACCAAACCGATCTTGATGGGCTCCTGGGCCAGCGCGCTCAAGGCTCCGCCGCCGAGTGCCGCGGCCACCGCAACCGCTACGAACTCCCGTCTGGAAATCGTCGAATGCATGTGCTCCTCCTTGTCTGGAAACTGCTTTCTTGCCGAGCAAGCCTTGTGCCTGCGAGCGCCTGCGGCCATGCTAACCTAGCCACGACCCTGCCGGAGGAGCCGTTTATGACCGCCCAGACCGCGATGCAAGCCAAGGATACCGCGCGCGAGGCCGCGGAGATCGTCGAAACCTACCTCAAGCTGCACATGATCCCCGATCCGGACTCGGCGCGGAAGTACTGCGCCCCCGAACTCGAGATCCGTTTCACCGGCAACCGCCTGATGCGCGACCCGGCAGAAGCCACGGCCTTCAACCGCGGGCGCTACAAGTGGGTGAAGAAGAAGTTCGGCCCCAGCCACGTCGCCGCAGGTGGCACGGCCGAGGAAACCGTCGTCTACCAGACCGGCACCCTGTACGGCGAGTGGCCCGATGGCACGCCCTTCGAGGGCAACCGCTACGTGGACCGCTACGTCGTGCGCCACGGCAAGATCGTGAAGATGGAAGTCTGGAACGACAGCGCCGAGATCCTGATGGTGCGTGCCGGGCTCGCCAAGCCCTGAGCGACGGCGTGCTGCAGACGCACCGCCGCGGCGCGCCGCGCACCGCCAGGGTGGGCGCCGCGCCGCCATGACCCGCCCCCTCAAGTCCCACGGCCGCTACCCCTATTCGGCGATCACCCGCCGGCGCGGCTATTCGTGGCCGGGCGGAAAACGCCTGGCCGTCTACATCGGCTTCAACCTCGAGCATTTCGAGTTTGGCGCCGGGCTGGGGGCGGCGCTCGGCCCCCGTAGTCCCGAGCCCGACGTACTCAATTATTCGTGGCGCGACTACGGCAACCGCGTCGGCGTGTGGCGCTGCCTGGAGTTGTTCGAGCAGCTCAAGCTGCCCCTGGGCGTGCTGCTCAACACCGCCTTGTACGATTACTGCCCGGAAGTGGTCGAGGCGTTCGCGCGGCGCGGCGACGAGCTGATCGGCCACGGCCACAGCAACTCGGTGCGCCAGGGCGAGATGAGCGCGGCGCAGGAGAAAAGGCTGCTCGCCACCTGCCGCGCGCGCATCCGCAAGCAGTCTGGCAAAGCGCCCGCTGGCTGGCTGTCGCCGTGGATCTCGGAGAGCTTCGCCACGCCCGACCTGCTCGCCGCGACCGGCTACCGCTACACCCTCAACTGGTGCCACGACGACCAGCCGGTCAGATTCAGGACCCGCTCGGGGCCGCTGTGGTCGATTCCCTACCCGCAGGAGCTGAACGACATCCCGATGATCGTGGCGCGCCTGATGGACGGGCGCGATTTCGCGGACATGATCGTGGACAATTTCGACGAGATGCTGGCGCAATCGAAAGCGCAGCCGCTGGTGATGGGAATCGCGCTGCACCCGTACATCGTCGGCCAGCCCTACCGGCTGCGCCACCTGCGCCGCGCGCTCAAGCACATCGTGGCGGCGAAGCGCGCCTGGCTCACGACGCCGGGCGCGATCTGCGATTTCGCCGGCTCCCGCGGCGCTGCGCGCTAGCGCGCAGCGCTTCAGTCGCAGAAATACTCGACCACCTCGGTGGCGCTCGTGCGCGGCTGGCCGAACGTGATCCAGCCGTGCTTGAGAAGCACCAGCGTCTCGCGCCGCAGGATCACCTCGGCCTCGCCCTCGACCGTGACGAAGGTGCCGTTGGAGCTGTGGTCCGACAGCAGGTACTTGTCCTGGCGGCGCTCGATGGTGCAGTGGTTGCGCGAGGCCATGTTGTCGCTGATGACGATGTCGGCGCTGGCGTCGCGCCCGAGGGTGAGCGAATCCGGATTGCGCCTGAGCACGCGCTCGCCGCCGGGCCACTTCAGCCGCAGCTGCACCTGCTTGATCCTGGTGCCGCCGGTGCGGTCGATGGCGAGCACGGTCTCGTCGCCGCGCTGGTTCCAGAGCAGCTCGCACAGGTCCACCTCGGTCGCTTTGCCCTTGACCTGGATGGCGTACAGGCGGCGCGTCCAGCGGCGGAACACCGGGCTGAGCATCTCCATGGTTTCGCTGGAAGTAATGATCTGCCCCTTCACCGCCTGGCTCACCAGGCGCGCCGCGACGTTGACGGTGTCGCCGAACACGTCGCCCTCGCGCTGCATCACCGGGCCGCTGTGAAAGCCGATGCGCACGCCCAATACCGAGTTCCCCACCATGGGAAGCCGCTCGACCGCGAACTGCATCTCAGCGGCGGCGCCCGCCGCCGAGTCGGTGCTCGGGAACAGCGCCATGATCTCGTCGCCGATGGTTTTCACCACCCGCCCGCCCGCCGACTGCGTGGCTTTCCGCAGCTGCTCGAGGCAGCCCTCGATCGCCTCGAGGGCGGCGGCGTCGCCCACCGCTTCGTAGAGCTTGGTGCTATCGCTCACGTCGGCGAACAGGACCGCGGTCTGCCGTTCTTGGTCCATGGTCACGAGGCAGCCACCATGCGCTCGACGTAGCGCGCGACCAGATCCACTTCCAGGTTGACCCACGCTCCGGGCGCGAGTCCGCCGAGCGTGGTCGCCAGCAGCGTGTGCGGAATCAGGTTGCTCTCGAAGTCGCCGCCGTTGACGCGGTTCACCGTCAGGCTGACGCCGTCCACGCACACCGACCCTTTGCGCGCCACATATCGCGCCAGCGCCTGCGGCAAGCGCAGGCGCAGCAGCCGCGACTCGCCTGCGCGCTCGAATGCGATCACCTCACCGACCGCGTCCACGTGCCCGGTGACGAGGTGGCCGCCGAGCGGGTCGCCCATCGCCAGCGACCGCTCCAGGTTGACGCGCCCGGGGCGGTCAAGACCCGCGGTGCAGCCGAGCGTCTCGCGCGAGACGTCGAACGAAAGCATGCCGCCGTCGCGCGCCACCACCGTGAGGCAGCAGCCCTGCACGCACACAGAGTCGCCGATCGCCACGCCGCCAAGCTCGAAGCCGCCGGCGTCGACGGTGATGCGCACGCCCTGCTCGAGCGGGGTCACGCCCGTGATCGCGCCGACCGCCTGGACTATGCCCGTGAACATGGATTGGGAAGGTTACCGGACATTGCGCTGGGAGCGAAACGAGGCTCGCTGGGTCGGTCGCAGCTCGCTACGCGGGCCGCGCCAGGACACGGAGATCATCGCCCACCCGCTCCAGGCCCCTCAGCTTGAGCTTCGGGCGCTGCTCGAGCGTGGCGAACGCCGGCAGCTCGAGCATGCCCTGGGCAGCGTCGCCGAGGAAGCTCGGATTGAGATACAGCAGGAACTCGTCCACGCAGCCCTCCTTCAGCAGCGAGCCGTTGAGGCGGAAGCCCGCCTCTACGTGCAGCTCGTTGACGCCGCGGCGCGCCAGCTCCTCGAGCATCGCCGGCAGCTCGACCTTGCCCTGCTCATTGGGCAGCGCCAGAACCTCGGCGCCGGGCACCGGCCGCGGCCGGTCGGTGCCGCAGAACACGAGCACGTTGCCACCCTCGAGGATGCGGGCGTGGTCCGAAATCTCCAGCCGACTGTCCACCACCACCCGCAGCGGCTGGCGCGGCGTTTCCACCTCGCGCACCGTGAGGCGCGGATCGTCGGCTTTCACGGTGCCGATCCCGGTGAGCACGGCGCAGGCGCGCGCGCGCCAGCGATGGCCGTCGCGGCGCGCCTCGGCGCCGGTGATCCACTGGCTGCGGCCCGCATTGGCGCCACTGCCCTCGCCGAGCGCGGTGCGGCCGTCGAGCGTGGCCGCGATCTTCATGCGCACCCAGGGGCGCCCACGCGTCATGCGGGAGACGAAGCCTACGTTCAACTCGCGCGCGTCCTCCTCCATAAGCCCGGATTCGAAGCGGATGCCGGCCTTGGCCAGCGCCTTGCCGCCGTGCGCCGCTTTGGGATTTGGGTCCTCGAGCGCAGCGACCACGCGCGCCACCTTCGCCCGGATGAGCGCGTCCGAGCACGGCGGGGTCTTGCCGTAATGATTGCAGGGCTCGAGCGAGACGTACACCGTGGCGCCGCGCGCCTCGCGCCCCGCGGCGCCGAGCGCCAGCGCCTCGGCGTGCGGCCAGCCGGTGCGCTCGTGGAACGCCTCGGCGACCACGCGCTCGCCCTGGGTGATGACGCAGCCGACGCGCGGGTTGGGCGTGGCGCTGAACAGGCCGCGTTCCGCCAGCGCCAGTGCGCGGCGCATCATGGCATGATCGAACGCGGAAAAAGAATTCACTTCCGGCGCCGCCGGGGGGATTTCACTTCCTGCACGGCTTCCCTGAAATCATCCGGCGTCTCGAAGCTGCGGTACACCGAGGCGAAGCGGATGTAGGCGATCTTGTCGAGCCGCGCCAACTCGCGCATCACCAGGTCGCCGACGCGCCCGGTGGGGACTTCGCGCTCGCCGAGCGAGCGCAGCTTTTCCTCGATGCGGTCCACCGCAGCGTCCACCGCCTCGGTGGCCACCGGCCGCTTGCGCAGCGCAAGCATCATGCTGCCGATCAGCTTGTTGCGGTCGAAGTCGGTGCGGCTGCCGTCCTTCTTCACCAGGCGCGGCATGCGCAGCTCGACGCGCTCGTAGGTGGTGAAGCGCTTGTCGCACTTGGCGCAGCGCCGGCGGCGGCGGATCACGTTCGACTCGGGGTTGGAGCGCGTGTCCACCACCTGGGTGTCTTCGTGCTGGCAGAAGGGGCAGCGCATGGCTCAGCCGTAAACCGGGAACCTGCTGCACAGCGTCTTTACTTCGCGCGCCGCGCGCGCGAGGCTCGCCTCGTCGGCGGGACGCTCGAGCACGTCGGCGATGAGGTGGCCGAGCTTCTCGGCCTCGGCTTCGCGCAAGCCGCGCGTGGTCATCGCCGGCGACCCTACGCGGATGCCGGAGGTGATCATCGGCCGCTGCGGATCGTTCGGGATCGCGTTCTTGTTCACCGTGATGTGGGCGCGGCCGAGCGCGGTTTCGGCGTCCTTGCCGGTGATCTGCCTGGCGCGCAGGTCCACCAGGAACATGTGGCTCTCGGTGCGCCCCGAAACGATGCGCAGGCCGCGCTTGGCGAGCGTCTCGGCCATCGCCTGCGCGTTCTTCAGCACCTGCGCCTGGTAGCCGCGGAACTCGGGCCTGAGCGCCTCGCCCAGCGCCACCGCCTTGGCCGCGATCACGTGCATCAGCGGCCCGCCCTGGATGCCGGGAAAGATCGCCGCGTTGAGCGCGCGCTCGTGCTCGGCGTTGGCGAGGATCAGGCCGCCGCGCGGCCCGCGCAGCGTCTTGTGGGTGGTGCTGGTGATGACGTCGGCGACGCCGACCGGGCTCGGATACAGGCCCGCCGCGATCAGCCCGGCGCAGTGCGCGATGTCCGCCATGAGCAGCGCATCCACCTCGTCGGCGATGCGCCGCAGCCGCTGCCAGTCGATCCTGAGCGAGTACGCCGAGGCGCCGGCGACGATGATGCGCGGGTTGTGCTCGAGGGCGAGCTTCTCCGCCTCGGCGTAGTCGAGCACTTCGTCTGCGTCGAGCCCGTAGGACAGCGCGTGGTACAGCTTGCCGCTCGAGTTGACCGCGGCGCCGTGGCTCAGGTGGCCGCCGTGCGCCAGCGACATGCCGAGGATGGTGTCGCCGGGCTTGAGGAACGCGAGGTACACCGCCTGGTTCGCCTGCGAGCCCGAATGCGGCTGCACGTTGGCGAATTCGGCGCCGAACAGTTTTTTCGCGCGCTCGATGGCGATGGTTTCCGCGATGTCGACGAACTCGCAGCCGCCGTAGTAGCGCTTGCCCGGGTAGCCTTCGGCGTACTTGTTGGTGAGCAGCGAGCCCTGCGCCGCGAGCACCGCGGGGCTGGCGTAGTTTTCCGAAGCGATCAGCTCGATGTGGTCTTCCTGGCGGCGCGCCTCCTGGCGAATGGCGTGGCAGACCTCGGGGTCCGATTCTTCGAGCTTCAGGGCGGCGAACATGGGGGCGCGGAAAGGGCGAATTTTACCAGCGGGCGGCAGGGGGCGATGTGTAAAGTGTCACTTTACACTTTGGGTCCTGGCGCCCTAGACCGCCAGAGGCGGAGTGAGGTCGGAAGGCTGATCGATGTCGCGGATCACGCCCGGGTCGCCGACCGGCACTTTGCGCAGCTCATCTTGGTGCGCGGCAAGCAGCGTGCGGGCGCCCTCGTCGCCGCTGCAGGCGAGCAGCTCGGCGCGAAAGCGCGCCGCGATCGCCACCGGATGGCCGCGCCGGCCGCGGAAGTACGGCGCCGCGAGCGGCGCGCCCGCAGCAAGCGCATCGCGCACCGCGGCGACCGACGTGGGGCGGATGAACGGCATGTCGGCGAGCGCCACCAGGTAGCCGTCGGCCTCGCCCGCGGCGCGCGCCGCGCAGGCGAGGCTCGCGCCCATGCCTTCGGCGGCGTTGTCGCACACCACGATCTCGCAGCCTTCTGCGTCAAGCACGCGCGCGGTGTCGTCGCTGCCCGGCCGCACCACGGCAACAACGCGCTCGACGCCGGTCTTCAGGTGGCGCGCCGCCTGCGCGGCTATCGATACGCCGTGCGGCAGCGCGTGCTTGAGCTTGTCGGAGCCGAAGCGCGATGCGCTGCCGGCCGCGAGAAGAATCCCTACGATCCTCAGGATGCGGCCTTGGCCGGCGCAGTTTCGCAGGCCGAAGGATCGAAGCGCGAGCCGGCCTTCTCCGCCCAGTCGGGCTTGGCGACGCCGTGGCGCACCGCGGTCATCTCGGCGAGGATCGCGACCGCGATCTCGGGCGGGGTCTTGGAGCCGATGTACAGACCGACCGGACCGCGCAGGCGCGCGATTTCCTCCGCCGACAGGTCGAACTCGCGCAAGCGCACGCGGCGCGAGTCGTTGTTCTTCTTCGAGCCGATGGCGCCGACGTAGAACGCGGGCGACTTGAGCGCCTCCATCAGCGCCAGGTCGTCGAGCTTCGGGTCGTGGGTCAACGCCACCACCGCACTGTGGCCGTCGAGGTTGAGGCGCTGGATGACGTCGTCGGGCATGCCGCGGTCGAGCTCGACGCCGGTAACGTCCCAGCCGTCGGCGTACTCCTCGCGCGGATCGACCACCAGCACGTGGTAATCGAGCATCTTCGCCATCTCGGCGAGGTAGCGCGTCAGCTGGCCGCCGCCGATCAGCAGCAGGCGCCAGCGCGGGCCGTGCACTGTGACCAGCGTCTGGCCGTCGAACTCGAGCACGTCCTGCCAGGTACCGGGTTGCAGCGCGACGGCGCCGCTTTTCATGTCGAGGCGCCGGCGCACCAGCTGCTGCTTGCCGATGGTCGCGAGCATCTCGCCGATGCGGCTCGCTTCGCTCACCGGCTCGAGCACCAGCTCGAGCGTGCCGCCGCAGGGCAGCCCCCAGCGCGTGGCCTCCTCATTGGTGACGCCGTAGGTAATGACCTGCGGCAGCGCCGTCGCCACGGCCTTGGAGCGCACCTTCTCGACCAGGTCGTCCTCTACGCAGCCGCCCGATACCGACCCCGAAATCAGCCCGTCGTCCCGGATTGCGACCAGCGCCCCCACCGGGCGCGGCGCCGAACCCCAGGTCTTGACGATGGTGCCGAGCTTGACGCCCCGGCCGGCCTTGCGCCACGCCTCGCAGCTGCGCAATACCTCGATGTCTACGCTATCCATATGGAACTCTCCGGATAAGGCGATCAGTTTAGCGCGTATTGCAGTGCAACAAGGTTGCCCTGTCTCAATCCGTTCGCTACGATGGGCGCCGAAGTCGCTCCCTCACCAGCCCCCGCAGCCTAAAAAACTACTCCAAGCGGATCTTGGGGCGAGCATCGTTTTCGACAAGAACCGTACACACGAGGAGGCAGCATGGCAGTCAAAGTTTCCATGAAGGTCAACGGCAAGGCCGTGTCCGCGGAAGTCGAGGAGAGAACGCTCCTAGTCACGCTGATCCGCGAGAGCCTGCGGCTCACCGGCACGCACGTCGGTTGCGACACCGCGCAGTGCGGCGCCTGCACCGTCAGCATGAACGGCAAGGCGATCAAGTCCTGCTCCATCCTCGCCATGCAGGCCGAGGGCGCCGACATCACCACCATCGAGGGCGTGGCGAAAGCCGACGGCACGCTGCACCCGATGCAGGCGGCGTTCAAGGAGCACCACGGCCTGCAGTGCGGCTTCTGCACCCCGGGCATGGTGATAACCGCGATCGATTTCGCCAAGGGCAACCCGAGCCCGAGCGAGCAGCAGATCCGCGAGGCGCTCGAAGGCAACCTGTGCCGCTGCACCGGCTACCACAACATCGTCAAGTCCATTGCGGCCGGCGCCAAAGCCATGGCCGCGGGAAAGTAGGAGCAGGGAGCGCTGCGACGCCACTTGCGCCCCCCGCACCCCCCGGTTACCGATAGTAGACACAACGAGATTTCGGAGACGACTATGAATGCACCGCTGATCGGCGCACGCATCCCCAGGAAAGAGGACTACCGCTTCCTTACCGGCGCGGGCCAGTACACCGACGACGTGACGCTGCCTGGCCAGAGCCACGCCGCGTTCGTGCGCTCGCCGCACGCGCACGCCAAGATCAAGTCGATCAACATCTCGCAGGCGAAGAGCGCCCCGGGCGTGATCGGCGTGTTCACCGGCGAGGACATCGCCGCCGCCAAGCTCGGCGGCCTGCCTTGCGGCTGGCTGATCACCGACGTCAACGGCCAACCAATGAAGGAACCCCCGCACCCGGTGCTGGCACAGGGCAAGGTGCGCTATGTCGGCGATCAGGTCGCGGTGGTGGTGGCCGAGACCCAGCAGCAGGCGCGCGACGCCGCCGAGCTGGTGGATGTGAGCTACGACACGCTGCCCTCGGTGGTGGATGGCGCCAAGGCGCGCGCCAAGGGCGCGCCACAGCTGCACGACATCGCGCCCGACAACACTTGCTACGTGTGGGCCCTGGGCGACAAGGCAGCGGTAGACGCTGCGTTCGCCAAGGCGGCGCACGTCACCAAGCTCGACTTCGTCAACAACCGGCTGATCCCGAATGCGATGGAGCCGCGCGCGGTGAACGGCTCCTACAGCCGCGCCGACGACAGCTACACGCTGTACGTCGCCAGTCAGAACCCGCACGTCGAGCGGCTGCTGATGACCGCGTTCGTCATGGGCCTGCCCGAGCACAAGGTGCGCGTGGTGGCACCCGATGTCGGCGGCGGCTTCGGCTCCAAGATTTATTTGTACGCCGAAGACGTGGTGGTCACGTGGGCCTCGAAACAGCTCAACCGCCCAGTGAAGTGGACCGCCGACAGGTCGGAATCCTACCTGTCGGATGCTCACGGCCGTGACCACACCACGGTGGCCGAGCTGGCGCTCGACAAGGACGGCAAGTTCCTCGCCATGCGGGTGAAGACGGTTGCCAACGTCGGCGCCTATCTCTCGACCTTCGCCTCCTGCGTACCGACGATTCTGTATGCGACGCTGCTTGCCGGGCAGTACACCACACCGGTGATTCACTGCGAGGTGACGGCGGTGTTCACCAACACCTCGCCCGTGGACGCGTATCGCGGCGCCGGCCGCCCCGAGGCCACCTACGTGGTCGAGCGATTGGTCGAGACCGCGGCGCGCGAGATGAAAATCGACCCGGCGGAGATCCGCCGCAAGAACTTCATCCGCAGCTTCCCCTACCAGACGCCGGTGGCGCTCCTCTACGACACCGGCAACTACGACGCGACGCTGGACGCGGCCGTGAAAATGGCGGACGTCGCCGGATTCGCCGCGCGCAAGAAGGCCTCCGAAGCCAAAGGCAAGCTGCGCGGCCTAGGCTATGCAGCCTACATCGAGGCCTGCGGCATCGCGCCCTCGGCGGTCGCCGGATCGCTCGGCGCGCGCGCCGGGTTGTTCGAGGCAGGCGAGGTCCGCGTCCATCCCACCGGCAGCGTGACCGTGTTCACCGGCTCGCACTCGCACGGCCAGGGCCACGAGACCACCTTCGCGCAGGTGGTCGCCGACCGCCTCGGCATGGCGCTGGAGAACGTGGACATCGTGCACGGCGACACCTCCAAGATCCTGTTCGGCATGGGCACCTACGGCTCGCGTTCGATCGCCGTGGGTGGCACCGCGATCGTGAAGGCGCTGGACAAGATCATCGCCAAGGGCAAGAAGATCGCGGCCCACCTGATGGAGGCCGCGGAGGGCGATGTCGAGTACGACCGCGGCGCCTTTACCGTCAAGGGCACCGACAAGAAAAAGATGTTCGGCGAGGTGGCGTTCGCGGCCTACGTGCCGCACAACTACCCGCACGACAAGCTCGAGCCCGGGCTGAACGAGAACGCGTTCTACGACCCGTCCAACTTCACCTTCCCCGCGGGCAGCTACGTTTGCGAGGTAGAGGTCGAGCCAGAAACCGGCAAGGTGAAAATCGAGAGCTGGGTCGCGGTGGACGATTTCGGCAAGATCATCAACCCGATGATCGTAGAGGGCCAGGTGCACGGCGGCCTGGTGCAGGGCATCGGCCAGGCCCTGACCGAGGGCTGCCGCTACGATTCCGCCAGCGGGCAGCTTCTCACCGGTTCGTTCATGGACTACTGCATCCCGCGGGCCGACGACGTGCCCTTCTTCAAGGTGGACACGCGCGAGACGCCCTGCACCCACAATCCGCTGGGCGTGAAGGGTTGCGGCGAGGCGGGCGCGATAGGCGCCCCGGCCGCGCTCATGAACGCGATCACCGACGCGCTCGGCATCAAGGATCTGCCCATGCCGGCGACGCCGCAGGTGGTGTGGAAGGCCCTGCAGAACAAGAAAGCCGCTTAAGGAGACAGCCATGCATGCATTCAAATATCATCGCCCCTCGAACCTGAACGACGCCGCCGCACTCGCCTCCAAGGGCGAGGCCAAGCTGCTCGCCGGCGGGCAGACGCTGGTGCAGACCATGAAGCTGCGCCTCGCCTCGCCCTCGGACGTGGTCGATCTCGGCGGACTCAAGGACCTCGTCGGCATCAAATCCGACGGCAAGAGCGTGACCATCGGCGCGATGACGCGCCACGCTGCGGTCGCCGGCTCGGCGGACGTAAAGAAGGCGATCCCCGCCTTGGCGGCGCTCGCCGAATTGATCGGCGACCGGCAGGTGCGCGAAATGGGCACCCTCGGCGGCTCGGTCGCCAACAACGACCCGGCGGCGGACTATCCGGCCGCAGTGCTCGGCCTGGGCGCCACCATCATCACCAACAAGGGCAAGCACGAGGCCGACAAGTTCTTCAAGGGCCTGTTCGAGACCGCGCTCGGCAAGGGCGAGATCATCACTGCGGTGTCCTTCCCGGTGCCCAAGCGCGCCGCCTACGTGAAGTTCAAGAACCAGGCTTCGCGCTTCGCCATCGTGGGCGTATTCGTCGCCGACTTCGGCACCGGAGGGAAAGATGCGGTGCGTGTCGCGGTGACCGGCGCCGGCCCGGGCGTGTTCCGCCAGGCCGACATGGAAAAAGCGCTGGCCGCAAAGTTCGACCCGTCGTCGGTCGCGAACGTGAAGCAGAAGCAGGACGGGCTCAACTCAGACTTGCACGCCAGCGCCGAGTACCGCGCCCACCTGGTCACGGTGATGGCAAGGCGCGCAGTAGAGGCTGCCATGAAGTGACGGTGCAGCCGTCATCGCCGCGCCTGCTCGTTGTCGTCGCCCCCGCGCAATGCCTGCCCCCGACTCGATCGGGGGCGGGAATCCAGGCGTAAAAAAAGCCCGCTTCGGCGGGCTTTTCCTTTCTCCGACCAGTTCAGCCCTTCATGCGCTCGAACACAAAGGCGCAGTTCCTGATCCGGCCGCCGTCGCGGCGCGGCGCGAACACCGGCATCACTGTCAGGCTGTCGCCGTCGAGATCGAAGAAGCGCGTGTGCTCGCCGGCGACGGTGGAGTCATTCCAGGAGCGGTCTACGCGCGTGATCCAGGCATCGCCCTCGACGCGGTAGGCGCCGGTGTAGGCAAACGCGGTGCGGAACAACTCGATGGTCGCGGCCTCGGCATCGGACAGATGGCGATTGCCTTCCACCAGCGCCATGAAGCGGCCGCGCGGCGTGAAGATAATGTAGGCGCGGGAGGCGGTTCCGCCCGCGGCGAGTCGTTCGGCGCTGGGTTCGCGCTCGATGGCGCCCAGTTTCCACATGCCGATCAGTCCTGCCCTGACGCCCGCGCGCGGTGACTCGGTTACCATCGGGGATTCACGCGTCACATTCAGAAGTCCGAACATCGTTGCCTCCTGTTTTCGGTTCCTGCTGGGATACAGGCTCCTCTCATCGCGCCGCAGCATTCAGCGACTCGCGCCACAGGCAAGTTGTGCGAAATTCACATTCCGGCTGGCGGCAGCAGACCAAATACCGGAGAATGCGGTTTTTCCGCACTGCGCAAAAATGCCCCGCCCCAACCCCAAGTCCATAGACGAGACCCACGCCCTGCTGTCCTCGGCCGACTACGTCGCCGACCGCAGCCTGGCCACCGCCCTGTACCTGTCGCTAGCCATGCAGCGTCCGCTGTTTCTCGAGGGCGAGGCGGGCGTAGGCAAGACCGAGATCGCCAAGGTGATCGCCGGCTCGCTCGGCCGCGAGCTGATCCGTCTGCAGTGCTACGAGGGCCTCGACATCTCGCAGGCCGCCTACGAGTGGAACTACTCGCGGCAGATGATCGAAATCCGCCTCGCCGAAGCCGCCGGCGAGAAATCGAAGGAAAAGCTCTCCCAGGACATCTTTTCGGAGAAGTTCCTCATCAAGCGGCCGCTGGCGCGCGCGCTGGAAGGAAAGAAGGGCGCCGCGCCGGTGCTGCTGATCGACGAGCTCGACCGCACCGATGAGCCGTTCGAGGCCTACCTGCTGGAGGTGCTCTCCGACTGGCAGATCACGATTCCCGAGATCGGCACCCTCAAGGCAAACGAGCCGCCGGTGGTGGTAGTCACCTCCAACCGCACGCGCGAGATCCACGATGCGGTGAAGCGCCGCTGCTTCTACCACTGGGTGGACTACCCGGACGCGGTGCGCGAGTTGGAGATCCTGAAGCGCAAGGCGCCTCGGGCCGCCGCGGCCCTCTCCCGGGAAGTGGTCGCCTTCGTGCAACGGCTGCGCTCGGTGGACCTGTTCAAGCTGCCCGGGGTCGCCGAGACCATCGACTGGGCGAACTGCCTGGTGGCGCTCGACCGCATCGCGCTCGATCCGGAAACGGTCAACAACACCCTTGGCGTGCTGCTCAAGTACCAGGACGACATCGAGCGCATCGCCGGCGAGCAGGCCGAGCGCCTGGTGAGCGAGGCCAAGACCGCCGCCGCGACGGCATGACCACGGTCTGGTGAGTGTTTCCGTCTATTGACTCCGCTGGCTCGCGCGAGAAACTCGCCGAGAACGTGATGCACTTCGCGCGCCTGTTGCGCGCGAGTGGCATGCGCATAGGCCCTGATCGCGTGATCGACTGCGTGCGCGCGCTCGAGCTCGCCGACTGCAACCGGCGCGACGATTGGTACTGGACCATGTCGGCGGTGCTGCTTTCCAAGGAAGAGCAACGCCCGATCTTCGATCAGGCATTCCGCATCTTTTGGCGCGACCCGCAGCTCACCGAGAAGATGATGCAAGCGCTGCTGCCCAAAACCTACGGCCGCGCCCCCAAGGACGAGCAGGCGCAGAGCCAGCGCCTGTCGGACGCGCTATTCGGCCAGCAGAAGCCGCCCGAGCCCGCCGCCGAGCACAAGGTCGAGCTCGACGCGCGCCTGACGTTTTCCTCGCGCGAGCTGCTGCAGCGCATGGACTTCGACACCATGTCCGCGGCCGAGCTCGCCGAGGCGAAGAAGATGCTCGCCGCGCTGCGCCTGCCGCTGCCGCTGATCCGCACCCGGCGCCACGCGCCTTCGCCGCGCGGCACGCGCATCCACCTGCGGGCGACGCTGCGCGAAAGCCTGCGCGAGGGCGGTGACGTGATCCCGCTGGTGCGCTCGGCGCCGATCGAGATGCATCCGCCGCTGGTGGTGCTGTGCGACATCTCGGGCTCGATGAACCCGTACGCCCGCATGTTCCTGCATTTCCTGCACGCCATGACCAACGACCGCGACCGCGTCAGTGTGTTCGTGTTCGGCACCCGGCTCACCAACATCACGCGACAGCTGCGCCACCGCGACGTCGACGTGGCGATGGCCAGGGTGGCGGACGCGATCAAGGACTGGTCGGGCGGCACCCGCATCGGCTGGTGCCTGCGCGAGTTCAACTGGCGCTGGGGGCGGCGCGTGCTCGGGCAGAACGCCTGCGTGCTGCTGGTTTCCGACGGCCTGGACCGCGAGGCGGGCGAAGGCCTGGGCGAGGAGATGCAGCGCCTGCACAAGTCGTGCAACGAGCTGGTGTGGCTGAACCCGCTGTTGCGCTACGACAAGTTCGAGGCGCGGCCCGCCGGGGTGCGCGCCATGCTGCCGCACGTGGACCGCTTCCTGCCGGTGCATAATCTGAAGAGCCTGATCGACCTGGCGCATGCCCTTTCGCAGCCCGCGCCGCGGCACCTGGAGAGACGCGCATGGAAATGAGCGGCGAGCAGCTGATCCCGGCGTCGCAGGCGGCGACCTGGAAGGCGCTGAACGACCCGGACTTCCTCAAGGAGTGCGTGCCGGGGTGCGAGTCCATCGACCGCGTCAGCGACACCGAATTCCTGGTCAACATGACGGCGCGCGTCGGACCGGTGAGCGCCAAGTTCAAGGGCAAGATGCAGATCTCGGAGCTCAAGCCGCCGCATTCCTACGCGCTCGCCTTCGAGGGCCAGGGCGGGGTGGCAGGCTTCGCCAAGGGCTCGGCGCAGGTAGCGCTCGCCACCGAGGGCGACGCCACCAAGCTCTCCTACAAAGTGAAAGCCAATGTCGGCGGCAAACTGGCGCAGATCGGCTCGCGGCTAGTGGACGCCGCCGCCAACAAGGTGGCGAACGATTTCTTCCGCGCTTTCAACGAGAGGATGGCCGCGATGCACGGCGCCGTTGCAGCCGCCCACGAAGTTCACCACGCCGAGCCCATCCCGCGCGACCCCGAGTTGCCCGACGTGTCGCAGGCGTCGCTCGCTTTCTTCGCCGCCGGCGCGCTGGTGGTGTTCGTGGTGGTGCTGCTCACTATTTTCTGAACTGTAAACTCAGCGCCCGAACACCACCGTCATCTGGCGCGGCCCGCGCACCGTGCCTTCCGACCACGTCACCGCCGCCGGGTCCTGGAGGCGGAATTCGGGGATGCGCTTGAGCCATTCTTCCAACGCGACGCGCAGTTCCATGCGCGCCAGGTTCGAGCCGATGCACCGGTGGATCCCCAGGCCGAACGCGGCGTGGCGGTTCTCTTGGCGATCGAGCAGCACCTTGTCGGCATCGGGGAACATCTCTGGGTCGCGGTTCGCGGCCGGGAACGACAGCAGCACCATGCTGCCGGGTTTCATCGGGCAGCCTCCGATATTGACCTCCTTCACGACTTCGCGCGCCATGGTCACCGGCGCGTAGGCGCGCAGCAGCTCCTCCACCGCGGTGTCCATGAGCGCGGGCTCCGCAACCAGCCGGCGCCGGTCCTCATCGTGCGTCGCCAGGTGCCAGAGGCTGGCGCCGATTGCGCTCCAGGTGGTGTCGATGCCCGCGATGAGCAGCAGCCGCAGCGTGCCGATCAACTTGTCCTCGGGGATCGGCTGCCCGTCCTGGCGCAGGTCGCGCATGAAGCTGATCAGGTCCTCGCCCTGGGCGCTGCCGCGGCGCGCCAGCTCCGCCTTGAAGTAGGCGCTCATCTCGCCGATCGCCTGCACCGTGCGCGAGGCGTCGTAGATCCCCTCTTCCAGCGCCATCTTGATCCAGGTGCGAAAGCGCTCGCCGTCGTTCTCGTCCACCCCGAGCATGTGCGCGATGACGCGCGTCGGGATGTGCTGCGCGTAGTCGGTGGCGGCGTCGCACTTGCCCTCGGCGATGAAGCGCTCGATCAGCCTGCCGCACAGCTCGCGGGTGCGCGGAGTGAGGCGTTCGATCGCCTTGGGGTTGAACGCCGGCAGCAGCGGCATGCGCGCCGGGCGGTGCTCCGGGGGGTCGGAGGTGATCGGCGGCGAGGGCATCGGCGGATTGAGCTTCTTTTCGCGCACGATCACGCGGCGCGAGGAGAAGTGCTCGGTGTCGTAGGAGATCTCGCGCACCTCCGCATAGCGCGACGGGAAGTAGGCGCCGTCCTCGAAACGCTCGCTGCGCGCCACCGGGCAGCGCTCGCGCAGCTCCTCCCAGAGCGGAAACGGGTCGTTGACCCAGCGCGGGTCGGTGTGGTCGAAATCGGTGGCCCAGTCCTTGACGGGCGGCTTGGCGCTCATGGCGTTTCCTTTCAGGGTTCCTGCGTCAGACGGATGGCATGCTCCGGGCAGTTCTTGACCGCGAGCCGCGCCTTGTCCTCCAGCGCCGCCGCCACCGTGCCGTCGCCGCGCGCCTTCGAATTGCCCAGCTCGTCCACCTCGAACAGCTCGGGCGCGATCGCGTAGCAGCGGTTGTGGCCCTGGCAGCGGTCCGACTGAACGCTCACCTTCAGCTTGCCTGTGGTTTTCATGGGTCCCCTGAAAGACACGGGCATGATGCCCAAAGCCGCCTGGCAATGCCACATTTGTCACGAAACCGCCCCGCCGCCTCGCAGCCGCCTGTCGGCCCTCTTCTCCCGCCCGTCGAAGCGGGCCCGCGCCGCGCACAAATTCCTCCCTGACCGTTTCTTGCATTGCTTAGGCTGGGCTCATCGCGTCAATGGGGAGTAGCGACAAATGGGAGCGATGGCGATGCCAGTCCAAATTGCGGCTTTGCCGAAGAGCGCCGAGCGGCGTGACGCGGTGCTGCTGTATGCCGAGCTGCGCGGCTTCGCGCGCATGTCGGACCTGCTCGATCCGCCGCTGGCGCTGCTGCTGGCGAGCGATTTCTTCGCCCTGGCTGCCGCCGCGGCGAGCGCCAACGGCGGCGAAATAGTCTCGCTGCACAACGATACCGCGCTCGCCGCCTTCGGCGCCGGCAAGCCGTCGCAATGCGCGCCGCAGGCGGTGCTGGCGGCACAGCACATCCAGCGCGAATCCGGCGTGCTGGCGGAAAAGTGGCGCACCGCCTATGGCCTGCGCGTCGCCGTGGCGCAGGGCCTGCACCTGGGCGAGACCGTGCTCGGCCATGCCGGCCCGCGCGGCCTGGAGCAGCGCATCGCGCTGGGCGACAGCGTGACCCTCGCCCACCACCTGGTGCGCCGCGCGCGCGCCGGTGAAATCGTGATGTCGGACTCGGTGATGGGCGCGCTTTCGGTCGAGAACCTCGACCTGGACGCCGAGCCGCTGCCGCCGCTCGAAATCGGCAAGCGGCCGCCGATCCGGATCTACGGCGTGCTGCTCGACGCGCGCCTGGACTTCACCACCGAGCTCAAGTTTTAGCGCTCGCGTCGCGAATCGCGGCTGCGAGCGACTCGGGCGGCTGCGCGCCCGAGACGCCGCCTTTGCGATCGAAGATGAAGGTCGGCACGCCGCCGATGCCAAGCTCGCGCAGCCACTCCTCGGTCCCGGCAAGGCGCTGCGCCGCCGGGGCGTCCGCCCAGCGCGCCTCCAGCTCCGCTTGCGGCACATCGCAAGCGGCCGCGATCGCCACCAGAACGCCGTCGTCGCTGGTATCGCGCGCCTCCACGAAGTAGGCGCGGAATAGCGCTTCCACCGCCGCCTCGCCCGCGCCGCGTTCCTGCGCCAGCTCGATCAGCTGGTGGGCGCGGAAAGTGTTCGGCGTGCGCTCGATGCGCTCGAGCGCGAACTCGAGCCCTTCGCCGCGCGCCTCCGTGGCGACGCGCGCATCCAGTCCCTGCGAGCGCTCGAGCGAGCCGAATTTGGCGCGCCGGTACTCGGCGCGCGGCATGCCCTCTTTCGGCATGCCGGGATTCAACTGGAACGGCAGCCAGGCGACGCGCGCCGCGATCTCGCCGTCGAGCAGCGCGAGCGCTTTCTCCAGGCGCCGCTTGCCGATGTAGCACCACGGGCAGATGACGTCCGACGCGACTTCGATGAGCAGGGGCTTTGCCATGGTGCGGGAAGTATAATCCGCGCGCCATGCTGCGCCCTGCCGCCGCCCTCGCCGCCGCCCTCGCCGCCGCCGCGATCCTATTCCTTGGCGGTTGCGCGAGTCTCATTGAGCCGCTCGAGCAATCGCTGCTTTATCGCAGCCGCCCGGCGAGCCCGGAGCGTTTCGCCGCGATCCTCGAGCGCGATCCCGGCGTCGAGGAAGTGCGCATCGCCACCGACGACGGCGTGCAGCTGCACGGGCTGCTGAAGCGCGCATCCGGCGCCGCACCGGGCGCCCGCTATCCATTGGTGATCGTGTTCGGCGGCGTGGCGCGCGAGACCTCCTGGATGGTGAACTGGGGCGACAAGCCCGCCGAGTGGGGTTGGCTGCTTGTGAATTACCGCGGCTACGGCCTCTCGGAGGGCACGCCGAGCGAGCGCACCATCCTCGCCGACAGCAAGCTGATCTACGACTGGGCGGCGGCGCGCGCCGATGTCGATCCGACGGGCATCGTGGTGCTCGGCCGCAGCTTGGGCGCGCATTTCGCGGTCGCCCTTGCCGCGGAGCGCCCGGTGCGCGCCGCGATCCTCGCCACGCCATTCGACAGCCTGGCAGCGATCGGCGACAAGCGCTATCCCCTGATGCCGACCGGCGCGCTGCTCAACGGACGCTACGAGCCGGCGGCGCTGGCGCCGAAAATTACTGTGCCGGCGCTATTCGTGCTGGCGGAGAACGACGACGTGACGCCAGTGGAGCACGGCCGGGCGCTCGCCGCCGCCTGGGGCGGGCCGAAGAAAGTGGTCACGCTTTCGGCGACCGGCCACCGCATGGTCGAGTGGCGGCAGGAATACTGGCGCGCGCTATCGGATTTCTTGCGCGATCTGGCGCCGCCTCAGCGCCGCTTGGTCGGTTCCGGAATCGTCCAGAAATAGATCACGCGGCCATTCGCCTCGAGCTTCTTCTCCGGCTTCCAGTCGCCCATCTCGAACTGGTGCGACAGGATGCGCGTGCCGGGCTTGAGCTCGGCCAGCAGCCGCGGCCGCAGCTTTACGTTCAGGTCGGGCAGCAGGTAGAGCGTGACCACGGTCGCTTCCCTGAAGTCGGACTGGAACAGGTCCTGGTTGCGGAACTCGACCAGCCGGCTGACGCCTGCCTTCTTCGCGTTCTCGGTCGCCTCCACGATGCGCTCAGGATCGATGTCGATGCCCACCGCGCGGATGCCGTAGGTCTTCGCCGCAGTGATCGGGATGCGGCCGTCGCCCGAGCCCAGGTCGTAGAGCACGTCGCCCTTCTTCACGTTGGCGAGCCGCAGCATGTCTTCGACCAGCTCCTGCGGCGTGGGCACGAAGATCACGTCCGGGGTGCGGTTTTGCGCCGCGGCCGGCGCGGCCGCAATCAGGCCGGCGAGCGCGCAGACCGCGAGGTTGCGAATTAGATTGATTCGATTCATTTTTTTCACTCTCCAGCGATGGTCATGTTGTCCACCAGGATCGAGCCGCAGCGGCGCGAGCCGCGCACCACTTCGTCGCTGCCCACGGCGACCACGCCACGGAACATGTCGCGCAGGTTGCCCGCCACCGTGATCTCTTCGACCGGCCGCACGATCTCGCCGCCCTCGACCCAGTAGCCAGCAGCGCCGCGCGAGTAGTCGCCGGTGACCAGGTTGGTGCCGTGGCCGAGCATCTCGGTGACCAGCAGCCCGCGCCCGAGCCGTTTCAGCATGCCGCGGAAATCCGGCCCGTTCGGGATCACCACTAGATTGTGGTTGCCGCCAGCGCTGCCGGTGCTGTGCATGCCGAGCTTGCGCGCCGAGTAGCAGCCCAGGAAGTAGCCTTCGAGCACGCCGTTGCGCACCACCGGGCGGGTGCGCGTGGCGACGCCCTCCTCGTCGAACGGCGAGCTCGCCAGGCCCTGGCGCTCGTGCGGCCGCTCCTCGATGGTGATGCCGGGCGCGAACACCTGCTGCCCGAGCGAATCCACCAGGAACGAGGCCTTGCGGTACAGGCTGCCGCCGCTCGCCGCGGCAACGAAGGCGCCGATCAGCTGCGTCGCCACCGGCGCCTCGAACAGCACCGGCGCCTGGCAGGTGGCGATCTGGCGCGCGCCGAGCCGCGCCAGGGCGCGCTCGCCCGCGTAGCGCCCGAGCGCCTCCGGGTCGGCAACGCGGCCCGGGGAGCGCGCCGCGCTGTACCAGTCGTCGCGCTGCATCTTGCCGCGCTGCTCGGCGATCACCGACAGCGACAGCGAATGGCGCGAAGTCGGAAACCCCTGCATGAAGCCGAGACTGTTGGCGAGCACAAACTGCGCATGCTGCGCCGACACCGAGGCGCCTTCCGAATTGCGGATCTTGCGCGACAGCGCGAACGCAGCGCGCTCGGTGCGCCGCGCGATGCGGATCGCCTCCTCGGTGCCCAGGTGCCAGGGATGGAACAGGTCCAGGTCCTGCGTGCCGCTCGCGAGCTCGGTGGGCTCGGGCGGCCCGGCGCAATCGTCCACTGCAGTCTGGCGCGCGATCGCGATCGCCGCCTCTGCAGTCTGCCTGAGCGCCGCCGGCGAAAAATCCGACGTGCTGGCATGGCCGCGCCGCGCGCCGGGGCGCGCGCCGAGGTAAGCCGTGATGCCCAGTGCCTTGTCGCGGTTGTGCTCGATGGTCTCGACTTCGCCCTTGCGCACCGTCACCGACAGGCCATGGCCCTCGGAGACGTCGCATTCGCAAGCGGCGGCGCCGCTTTGCCTGGCCGCGTCGAGCACCTGCTGCGCGAAATCGCGCAGCTGCGCTGGGGTGTAGGTGAAGCGCTCGTCGGCTGCGGGTGGTGCACGCATGGCGCGCTATCATACAGCGCGATGGATGAGGAATTCGTCAGCAAAACGAAACGCAAGCAGCAAATGCTCGAGCTGAAGGCGCTCGGTGTGGCGCTGCTCGAGCTGCCGCCGTCGCAGCTCGATGCCATCGAGCTCGACGAGCAACTCGCGCGCGCGCTGCGCGAGGCGCGCGCCATCTCGAGCCACGAAGCGCGGCGCCGCCAGCTGCAGTACATCGGCAAGCTGATGCGTGACGTGGATCCGGAGCCAATCCGCGCCGCGCTCGCGGCGCTGGCCGGCAACTCGGCAGTGGCGCGCGCGCGGCAGCGCCGTCTGGAGCAGTGGCGCGCGCGCTTGATCGAGGACGACGCGGCGCTCACCGAGTTCGCCAGCGAAGTGGCGAGCGCGCAAGCCGACCTGCAGGCGCTGCGCGCGCTTATCCGCAATGCGCGCCGCGAGATCGCCGAGAACCGGCCGCCGCGCGCGCAGCGTGAGCTGTTCCGGTTGCTTCGCGATTCGTTGAACGCAACGCAATGATTGAGACCGAATTCCTGTTCAAGGCCCGCGTTACCCTCGAGCCGCCGCGCGAGCTCGGCGAGACGCCGCTCGGGCGCCGCCGCATCATCGGCATCACCGGCGGCAGTTTTTCCGGGCCGCGGCTCTCGGGCAGGGTGCTTCCCGGGGGCGCCGACTGGCAGCTGATCCGCGCCGATGGCGTTGCGTATCTGGATGCGCGCTACACGCTAGAAACCTCGGATGGCGCGCTCATCTACGTCACTAACCGCGGCTACCGGCACGGCCCGAAGGAAATCGTCGAGCGGCTGATGCGCGGCGAGGAGGTGGACCCGGCGCTCTACTACATGCGCACCTCGCCCTGGTTCGAGACCTCCGACAAACGCTACGACTGGCTCAACCGCACCGTCTGCGTCGGCTCCGGGGCGCGCCGCGCCGCTGCGGTGGAACTCGAGTTCTACGCCGTCAATTGATTGAAGAGCTCGTCATCGGCTTGGTTTCGGTCAGCGACCGCGCCTCGGGCGGCGTCTACAAGGACGAAGGCATCCCCTCGCTCAAGGAATGGCTCGGCAAGGTGATCCGCTCGCCCGCCTGGCGAGACGAAACGCGCCTCATCCCGGACGAGCAGGCGGTGATCGAGGCGACGCTAATGGAATTGGTGGACGCAAAGGTCTGCCACCTGGTGCTCACCACCGGCGGCACCGGGCCGGCGGCGCGCGACGTCACGCCCGAAGCCACGCTCGCAGTGGCCGACAAGCTGATGCCAGGCTTCGGCGAGCAAATGCGCCAGATCTCGCTCAGGTTCGTGCCCACCGCGATCCTGTCGCGCCAGGTGGCAGTAATCAGGAAAGGTTGCCTGATCGTCAATCTGCCGGGGCAGCCGAAATCGATCCGCGAAACGCTGCAGGGGCTGCCCGAGGTGCCCGGCATCTTCGCCGCGATTCCCTATTGCATCGATCTGATCGGCGGGCCCTACATCGAGACCGACGAGTCACTCGTCAAGGCGTTCAGGCCGAAATCGGCGCTGCGCCCGAAATCCTGAGAGCACTGCCATGACATCGATTCTCTGGCCCGCGACGCTGCACCATTTGCGGCGCGACAGCCCCGAACCCGAGCGGCTGGCGCGCTTCTATGCCGAGCTGCTCGGCGACCGCATGGAGCGCCTGGAGGGTGAGGCCTGGCGCATCAGTGGGCGCGATCGCGAACTCGTGGTGGGCCGGGGGGAATCCGGGGCGGTGCCTTACTACGCGCTCGCGCTGCGCGATGCCGCGCACCTGGAGCGCGTGCGCGCCGGGCTTGCACGGCATGGCGTGGCGCTGGAGCGCTCGCCGACGCCGCTCTTTGCCGAGGGCGCATTCGCGGTCGCCGATCCGGACGGCAGGCGCGTCGCCTTCGGCTTGCCGCGCATGGCTAGCGTGCCGACCGCAGGTCCGGCGGCGCGGCTGCAGCACTTCGTCTGCGCCAGCGCGCAGGCCGGGCGCATGCTCGAGTTCTACCGCGACGTGCTCGGCATGGTGGAGTCCGACCGCGTGCTCGAAGGCGGCGACCTCGCCGCGGTGTTCCTGCGCTCTGATCCGGAGCACCACAGCTTCGCTGCGTTCCGCGCCCCGCAGTCGCGCGCCGACCACCACTGCTACGAAACCAGCAGCTGGAACGACATTCGCGACTGGGGCGACCGCATGGCGAGCCTGCGCATCCCGCTGTGGTGGGGTCCCGGGCGCCACGGCCCTGGCAACAACCTGTTTTTCATGATCGAGGACCCCGACGGCCACAAAGTCGAGTTCTCCGCCGAGCTGGAGCGCATGACCCAAGAGGCGGCCTACCGCACCTGGCCGCACGAGCAGCGCACGCTCAACCTGTGGGGCTCCGCCTGGATGCGGAGCTAGCGAAACCCGCGCATCCTCACCCCGCGCTTCCTTACACCCAGACCTGCAGCACGTAGTCGTAGGCGGCCTGCGCGTTGGTCATGTCCACGCGCTGCAGCTTGATGCGGTAGCCGTCCTTCGTCTTGCGCAGGTGGTGCGTGTACTGGCCGGCGAAATGGCGCACGTCGTCGCGCCGCAGCTCCAGCATGTGAAAGCGCGAGCGCGCCACGACGTCGCCGTTGGGCGAGTGCTGGTCGATCATCACGTTCGACACCACGTGGTTGGTGCCCCACAGCGGCCGCTGCGACCAGGCATCGGGATGCAGCACCCGGCCCATGCGCACCTGCATCAGGTTCTTGTCCTCGGCGAAGATCGCCGGCATGCCGTCCCAGGTGGTGTGCGATGGCTCGGGCGGCATCCAGTAGATGCCGTCGTCCGCGAACAGGTCGATCCAGTCCCGCCAGCGCCTGGTGTCGAGCAGATCCGCCTGGCGATAAAGAAACTGCTCTACCGCGTGCTGCGTGTCCGCGTCGACAGCCTTCCGCACCGCAACCGCCTTCCGTTTCACCTTCTTTGCCATTCCCTCAATCCTTCCCCATGTACTGCGCCCACGCCTTCATCTGGTTGCGCATCGGCGCCTCCGAGGTGCCCATGTTCGGGCCGGTCTCGACCATTCCGCCCTTCCCTTCGATGTCGCGGCCGAAGTGGCGGCCGAAGCTGACCCAGTCACCGCCGTCGGACGACAGTCCCTGGTGGACCTTCCAGAAATTTTCCAGGTCGTCGGCGTTGATCAGGGTGGCGGGCGAGTTCACCAGGTTGTAGTAGGCGAGCGAGCGCCGGTAGATCGGCTCGGGCGCGCCCTTGAGGCGGAAGTGCCAGATCTCGGTCAGCGTGCGGTCCACGCCCAGGGGACGCACCGCGCGCAGTTGCTGCAGCGGCGACTGCACCGACAGCCCCGGGTAGATGAGCACGTGGTGGATGTTGACGCCCAGGATTTCCTGCGCCCGCTTCTTGCCATAGGCCTTGGCCATCACCTTCTCGTAGGCGAGGGTGTCCGGGTCCCTGGGCCGCAGCCCCATGTAGCCGGTGAGGATGCAGTGGCCGTGCGGGTAGTTGAGCGTCTGGAACGCGTCCCACTTGTCGATGGTCACAGTGGCGAACGCCGACAGCATGTGATACGCGAGCGGTGCCTTGCCGGTTTTCCTTTCGATTTTCTTCTCCACCTCGCGCGCCGCGCGCCCGGTGGACTGATGCACCACCGACGGGTGCAGCGCGTCGAGCTGGTTCTCGAGGAAGATCTTCCAGTTGGAATGCTGGATGACGCGGAAGCAGTTGGGCACCACTTCGACCTCGCCATCGGGCGCGCGGTCGCACATGTCGTCGAACGCGATCTTCGATTCGCCGAGGAATTCGAGCAGTCCCGGCCCGTCCGCCGCCAGGCTGGCGAACACGAAGCCGCGGTAGCTTTGCACCCGCGCCGCGCGCTTGACGCTGCAGTCCGGGTTGTCGCGGCCGTAGCGCGTGCCGGCGTAGCCCGACTCCATCATCGGGATGGTGCGCAGCTTGCCGTCGTGCTGAAACGTCCAGGCGTGATAGGAGCAGCGGAAAAATTCGCCCGTGTTGCCTTTGTGGTCGCCGCACAGCATGTTGCCGCGGTGCGGGCAGCGGTTGTACAGCACGTGCACCTTGCGGTCCTTGGCGCGCACCATCAGCATCGGCTGGCGGCCGATCTGCACCGTCCAGTAGTCGCCCGGCTTCGGCACCTGGCTTTCGTGGCCGCAGTAGATCCAGTAGCGCTCGTGGATGCGCTCCATCTCGAGCTCGAAGATGCGCGCATCCACATAGACCTCGCGGCGTACGCGGTCGGGCTCTACGAACTTGGACAGGTCGGCGACGCGTTCCTGCAGCATGGGCTCCTCCGATTGCACTTTATGATGCGGCGCAGCAAGCGCCGCTTACAGCAGCATGCTTCGCTTGCATGCCGGATGCCTTTTGTCCATATTACCGCTGCCGCGGCGTCCGCAGCGGCGCATGGAGGAGGAACCGATGAAATCGCCCCGTTTCGCACAGCTGCTCGCTGCCGCAGCGCTTGCGGCCTTCGCCGCTGCCGCACCCGCGCAGACAGTCAAGATCGGAGTGGTCCTGACCTACACCGGCGTCGGCGCCGAGTTCGCGCAACAGATCGACCGCGGCATGCAGATGTTCATGAAGCTCAATCCCGAGGCCTTCGCGCCCTACAAGGTCGAGCTCATCAAGCGCGACGCCAAGAACCCGGGCGGCGCGGACGCCCGGACCGCGGCGCAGGAGCTGATCGCGCAGGACAAGGTGGACATCATCACCGGGGTGGTCTACTCCTCCAACGCGATCGCCATGGAGCCGGTGATTACGGCGGCCAAGAAGCCGTTCCTGATCATGAATGCCGGCACCGCCTGGATCACCAACCTGTCGCCGGTGATCACGCGCGTTTCCTTCTCCATGTGGCACGCCGGTCACGCCATGGGCGACGCCTCGGCGAAGATGCTCAAGGCCAAGACCGCGGTGGTCGGCTATACGGACTACCCGCCGGGCAAGGACAGCCTGATCGCCTTCAAGACCGCGTTCGAGGCCGCGGGCGGCAAGGTGATCGACGAGATCCCGATGGGCGGGCCGGGGCAGGTGCCCGACTTCACGCCCTTCTTCCAGCGCGCCAAGGACAAGAAGCCCAACGTGTTCTTCGTCTTCGTGCCCGCGGGCAACCATGCCGTCGGCGTGATGAAGACCTATACCGCGCTCGGCATGAAGCAGGCGGGCATCCGGCTGGTGGGCCCGGGCGACATCACCCAGGACACCAAGCTGCAGTCCATGGGCGACGAAGCGGTCGGCCTGATCACGGTGCACCACTACAACGCCGACCTCGACAACCCGGTCAACAAGCGCCTGGTCGCCGCCTGGAAAAAGGACTACGGCGCCGACTCGACGCCCGACTTCATGGCGATTCAGGGCTACGACGGCATGGCGGCGATCGCGCACGGGGTGCGCGCCACCAAAGGCAAGCTGGATGCCGACAGCTTCGTCAACTCGCTGCGCGGCTGGAAGTTCGACAGCCCGCGCGGGCCGATCATGATCGACCCGCGCACGCGCGATATCGTCATGAACGAGTACATGAGCGAGGTCGTCAAGAGCGGCGGGCGCCTGATGCAGAAGAACATCGGCGTCATTCCGGCGGTGAAGGACATGTGCAAGGAGCTGAAGGTGGATCGGTGCGGCAGCTAGCGCTGCGCACCCGCCCCGCAGCACCCGCGCCGCCGCCCGCGGCAACCTGACGGGCGGCGGTTCTTTTTCATGGAGCAGCTGCTCGGCATCCTGCTCGGCGGCTTTGCCGCCGGCATGGTGCTGTTCATCGTCTCGGTCGGCCTGTCGGTGACCATGGGCCTGATGGGATTCGTCAACCTCGCCCATGGCGGCTTCGCCATGCTCGGCGGCTACGTCATCGTGCTGACGATGAAGCATTGGGGCCTGCCGTTCTTCCCCGCGCTGGCGCTGGGTTTCGTGGCAGTAGCGGCGCTCTCGGTGGTGCTCGAGCGGCTGCTGTACGCGCGCCTGTATCGCGCCACCGAGCTCGACCAGGTGCTGTTCACCATCGGCCTGGTGTTCGTGATGATCGCCTCGGTCACGCTCGCGGTCGGGCCTGAGACGCAGACGCTCACGCTGCCGCAGTGGCTGCGCGGCCAGACCGACCTCGGCCTCATCAAGTACCGGACTTACAGCCTCGCCATGATTGTCGCCGGCAGCGCGCTCGTAGCCGCGCTCTGGCTCGGCTTCGAGCGCACCCGCTACGGCGCCCGCATCCGCGCCGCGGTGGACAACCGCCGCATGGCGCAGTCCCTGGGCGTCGACGTCGGGCGCCTGTTCACAGTCACCTTCGCGATCGGCAGCGGGCTGGCCGCAGTGGGCGGCGGCCTGGGCGCCGAGATCCTCGGCCTCGATCCGCAGTATCCGCTGCGCTACCTGGTCTACTTCCTGATCGTGGTCGCGGTCGGCGGCCTGGGGCGCGTGCGCGGCGTGTTCGCCGCCGCGCTGCTCATCGGGGTACTCGATTTCGTGTTCAAGATCTACTTCCCCAAGGGTGGCACGCTGTTCATCTACGCGCTCACCCTGGTGCTGCTGCTGTGGCGGCCGCACGGCCTGTTCGGCAAGCGCTCCGGATGAGCGCAGCCGCCAGCCGCAACCCGGCCGCGCTCAAGCTGGCTGAACGCCATCGCTTGCGCTGGTGGGAGGCGCTCCCCTGGCTCGCCGGCATCGCGGCGTTCTTCGCCTTTCCGAACTACCTCGCGTTCGGCTCGCAACTGCTGATCATGATCCTGTTCGCGCTGTCGCTCGACCTGGTGCTCGGCTACGCCGGCATCGTGACGCTCGGGCATGCGGCGTTCTTCGGCGCCGGCGCCTACACCGTAGGGATGCTGGCGCAGCACGCAGGCTGGACCGAGCCCCTCTCGGGCCTCGTCGCCGCGGCCCTGGTCGCGGGCGCCATCGGGCTGGCGAGCGGCCTGGTGGTGCTGCGCACCCATGGCCTGACGCTGCTGATGCTGACGCTGTGCACCATGGCGCTGCTTGAGGAAGCCGCCAACATGGCCTCGCACTACACCGGCGGCTTCGACGGCATGCCAGGACTGAAGTTCGCCCCGCTGCTGGGTCAGTTTGCCTTCGACCCGCTTTATTTCCGCCCGCAGTACGTCTACACGCTCGCGGTGCTGTTCGCCTGCTTCGTGCTGGTGCGGATGCTGGTGTACTCGCCCTTCGGCCAGAGCCTCACCGGAATCCGCGAAAACCTGCTGCGCATGCACGCAGTGGGCGCGCCAGTGCGCGCGCGGCTGGTCATCGCCTACGCCGTTTCCGCCGCTCTTGCGGGCGTCGCCGGCGGCTTGTTCACCCAGACCAATGCCTTCGTCAATCTCTCCGCGCTCGGCCTGGAGCGCGCCGCGGGTGTCCTGATCGTGCTGATCCTCGGCGGCTACGGGCGGCTGTACGGCGCCTTCGTAGGGGCGCTGGTGTATCTGCTGCTCGAGCACACCCTCGCCAAAGCTTATCCGACCGCCTGGCAGATCGGCGTCGGGCTGATGCTGATCGCGGTGGCGCTGTATGCGCGCAACGGCATCATCGGCATCGGCGACGCGCTGCTGCGGCGCCGGGGCGCGCAATGAGACATCCTGTGTCAACCGCGCATGGGGGGTGCGGGGGGGCCGGGAAGGCTCCGAGCGCATCTACCGGAGGGGGCCCGGCCCCCCTGCTCCGATGACAGCGCTGCTCGAGACGCGGGGCCTGTGCAAGAACTTCGGCGCGCTCGAGGTCGCGCGCGACATCCATTTCCGCCTCGAGCGCGGCGCGCGCCACGCGCTCATCGGGCCCAACGGCGCCGGCAAGACCACCTTCATCAACCTGCTCACCGGGGTGCTCGCGCCCAGCGGCGGCCGCGTGCTGCTCGAAGGCGAGGATGTCACCTCGCTGGCGCAGGCGAAGCGCGTCAAGCGCGGCATCGCGCGCACCTTCCAGATCAACCAGCTGTTCCGCGGCCTGAGCGTGCTAGAGAACGTGGGCATCGCGGTCGCCGAACGCCTCGGCGCCGGCGGCGCGATGCTGCGCCCGGCGGGACGGCGCACCGACGTGCTCGCCGAGGCCGAGCGCCTGGTGGACGCGATGCGGCTCGGCGAGGACGCCGGACGCCGGGTCGGCGAACTGCCCTACGGGCGTCAGCGCCTGGTCGAGATCGCGATCGCGCTCGGGCTCAATCCGCGCGTGCTGCTGCTGGACGAGCCGGCGGCAGGCGTGCCCAGCGCCGAGAGCCACATCATCCTCGACGCCATCGCGGCGCTGCCCAAGGACATCGCGGTGCTGATCATCGAGCACGACATGGATCTGGTGTTCCGTTTCGCCGAGCGCATCACGGTGCTGGTGAGCGGCGCGGTTTTCGCCGAGGGCGCGCCGGCCGAGATCGCGGCCAACCGCGAGGTGCGCGCGGTGTATCTCGGGAGCGCGCTCGATGGCTGAGGCCCTCGCGTTGCGCGGCATTTCCGCCGGTTATGGCGAGACCCACGTGCTCGACGGCATCAACCTGGCGCTTGGCGAGAGCGAGAGCCTGAGCGTCATCGGGCGCAACGGCGTCGGCAAATCCACCCTGCTCACCACCATCATGGGCCACACCACGCTGCACGCCGGCGAGATCGCGCTCGGCGGGCGCCGCATCGAGAAAGCGCCGATCCACCAGCGGGCGCTCGCCGGGCTGGGCTACGTACCGCAGGAGCGCGAGATCTTCCCTTCGCTTACGGTGCGCGAGAACCTGGAACTCGGCGCCCGGCCCGGCCACTGGGACAGCAAGCGCGTGTTCGCGCTGTTCCCGCAGCTGCAGGCGCGACTGGACAACGCCGGCAGCCAGCTCTCGGGCGGCGAGCAGCAGATGCTCGCCATCGCGCGCGCCCTGCTCACCAACCCGAGCGTGCTGCTCATGGACGAACCTACCGAGGGTCTCGCGCCGGTGATCGTGCAAGCGCTGGTCAAGGTGCTGGTGCAGCTGCGCGACGCGGGGCGCATGGCGATCGTGCTGGTGGAGCAGAACAGCCGCGTGGCGCTCGATTTTTCCGAGCGCACCGTGGTCCTGGACAAGGGCCGCATAGTGTACGACGGCGCCTCCGAGCGCCTGCGTGCAGATCCCGAGTACCTGGCGAGCCTGATCGCCGCGGAGTAATCTGCGCGCACCGCAGACAGGTAATCGCCATGCCGCTCGCCGCTTTCAATTTCGCGCAATGGATCGAGCGCCATGCGGAGCTGCTCAAGCCCCCGGTCGGCAACAAGCAGGTGTTCATCGAGGCCAGCGACCTCATCGTGATGGTGGTCGGCGGGCCGAACGCGCGTACCGACTATCACGACGACCCGTACGAGGAGTTCTTCTACCAGCTGCGCAGCAATATGACTCTGCGCGTGATGGAGAACGGCCGGCCGCGCGAGCTGCCGATCCGCGAAGGCGAGATCCTGCTGCTGCCAGGGCACCTGCGGCATTCACCGCAGCGCCCCGAGCCGGGCTCGGTCGGGCTGGTGGTGGAGAAGATCCGCCCGGCGGGCGTCCTCGACGGCTTCGAGTGGTTCTGCCTCGGCTGCCACGCGCTGCTGCACCGCATCGAGGTGCACGTCAAGGACATCGCCGCCGACCTGCCGCCGCTGTTCGAGGCGTTCTACGCGAGCAGCAAGGCGCGCACCTGCGGCAGCTGCGGCCAGGTGCATCCCGGCAAGGGCTGACGATGCGACTGCGCGCGCTCGACATGCACAGCCACTTCTTCCCGCGCCAGTGGGAGGACCTCGGGCGACGCTTCGGCGGCGACTGGCCGTGGATGAAGCACCTCGGGGACGGCAAAGCGATGGTGATGGTGGGCGAGCGCGAGTTCCGCCCCGTGTATTCCGCCTGCTGGGACGCCGAAAAGCGCCTCGAGGAGATGGACCGCGACGGCATCGACCTGCAGGTGATGTGCTCGACGCCGGTGCTGTTCGCCTACGCGCGGCCGCCGCAGCAGGCGCTTTATTGCGCGCAGCTGTTCAACGACGCCGCGCTCGAGCTCGCTTCGCGCGGCAACGGCCGGCTGAAGACCCTTTGCCAAGTGCCGTTGCAGGACACCGATCTCGCCTGCAAGGAGTTGTCGCGCGCCATGCGTGCGGGGCACCTCGGCGTGCAGATCGGAAACCACGTCGGCGATCGCGACCTGGACGACGAAGGCATCATCGCTTTCCTGCAGCACTGCGCGGCGGAAGGCGCAGCGGTGCTGGTGCACCCCTGGGACATGATGGGCGGGGCGCGCACCGAGCGCTGGATGATGGGCTGGACGGTGTCGATGCCGGCGGAGACGCAGCTCTCGATCGTGGCACTGATCCTCGGCGGCGGCTTCGACCGGCTGCCTAAGAACCTTCGCCTGTGCTTCGCACATGGCGGCGGCAGTTTCGCATTCCTGCTCGGCCGGCTCGAGAACGCCTGGCACAACCGCGACCTGGCGCGCGGCAAATCGGCGCAGCCGCCGAGCCATTACCTGAATCGTTTTTTCGTGGACAGCGCGGTGTTCGATGCGCGCGCGCTGCGCCTGCTCGTCGAGGTGATGAGCGAGGACCGCGTCATGCTCGGCTCGGACTACCCGTTTCCGCTCGGCGAGCTGCGCGTCGGCAAGCTGATCCGTGACATGGACGGCTTGAGCGCAGCGGCGCGCAGCAAGCTCTTGGTGGAGAACGCCGCGCGCTTCCTGGGACTGCCAGCGGCAAAAGTGTAAAGTCTGACTTTACACTTTGCCGGCGAGGATTCCTGTGGGCCGCTTGACGCGGAACCAGGCGGCGTACAGCGCCGGCACGAACAGCAGCGTCAGCGCGGTGGCCACCAGCAGCCCGCCCATGATGGCGTAGGCCATCGGCCCCCACAGCACGCTGCGCGCGAGCGGCACCATCGCCAGCATCGCCGCCGCCGCCGTGAGCACGATGGGGCGGAAGCGCCGCACCGCCGCCTCGCGGATCGCCACCCAGGTCGGATGGCCGGCGGCGATGTCCTGCTCGATCTGGTCCACCAGGATCACGGTGTTGCGCATGATCATGCCGCCGAGCGCGATCGCGCCCAGCATGGCGACGAAGCCGAAAGGCTTGTCGAACACCAGCAACGCCAACGCCACGCCGACCACGCCGAGCGGCGCGGTGGCGAGCACCATGAAGCTGCGCGAGAAGGTCTTCAGCTGCAGCATCAGCAGCGCGAGCACGATGGCGAGCGTCATCGGCATGCCGGCCGCGATCGAGGCCTGCGCCTTGGTGTTTTCTTCCCACGCGCCGCCCGCCTCGATGCGGTAGCCGGGCGGCAGGTCGCTGCGGATCTGGGCGAGCGCCGGCTCGATCGCCACGGTGAGATCGGGCGCCTGCACTCCGTCGACGATGTCGGCGCGCACCCACAGCGCGAGCTCACGGCTGCGGCGCCACAGGATCGGCTCTTCCAGCACTTCCTGCATGCGCGCCACCTGCGCCAGCGGCACGCTGCGGCCGTTGGCCGAGGGCACCGCGAGCTCGTTGAGCGCGGCGAGCGAGCCGCGCTCCGCGGCCGGCGCGCGCAGCACCACGTCGATCAGGCGGTCGTTCTCGCGGTATTGCCCGATGGTGATCCCGGAAATCACTGCCGCCACGGCACGCGACACCGTCTGGGAGGACACGCCCAGCGCGCGCGCCCGGTCCTGGTCCACGTCCACGCGCAACGCCATCACGCGGTCGCCCCAGTTGACATTGGTGTCGACGGTGTAGGGGTTGGCGCGCACCTTCTCGGCGACGCGCTCGGCGATCTCCTTGAGCCTGGCCGGGTCCTCGCCGATGACGCGGAACTGCACCGGGTAATTCACCGGCGGCCCGAGCGGCACGCGCTGCACCCGCCCGCGCACCCCGGGAAAATCCTCCGCCAGCGCATGACGCATCTTCGCCAGCACCCGCTCGCGCGCCGGCACGTCAGTGGTGAGCACGATCAGCTGCGCGAAGTTGGTACGGAACAGCTGCTGGTCGAGCGACAGGAAGAAGCGCGGCGAACCGTTGCCGACGTAAGTAACGTAGCTGGCGACATCGCGGTTGCCTTCGAGCAGCGCCTCGACGCGCTTGGCCTCGCGCTCGGTGGCGCGGAATGAGGCGCCCTCGGGCAACCACAGGTCGACCATCAGCTCGACGCGGTTGGACGATGGAAAAAACTGCTTCTCGGTCAAGCCCATGCCGGCGAAGCCAAGCAGCAACGTCGCCACGGTGGCCGCGATGACCTGCCAGCGGTGCCCGATGCACCACTCAATCACGCCCCGCAGCCGGCGGTAGAACGGCGTGTCGAAGACGTCGTGCAGCTCCTCGCCGCCGGCGACGCGGTGCTCCTTGAGCAGGTAGGCGCCGATGAACGGCGTTGCGATCACCGCCGCGAACCAGGAAATCACCAGCGCCAGGGTGGTGACGGCGAAGATGCCGAAGGTGTACTCGCCGGTGGTCGACTTGGCGGTCGCGATCGGCAGGAAGCCCGCCGCCATGATGAGCGTGCCTGAGAGCATCGGGAACGCGGTCGAGGAGTAGGCGAAGGTGGCGGCGCGCAGCTTGTCGTAGCCCTCCTCGAGCTTGCGGTGCATCATCTCCACCGCGATGATGGCGTCGTCCACCAGCAGCCCGAGGGAGATGATCAACGCCCCGGTGGAGATGCGGTGCAGGTCGATGCCGAACCAGCGCATGGCGAGGAAGGTGGCGGCGAGCACCAGGGGAATCGTGAGCGCGACCACCAGGCCAGTGCGCATTCCCAGCGTCAGGAACGAGATCAGCAGCACGATCGCCACCGCTTCCAGGAGCGACCTCATGAACTCGCCCACCGCCCGCTGCACCACGCCGGGTTGGTCGGACACCTGCTCGAACTCGATGCCGACCGGCAGCTCGGCCTGCAGGCGCGACAAGGTGGCTTTCAGGTCCTGGCCCAGCTTGAGCACGTCGCCGTCGCGCACCATCGACACCGCAAGGCCGATCGCCTCGCGCCCCTTGAAGCGCATGTTCATCACCGGCGGATCGACGAACCCGCGACTCACTTGCGCGATGTCGCCGAGGCGGAAGGTCTGGCCGCCGGCGCGCAGCAGCAGGTCGGAGACCGCCTGCACCGAGTCGAGCTGGCCGGTGACCCGCAGCGCCACCGAGTTGTGCGCCGTCTCCACAGCCCCCGGCGGCACGATCGCGTTCTGCGCCGCCAGCGCCTGCCCGATCTGCTGCGGGTCCAGGCCGAGCGTCGCCAGGCGCTTGGAGGACAGCTCAACGAAAATTCGGTCGTCCTGCACCCCGATCAGCTCCGCCTTGGCCACGTTCGGCAGGCGCAGCACCTGCTGGCGCACGCGCTCGACGTAATCGCGCAGCTCCGAGAGTGTGAAGCCATCGGCGCTGAAGGCGTAAATCGAGCCGAAGACGTCGCCGAACTCGTCGTTGTAGAACGGCCCCAGCGCCTCCGGCGGCAGGGTATGGCGGATGTCGCCGAGCTTCTTGCGCACCTGGTACCAGATCGCGGGCACTTCGCGCGCCGGCGCGGTATCGAGCAGCTCCAGCACGATGAGCGATTCGCCGGGCTTGGAGTGGCTGTGGGTCCACTTGTAGTACGGCGTTTCTTGCAGCTTTTTCTCGATGCGGTCGGTCACCTGGCGGTCGACCTGCTCCGCGGTAGCGCCCGGCCACAAGGTGCGGATCACCATGGCGCGGAAGGTGAAGTCGGGATCTTCGCGCTGCCCGAGCTGGAAAAAGGCGGCGATGCCCCCGAGCGCGATCGCCACCAGGAAGAACAGCGTCAGCTGGCGGTGCCTGAGCGCCGCCGCCGAAAGATTGAACCGGTGCTCCATGGCGATTAGAGCGCCGGCCGCTTATTTGCCATTCAGCACGCGCACCTTCTGCCCCGGGCGCAACAGCTGCGCGCCCGCGGCCACCACCAGGTCGCCCGGCGCGAGCCCGGATTCGATCACCACGCGGTCGCCAGAGATGCCGCCGGTCTTCACCGCGCGCGGCTGCACCGTGGTGCCGTCCTGGACCACGAACACCTGCGGCTGGTCGCCCTTGGCGTAGAGCGCCGCGATCGGCACCTCGATGCGCGGGCCGCCGCCGTTGGCGCTCGCCACGACGCGCGCGCTCATGCCGAGCTCGACCTCCGGCCCCGGGTCGAGCACCGTGATGCGCGCCGCATAGGTGCGCGCCGCGGCGTCTGCCGCAGGCGAGAGCTCGCGCAGTTTTCCCTGCCAGCTCTTGCCCGGCGCCGCGCTCAGCGTCACCGCGAAGCCGCTCGCGCGCTGCACGAACTCGCGCTGCGACTCGGGCACCGCGATCACGATTTCCTTCTCTCCCGGGCGCGCCAGGCGCGCCACCGTCTGGCCGGCAGCGACTACCTGCCCGGCTTCGGCCTCGATCGCCGTGATGACGCCGTCGGTGTCGGCTGCGAGCACCGCGTAGCCCACCTGGTTGGACGCTTGCCGCAACTGGGCGCGCGCCACCTCGAGCCGCGCTTCGGCGGTGGCATGGGCGTTGGCGCGCCGGTCGTATTCCGCCTGGCTGATGAATTTCTTCTCGCGCAACTCCTGGTAGCGCTTGTGATCGGCGGCGGCGAGGTCGCGCTCCGCCTCTGCGCTCGCCGCCTGCGCTTTGGCGCTCGCGACAGAGAGCGCGAGATCCGAGGCGTCCAGCCGCGCCACCGGTTGCCCGGCCTTGACGCGGGCGCCCATCTCTACCAGACGCTCGACGATCTTGCCGCCGACGCGGAACGCGAGCCGCGTCTCGTAACGCGGGCGCACTTCGCCCGCGAGCTCGAACGTGCGCGTGGTGTCGGCCGCGCCGATGCGCAGCACGCGCACCGGGCGGATGTCCTCGGGCCTGGGCTCGGCCGGCTGGCCGCACGCGGCCAGCGCGGCCGACAGCGCCAGCAATGGAATGATTGCTTTCATGCCTGCCTGCGTGCGCCGCGGCGCTCGGCGCTGCGCCACAAGTCGAGCAGCGCGGCCTCGAGCTGGCTCTCGAAGTCGATACGGAAGATCGCCATCTCCGGCCGCTTCATCGCCCGCTTGAGAACCCGCGGCGTGTCGGCCTGCTGCCACAGGCCGATGATCAGGGCGTAGCTGTTTATGAGCAGCGCGGCGCCCTCGCCGCGCTCCAGCCCCGGGTAAAGCGCCTCGATGCGCTCGCCGATCGCGGCGATGCGCTGCGACAGGCCGACGCGGAACGCGATCGCCGCACGCTCGCCGACGTTGGTGTCCAGCATGGCGCGGCAGTTGCCGGCGAGCGGATAGAACTCGGGGTGCGCCGCATGGTGCCCGAGCCCGGCGCGTACCACGCTGCCGGCGTCGGCCTGCGGCGCGGCAAGCGTGCGCTCGAGCACATCGAACAGGGCATGGATCTGCTGCTCGTGCAGCGCCAGCAGCACCTCTTCGCGGCTGCCGAAGTACAGGTACACCGTGCCCTTGGCGAGCCCGGCACGGCGGGCCAGCGCATCGACCGAAAAAGTGGCCGCCGGGTTGCGGTGCAGCAGCGCCTCGGCAGCGCGCACGATGGCGGCGCGCCGCTGCGACTTGTCGGCCGGCGCGCGTGCGCGCTTGGTTCTTAACTGACCAATGGTCATTTACAATAAATGATAAATGACCTCAGGTCATTAAGCAACGCGGCGGCGCGACCCTGCCCGGGGGGCGCAAAAGGCCCCTCGCGGCGGCGCCATCCGGTCCAGGCGTGACATTGTCCCCATGTCCGACACAGCTTATCGATCCGTCCTGGCGACTGCTTCATAATGTGCGCATGCCGGCCTCGCCGCCATGGCAGCGATGCGCTTCCTGATCGTCGACGAATCGAGCCAGTTCCGCCGCTCGCTCGGCACCATGCTGCGCGCGTGCTGGCCAGGCGCCGAGACCGAGGAGTGGGACCCGAAGGAACGCGGCAGCCCCGGCGCGGCGGTGGCGCGCGGCGGATTCAGCGCCGTGCTCATGGATTCCCGGCCGGGAGGCGCGGACGGCACCGAGTGGGTGGCCGAGATCCGGCAGGATCCGAACGCGCCGCTGGTGGTGCTGCTGGCGGCCGAGGGCGGCGAGAACCTCGCGGTCAAGGCGATGAAAGCCGGCGCCGCCGACTACCTGCGCAAGGCCGACCTCACCTCGCAGCGCCTGGAGCTCGCGCTCAAGGACGCGCTGCGCGACTTGGAGCAGCGGCGCACCGGCAGCATGCGCGCCAAGTCCGCATTCCAGCGCACCGTGCAGCTGGATGCGCGCAAGATCGGCCTGCCCGGCATCGACGACACGGTGCACGTGAAAGGCGAGCCGCGCAGCGTGCGGATCGCCGGTTATCGCACCCGCGCCATGATCGGCAAGGGCGGCATGGCGGAGGTCTACCTCGCCGAGCGCGAGCAGAACGGCCTGCAGGTGGCGATCAAAGTGCTCGATCGCAGCCTGCACGATGACGAGGTGTTCCTGAAGCGCTTCGAGCGCGAGTACAAGCTGATGGCAGGCCTGCGCGACCCGCATATCGTGCGCATCTTCGACCAGGGGCTCGCAGCCGAGCGGCCCTACATCGTGATGGAGTACCTCACCGGCGGCACCCTCGCGGTGCGCATCCACGAAGGGCTCGCCTCGCTGGCGGCATTGCGCATCGTGTCGCAGATCGCGCGCGCGCTCGACACCATTCACTCGCATGGCATCGTGCACCGCGACCTGAAGCCGCAGAACATCATGTTCCGCGGCGACGGCCTGGCGGTGCTGTTGGATTTCGGCCTGGCGCGCGACGTCGACGCGATCTCCAACCTGACGCGCTACGGCGAGGTGTTCGCCACGCCGCGCTACATGAGCCCGGAGCAATGCCTCGGCCGGGTCGCCGATTACCGCTCCGACCTCTACAGCCTCGGGGTGATCTTTTTCGAGATGCTCACCGGCAAGCCGCCGTTCACCGCCTCCAACCCGGCCGACCTGGTGCAGCTGCACCTCAACGCCGAGCCGCCGCGCCTGCCGGCGCACCTCGCCGGCTACCAGCGGGTGCTGGACCGGCTGCTCGCCAAGCGGGCCGAGGACCGTTACCAGAGCGCGCGCGAGTTGTTCGCTACCATAGCGGTATGAGGTTCAACCCCGGCGAGCAGCAGTACCTCGACCTGCTCGCCCACGTCCTCGAGCAGGGCGCCGAGAAGAGCGACCGCACCGGCACCGGCACGCTGTCGGTGTTCGGCTGGCAGATGCGCTTCGCCCTCGGCGACAGCTTCCCGCTGCTCACCACCAAGAAGCTGCACCTCAAGTCGATCATCCTCGAGTTGCTGTGGTTCCTGCGTGGCGACACCAATGTCAGGTGGCTGCAGGAGCGCGGCGTCACGATCTGGGACGAGTGGGCCGACGCGGCGGGCGAGCTCGGCCCGGTGTACGGCTACCAGTGGCGCAAGTGGCGCGCGCCCGACGGCCGGCAGATCGACCAGATCGCGAACGTGATCGCGTCGATCCGCAAGAATCCGGATTCGCGCCGCCACCTGGTGAGCGCATGGAACCCCGCCGACGTTGACCGCATGGCGCTGCCGCCATGCCATGCGCTGTTCCAGTTCTACGTCGCCAAGGGCCGGCTATCGTGCCAGCTCTACCAGCGCAGCGCCGACTTGTTCCTGGGCGTGCCGTTCAACATCGCGTCCTACGCGGCGCTCACGCTGATGGTGGCGCAGGTGACCGGGCTCGTGCCTGGCGATTTCGTCCTCACGCTGGGCGACGCGCACCTGTACCGCAACCACCTCGAGCAGGCGCGCGAGCAGCTGGCGCGCGCGCCGCGCCCGTTCCCGCGCCTGCGCCTCAACCCCGAGGTCAAGGACTTGTTCGCCTTCCGCTACGAGGACTTCACCCTCGAGGGCTACGAGCCGCACCCCGCGATCAAGGCGCCGATCGCGGTATAAGAAAGGTTCCCCCTGTAGGGGGACAGGAAGGGCCCGGGCAGCGCCCTGCGGACGAGGAGATCGTCGTTCTGCGCTTCTAGAAGAACGGCTCTTTCGCCAGGATCAGAAACGTGTAGATCGCGCCGGCGCCGGCGAACACATACACGAACAGCTCGGAGAAACGGTTGCGGCGGCGCGCCGAGATCCATTCGCGGGAAACCCAGGCGAACAGCGCCAGCGAAAGCAACCCGAAGCTCGCCGCCATGCCGCCCGCCAGCCCCTTGCCGAACGCCTGCGCCATCCAGCCATCGGGGGAGATCATCTTGTACACGGAGCCGCCGACTCCGAGTATCACCAGCGCGGTGATCGCGAACCCGGCAAGGGTTTGAAAAAAGATCACTGTCTTACTCGGGGGTTTTCTGCGGCTGTCTTCCATATGCTGCCTCTTCTGCCTCTCTTGAATTCCGAGTGGGAATTCTGCCGTCATCTTAAAGAGCCGGGCGAGGGACTGCAATGAGCGCAAATTTGTTCGCGGCGGCAATGGCAATCGTTGCGCCCGCGGGAGCTGGCCTGCGTGAAGCGAGGCGTAGCCCCTAGTGCGCTGCTCGAACGGCGAAAAAAAGGCCCGCCTGTAGGGGGACAGGACGGGCCGGGGGAAAGCCCTGCAGAGGAGGTGTTTGTTGTTGTGACTAGCTAGAAACGCCCTTGCGCCACGATCAGCGTCATGTAGAGCAGGCCGGCGGCGGCGAACGCATACACGAACAGCTCCGAAAAGCGGTTGCGGCGCTTCGCCGACATCCATTCGCGCGTCACCCAGGCGAACAGCGCCAGCGCCAGCAGCGCCAAGGTCGCTGCCAGGCCGCCTGCGAGTCCCTGGCCGAACGCCTGCGCCATCAAGCCGTCGGGTGCGGCGACCTTGTACACAGTGCCGCCGACCCCGAGCATCACCAGCGCCGCGATCGCAAAGCCGGCCAGGGTCTGGAAGAAAATTACCGTCTCACTCATGCGTTTGATGCCGATGTCGCTCATAAACTGCCTCCTCTTCAAGTCGAAATTCGCCGCTACACCCGCTCCACGCCGGAGCCGCTGACGATGCGCACCCGGTCGCCGACCGCGAAGGGCGGCGCCGCGGGCTGCGACAGCGTGCGCACCGAGCCGTCGTCCAGGCGCACCGTGATGCGCCAGGCGGTGCTCTTTTTCCGGATGGTCTCCACTACGCCGCAGCTGGTGCAACGCGCCGCCTGCGCGAGCCTTGGTTGCGGGCTGGCGTTGCGCTGCGCGAGCGACCCGGGGTCAGCACGTTTCGAGACCGCAACCGGCAACACACCGCTGATCGCTGCCGCACCCAGCAGGCCAAGCAGCAGCGCCACTACCGCAGCCGCAATCATGATGGGGTGAGCTCTCGCAATTTGCATGTCAAATGTCACAGCCACCAATTTGTCCTGCACAGTTTCTTGCAATCGCCGTGCCAGTGCCTGAAACGCGCGCTCCGTCAGGCGTTTGCGCGCGCAGCGTGAAGCATTTGCAGCGGCCCTTCGGGGCTTATGCGTCACCTCGCGGCGACGCGTTTAGCCGCGCGTGCGCGAAGCCCCTGATGCAATGCGATTTTCGTTGTCGCCGCGCGGCGACGTTTTGAACATCGAAGGCTGAAGCGCATGGCGATCGAGCAGGCGGTAGAACTCAGTGCGGTTGCGGCCTGCAAGCCGCGCCGCCTGCGTCACATTCCCCGCTGTGATCTTGAGGATGCGCGCGAGGTAGTCGCGCTCGAATGCACGCCGCGCCTCGTCGAGCGGCGCGAACGCGCTTTCGCCCGCATCCAGCGCCTGGTGCACCAGCGAGGCGGGGATCACATCGGTGGCGGCAAGCGCCACTGCCTGCTCGAGCACGTTGAGCAGCTGCCGCACGTTGCCGGGCCAGGGCGCGGTCACCAGCAGCTCGGACGCCTCCGGAGCCAACGCCAGGTGCGGCCGGCCGTAGCGCGCGCCAAGGCGCGCCAGGCACTGCGCTGCGAGCAGCGGGATGTCCTCGCGCCGCTCCGATAGCGCCGGCAGCGCGAGCCGCACCACGTTGAGTCGGTAATACAGATCCTGACGGAACTCGCCGGCGGCGATGCGCTCCTCGAGTCGGCGGTGCGTGGCCGAGATCAAGCGCACGTCAGTCACAAGGGTCTCGTTCGAGCCGACCGGCCGCACCACCCGGTCCTCGAGAGTGCGTAGCAGCTTCACCTGCAGCGCCAGCGGCATGTCGCCCACTTCGTCCAGGAACAGGGTGCCGCCTTCGGCGGCCTGGAACAGGCCCTTGCGGTCATGCAGCGCGCCGGTGAACGCCCCCCGGCGATGGCCGAAGAGCTCCGATTCCAGCAGGCCCTCCGGAATCGCGCCGCAGTTGACCGCCACGAACGGCGCCTGCGCGCGCGGGCTGGCGCGGTGGATCGCCTGCGCCAGCACCTCTTTGCCAGTGCCGCTGGCGCCGAAGATGCACACGCTTGCTTCGGATGCCGCAACGCGCTTCGCCTGCGCGAGCAGCGACTCCATGGCTGGCGAGCGCGTGGCAAAGCCCGCGCGCCAGTCGTCGTTTTCGGTCAGCGCACCACCCGAAAGCCGGAGCGCGTCGCTCACGGTCTCGAGCAGAACCTTGGCGTCGAATGGCTTGGTGAGGAAGCCGAACACGCCGCGCCGCGTCGCTGCCACCGCCTCGGGGATGGTGCCGTGCGCGGTCAGGATCACGACCGGCATTGCGGGCGCCTCGCGATGGATGGCGTCGAACAGCGCCAGGCCGTCCATTCCCTGCATGCGAAGGTCGGTAACCACCAGCTCAGGGTGCGTCGCCGAGAGCGCGGCCAGCGCCGCCTCTCCGGAGCGCGCGGTGGTGACCGCATAACCGGCCGCGCCGAGCCGCATCGCGATCAGCTGCAGCAGGTCCTTGTCGTCGTCCACCAAAAGAATGCGTCGTGCGCCGTTTTCCATGCTCTACCTCGCTCCAGTGCGCAGGCGATCCTCGCGTTCGAGGACGCCGCGCTCGATTGATTTCAGGGCTTCGATCTGGCTTCTGAGGGTGCCTTCGCGCCGCGCGCCGGCGCGCGACACGCGCTGGCGTTCGGCCACCTGCGCCGCAAGCAGCGCGGCGAGGCGTGCGCGCGGGGTCTCCGGGCTGCGCGCGGCGAGCGGCGCGAGCAGCGCGGCTGCACGCGCGTCGTCCCGTTCGGGCGCGGGTAACGTCGCCAGGAGCGCCGCGAGCCGCAATCGATTGGCGTCGTCCGCAAGCCGCTCGAACTCATGTTGCGCGCGAGAGAGTTCATGCTTGCGCGCCTCAGCCGGCAGGCGCGCGGCGGCCACCGTCGTGGCGACGATGGCGTCGGTCTCGGAAGCCTCGCGCACGTCCGGCCCGATGGCGACGCAGCCGGCGACGAGCAACGAGCATGCAAGCGCCAGGCTGGCGCGGCCCATTCTCACGCCGCCGCCTCCGAACCGGGCCAGCAGATCAAGGCGCTGCACTGTCGGCGACCCTCCGCCATGATCGTGGGTCGCATCCCCGCAGGCGGGGCCCCTGCTCCGCCCGATCACGCCGCCTCCGCAAGCAGCAGCGCCGGGCGCTTGGGAAGCATAACGCGGAAATGGCCGCCCGCTGGCCGCACCACGACCTCGATGCGGCCGCCGTGCGCCTGCGCGAACTCGCGCGCGATCGCAAGCCCGAGGCCGCTGCCTTCGGCCCGACCCGAGGCACCCGCGCGGCCGCGGAAGAAGGCGTCAAAGATCGCTTCGGATTCCTCGGCCGGCACCCCGGGCCCGGTATCCAGGAAATCGATCACCGCCTGCCCGGCGTGCTCCCGCGCGAGCACCGTCACCAGGCCGCCGGGAGGCGTGAACTTGATCGCATTGCCGAGCAGGTTGTCGACGATCGAACGCAGCTTGGCGGCATCGGCGAGCAGGGTCAGCGGCGCGCAGCTGAGCTCGATGCGCTGGCCCTTCGCCTGCACCGCCAGGTGGTGCGCCTCCACCGACTGGCGCAGCAGCTCGTCGAGCGCGAGTGGCGCCGCGTCCAACCCCGAGGCGGCGTGCAACGCGCGCTGGAAATCCAGCAGTTCCTCGATCATGTGCTGCAGCTTGACGCTGTTATCGCGCAGGATCCCCACCACCTGGCGCTGCGGCGGCGCCAGCGGCCCCGCCACCTGGTCATTGAGCAGCTCGGTGCCCTCGCGCAGCGCGGCAAGCGGCGTCTTGAGGTCGTGCGACAGGTGCCTCAGGAAGCGGCTTTTTTGCGCTTCCAGCTCGGCCAGCCGCTGCCGCAGCCAGTCGAGCCGCTCGCCCAGGCTCCTCAGGTCCTCGGGCCCGCGCACCCGGATCGGCTGCGTGAAGTCGGCGCTGCCGAGCTGCCGGATCGCCGAATCAAGCTCGGCGATGGGCCGCGCCACCGCGCGCGTCAGCGCAAGCGCCGCGGCGAGCGCCAGCGCGATCGCCAGAGCGACCAGGGCGATCAACCGCCGCTGCACCTCCTCGGCGTTGGCGCGCAGGCGCTCTGCCTCGCGATCGGCGACCAGGTAGCTGATCGCGAGCACTTGGTAGGCATCTTCGGCGAGTGCGCCGGCCAGCTCGCGCACCACGCGTGCTGCGGGCCGGGCGCGCGGCGCCGCGTCGAACAGGTCGTAGAGCGCCTGCTCGCGATCGATGGTCCGGTTGAGCGCCGCCAGCTGGTCCTCGTCCAGCGGCAGCAGCGACAGCTCGCTCGAGATCTGCTTGAAGCTCGCGTGCACCCGTGCGTAGTCAGCCCGCAGCTCGGCGTCGGGCAGTACCGCAAGTTGCTGCGCCAGGCGCTCGATCGAGCCGATGCGGTTGACCAGGGAGCGGCTGGCGCGCGCCGCCTGCGCCGCGTCGAAGACCGCGTTGCGGCTCTGCTCTGCAAGCCGTTCCGCGTGCCATGCCGAGTACAGGAGGGCAGCCGCCAGCGGCAGGGCCACCGCGAGGATCCCCGCCACCAGCAACCCCAGGATGGAGCGCGGGTAAGGCAACGCGCGGGGACCAAGCGTCATGGCCCCTATAATCCCCGCAAGAAATAGTCAGCACGAGGACGTATGTCACAGATCCCGGGGGCCGCAGCACCACCCAGTGGCCCCAGTGCGAGCCGCCTGTTCTTGATCGCCGCGGTGGCGCAGAACGGCGTCATCGGCGCGTACGGCAAGCTGCCCTGGCGGTTGCCCGAAGACCTGAAGCATTTCAAGGCGCTGACCCTCGGCCATCCGGTCATCATGGGTCGGCGCACTTGGGAATCGCTCAAGGGACCGCTAACGGGACGCGAGAACATCGTGGTGACGCGCATACCGGGCTACGAGGCCCCCGGCGCGAGCGTCGCAGCATCGGTCGAGGGAGCGCTGGCCCTGTGCACGGGCGAGCCGGTGGTGTTCGTGATCGGGGGCGCCGAGGTCTACGCCTCGACGCTGCCGCTTGCCGACGCGCTGGTGCTGACCGAGATTCAGCGCGACTATGAGGGCGATGTGCGTTTCCCGGCCTGGGACCGCAGCGCCTGGCGCGAAACGCAGCGCAAGTCGCATACCGCGGCCGACGGCACGAAATTCGACTTCGTGCTGTACGAGCGCATCCGCTGAGCCGCACGCTCAGCGCGCGCCCCGCCGGCGCCCGCTAGCGCTTGGATTCGAACACCCGGACTTCGGGCAGCGGAAAACCGTTGAACTCGCTCGCGTAGGCGCTGGTGTAGGCGCCAGCGTTGCGGAGGTAGATGAAGTCGCCTTCCTGCAGGTCCGAGGGCAGCGGCTCGTCGCGCAGGATCACGTCCACCGAGTCGCAGGTCGGGCCAGCGACATGCCAGGGGATGTCGGGCCCGGAGCGCTCGGTGCGGATCTTGTACTTCAGGCCCTCGGTGGTTTCGATGATGCCGCCGAACAGGCCCGCATCCCAGTGCATCCAGCGCTTGCCGCCGCGGGTGGTCGTGCCCAGCACCCGGCAGACGAAGTAGCCGGCATCCGAGACCAGGTAGCGCCCGGGCTCGGCGATGACCTTGACCTCGTCGGGGAAGGCCTTGAGCGCCTCGTTCACCACTTCGCCGATGACCTCGATCGAGGGGATCGGCTTGACATGGCGTACCGGGAAGCCGCCGCCAATGTCGAGCAGCCTCGGTTTCAGGCCCGCCTTGGCCATGGCGTCGAACAGCGTGCGTGCCTTCTCGATGCCGACGCGCCAGTTCTCCGGGTTGCGGCACTGCGAGCCGACGTGGAAGGTGACCCCCGCCAGGTCGGCGCCGAGCTTGGCCGCAGTGGCAATGATCTCGCGTGTTTCAGTGGCGCCGGCGCCGAACTTGCCCGACAGCGGCCAGTCGCTGCCGATGTTGGGCGTGGCGATGCGCAGGTACATGTGGGCGTCGCTCTTGAGCTCGTGCAACCGGCGCAGCTCGTCGACGCTATCCACCACGTACCACTCCACCCCCTTTTGCGCGGCGTAGCGGATCGAGTCGCGCGACTTCATCGGGTTGGAGTAGAAGACCTCGCTCGCCGACACCCCGAGCGCGAGCAGCTCGTCGAGCTCGGCAACCGAGGCGATCTCGAAGTCGCAGCCCTCCTGGATCAGGGCCTTCAGCACCCGCCGGTCGGGATTCGCCTTGACCGCGTAATGCGGCCGCACGCGTGGCATGGCGGCGCGGAAGCGCCGCGCTTTCTCGCGCACGATGGCGTTGTCGAGGAGCAGGAGCGGCCGCGAGTACTTCTGCCGGGCGGCCTGGCGCACGATCTCGAAGTCTAGACTCGCTTCGGGATGCGTGTCGAAGAGCTGTTCTTGCGGTGGCGCGGTTTTGCTGCCGTTGCGAACGATGCTACTAGGGCGTACGCCCATCAAAGTGTCTCCTCGAACTAGGTTTCGGGAAGAACGAACACGCAGGCGCGGGCGCCCGAGTTCCTTTCGCCTGTCATGATGACCTCCTTGTCGGTTCGTCGAACGAGTGGCGAAAACACGCGCCGATTATAGGGATGACCCCCGGCGAGTCAATACCTCGGTGACACTTTTTTTCACTGCCACAACGGGGCGCACCACCAGCGCCGCCAGCACCGTCGCTGAGAATCTACTAGGGCTAGTGCCGCCAAGCTGCGGGGGCACTACAGATTGGGGCTCTAGATCTTGGGCAGCGTGACGCCGCGCTGGCCCTGGTACTTGCCGCCGCGATCCTTGTAGGAGGTCTCGCAGACCTCGTCGGACTCGAGGAAGATCACCTGCGCCACGCCCTCGTTGGCGTAGATGCGCGCCGGCAGTGGCGTGGTGTTGGAGAACTCCAGCGTCACGTGCCCCTCCCACTCGGGCTCGAGCGGGGTGACGTTGACGATGATGCCGCAGCGCGCATAGGTGCTCTTCCCCAGGCAGATGGTGAGCACGCTGCGCGGGATGCGGAAGTACTCCACGGTGCGCGCCAGGGCGAAGGAGTTGGGCGGGATGATGCACACCTCGCCGCGGAAGTCGACGAAGCTCTTCTCGTCGAAGGCCTTGGGGTCGACGATGGTCGAATTGATGTTGGTGAAGATCTTGAATTCGTTCGAGCAGCGGATGTCGTAGCCGTAGCTCGAGGTGCCGTAGGACACCAGGCGGCGACCATCGGCTTCCCTCACCTGCCCCGGCTCGAACGGCTCGATCATGCGGTGCTCGGCGGCCATGCGGCGGATCCAGCGGTCCGATTTGACTGTCATGAATCAGGTGTTCTGCACCACGATGTTGGGGAATTTGGCGGTCATGTCGCGCTGCGACTCGGCGATGCGCACGGCGCAGCGCCGGGCGATTCGCTTGTAGGTCGCCGAGACGCGCCCGTCCGGGTCCGCCACCAGGGTCGGCTTGCCCGAGTCCGCCTGCTCCCGGATCGCGGAGTCGAGCGGCAGCTGCCCGAGCAGTTCGGTGCCGTAGTCCTTGCACATGCGCGCCGCGCCGCCCTCGCCGAAGATGTGGCTTTCGTGGCCGCACTTCGGGCAAACGTGGACCGACATGTTCTCCACCACCCCCAGGATCGGAATACCCACTTTCTCGAACATCTTGAAGCCCTTGCGCGCGTCGATGAGCGCGATGTCCTGCGGCGTGGTGACGATCACCGCGCCGGTGACCGGCACCTTCTGCGCCAAGGTGAGCTGGATGTCCCCGGTCCCGGGCGGCAGGTCCACCACCAGGTAATCGAGCTCGCGCCAGCGGGTGTCCTTGAGCAGCTGCTCGAGCGCCTGCGTGACCATCGGCCCGCGCCACACCATCGGCGTGTCGACGTCGATCAGGAAGCCGATCGAGCTCGCCTGCAGGCCGTGGCCCTCCATCGGCTCGAGCGACTTGCCGTCCTTCGATTCCGGCCGGCCGGCGATGCCGAGCATCATCGGCTGCGACGGCCCGTAGATGTCGGCATCCAGGATCCCGACCGAGGCGCCCTCGGCGGACAGCGCCAGCGCGAGGTTGACGGCGGTGGTGGACTTGCCTACGCCGCCCTTGCCCGAGGCCACGGCGATGATGTTCTTGATGCCCGGGATCAGCTTGACGCCGCGCTGCACCGCGTGCGACACGACTTTGGAGCGCACATTGACGCTCGCGCCCGAGGCGCCGGCGGCCTTGAGCGCCTCGATCACTTGGCGCCGGATCGGCTCGAACTGGCTTTTGCCCGGGTAGCCGAGCTCGATCTCGAGCGCGACCGCATCGCCCGTGAGCTTGAGGTTGCGCAGCGCGCGCGAGGCGACGAAGTCCTTGCCGGTGTTCGGATCGACCAGCTTGGCGAGCGCCGAGTGGATGTCTGCTTCGATGAGGGGCATGGCGCGCCTGCGACGGAAACCGCCGAGTGTACCGAAAAAGGCGGCTAGAATTCCCCTTTTCTCCCCGCGTGAATTGATGGCCCGCCGCAGGCTTTTCGTCACCACCGCGCTGCCCTACGCCAACGGCTCGTTTCACATCGGCCACATCATGGAGTACATCCAGGCCGACGTCTGGGTGCGCTTCCAGCGGCTGCAGGGACACGAAGTGCATTTCGTCTGCGCCGACGACGCGCACGGCGCGCCGATCATGCTGAAGGCGGAAGCTGAGGGCGTGACGCCCGAGGTGCTGGTGGCGCGCTACGCTGCCGAGCGCCCGCGCTATCTGCAGGGCTTTCACATCTCGTTCGACCACTGGCATTCGACGCACTCGGCGGAGAACACGGAACTGTCGCAGGACATTTACCGCCGCCTGAGGCGGGCTGGGTTGGTGTACACGCAGCGTATCGAGCAGCTGTTCGACCCGGTAAAGAACATGTTCCTCGCCGATCGCTACATCAAGGGCGAGTGCCCGAAGTGCGGCGCGGCGGAGCAGTACGGCGACGCCTGCGAGAACTGCAGCTCGGTGTACTCGGCCGCCGAGCTGAAGAACCCGCGCTCCACCCTGAGCGGCGCGCGGCCCCTGCTCAAGTCCTCTGAGCATCACTTCTTCCGGCTGTCCGACCCGAAGTGCAAGGCGTTCCTGGGCCGCTGGCTGAACGAACCCGGGCGGCTGCAGACGCAGGTTGCCAATAAGGCCAGGGAATGGCTCGACGGCGAGGGCGAGCGGGCGCTCGGCGACTGGGACATCTCGCGCGATGCACCCTATTTCGGCATCCGCATACCCGATCTGGCGGAGGAGAAATACCTGTACGTCTGGCTGGACGCGCCGATCGGCTATCTGGCGAGCCTGAAGAGCTACTGCGCGCGGAAGGGGCTCGATTTCGCCTCCCTGCTCGCTGACCCGACCGAGCAGGTGCACTTCATCGGCAAGGACATCATCTACTTCCACACCCTGTTCTGGCCGGCGATGCTGCATTTCGCCGGCGCGCCGTACCGGGTCCCCGACCGCGTCTACGTGCACGGCTTCATCGGCGTCTTGGGGGAGAAGATGTCGAAATCGCGAGGCACCGGCGTCAGCCCGCTGCGCTATCTCGAGCTCGGCATGAATGCCGAGTGGCTGCGCTACTACATCGCGGCGAAGCTGAATGCCAATGTCGAGGACCTCGATTTCAACCCGCAGGACTTTATGGCGCGCGTCAACAGCGACCTGATCGGTAAGTACGTCAACATCGCCAGCCGCGCCGCTTCGTTTCTCAGCCGGCACTTCAGCGGCGCGGTGCGAGACGTCACCGCAGTCAAGGCGTGGCGCGAGCTCGACGCCGGCCGCACCCAGGCGCTGCTTGCCGATGCCTACGAGGAGCGTGAGTTCGGCAAGGCGCTGCGCCTGGCGATGGAAACCGCCGACCGCGTCAACCGCCTGTTCGACGCGCACAAGCCCTGGGACCTCGCCAAGGACCCGGCGCGCCATGCCGAGCTGCATGAGGTCTGCTCGGTCTGCATGCGCGCCTTCCAGTCGCTCACCTTGTGGCTCAAGCCAGTGCTGCCCGAGCTGGCCGTAAAGGCGGAGGCGTTCCTCGGCTGCGGCGCGTTGCAATGGAGCGACGCGCTGCCCGCGCTCAAGACGATCCAGCCCTACACGCATCTGATGCAGCGGGTCGAGGCGCGCCAGCTCGATGCCCTGTTCGCGCCGCCTGAGGCGCCGGACCCCTCGCCGCAGCGGCACGCCGAGCACCAGAGCCACGCCGCGCAAGATGCCCCGGCGAGCGCTGCCATCTCGATCGACGATTTCGCCAAGGTGGACCTGCGGGTGGCGCGGATCGTGAACGCCGAACTGGTCGAGGGCGCCGACAAGCTGGTCAAGCTCACGCTCGACATCGGCAGCGGCACGCGCACTGTGTTCGCCGGCATCAAGGCGGCCTACGATCCGGATAAGCTCAAAGGGCGCTATACCGTGCTGGTCGCCAACCTGGCGCCGCGCAAGATGCGCTTCGGCGTCTCCGAAGGCATGGTGCTCGCCGCCTCCGGCGAAGGCCCGGGAATCTTCCTCATTGCGCCCGACGCGGGAGCGACGCCGGGCATGCGGGTGAAGTGAGATGGAAAGCTCGAGCCGCACCCTGGTGTGCAGCGTGGTGTTCCTGGATATCGTGGAGTACACGAAGAAGCCGGTGGCCGAGCAACTGCAGCTCAAGCAGGCGTTCAACCGCGTCCTCGCCGGCGCGCTCCAGCAGGTGGCGCCGCGCGACCGCGTGGTGCTCGACACCGGCGACGGCGCCGCGCTTACGTTCCTCGGCGATCCGGAGGATGCGCTGTTTGCGGCCATGACGATCCGCAATACGCTGCAGCGCCAGCCAGGCGGCGCACTCGCCGTGCGCATGGGGATCAATCTCGGCCCGGTGCGCTTGGTGCGCGATCTCAACTCCCAGGTCAATATCATCGGCGACGGTATCAACGTCGGGCAACGCATCATGAGCTTCGCGCAGCCGGGGCAGCTGCTGGTGTCGCGTTCGTTCTACGAAGTGGTGTCGTGCCTGTCGCGCGACTACGCCGCGCTGTTCACGCACGAGGGTTCGCGCACCGACAAGCACGTGCGTGAGCACGAGGTGTACTCGGTCGGCGCCGGTATACCGCGGCGCACGTCCGGCCCGGCGCCGGCCACCGAGCCCGCGCGCGGACTGTTCGGCGCCCTCGTAGCCCCGGGCCCGCTCGGCCTCAACCGCTCGACCTACATCGTCGCGCCGCTCGTGTTCCTGTTGCTGGTCGGCTTTGCGACCCACATCAAGGAGCGGCGCGATCAGCGCCAGGCAGCGCTCACGCGCGAAGCCGTTGTCGCGCCGGTACCCGCCGCGCCTGCTCCCCCCGCGGCCCAGCGGCCGGCGCTGCCGCCGCGTGCCGACAAGGCGGCTGCAGCCAAGCTCGAGCGTCCGGCCGGTTCGCCGACACCCGGGCAGGTGCTGATCGGCGTGCTTCCCTGGGGTGAGGTGTTCGTCAACGGCAAAAGCCGCGGCGTAAGCCCGCCGCTGCGCGCCCTAGATCTGCCGCCCGGAGTGCACACGATAGAGATCCGCAACACCAATTTCCCGCCGCACGTAGAGCGCGTGCAGGTTCGGCCGGGCGAGCAGGTCCGGGTCAAGCACCGGTTCCAATGAAGAACGCCGCGGCCTGTTTGCTGATCACTGCGGCAGCGCTCCTGCTGCTCGCGGCCTGCGGCTCGGAGCCGGTACGCGCAGTAAAGGGCGCCGTGCAGGGCGCATTCCAGCCCCGCGGCGACAAGCTGCTCACCGACGGCATCCGGCAGTTCGAGGACGCGAGCTACCCGGCCGCTTCGAGGAGCCTGCAGGGCGCGCTAACCGAGGGATTGTCGACAGCCAACCAGGTCAAGGCACACAAGTACCTCGCCTTCATCCACTGCGTGTCGGAGCGCAGGCAGCAGTGCCAGGACGAGTTCCGCAAGGCGCTACAGCTCGACCCGGGCATGGAGCTCAGCCCTGCCGAGGCCGGGCACCCGAGTTGGGGCCCGGTGTTCCGTTCCGCCAAGGCGCGCGGCTAGCCCGGCCATGGCAACGCCCCAGCTCGGCCGCTACCAGATCGCCGCCGAACTCGGCCGCGGCGCCATGGGCGTGGTCTACAAGGCGCACGACCCGGTGCTCGGGCGCACGGTCGCGGTCAAGACGGTCAACATGGCGCTCGAGCGCGACGACATCGCGCAGTACGAGGCGCGCTTCCTGCAAGAGGCGCGCGCCGCCGGCAGCCTGAACCATCCCAACGTCGTGACCATCTACGACATCGGCAAGGCCGGCGAAGTCGCCTACATGGCGATGGAGTTCATCGAAGGCGTGGAGCTGCGCACGCTGCTGGCGCCGGCAAAGGCGTTGCCGCTCGTGCAGGCGCTGGCGATCGCCGCGCAAGTCGCGGAGGGGCTCGCCTACGCCCACGCGCACGGCGTCGTGCACCGCGACGTCAAGCCCGCCAACATCATGGTGACCGCGGGCGGCAACGTGAAGATCACCGATTTCGGCATCGCGCGCATGCGCACCTCGGAGGTCCAGACCCAGACCGGCGCCGCGCTTGGTTCGCCCAAGTACATGTCCCCGGAGCAGGTGCTGGGCAAGCGCGCCGACCACCGCTCTGACCTGTTCTCGCTTGGCGTCATCGTCTACGAGATGCTCGCCGGCGCCGCGCCCTTCGGCGGCGAGAACATCACCGCGCTGATGTACCAGATCGTGCACCTGGCGCCGCCGGCGCCGAGCGCCGTCAACCGGGCGGTTCCCGAAATGCTCGACTACGTGGTGGCAAAGATGCTCGCCAAGTCGCTCGAGGAACGCTACCAGGATGGTGCCGAGGTGGCGCGCGACCTGCGCGAATGCGAGCGCCAAGGCGCGGCGGCGCGCGCGCCGCGGGCGCCCGCTGCTGCGCTCTCAGCAGGCTCGCAGCCCACTGCGATCGGCGCCGCCGAGCGCACCGTGGTGCTCGCGCAGACCGTGGTTCATTCGCGCCACGACGACGATGTAGCCGCGGAAACCGTGCCCTCGCCGGCGCAAGGGCTGGCGCGCACCTTCGACTCTGCCGAGGCCACGCAGCGGCTCGCCGCGCTCACTGCGGTGAAGCCCGCGGCCACCGTCGAGCTTTCGGCGACGCAGATCCTGCGCACAGTGCAGCGCACCGAGCGCCGCCGCTGGGGCTGGCGCGATGCGTCGGCGATCGCTGCGGCGACCTTGTTCGGTCTGCTGGTCGCCGCGCTCATTCTGAAGGCATGAGTTTGCTCGACGCTTTGGCTTCGCCGCTCATAGGCTCGATTGCGGTGGCGCTGTGCTGGCTGGCGATCGGCCTGCTCGGCCTGATTTCCGCCGGCAATGCCTGGTTCGCGCGCCGCCTTGCGTTCCCGCTCGGCGCGCTCGGCGGCCTGGTGCTCGGCGCCATCGGCCTGCAGGCGGCTTGGTTGCCGCCGGAGCAGATTACGCTGCCGCTGGGGCTTCCCGACCTGCCGTTTCACCTGCGCATGGATCCGCTGGCCGGGTTCTTCCTCATGCTGCTCGGCGCGGTGTCGGCGGGCATCACGCTTTACGCCACCGGTTACTTCCGCGACGAGACGCCCGGGCGCCTGGCGCTGATCGTGCTGCAGTACCACGTCTTTCTCGCCAGCATGGCGCTGGTGATTCTTGCCGACGACGCCTACCTTTTCATGGTGTCGTGGGAGACGATGGCGCTGTCGTCCTACTTCCTGGTCACCACGGATCACAAGCTGCCTTCGATCCGCAGTGCGGGTTTCCTGTACCTGCTGGTGGCGCATCTCGGTGCGATCGCAGTGCTGCTCTGCTTCGGCGTCCTGCACGGCGGGCAGGGCGATTACACGTTCGACGCCATGCGCGCCACCGAGCTGACCCCAGTTTGGGCGACGGTCGCGTTCTTGCTGGCGTTCTTCGGCTTCGGCGCCAAGGCCGGCATGATCCCGTTGCACGCCTGGCTGCCCGAGGCGCATCCGGCAGCGCCCTCGCCGGTGTCCGCATTGCTGAGCGGCGTCATGATCAAGACCGCGATCTACGGCATGGTGCGCGTGATCTACGACCTGATCGGCGGCGTGCGCTGGGAATGGGGCATGGTGGTGCTGGTGATCGGCGCCGGCACGACGCTGTTCGGCGTGCTTTACGCGCTGGTGCAGCACGATCTGAAGCGCCTGCTCGCTTATCACTCGGTCGAGAACATCGGCATCATCCTGCTCGGCCTAGGCATGTCGATGGTGTTCATCGGCTTCGGCCACCCTGCGGCCGGCATCCTCGGCCTGATCGCCGCGCTCTATCACACGCTCAACCACGCCGTGTTCAAGGGACTGCTGTTCCTCGGCGCGGGCTCGATCCTGCATTCGACCGGACTGCGCGACCTGAACCAGATGGGCGGGTTGATCCACAGCATGCCGAAAACGGCGTTCTATTTCCTCATCGGGGCGCTCGCCATCTCGGCGCTGCCGCCGCTCAACGGCTTCGTCTCCGAGTGGCTCACGTTCCAGACCGCGCTGCAGGCGCCGCTGCTGCAGCACGGAGTGGTCAGGAGCCTGCTGCCGCTGTTCGCGGCGATGCTGGCGCTCGCCGGGGCGCTCACCGCGATGTGCTTCGTCAAGGTGTACGGCATCGCGTTCCTCGGGCAGGCGCGCGCCGCGCCAACCGCTGCGCCGGCGCGCGACGCCGGCAACATGGAGCGCATCGGCATGGCCTGGCTCGCTGCAGGCTGCTTTGTGCTGGGGCTGTTCCCGACCACCTTCCTCCTGATGCTCAACCGGGTCGGCTTTTCGCTCACTGGCGGCAGCCTCTCGGACGAGGCGCTGGCATCGAGCTGGCTGTGGTTGGTGCCCACGGCGGCCGAGCAGGCCAGCTATAGCCCGGTGATTTTCCTGCTCGTGATCGTCGGCGTGACGCTGCTCGCTTTCGCGCTGGTGCGCCGCTTCTACCACGGCCGCGTGCGCTTCGCCGCGCCGTGGGATTGCGGCTACCCCGAGCAGACATCGCGCATGCAGGACACCGCCGACGCCTTCGGCCAGCCGATCCGCCACGTGTTCGAGCCGGTCTACCTGATGCAGCGGCACATGCCCACAGCGGACGATCCGGCGCCGCGCTTCTCCCTCAAGATCGAGGACCGCCACTGGGTCCTGCTGTACCTGCCGATCGCGCGACTCGCCGCCTACCTGTCCGCCAAGATCGGGCTGCTGCAGCAGGGCAAGATCAGCATCTACCTGCTCTACAGCTTCATCACACTGATCGCGCTGCTGGTGTTCGTGCGATGAACTACGCCACCGGCATCGCCTTCCAGGTCCTGCAGTCGGTGTTCGTGGTACTGGCGGCGCCGCTGCTCGTGGGCTGGGTCAACCAGTGCCGCGCGTGGCTGCAGAACCGCTCGGCGCCGAGCATCTGGCTGCCCTATTTCACGCTCGCCAAGCTGTTCCACAAGGACGCGGTGATCGCGCGCAATGCGTCGCCCCTGTTTCGCCTCACGCCCTACGTGCTGTTTGGCTGCATGTGGCTGGCGGCGGGTATCGTGCCGGTGCTCGCGACCCACCTGCCGTTCGCGCCCGCAGCCGACATCATCGCCCTGGTGGGCGTGTTCGCCCTGGCGCGTGTGTTCGCGGCACTCGCCGCGATGGACATCGGCACGTCCTTCGGCGGCATGGGCGCGCGGCGCGAGATGCTCATCGGCTTCCTCGCCGAGCCGGCGATGCTCATGACGCTGTTCACCGCCGCGTTCATCAGCGGCTCGACGCAGCTCACCACCATCGTCGACACCCTCGCCCACCGCGAGTTCGCGATATACCCGAGCCTCGCCTTCGCGGCGGTGGCCTTCCTCATGGTGCTGCTGGCGGAAAACGCCCGCATCCCGATCGACAACCCGACCACGCACCTCGAGCTCACCATGGTGCACGAGGCGATGATCCTGGAATATTCGGCGCGCCACCTGGCGCTGATCGAATGGGCGGTGGCGATCAAGCTGTTCGCCTACATGACGATCGGCATCGCCTTGTTCCTGCCCTGGGGCATCGCCGAAGGCGGCAACTGGGAAGCGTTGCCGGTCGCGTTCGCGGCGCTTGCCATCAAGCTCGCCCTGGCCGGGGCGGGCCTGGCGCTGCTCGAGACGCTGCTGGCGAAGCTACGCCTGTTTCTAGCCCCCGAGTTCCTGTCCAGCGCGTTCCTGCTCGCGGTGCTGGGCATGCTGACCCATTTCCTGGTGCGCAGCTGACATGGGCGAACCGCTTTCCGCGCAGGTGGTGAACCTGCTCGCAGCGTTCCTGCTGCTGCTCGCTTTCGCCATGCTGTCGCAGCGCCGCATCCTGACCCTGATCCACCTGTTCGCCTGGCAGGGCGTCGCGCTCGCCGCCTCGACCCTGATCGTGGCGTACTCCACCGGCCAGAGCCATCTTTACTTCTCCGCCGCGCTCACGGTGCTGCTCAAGGTGATGCTGATCCCCTGGGTGCTGCACCGCCTGATCGACCAGCTGAACGTGCGCTGGGACGTGGAGACCCTGATCAACATCCCCGCCACGATGCTGATCGGCATCGGCCTCGCGATCTTCGCCTTTGCGCTCGCGGCGCCGATCTCGCAGATGGCGAGCACCGTCACGCGCTCAACACTGGGCATCGCGATGGCGAGCATTTTGCTTTCGTTCCTCATGATGATCGTGCGCCGCAAGGCGGTGCCGCAGGTGATCGGCTTCCTGGCGATGGAGAACGGCCTGTTTTTCGCCGCCACCAGCGCCACCTACGGCATGCCGCTGGTGGTCGAGCTGGGCGTGGCGCTCGACGTGCTGGTGGGCACTTTCATCTTCGGCATTTTCTTTTTCCATATCCGGGAGCAGTTCGACAGCCTCGACATCCGGCACATGGAAAAACTGAAGGAGGACTGAGGTGGAGATCGCCCTGGTGCTCGGCGTTCCGCTCCTCGGCGGCTTGCTGCTCGCGCTGTTCGGCCACCAGCGCTGGGCGCCCGAGCTGAACGCGGCCATGAGCCTGGCAACTTTTTGCGCCGCGGCGCTGCTCACCGCGAGGGTGATCGCCGACGGTCCGATGATCGCGCTGGACGAGCAGTTCTTCGTCGACCCGTTCAACGTCTTCCTGGTGGCGCTGACTGCGTTCGTGGCGTTTACCACGGCGCTGTTCTCGCGGCCCTACATGCGCATCGAGCAGCACCGCGGGCGCGTCAACTCGGCACGGCTGCGTCTCTATCACAGCATGTACCAGCTGTTCTCCTTCACCATGATGCTGTGCCTGCTGTCGAACAACGTCGGCATCCTGTGGGTGGCGCTCGAGGGCGCGACGCTCACCACCGTGCTGCTGGTGAGCCTGTATCGCACCCCGGCGAGCCTGGAGGCGGCGTGGAAATACTTCATCCTCTGCTCGGTCGGCATCGCGCAGGCGCTGTTCGGCGTCATCCTGCTGTACTTCGCGGCGGAAAAGGTCCTCGGCCCGGGCGGCACCGCGCTGCTGTGGACGCACCTTTACGAGGTGCGCCAGGAGCTCGAGCCGACGGTGCTGTCGCTCGCGTTCGTGTTCCTGCTGGTGGGCTTCGGCACCAAGGTCGGCCTGGTGCCGCTGCACAACTGGCTGCCGGATGCGCACGCCGAGGGCCCGACCCCGATCTCGGCAGTGCTCTCGGGGCTGCTGCTCAACGTCGCGCTCTACGCCGTGGTGCGCAGCAAGGTGCTGGTGGACGGCGCCCTGGAGCGCAACTTTTCCGGCAACCTGATGATGGGCTTCGGCCTGCTCTCGGTGGTGGTGGCGGCGTTCTTCCTGTCCCGGCAGAAGGACATCAAGCGCATGTTCGCCTACTCCTCGGTCGAGCATATGGGCATCATGACCTTCGCCTTCGGCATGGGCGGCCCGGTGGCGGCGTTCGCCGGCCTGCTGCACATGACGGTGCACTCGCTTACCAAGAGCGCCATCTTCTTTACCGTCGGCCATGCCTCGCAGAAGACCGGCACCCAGAACATGAGCGAGATCCGCGGCCTGATCGAGAGCAATCCGACCATCGGCTGGGGCCTTGCGCTCGGCAGCCTCGCGATTCTCGGCATGCCGCCGTTCGGTGTCTTCACCAGCGAGTTCATGATCCTGACCACGGCGATGCACCAGCATTCGTGGGCGACGCCGTTCCTGCTGGTGGCCCTGGGCGTCGCCTTCGCCGCCATCTTCGGCAAGGTGCAGCCGATGGTGTTCGGCGAAGCGACCATGCGCCGCCTGCCGCACCCGCCGGCGCTCATCCCCGTGTTCGTGCACCTCGCACTGGTGCTGATGCTCGGGCTGTACATCCCGCCTTACCTGGTCGAGTGGTATCGCCAGGCGGCGCGCCTGATCGGATAAGCGCATGACGCCGACGCTGCCGGGGATCGAGCTTGCGGCCCTTGCCGGCGCGGTGCCGGCGTGGCGCGGCGGGGTCGACGCGCGCGGTTGGCGCGCGGGCTGCGAAGCGGCAGCGCGCGCCGGCGGGCGGCTCGCCGCCCTCTGGGCGAGCGACGAGCGCGAGCGGGGCATGGGCTTTTGCGTGCGCGCGCTGCTGGTGCTGTACGAGGGGCTGGTCTGCCTCGAGTTGCGGGTACCGGACCTGGTGCAGACCTATCCCGATCTGTCGGACATCTTCGCTTGCTCCGGCCGCATGCAGCGCGCGGCCTTCGATCTGGTGGGCGTGCGCGCGGTGGCGCCGGACGGCACCATCCCGCAGGCGCGCAAATGGCTGCGGCACGGCGCCTGGCCAGCGGGCGAGTTCCCGCTGCGCAGGGATTTCAACAGCACCGGCAACTGGCCGGCGGAGCCGGATAACTATCCTTTCGTCAGAGTCGAGGGCGAAGGGGTGCACGAAATCCCGGTGGGCCCGGTGCACGCCGGCACCATCGAGCCGGGGCATTTCCGCTTCTCCATCGTGGGCGAGAAGGTACTGCGCCTGGAGCAGCGCCTCGGCTACAAGCACAAGGGGATCGAGAAGCGCTTCGAGTCCATGGCGCTCGAGGACGGCGCGCGCCTCGCCGGGCGCGTCTCCGGCGACAGCACCGTGGCCTTCGCCTGGGCCTACGCGATGGCGCTCGAAGGCATGACCGGCGTGCAGCCGGGCGCGCGCGCGCTGCGCCTGCGCGCGCTGCTGCTGGAGCGCGAGCGCATCGCCAACCACTTGGGCGATCTGGGCTATCTCGGAAACGACTGTTCGCTCACTTTCGGCTTCACGCAGTTCTGGCGCCTGAAGGAGGATCTGCTGCGCGCCAATCGGCGCGTGTTCGGCCACCGCTACCTCATGGACCGGATCGTTCCGGGCGGCGTCGCCGTGGACGTCGATCAGGCGGCGGCGCAGGCGCTGCTTGCCGAGGGCGAGCGCCTGCGGGAAGACCTGCGCAACTTGCGGCGCATCTATTACAACCATTCCGGGCTGCAGGATCGCTGCATCACTACCGGGCGCCTGCTGCCGCGCACCGCCGCGCGCCTCGGCGTCGTCGGCCTGGCGGCGCGCGCCAGCGGGCACGCCATGGACGCTCGCGCCCACCCCGGCTTCGCCCCCTACGACGCCCTGCAGCCGAAGGTCGCATCGCATCGCAACGGCGACGTCGCGGCGCGCATCGTGGTGCGGTTCGAGGAAGCGTTCGAGTCGCTGCGGCTGCAGCGCCTGATCTTGCAGCAACTCCCCGAAGGAGCGCTGCGCACCCCGGTCGGGGAGGCGGCGGAAAGCGCTTTCGGCATCGGCTGGGTCGAAGGCTGGCGCGGCGAGGTGTTCATCGCGCTCGAAGCCGGCGCCGGCGGCCGGGTGCGGCGCTGCCACGCGCACGATCCGTCGTGGCAAAACTGGCCGGCGCTGGAGCACGCCGTGATCGGCAACATCGTTCCCGACTTTCCGCTGATCAACAAATCGTTCAACCTGTCGTACGCAGGAGTGGATCTCTAGCCATGCTCAAGATCCTGCGCCAGATCGTCCGCACCGGGATCATCAGCGAGTCGCCGCCCGCGGCGGATGAATCGCTGCGCCAGATCGCGGGACGATTGAACGACGAGGTGCTGCAGCGTCTGGGGCGCGCGCTTGCGATCCGCCACGTCGACGCCGGCTCGTGCAACGGCTGCGAGCTCGAGATCCATGCGCTCAACAATCCCTATTGCAACCTCGAGGGCCTGGGCATCAAGTTCGTCGCCAGCCCGCGCCATGCCGACATGCTGCTGGTGACGGGCCCGGTGTCGCGCAACATGGAACTGGCGCTGCGCCGCACCTACGAGTCGACGCCGGAACCCAAGCTGGTGGTCGCGGTCGGCGACTGCGGCTGCGACGGCGGCATCTTCGGCGAGGGCTACGCGAGCTGCGGCCGCGTCGCCAACGTCATACCGGTGGATGTCGCCGTGCCCGGCTGCCCACCAAGCCCGGAGGCGATCATGCAGGGAATCCTGACTGCGGTTTCAGCGGCACGCGCCTGACACGGCGCCTGCGCTTCAAGGCTTGAGGTAGGCGAAGCCTTCCTTCTGCTGCAGGCGCGTGATTTCGGCGACGCCCGAGGGAACGTAAGTGACCTCGGCGATGAACTGGTCCTTGCTCAGCTTGCGGTTGCGCAGTGTGATCTCGCAGATGTCAAAGCGCACGCCGCGGTTTTTCAGCTGCTCGACCAGGTCTTCGTACTTGTTGCCGTTCTTGTCCCTGGCGCCCTTGAACAGGTAATCCACCCCTTGCGCGTGCGCCACCACCACGATCTTCGCGCTCGGATTGACTTCCAGGTGGTTGTTGATGTTGCGCAGTCCGTTGGAGGCCTGCACCAAGCCATCGTTCAGGTGGTACACCACCTTGTCCTGCCCGCCGCCGCTGCCGGCGCAAGCGCCGACGGTAAGCGCCAGCGCGACAACCAGTGATCGCATCTGCATCGCCTACCCCTAGGAACTTCCGCCACAGCTCGCCGGCATCGCCGCCTTGGGATAGCCGCGGCAGGTCCAGCTCACCTTGCCGCCCTGCAGCGCGGGTGTGATCGCGATCTCGATGGCGTTTTTCTCGTTCCAGCCGCGGATCGCGCCGTTCGCCTCGACCAGCCACTTGAGCTCGCCGTGCTTCGGGTCGCTCTTGGACCCCAGCTTGACGCCGTTGCCTGAGCCAGCCACGTTGCCGGTCTTCGCCACCACCCCGCCGATTTGCGCCTTGGCGGTCTCGGCGCCTGCCACCAGCGCCTGCGCCGCCTCTTTCGCATCGGCGCCCGCCATCCCGGGCAGGATGAACGAGATCGCCACGAAGCCGATCAGTGCCAGACCCGCGACTACCAGTAGCGCTGCGCGCATTGTCTACTCCCTCTATACACCTAGTGCGGCCAACTTTATCACGTAGTCCGCAGGCTTACCGCGCGGGCAACGGGCAAAATCCTGTCATGGCGGTCACGCTCCACGTGCGCATCAGCGGCCGGGTCCAGGGCGTCGGCTACCGCGACGCCATGCGCGCGGAGGCGCTGGCGCGCGGCATATGCGGCTGGGTGAGAAACCGCCGCGACGGCAGCGTAGAGGCGGTAGTGCAGGGCGACGCGGCGGCGCTCGACGCATTGCTCGCCTGGGCGCGCCGCGGCCCGCCGGCAGCCCGGGTCGCCGAGGTGCGTGCCAGCCCTGCGCAGGGCGAACACGAGCGGCCCTATTCCGGATTCGATTGGCTGCCGGGCACCTAGGCGGCCTTGCGCTTCCTAGGCGGCCTTGCGCTTCTTCAGCGCGTTCACCACCGAGAATTCCCAGGGCCGCAATGCGACCAGTATCGCGGCCGCGGTGCGGCGCCGCGCCGGCAGCGATGCGTCCACCTCGGCGAGCTCGTTGAACTCCGCCGCGAACCGCTCGAGCTTGCGGCGCACCACCGCCGCCGACTCGGCGGACAGCTCCTTCGCCTCGAAGCGCAGCATCTCGAGCGGACCGTCGAAGCGCCCCTTGAGGAATTCCGCCATCACGCGCGCGCCGTAGGCGCGCTTCACCGGCCCGCGCGCCCGCCACTGGAAATCGCGCGGCACCTTTAGCCGCGCCCGCTCGCCCGGCCCCCAGTCGATCAGCCGGGCGCGCGCCAGCCGCGCAAACGCCAGGGTGAGCTCGCTGCGCGAGATCGAGAACTGCTGCAGGATCTCCTCGAAGCGCCAGTCGTTGAGCAGGAGCCAGAACACCGACAGCAAGCGCTCGTCCCCGGAAAGCGCGGCTTCCTGCTCCAGCTCGAGCTCGGCCGGGCCACGCGGCTCGCCCCGGCTCATGCGCGCCACGTCGTAGAGCTCCAGCTCGAGCGCGCGCACGATCTGCTCGATGCGCGCCAGGGTGAAGCTGCCGCGCGAGAACATGCGCTTGACGCTCGCTTCCGACAGGCCGATGCGCCGCGCCAGCTCGGCGTAGGTGAGGCCGCGCGCGCGCACCGATTTCTTGAGCGCGTCGACGAAGCGGCTGCGCACGGCCATGGCACCCAGAGTAGCAGATCCCGATACTTTTTCCGTCGGTATTGCATCGCACGCGTGGCGCCGCAAGTATGTGGCCGCCCGCTACCCAACCGGAGACCGCCATGTACGCCATGCTCGCCGCCCCCGACCTCGTCAAAGCGAACCTCGCCCGCCAGGCGCGCACCGTGCGGGTGCGCTCGGCGGACGAGTTGCGCGGCGCGCTGCGCCTGGCGCGCGATCAGGCGCTGACGCTGGACGCTTCGGGGCTCGACCGCGTGCTGCGAATGGACGGCGGCAGCGGCCTGCTGGAGATCCAGGCCGCGGCCACCTGGGCGGTGCTTGCCGAATACGTCCGGCCCCGCGGCGTCGCCCTCGATGCCATTGCGTCCGCTCCCGGATTGCCGCCGACCGTGGGCGAAGCCATCTCGCGCAACTGCGCCGGGCCCGACGGGCGGCCCCTGAGCGCGCATGTCGCGGCCATCACGCTGGTCACTCCTGATGGCGAGCTGAGACGCGCTTCGCGGGAATCGAACGCCGAGCTGTTCCGCCTCGCGCTCGGCGGTCATGGCATCTTCGGCGTGCTGTATAGCGCTACGCTGTACCTCGATTCGCTCGCGCGCAGCGCCGCAGCCGCGCTGGCGCCGGCCGAACTTTGCGTGCCTCAAGCGCCAGATACGCCGGCCGCGAACCACGACTTCGATTGCCTGCTGCCTCCAGGCGAGCTCGATGCCTATCTTGCACAGGTGCGCGAACTCGCCGCGCAATGGCGCATTGCGCTGCATCGCATCTCGGTGCGGCGCCTGCTCCCGGAGAGCGAAACGGCGCTTCCCTGGGCGACGCGCGACTGGGCGGGTATCACGTTGCGCTTCTCGCTGCGCGAATCCCTTGGCGCAAGCGTGCGTGCAACCCAGGTCAAGCGCGAGCTGCTCGCCGCGGCACTCGAGCTGGACGGTGTTTTTCCGATCGCCGCGCCGCAAGACGCCAGCCGGGAACAGCTCGAGCGCTGCTACCCGAAGCTCAGCGCTTTCCTTGCCGAGAAGCGACGCGCCGACCCGGGCGAGCGGCTGCAGAACCGGTGGTACCTGACCGTGACCGCGAAACTGCGCGGCGAGACCTACGCGGTGCGCTGGGGAGCATGAGAGCGCGCGCAGCGAGCTTCGCCGCGTGAGCATTCGAGGCGGCCACCAGCACGCCCGCTTCCCGCAGCCGTGCCACCTGCCGGCCGTAGCCCTGCGGGTCACCCTCGGTCCCGGTGACCGACGCGATCACCGCAGGGCGCCGCCGCCCGGCCTGCGCGAGGGTGCGTGCAATCAGTCCTGCCGGATCGGAATGCGCGCCGTAGCCGATCACCACGTCGAGCAGCACCGCTGCGACGTTCGGGTCGCGCAGCACCGTGGCGAACAACTCGTCGCGCAGCGCCGGATCGATCATCGGGTGCGGGCGCCCGCGCGTGTATTCGTCGTCGCCCAGATCGAGCAGCGTATGCGCCTTATCGTTCAGGCCCGCGGCCGCGCGCGCCCCCGGAACCGGCACGTTGGAGCGCACCGCAACGCCTTCCCCCAGCAGCACCAGTTGCGCCTCGGCGCAGAGCGTGCCGCCGCAGTACAAGCCGCGGATCCAACCCCGCCTGCGCGCAGGCATCGCAACCCGCACCGCGGCAATGCGTTTTCCGGCAGCACTCTCCGCCGCTGCGAGCAGCGTCGGCGCGAAGCGCGCGTTCTTTGGCAGCCGCGCGTCTCGCGCACCGAGCAGGCAGATCGTGAACGGCTTCCGGCTGCGCGCCACACGCGCCAGCACGCGTTCGGCAACGCGCGGCGAAGGCGGCTTCGAGATGATCAGCACGTGGCGGGTGCCTGGATCGGCATCGAGCGCGTCAAGCGCGGCGAGCGTCATCAGCCCGCCCACTTCCTCGTAGAGGTCGCGCCCGCCGACGCCAATCGCGTGCGACACGCCGCGCCCGGCACGGGCCAGCAGACAGGACACTTCCTGCAGGCCGGTTCCCGATGCGGCAACGATGCCGATGTCGCCGCGGGGCACCGCGTTGGCGAACGCGAGCGGCGTGCCCGAGATCAGGCTGGTGCCGCAATCCGGCCCCATTAGCAGGAGCCCCTTTTCGGCGGCGTAGCGCTTCAGCGCCAGCTCGTCGGCGAGCGACACGTTGTCGGAGAACAGCATCACGTGCAGCCCGCGCTCAAGGGCGCGGCGCGCCTCCGCGGCGGCGAACTCGCCCGGCACGGAGATGAGCGCGAGGTTGGCGCCGGGCAGCGCGCCGAGCGCGGCACCGAGGCCGCGCACGCGCGCAACCCCCGTGTGCGCTGTCGGCCGCGAATCGAGCAGCCGTTCCGCCTCGGAGAGCGCCGCCTGCGCCATGGCTGCGTCCCTCGCGCGCACCGCGATGACCAGATCGGCAGGCTGTGCCTGCTCGCCTGCCGCCGCGAGCAAGCGCGAGTCCTTGAGCAGCGCCTTGTTGCTCGGCGTGCCGATCATGAGTGAGGCCTGCGCCACGCCCGGCAGCGACGCGACGCTGCGCGCGGCGCGCATCAATGCCACGGAGTCGGCGTAAAAGCCGCGCCGCACCAGGTTCGCGACCACGCTCACCGGAGCAGGGGGCCTAGGGTGCGGGAGACGAGTCTCCCGCTCACGGCGCGACCCCCTCCGGTAGATGCGCTCGGAGCCTTCCCGGCCCCCCCGCACCCGCCGAGCGCGGTCAACACGAGGTGTCTCACAGTGTGATCCCGAACGTGGCGGCGAATGCCGCGAGCGCGCGCTCGAAGCAGGCTAGCGGCGCGCGTGCGATGCCGGCGCCGACTTGGCCCACGCCCGGCCTGCGGTGCGCGATGCCGGTGTTGATCGCCGGCTGGATCCCGCTCTCGACCACGCGCCGCAAGTCGATCCCCGCCGGCACGCCCTCGAAATCGAGCGCCGGGATGGTCCAGCGCGGGTTCCTCGCCAGCGCGATTTCGCCCATCGCCCTGGTATAGCCGGCCGCATCCTGCGCCGAGCCGGCGCCTACGAATCCCGCCACCGCGGGCGCTGCAGCCATGGCGAACGCCCCCAGGCCGATGGTCTCCATGATGGCGGAGTCCCCCATATCCGGGTTGGCGTCCTTCGCCGTATAGCCTGGGAAGTACAAACCCTGCGGCATTTCCACAGGCGCAGTGAACCACGCGTCGCCAGTGGCCGAGATGCGCACCCCGAACTCGGTGCCGTTGCGGCACATCGCCGTGACCACGCTGGAGGCCTCGATGCCGCGCACCGGGTCCGTGACGCTCTTGCCCATCGCCATGCCGATATTGAGGAAGAACTGCTCGTTGCCGGCGATGAACGCGAGCATCCTCGCCAACGCCCCCGCGTCGCCTGCTGCCTGCGCCAGTTGCGATGCCACCGCGCGCAGGACGAGCGCCGAGCAGGCGACATTTCGCTGGTGCATCTCGTCGCCCATCGCCAGGCCGCGCGAAATGAGCGGCGCGAGCTCAAGCCCGCCCAGGTTGCGCAGCGCGGCGCCGAACGCCGGGCCGAATTCGTCCCGCAGCCAGCGGATCCGCGCGAGCACCTCGGCGTCGTTGGCGCCGAAGCGCATCACCTTGCCGAGGCCCTCGTTGATCATGCAGTAGGCGCGGTTGCCGAAAGCGCGGTTCTCCACCACCAGCACCGGCATCGAGCGGCTGGTGATCCCGGTCATCGGCCCGACCGCGCCGAAATGGTGGTTGGGATGCAACTCGACGCCGCCCGATGCGGCGAGACTGGCCGCCGCCTTGAGGTCGCTTGCCCAGCCCTCGAATACGATCGCGCCCGCCACCGCGCCCTGCATCGGGCCGCACATCCGCCGCCACTCGAGCGGCGGCCCGGCGTGCAGCAGCATTCGCTCCTTCAGCTCCGGCATGGCCTGCGCCGCCGGCACGACATCGACGAGCACCGGATCGGCGGTCAGCATGCGGCGCAGCGCCTCTTCGTTGGCGCGCGCGATGCGCGCCTCGTGCGCCGCCAGGCGCGCCAGCAGCTCCGCAGTTTCGCGATTGCCGCCCGCGGGCGGCCGCCAATCCACCTGTACCACCGCGACGCCCTGCGCCGCGAGTTCCTCAGCGAAACCGGCAAGGCCGATGTTGACGACCCGCGGCGCGCCACGGAGCAGGGAATCAATCGCCATTGGACCTCGCCGCTTGAGCTTCGACCGCGACGCTAGGCCGCAGCGACGCCGTTGCCGTTGTAGACCACCTGTACGCGCTCCGGGGCGAGCCAGGCGGAGAGCTCGCCGATCAGGCGCGCATCGGGCCGCACCCGCCAGCTTTCGCCCAGCGCCACGTCGCAGCTCGCGTCGCCGTTCTCGTAGTGCACCACCACCGGGCAGGCGCCCTGCGTGCGGTAGGGCGCGAGCGCCTCCATCAGGCGCTTGGCATCCGCCTGCCCGTTGACCTCGATGCGCAGGCGCGAGGCATAGCGCCCACGCAGGCTGCCGAGATCGTGCAGGTCGTCCGCCGTCAGCCGCAGGCCGCCGATGAACTCGTCGCGCTGCAGCTTGCCCTGCACGATCAGCAGCGCATCCTCTTTCAGCTTGTCGCGGTGCTGCTCGAACAGCTCGTTGAACACCGTCAGCTCGAGCTGCGCGCTGCCGTCGTCGAGCACCACCACCATCATGCGGCCGCGGCGCGTCATCTGCACGCGCGCCGAGGCGACGATCCCCGCCACCCAGACGCGCTCGCCAGCGGCGGACAGCCTGGCGAGCGGCGTGCGTGGAAATCCGGCCAGCTCCCGCTCGTACACCGAGAACAAGTGTCCGGAGATCGTGAAGCCGAGCGCCAGCTTCTCCTCCATGAGCTGCTGCCTGAGGTCCCAGGGCCGCGCCTCTACCAGCGCCAAGGCTTGCGCGCGTCCCCCCGCTTCGCCGAACAGGCTCGACTGCGAGGCGGCGCGCTCGGCCTGATCGGCCGCTTCGATCGCGCGCCCCACACTTGCAAGCAGGCTGGCGCGATTGCGCTCGATCGCATCGAACGCCCCTGCGCGCACCAGCGCCTCTGCGCAACGCCGGTTCACCAGGCGCTTGTCTACACGGCGGCAGAAATCGTACAGATCAGTGAACGCGCCTTGCTCGCGCGCCGCGAGAATCGAATCGATCGCGCCCTCGCCGGTGCCGCGCACTGCGCCAAGGCCGTAGCGCACGGTACGGGCGTCGATCGGCTCGAAGCGGAAGCCCGAGGCATTAATGTCGGGCGCCACGATCTTGACGCCGTTGGCCACCGCATCGTCGTAGAACTGGCGCACCTTGTCGGTGTCGTCCATGACCGCCGACAAGTTAGCGGCTATGAAGGCCGAGGCGTGGTGCGCCTTCATATAGGCGGTCTGGTAGGCGAGCAGCGCGTAGGCGGCGGCGTGCGACTTGTTGAAGCCGTAGCCGGCGAATTTCTCCATCAGGTCGAACAGCTGCATCGCCCGGCCGCGCGCCAGGCCGTTCTTTTCCGCCCCGGAAACGAAGATGTCGCGCTGCTTGGCCATTTCATCGGGCAGCTTCTTGCCCATGGCGCGGCGCAGCAGGTCGGCCGCGCCGAGCGTGTAGCCGCCGATCACCTGCGCGATCTGCATCACCTGCTCCTGGTAGACCATGATGCCGTAGGTCGGGGCGAGGATCGGCTCGAGCCGCTTGTCCAGGTACTCGACGCGCTGCTGGCCTTGCTTGCGCGCGACGTAATCGGGGATCAGCTCCATTGGGCCGGGGCGGAACAGCGCCACCAGCGCGATCACGTCCTCGAAGCGGTCCGGCCGCGCGCGTTTGATGAGGTCGCGCATGCCGCGCGATTCCAGCTGGAACACCATGGTGGTGTTGCCCGCGGACAGCAGCTGGTAGGTCGCCTGGTCGTCGAGCGCCACGCGCTCCAGCGAAAACTCCCGCTCGCCGAGCGCGCGCACGTAGCGCTCCGCCCAGTCGAGCACCGTAAGCGTGGTGAGGCCGAGGAAATCGAACTTCACCAGCCCCACCGCCTCGACGTCGTCCTTGTCGAGCTGCGAGATGACGTGCGTGGTGCCTTCGGCGGCGTACAGCGGGCAGAACTCGGTCAGCTTGCCGGGCGCGATCAGCACGCCGCCAGCGTGCATGCCGACGTTGCGGATCAGGCCTTCCAGCTTGCCGGCGAGCGCCAGCAGCTCGCGCACCTCGTCCTCTTTTTTCTCGCGCTCGGCGAGCAGCGGCTCCATCTGGCGGGCGTCGGCCAGCGTGATGCTGCGCCCGGGCTGGAACGGGATCAGCTTCGCCAGCTGGTCGCAGAAGCTGTAGCTCAGATCGAGCACGCGGCCGGTGTCGCGCACCACGGCGCGCGCCGCCAGGGTGCCGAAGGTGGCGATCTGCGACACCGATTGCTCGCCGAACTTCCGGCGCACGTAATCGATCACCTTGTCGCGCCCGTCCTGGCAGAAGTCGATATCGAAGTCCGGCATCGAGACGCGCTCCGGGTTGAGGAAGCGCTCGAACAGCAAGTCGTACTTGAGAGGATCGAGGTCGGTGATACCGAGCGAATAGGCGACCAGTGAGCCCGCGCCGGAGCCGCGTCCCGGCCCGACGGGCACGCCGTTTTGTTTTGCCCAATTGATGAAGTCGGCGACGATCAGGAAGTAACCGGCGTAGCCCATGTGCGCGATGGTGCCGCTCTCGAACTCCAGCCGCGCTTTGTAGCGCGGCGCCTCGCGCTCGCGCAGCGCCGCATCGGGATACAAGCGCTCGAGCCGCGACGCCAGGCCCTTCGCCGCCTGCTGCCGCAGCGATTCGTCCAGCGTCACGCCCTTGGGCGTGGGGAACGCCGGCAACCGCGTTTTGCCGAGTTCGATCTCGAGGCTTGCGCGGCGCGCGATCTCTACCGAGTTATCGAGCGCCTGCGGCAGGTCGGCGAACAGCCTCGCCATCTCTTCCTGCGACTTGAAGTACTGTTCCGCGGTAAACAGCCGCTTGCGGCGCGGATCGCCGAGCATGCTGCCTTGCGCGATGCAGACGCGCGCTTCGTGCGCCTTGAAATCATCGGGCGCGAGAAACTGAACCGGGTGCGTCGCCACCACCGGCAGCCCGAGATTCACCGCCAGCGCGAGCGAGCCTCCGACCAGCATCTCGGTCTGCGGCGCGCCGGCGCGCTGCAGCTCGATGTAGTAGCGGCCGGGGAAAAGCTTGGCCCAATCCGCGGCGGCGCGTTCGGCTGCGCCGACATTGCCCGCTGCCAGCGCGAGGCCCGGCTCGCCGGCGGCAAACCCGGAAAGCGCGATCAGGCCTTCGGTGCCAAGCTCCTTGAGCCACGCCTTGTCGAGCTCGGCGCGGCCGCGATGCTGGTTGGTGAGCCAGGCACGCGACAGCAGCTCGCACAGCAGGAGGTAGCCGCCGCGCGATGCGCACAAGAGCAGCACGCGCGCGGGCTTGTCGCGGTCGCTGTCGTTGCGCACCCAGCAGTCGGCGCCGATCACCGGCTTCACGCCGGCGGCGCGCGCCGCCTGGTAGAACTTGACCATGCCGAAAACGTTTGCGCTGTCGGTGAGCGCGAGCGCCGGCATGCCGTCCGCCGCCGCGCGCTGCACCGCGTCCTCGAGGCGCACGATGCCGTCGCTCACCGAGTACTCGCTGTGCAGCCTCAGGTGAACGTAGCGCGTTGCAGACATGGGAACGGCGAAAAGTTTACCATCCGCGCATGGCCGGGAGCATGCTGCAGAACGAGCGCGCCGGCGCGACGCGCGGCGGCCTCGCGCTGGCGGCGCTGCTCGCGGGCGCAACCTGCATCGCGCTGTCGCCGATCTGGGTGCGCATCGCCGATATCGGCCCCACGGCGAGCGCTTTCTGGCGCGTCGCGCTCGCGGTGCCGCTCCTGTGGGCGCTCTACCTGCTCGCGCCGCGCAGCGAGACGGCGGCGGGGAATGCGCAGTGGAAGCTGCTCGCGCTCGCTGGCGTCGCTTTCGCAGGCGACCTCGCCTTCTGGCATTGGTCCATCAAGTTCACCTCGGTCGCCAATTCGACGCTGCTCGCCAACCTGGCGTCGATCTTCGTCACGCTCGCGGCGTGGCTCATCTGGCGCCAGCGTCCCAGCGCATTGTTCCTCGCCGGCCTGTTCAGCGCGCTCGCTGGCGTCGCGCTGCTGGTGCGCACCAGCCTGGGGTTCTCGCCCACCGCCCTGTTCGGCGACGCGCTCGGCGTGGTGACGGCGATGTTCTACGCCTGGTACCTGCTTTCGGTGAAGGGCGTGCGCGACCGCGGCGCTTCGACCTTGCGCCTGATGGCGATCACCACCACGGTAACGGCCGTGATCCTGTTCCCTGTGGCGCTCGCCTCGGGCGAGGCGCTGCTGCCCCAGAGCTGGACGGGCTGGCTCACGCTCCTCGGCCTGGCCTGGATCTCGCATTCCGCGGGACAGGGCCTGATCGCCTACGCGCTGGCGCACCTGCCGGCGGCGTTCTCCTCGGTGAGCCTGTTGTTCCAGCCGGTGATGGCGGCGGTGTTCGCTTGGGTGCTGCTCGGCGAGCCGCTGGTGGCGCTGCAAGTCGCGGGCGGCGTCGTGGTGCTGCTCGGAATTTATCTGGCGCGGCGCGGCTCGAGCTGATCCGTTAGAACCTATCTAACGACCGCCTGCGGCTCGCCGGCGGGCCCGGCTTCGACGGCGCCGATCTCGTATACCGTCTCACCCTCGGCCTGCAGGATGCCGGTCGCGCGCGCAACGTCGCTCCTGGCGAGCGCCATCACCAGCCCGATGCCGCAGTTGAACACGCGGTGCATCTCGTTCTCGGCGACGTTGCCCTGGCGCTGCAGCCAGTCGAACAGCGCCGGTCGCGGCCAGGCGCTCGCGCGAATCGCGGCGCGCGTGCCCTCGGGCAGCATGCGCGGCACGTTGCCGGTGAGGCCGCCGCCGGTGATGTGCGCCAGCCCCTTCACCGACATCTCGGCAAGCAGCCGCAGGACGCTTTTCGCGTAGATGCGCGTCGGCGCCATGAGCGCGTCGGCGAGCGGGACGCCGGCGACCCGAAGTGTAAAGTCAGACTTTACACTTTGCCCCGCCACGATCCGGCGGATGAGCGAGTAGCCGTTGGAGTGCGCGCCACTGGAGGCCACGCCGAGCAGCGCATCGCCCGGCTGGATCGAGCGACCGTCGAGGATGCGGCTGCGCTCGACCACGCCGACGCAGAAGCCGGCCAGGTCATATTCGCCCTCGGGGTACATGCCCGGCATCTCGGCGGTCTCGCCGCCGATCAGCGCGCAGCCGGCCAGCTCGCAGCCGCGCGCGATGCCGCGGATCACATCCGTCGCCACCGCCTGGTCGAGCTTGCCGCAGGCGAAGTAGTCGAGGAAGAACAGCGGCTCGGCGCCCTGCACCAGCACGTCGTTGGCGCTCATCGCCACCAGGTCGATGCCCACGGTGTCGTGGCGCTTGAGCGCGAACGCGAGCTTGAGCTTGGTGCCGACGCCGTCGGTTCCGGAGACCAGCACCGGGTCGCGGTATTTCTTCGGGATCTCGCACAGCGCGCCGAAGCCGCCGATGCCGGCGAGCACCTCGGGGCGCAGGGTGCGGCGGGCGAAAGGCTTGATCGCCTCGACCAGCGCGTCACCCGCGTCGATGTCCACGCCTGCTTCGCGGTAGGAGAGGCTGTCTGCCATGGAAAGCGGCCGCTTGCGCGCCGCACGATAGAATTGCGTTTTCCGTCGCGATTTTACCCGATCAGGCATGCGCCAGCTTGCGCTTGGCATTTCTCCGCCGAGCGAACCGAGGCTAGACAATTTCGTTGCCGGCGCCAATGGCGAGGTGCTCGCGCGCCTGCGCGCGCTCGCCGACGGCACGCTGCCCGAGGCGATCGTATACCTGTGGGGCGAGCCGGGCTCGGGACGCAGCCATTTGCTCGCTGCGACCGCTGCGGCAGCGACGCGCCCGAGCGGCGTGACGCTCGCTGACGATGTCGAGCAGCTCGATGAGACGGCGCAGATCGTGCTTTTCAACGCCATCAACGCGGCGCGCGAGGCGCACGGGGCAGTGCTCGCCGCGGGTAGCGCGCCGCCGGCGCAGCTGCCGCTGCGCGAGGACCTGAAAAGCCGCCTTGCCTGGGGCCTGGTCTACCAGGTGAAGCCGCTCACCGATCCGGAGCGAGCGATCTACCTGCGCGCCGAAGCCGAGCGCCGCGGCATGCGGCTTGCCGACGAGGTGATCTGGTACCTGCTCAGCCACGTGCGCCGCGACCTGCCGTCGCTGGGCGCGATCCTGGAGCTCATCGACCGCACCTCGCTCGAGCGCCAGCGGCAGGTGACCTTGCCGCTGGTGCGCGAGGCGTTGAAGGCGCTCGACCAGTGAAGGCGCTGGACCCATGAAGCTCTGCCTGTTCGACCTCGACAACACCCTGCTCGCGGGCGATTCCGACTACGAATGGGGCCAGTTCCTCATCGACCAGGGGGTGCTCGCGCGAGAGCAGTACGAGGCCCAGAACGCCGAGTTCTTCGAGCAGTACAAGGCGGGCACGCTCGACATCCACGAGTTCCTTGGCTTCGCGCTGCGGCCGCTCGCCGCGCACACGCCGCAGGAGCTGGAGCGCTGGCACGCCGAGTTCATGCGCAGCCGCATCGCGCCCATGATCGGCGCTCCGGCGCGCGCGTTGGTGCGGCGCCACCTCGACGCGGGCGAGCTGTGCGCCGTGGTCACTGCCACCAACAGCTTTGTCACCGCGCCGATCGCGCGCGAGTTCGGCGTGCCGCATCTGGTCGCGACCGAGCCTGAGCGGGTAGCTGGCCGCTTTACCGGCCGGGTGGCGGGCACGCCGTGCTTTCGCAACGGCAAGATCGAGCGCGTAGAGGCCTGGCTGGCGTCGCTCGGCCATCGCCTCGAGCAATTCGCGCACAGCGCCTTCTACAGCGATTCGCACAACGACCTGCCGCTGCTGGAGCGCGTGACGCGGCCGGTGGCGGTGGATCCCGACGCCACCCTTGCCGCCGAGGCCAAGCTGCGCGGCTGGCCAGTCATATCCCTGAGATAATCCCGCGCCCCGATGATCCAGCGCTTCATCCGCCGCGTATTCGGCCTCGGCCCCAAGGCGCCGCAGCGCGTTGCGCGCGAAAAGCACGGCCTGGTGCGAAGCTCGATCAGCCCCGGGGCGCTCAAGGTGTGCGAAGTGCTCGCCGAGCGCGGCCACGCGGCCTACGTGGTGGGTGGCGCGGTGCGCGACCTGCTGCTCGGCATCGAGCCCAAGGACTTCGACATCGCCACCGACGCCCGGCCCGAGCAGGTGAAGCCGCTGTTTCGACGCGCCATCGTGATCGGGCGGCGCTTTCGCCTGGTGCACGTCATGATCGGGGGCGAGACCGTCGAGACCTCGACCTTCCGCGCCGCCGACCCGGACACCGCCGAGAAGAACGAGCAAGGCCGCGTGTTGCGCGACAACGTGTTCGGCAACCAGGAAGAGGACGCGCGGCGGCGCGATTTCACCGTCAACGCCCTGTATTACGATCCGGCGACCGAGGAAGTGATCGACTTCCACGGTGGGCTTGCCGACCTGCGCAAGCACGTGCTGCGCATGATCGGCGATCCGGAGACGCGCTACCGCGAGGATCCTGTTCGCATGCTGCGCGCGGTAAGGCTCGCCGCAAAGCTGGGCCTGACGATCGACTCTACTACCCGCGCACCGATCCGCCGCATGGCGACGCTGCTCGAGGGCGTGCCGCCGGCGCGCCTGTTCGAGGAGATGCTCAAGTTGCTGCTCTCGGGCCACGCGAGCGCCTGCCTGCGCCAGCTGCGCGAGGAGGGCCTGCACCGCGGACTGTTGCCGTTGCTCGACGTGATCCTGGTGCAGCCGCTGGGCGAGCGCTTCGTCACGCTCGCGCTGGCGCAGACCGACGAGCGCGTGCAGACCGGGCGGCCGGTGTCGCCGGCGTTCCTGTTCGCGGCGCTGCTCTGGCACGAGGTGCTCGCCGCCTGGCGCGCGCGCGAGAAGCGCGGCGAGCGCAGCCTGCTCGCGCTCGAGGCGGCCATGGACGAAGTGCTCGAGGCGCAGTGCGAGAAGCTCGCCATCACGCGCCGGCTCACCGCCACCATGAGAGAGGTATGGCAGATGCAGCCGCGCTTCGAGCAGCGCTCGAGCAGCCGGCCTTTCCGGCTGCTGGAGTCACCGCGATTCCGCATGGGCTACGATTTTCTCGCCCTGCGCGCCGCGAGCGGCGAGGTCACCGCCGAGCTCGAGGCTTGGTGGCGCGCCTTCCAAAGCGCGGACGAGGAAACCCGCCGCGCCATGCTGCTGCCCGACACCGGGCCGAAGAAGCGCCGCCGCCGGCGACGCAAGAATCCCGGCGCCAAATCCGAGGCGAATCCGCCCGCAGCGGAATGAGACCTCCGCTGGCAACCGCGCTTGGGGGGTGCGGGGGGGCCGGGAAGGCTCCGAGCGCATTTATCGGAAGGGGCGCGCCGTGAGCGGGAGACTCGTCTCCCGCGCCCTAGGCCCCCTGCTTCGATGAGTGTTACTGCATACGTAGGGCTGGGGTCCAACCTGGACCAGCCGCGCCGCCAGTTGCTGGCAGCGTTAGACGAGCTGGCGCAAATTCCGCAGACACGGCTCGCCGCGCACTCGGGCTTTTACCGCAGCGCACCGCTCGGCCACACGGCGCAGCCCGATTTCCTGAACGCGGTAGCGCGCCTCGAGACCGCGCTCGCGCCCGAGGCGCTGCTCGATGCGCTGCACGCCATCGAGCGCCAGCACGGGCGCGAGCGGCTCTTCCCCGATGCGCCGCGCACGCTCGACCTCGACTTGCTGCTCTACGGCGAGGCGCAGATCGCCGGCCCGCGGCTGAACGTGCCGCACCCGCGCATGCATGAGCGCGCCTTCGTCCTCGAGCCGCTGCTCGAGCTCGATCCGCAGGCGAGCGTTCCGGGCAAGGGCAGCGCCGCCGGGTTGCTCGCCGCCTGCGCGGCGCAGCGCGTGGAGCGCGCATGACCAGGTCCCAGTTCCGCTATCTGGCGGTCGAGGGCCCGATCGGCGCCGGCAAGACCAGCCTCGCGCGCCGGCTCGCCGAGCGCCTCGGCGCCGAGCCGCTGCTCGAGCAGCCGGCGGAGAATCCGTTCCTCGGGCGCTTCTACCAGGACATGGCGCGCTACGCGCTGCCGACGCAGCTGTTTTTCCTGTTCCAGCGCGCGCGCCAGATGGAACCGCTCGCGCAGAGCGACTTGTTCGCGCGCCCGACGGTGGCCGATTTCCTGATCGACAAGGACCCGCTGTTCGCCCGCATCACGCTCTCGAGCGACGAACTGGCACTCTACCAGCGGATCTACGATGCGGTGCGGCCGCAGGCGCCGGCGCCCGACCTGGTGGTGTACCTGCAGGCAAGCCCAGCGACGCTGATCGAGCGCGTGAAGCGCCGCGGCGCCGGCTACGAGCGCGGCATCAGCGACCAGTACCTGACGATGCTAGCCGAGGGCTACGCGCGCTTTTTCTACCATTACGACGCCGCGCCGGTGCTGATCGTCAACTCGGAGAACCTGAATTTCGTCGCGCGCGACGCCGACCTCGAGCTGCTGCTCGAGCGCATGCACGGCATGCGCAGCCGCCGCGAGTTCTTCAACCGCGGCTGAGGGTCGCGAGTCGCTACCCCGGGTAGGGGTCGAAGGTGATCACTTCCACGCCGCAACCCATGGCTACGGCCATCTTGTCCATGGCGTCGTCGGTGAGCTGCACCGGCTGGAAATCGGCGTCACCGCCCTTGGAGGAGATGAACGCCTTGGCGGCGACTTCGGTGTTCCAGGTCACCACCGGGTCCGGGCTCACTCCCGCCACCTGGCGGCAGATCGGGAATCCGTCCGACTTGTAGACGATGGCGTACATGCGGCCCCCCTGCGAATGTGCTGCTTGCGGCGACCGGAAAACTTTAACTCATGTTGCGCGTTTGTTCCACACTAATACCCCGCCACACAGCCATCGCCGCGCGGGTCGGCGGCGCCCTCCAGCGCGCCCTCGGCGTGGCGCACCAGCGCTCCGGCGTGGCCCATGGTCTCGTCGAAGTCGCCCAGTAGCTCGACCTCGTGCCCGCGGCGGCGCAGCTCGTCAATCAACGCGGCCGGGAAGCGCGCCTCGAGCTTGAGCGTCTCGGACATCGAGCCCCAGGTGCGCCCCAGCAGCCAGCGCGGCGCGGAAACGGCGCGTGCCAGCGGTTGCCCGAACAGGGCGTAGCGCGTGAATACCGCGGCCTGGGTCTGCGGCTGGCCGTCGCCGCCCATGGTTCCGTACACCATGCTGCGGCCGTCCTTAAGCCGGGCGAGGGCGGGATTTAGCGTGTGAAACGGCTTCTTGCCGGGCGCGAGCAGGTTGATGCTCGAGGGCTGCAGTGAGAAGCTGCAGCCGCGGTTCTGCCAGTTGACGTGCGTTCCGGGCAGCACCACCCCGGAGCCGAACTCGTGGTAGATGCTCTGGATGAAGCTGGCGGCGCGCCCGGCGCCGTCGATCACGCCCATCCAGATGGTGCCGCCGGGCTTGGTCTTGCCGCCCCAGGGCCGCGCGCGCCGCATGTCGACCTCGCCGGCAAGCGCATCCAGGCGTGCGCTTTCGAGCAACGATTGCGGCGCAATTTTCATATGCGCCGGATCGGTCAAGTGCGGGTCGCGGATGCGGAGAAACGCCGCCTTGGTGGCCTCGACCACTGCGTGCACGTAGTCCGCGCTCTCGGGCTCGAGCTGCGCCGCGCCGAGGCGATCGAGAATGCCGAGGATCGCGAGCGACACGACTCCCTGCGTCGGGGGTGTCATGTTGTAGAGCCGGCCGAGCGAGTGCGCCAGCTCTAGCGGCCGCACCTCCTGCGCAGAGTAGGCCTCGAGGTCGGCGAGCGCGAGCGGGCTGCCGAGCGCGGCGAGGTCCTGCGCCATCGAGCGCGCCAGGTCGCCGCGGTAGAAGTCGGCCAGTCCCGCCTGCGCCAGCCGGCGCAGCGTCGCGGCGAGGGTTTTCTGCGAAAACAGCGTGCCGCGCGCCGGCGCCTCGCCCCCGGGCATGAAACGCGCCGCGAACCCGGGAACATTCGCGAGCTCGGCGCGCCTGGCGCGCGTGTTCGACTCTTGGCTCGCAGTCGCCGGCACGCCCGCCTCGGCATATTCGATCGCGTCTTCCAGCAGCCGCGCCAAAGGGAGTTTTCCTTCCCAGCGCTCGCGGCTCAAGCGCAGCGCCAGCTCCCAGCCGCCGACGGTGCCGGCGACCGTGTTCGCGGCAAGCGGCCCGCGCGGCGGAATCTGCGCCAGAGCGCGCTCGCGGTAGAACGCGACGCTCGCGCCGCGCGCCGCCGGCCCGCAGGCATCGATCGCAAACGGCTCCGCGCCCGGCGCCGCGAGCAGCCAGAAGGCGTCGCCGCCGATGCCGTTCATGTGCGGGTAGACCACCGCGATGGTGGCCGCCGCAGCGACCATCGCCTCGATCGCGTTGCCGCCTTCGCGCAGCACCGCGAGCGCAGATTGCGCTGCGAGCGAGTGTGACGCCACCGCAATGCCGCGGCGCGCGTAGCTGGTATTAATCATTTCGTCCTGCCCCGAGGTCCCGAATCGTACACGGCACCCCAAAGGCCCCTGGATTCAGGCGATTTTGGCAAGCCAACTCTGTCGCCGAAAAGTGACAAATTGTGTTTGCGCACTATAGGGAACGAGCGTCTAATTGCACCGGGAGGCCCGGACATCCTGTTCGACGCCTAGGCAAATCGACCCCCGCAAGGGGGTTTTCTTTCAGGAGGTAGGCCATGAGTAATCTGCGCGACGTTGTGGGGCTGCGCTCGCCGTGGAAGTCCCATGCTGAAACCGAGTACGAGTTCGATCCGTCAAGCGGCACGCTGTGGGGCTACATGCGCCAGCGCGGCACGCCCTGCTTCAACCTGGGGCTGCTGAAGGAGATCCGCAACATCGGCAACGACATTGGCGCCAACAGCGGCCACATCGATTTCGAAGGCGCGATGCACAAGGTCGATTACTACGTCGGCGCCTCGCGCGTGCCCGGAGTGTTCAACCTGGGCGGCGATCTGGCATTGTTCCTGCTCTTGATCCGTTCGCGCGACCGCGATGCGCTGGCGCACTACGCCAAGCTGTGCGTCGACAACGTGCACTCTCAGCTCGAGCACTACAAGTGCCCGACGCTGACCACGATTTCTCTGGTGCAGGGCGACGCCCTCGGCGGCGGCTTCGAGATGGCGCTCGCCTCCGACGTGCTGGTGGCGGAAGAGTCGGCGATGATCGGGCTGCCCGAGATCCTGTTCAATCTGTTCCCGGGTATGGGCGCCTACAGCCTGCTCGCGCGCCGCATCGGCGGCCGCGCCGCGGAAGAGCTGATCCTGTCGGGGCGGGTACAGCCGGCGAAGAAGCTGCACGAGCTGGGCGTGGTGGACGTGCTGGCGAAGGACGGCGAAGGCGAGAGCGCGGTGATCGACTGGGTCGCGAAGAACTCACGCCGCCGCAGCGGCCATCAGGCAGTAATGCGCGTACGCCAGGAGGTGTCGCCGGTGACGCGCGCCGAACTGGACGCGATTACCGAGATCTGGGTGGATTGCGCGATGCGTCTCGAGGACCGCGACCTGCGCATGATGGGGCGCGTGGTGCGGGCGCAGATGGACCGCATGGAGCAGCGCAGCATGCCGACCGAGCCGGTAGCCGCGGCGCTGGCGGCAGTCGGCTAACGCCGCGTTCAGCCCGTAAGGTGCGAAGCGAAGCCGCTGTCGGCGAACAGCAGGCCGAACTGGTGGAAGTTGACGCGCGTCGAGTTGATGACCGCGGCTTGCGCCGCAGGGTCCTCGATCGTCTTCAGCAGCCGGTTGAGGCTCGCCATGTGGTGCGTGTCCATGGTCGCGTGCGACGACAGGAAGCGAAAGCCGCAGCTCGCGAGGTCGCGGCCGGCTTCGACGCCGATCGCGCGCGCAATCGATTCCGCCACCCGGCCGCCGTACACCGACGCGATCACCTCCAGCACGTAGAGCATGCCCAGCACCGAACACGGATGGATCCGTTCCGCCGCGTAGTAGTTGAAGCCGACCATCGCCTGCACCGGGTAGCTCGGGGCGCCCTCCCGCGCCCGCCGGACATCGCCTCCCACAGCCTCGATGTCCCCGAGCACCCAGCTCTCATGGCCTTTCTCCTCCGCGATGCGCTCGTAGAGCTCGTAGCGGATGTCGCGGAAGCGGTCGTCGCAGCGCGCCACCGCGGCCGCCATCACGGGGCAGAAATGCCACACGATGTGATACAGGTCGTGCAGGAAGGCGCGGTACTCCGCTAGCGTCAGGCCTTTGTGGATCATGGCCTGCACCTTGGGCGCGCTCTCGATGGCGCGCCGGCTGGCGTCGGAAGTTTCTACCAAGGTGATGAAGAAAGACACGCGCAACTCCTGCAAGAGGTGCGCGAGTTTACCGCGGACGCACAAAAACCCTGATCGGCCGGTCCGGACGCAGCGTCACCGAGGGCTTGGGGCGGATGCTCTGGCCCGGCACCAGTTCGAAGCGCCAGCGCTCCACCAGCGTCGCCAGCAGCAGCAACGCCTCCTGCCAGGCGAATCCTTCGCCGATGCAATGGCGGTCGCCGGCGCTGAACGGGAAGTAAGCGCCGCGCGGCAGCTGTTCCTGGAACTGCTCGCTCCAGCGCTCCGGCCGGAAGCGCTCGGGCTGCTCGAAGAAGCGCGCGTCGCGGTGCATCACGTACTGGCTCATGATGACCATCGCGCCCTTGGGCAGGGTGTAGGCGCCCAGGGTGACCTCGGTGAGCGCCGCGCGGCCGATGAACCAGCCCGGCGGATACAGCCGCAAGTCCTCCAGGATCACCTGCTTGGCGTACTTCATGGCGTCGGTGTCGGCCGTGGTGAAAGCGGTACGCCCGCCCAGCAGCGCGCGGGCTTCGGCGTGCAGCTTCGCGTCCGCCTCGGGTGCCTGCGCCAGAAGATAGAACGTCCAGGCAAGCAGGTTGGCGGTGGTCTCGTGGCCGGCGATGAGCAAAGTGAGCAGCTCGTCGCGCAGCTGCTTTTCGGTCATCTGCGCCTGGGTCTGGTCGTCTTTCGCCTGCATCAGCAGCGACAGCAGGTCCTGGCCCGAGGCGCCGCTCGAGCGGCGCTGCTCGATCATGCCGTAGATCACCTCGTCGAGCTCGCGGATCGCCTTGCGCACGCGCAGCGTCGAGGGCAGCGGCAGCTTGAGCGCCGGCCGCAAAAACGGCGACATGATGCGCGCGAACGATTCCAGCAGGGTCGCCAGGTTGCGCGACACCGAGTCCGACTCGCCCTCGATGTCGTGGTCGTAGAGCGTCTTGGCGGCGATAAACATGGTGAGCTTCATCATCTCCGCGGCGAGGTCGATCTCCGCGCCCGGGGTCCAGCGGTCGCGCGTGTGCTGCGCCAGGCTCACCATGTGGCGCGCGTAGGCCTCGATGCGCGACTTGCGGAACACCGGCTGCATCAGCCGGCGCTGGCGCGCGTGCAGCTCGCCCTCGGAGGTGAACAGGCCCTGCCCGACCACCATCTCCAGGCGCTTGCGCAAGGGGCTGAGGGTGAAGTTCGCGCGCTGCGCGATCAGCACTTCGCGCACCAGGTCGGGATGGCTGACGAAGTACGCATCGACGCCGCCGAGCCGGAAATTGGCGATGTCGCCGTACTGGCGCGCGATGCCGGAAAGGAAGCCGAGCGGATCGCGCGCGAAGTTGAGCGCCTGCCCGATCAGCGGCGGGCCGCCGGGGCCGGGCGGACGGCGGTCGGTAGCGCGTTGCAGCAGACGATCTAACCCGTGGACTTCTTGCGTTCCTGCAGGTAGCGCTCGAGCGCCTCGCGCGTCACCGCCAACTCCTCGCGCAGCAGCTTGAGCATCGACGGCATCTGCAGCTTGATCTCCGAGTCGGACAGCCGGCCGAACTCCTTGCACCGCCCGGTCAGGCGCTCGGCGCCCATGCTGGCGGCCGAGCCCTTGAGCGCGTGCAGGTGGCTGCGGAACTCGGCGATGTTGCGTCCGCCCAGCGCCGCCTCGATCTTGGCGAGCAGCGTCACGTTGTCGGCGACGAACACGCCGATGAGCTTGTCCATGAAGGCTGGCGACGAACCGAGCTCCTCCAGGTCCGCCAGCGTTTCCGCGTTGACGACGTGCAGCGCGCCCGCGGGCAGCGCGCCGGCCGCCCGCGCCTGCGCCGGGACTGCCGCTTTGGGCGCGTCCTGTGCCTTGGCGCCGCACAGGCTCTGGATCTCCTCCAGCAGCCGCATCGCCTCGATCGGCTTGCCGAGAAATGCGTCCGCCCCTGCCTCGAGCGCCTCGCGCTTGCTCTCGGTGGTGACGTCGGCCGACAGCATGATCACCGGCAGGCGCTCGCGCCCCGCGGTCACCAGGCGCAACGCCTGCACGGTTTCCGTGCCGCCCATGTTCGGCATGCTGCGGTCGATCAGGGCGATGTCGTAGTGCGCCGACTCGATCGCGTCGAGCGCGCGCTCGCCGTCGGGCACCAGCGTCACGCTGTGGCCGCCGCGCTCCAGGATCTTGCCGAGCACCTCGCGGTTGGTCGGGTTGTCGTCGGCGACCAGCACGCGCAGCCCCCTGGATGCGGCGCCGCGCTTGGCGTAATCCTGCAGCCGCACCACGCCATCGCGCGCCTCCTCGCCCGCGGTGACCGAATGCAGCACGTTGAACAGCAGCCGCTTGTCGAACGGCATCTCGAGCACCGCACCGAACCCCGCCGAAAGCGCCGCGATGCGCGACACTTCGCTTGCGCGCTGCACCGCCAGCACCGTTGGCGGCGCAGGGTCGGGCGCCAGGCGCCGGAAGCGCTGCGCCAGCTTCAGGTCGCGGTCCTCGGTGTAGATGAGCGCGCTGTGGTAAGGCCGCGCCAGGCTGATCTCGGCGACCAGGCGGGCGACGCCTTCCTCGATGCCGGCGACCGCGATCGGCACCGCGCCCCAACCCGAGAGCGCGTTTTCGATGGCCTCGCGCTGCGCCGCCGGAAAGCCCATCAGCAGCACGCGCGATCCGGCGAGCTCGCCCGCGCCCGCACCGGCGCGCTCGGGCTGCTTCTCCAGCTCGATCTCCAGCCAGAAGGTGCTGCCCAAGCCGACGGCGCTTTCCAGTCCGATGCGCCCGCCCATCAGCTCCACCAGCTGCTTGGCGATGGTGGTGCCAAGGCCCGTGCCGCCGAAGCGCCGCGTGGTGGACTGGTCGGCCTGCGTGAAGCTCTCGAAGATGCGCGCCTGCGCCTCGGGCGCGATGCCAATGCCGGTGTCGCGCACGGAGAACTTGAGCCGCACCCCGGTCTCGGTCTCGCCCTGCGTGCTGACGTGCACCGCGACGCTGCCCCGCTCGGTGAACTTGACCGCGTTGCCGGCGAGGTTGATCAGCACCTGGCGCAGATGGTGCGCGTCGCCGTGCACCGCCGGCGGCACCTCGGGCATGATCGAGACCACGAATTCGACCCCCTTCTGCGCCGCCTGCGCCTGCAGGATGCGGCTGGTGCTGTTGACCAGCGCGTGCAGGTCGAAGTCGGTCTTCTCGAGCGAGAGCTTGCCGGCCTCGATCTTGGAGAAATCGAGCACGTCGTCCACCAGGCCGAGCATCACGCGCGACGAGCCGCGAAGGGTCTGCAGCATGTCCGCCTGCTCGCGCGAGAGCTGCGTGTCGCGCATCAGGTCCGACATGCCGATGATGGCGTTGAGCGGGGTGCGCATCTCGTGGCTCACCACCGAGATGAAGCGGCGTTTGGCCTGGTTGGCGGCCTCGGCGCGCGCCACCGCCTCGAACATGCGGCGCACCAGCGTCAGCACGTACAGGCTGAGCACCGTCAAGCCGATCGCAAGGCCAGCGCCGGCGAGCATGTGCTGGTGCCAGAACGGCGTTGTCAGCAGCACCGCGCCCAGGCCGACCAGGCTCATGCCGAGCGAGGCGATCAGGTACCAAGGACCGTAACGGAAACCGTTGGCGAGCGTCACCCAGACGTACACCAGCAGCAGCGGCAGCGCCTGCTCGCCGAAATACCACATGGCGGTGCTCACGATGGCGATGTCCGCTGCCAGGGCGATGCAGCGCCGCGGGTGCGACACGGTGTCGGTGGACAGGACCCAACCGAGGATCAGCACCGAGAACACGAAGTAGGCCGTGAACAAGGCGTAATGGAATTCGAGCGCTCGCCACTCGAACACCGCCAGGCCTCCAGGCAGTATGTAGGCGGCGATCAAGGCCGTTAACGCCAGCCGCACCAGCGCCTGCTCGTGCTCGGTGTCGGGCCGCGCCGCGATGCGCGCGCGCAGCCAGGCGACAGCGCGGCCGAACCGCGTCATCAGGCAGCGCCTTCGGCGGGCGGTTCGTCGCGGAAGTCGCGCTGCACCTCGAGCACCTTGTCCTTGACGCCGAGGAACGCGTCCACCATGCGGCCGTCGAAATGCCGGTTGCGCTGCGCGCGCAAATAATCGGTGGCGTCGTCGCTGCTCCAGGCCTTCTTGTACGGGCGCACCGAAGTAAGCGCGTCGTACACATCGGCCACCGCGACCACGCGGGCGCACAGCGGGATGTGGTCGCCTTCAAGCCCGTTGGGGTAGCCTTTGCCGTCGTAGCGCTCGTGGTGGCCGAGCGCGATCAGCGCGCCCATGCGCACGTACTTCGAGGCGCTGCCCTTCAGGATCTCGTGGCCGATCACCGGGTGGCGCTGCATGGTGGACCACTCTGCCGCATCCAGGCGCGCGGGCTTGAGCAGGATGCCGTCCGGAATGCCGATCTTGCCGATGTCGTGCAGCGGCGCCGCCAGCTCGATGGTCTCGGCCTCGTCGCGCTCCAGGCCAATCGCGTTGGCGATCAGGCGCGAGTAGCGCGCCATGCGGATCAGGTGGAAGCCGGTTTCCTCGTCGCGGAATTCGCCCGCGCGCGCCAGGCGCAGCAGGGTCTCCTTCTCGCGCTCGCGGATCTCGCGCGTCGCCTCGTCCACCATGCCCTCGAGCAGCCGTCGCCGGTCCTCCAGCGCGAGCTGCTGCCGGCGCAGCGTCATCAGGTTGCGGCAGCGCGCCAGGCACTCGCGCGCGTCGACCGGCTTGGTGAGAAAATCGGTAATGCCGGCGTCCAGCGCGGAGTAGCGCACCTTCTTGTCGTCCTGCGCCGTCACCATCACGATCGGCACGTGCTCGTAGCCCGGCAGCGAGCGCAGCCGGCCGACGCACTCGATGCCGTTCATCTCGGGCATCATGTAGTCCACCAGCACCAGGTCGGCGACATGGCGCGTGGCCCACACCACCGCATCCACCGGACGCGCGAAACCCTCGACCACGACGCGGTCATCCAGGCTCTTCACCACTTGCTCGAGGATCGCGCGCCCGGTCGACTGGTCATCGATGATCATGACCGTGTTGCGCGCAGCCGGCAGCATGTGAATCTGCGCCTTCGGCATCCGGTTCCTCCCGTTGGAACTGCGCGGAAGACTACGCTCGGGCGTGGGCCGTGTCTAGCGAGAAACCGCCATCGCATGACACATCCTCACGCCGCAGCGCAGCGAGCTTTGGTGCCGGAAGAGAGACTCGAACTCTCACGCTGTTGCCAGCGGCGGATTTTGAGTCCGCTGCGTCTGCCAGTTCCGCCATTCCGGCTGTCCGATCGAATTTTATAATGCGGCGCCATGAAGGTCGCTGACTTCGACTATGAGCTGCCCGAGGCGCTTATCGCCCAGTCTCCCGCCGCCGAGCGTACGGCGAGCCGGCTGCTGCGCCTGGAGGGCGCCAGCGGCAAGCTCGAAGACTGCGCCTTTGCCGACCTGCCCAGCTTTCTTGGCCCGCGCGATGTCGTCGTCCTAAATGACAGCCGCGTGATCAAGGCGCGGCTGTACGGCACCAAAGCGACCGGCGGCCGGATCGAGCTGTTCGTCGAGCGCATCGTCGCCGAGCGCGAGGCGCTGGCGCTGGTGCGCGCCGGGCACCCGCCGCACCCCGGTTACCGCCTCACCGTCGGCGACGGCGTCGCCGTAGAGGTGCTGGCGCGCGAGCAGGACCTGTATCGAGTTCGTTTTTCCGAGCCGGTGGCGCAGGTGCTGGAGCGCTGCGGCAATGTGCCGCTACCGCCCTACATCACGCATCCGCCCGGGCCGCAGGACGCCGAACGCTATCAAACGGTGTATGCCAAGGAGCCGGGAGCGGTCGCGGCCCCGACCGCGGGATTGCATTTCGACTCTGCGATGCTCGAGCGCCTTGCCGCGCAGGGCGTGCAGATTGCGCGCGTCACCCTGCACGTCGGCGCCGGCACCTTCCAGCCGGTGCGCGGGGAAGAGGTCGAACACCACCGCATGCACAGCGAGCGCTTCACTGTGCCGCCGGAGACGGTGCAGGCGATCGCCGAGGCGCGCGCCGCGGGCGGCCGCGTGCTCGCGGTGGGCACCACCGCGCTACGCGCGCTCGAGAGCGCGGCGCGCGACGGCGCGCTGCGCCCCGCGGCCGGCGAAACCGAACTGTTCATCTATCCCGGCTTCCGCTTCCAGGTCGTGGACCGGCTGTTGACGAATTTCCACCTGCCGCGCTCGAGCCTGCTGATGCTGGTAACGGCGTTCGCCGGCCTGGAGAACGTGCACCGCGCCTACGCGCACGCCATCGCGCAGCGCTATCGCTTCTACTCTTACGGCGACGCCATGTTGATCGAGCGCGCCGCATGAAGTTCGCCGCATGAAATTCGCCGCATGAAATTCGCCATCAGCCATCGCGACGGCGCCGCGCGCCGCGCTCGCCTGGAGCTCACGCACGGCGCGGTCGACACGCCCGCCTTCATGCCGGTCGGCACCTACGGCACGGTAAAGGCGATGTCGCCCGCGGAGCTGAGCGAGATCGGCGCCCAGATCGTGCTCGGCAACACCTTCCACCTGTGGCTGCGGCCCGGCCTGGAGGTGATCGAGAAGCACGGTGATCTGCACCGCTTCATGGGCTGGAACGGGCCGATCCTCACCGACTCGGGCGGTTTTCAGGTGTTCAGCCTCGCCACGCTGCGCAAAGTGAGCGAAGAGGGCGTGCAATTCGCCTCGCCGCTCAACGGCGACCGGCTGCTGCTCACGCCCGAGGAATCCATGCGCATCCAGCGCTCACTCGGCGCCGACGTCGCGATGGTGTTCGACGAGTGCCTCGAGCACACCGCGAGCGAGCAACAGGCGGAAAAATCCATGCGCCTGAGCCTGCGCTGGGCGGAGCGCTCCAAACGCGCTCACCATGGAAACGCCAACGCGCTTTTCGGCATCGTGCAGGGCGGCATGTACGAGCGGCTGCGCGACATCTCTCTCGAGGGCCTGGCCGCGATCGGCTTCGACGGCTACGCGCTCGGCGGCCTGTCGGTCGGCGAGCCGAAGAAGGAGCGCGCGAGGATCCTCGCGCACTGCGCACCGCAGCTGCCGGCGGACCGGCCGCGCTACCTCATGGGGATGGGCACGCCCGAGGACATCGTCGAGGCAGTGCTCGCCGGCATGGACATGTTCGATTGCGTGCTGCCGACGCGCAATGCGAGGAACGGGTGGCTCTACACGCGCTTCGGCGACGTCAAGATCCGCAACGCTCGCTGGCGCGACGACGTGCGGCCGCTGGACGAGGCTTGCGCCTGCTACGCCTGCCGCAATTTCACCCGCGCCTACCTGCATCACCTGCAAAAGGCGAACGAGATCCTGGGCGCGCGCCTGAACACGATCCACAACCTGCACTACTACCTGGAGCTGATGCGCGAACTGCGCGCGGCGATCGAGGCCGGGCGCCTCGCCTGCACTGCGGCGCGGCTGCTCGAGGCGCGGCGCGAGCTCCGCGACACCGAGGGGTAGACGCTCAGGGGTAGAGTATAATTTCGCGCTTTTTCAATGGTTTCCGGAGGCTGCAGCGATGATCTCCCCCGCTTTTGCGCAGGCCGGCGGCTCGCCCATGGGCGGCGGCATGGACTTCGTCATCATGATGGTGCTGCTGTTCGCGGTCATGTACTTCCTCATGATCCGGCCGCAGATGAAGCGCGCCAAGGAGCAGAAGCAGTTGATGGAAGCGCTGCAGAAGGGCGACGAGGTGATGACCGCCGGCGGCCTGCTGGGCAAGATCACCAAGGTGGGCGAGGCCTACATCACGCTCGAGATCGCGCCCGAAACCGAGATCCTGGTGCAGAAGGGCTCGGTGCAGCTGCCGCTGCCCAAGGGCACCATCAAGTCGGCCCAGTAGACAGGCCCGACAGACCCATCGGCAGGTGAACCGCTTCCCCGTCTGGAAGTACGCGCTGATCGCGCTCGCGATCGGCGTCGCCCTGCTCTACACGCTGCCGAATTTCTACGGCGAAGCGCCGGCGGTGCAGATCTCGAGCGCCAAGGCGACGGTGAAGCTCGACAATGCGCTGCTCGCGCGCGTCGAGGACGAGCTCAAGAAAGCCGGCGCCGCGCCGACCGGCATGGTGTCCGATCCGAACAGCGTGCGCGTGCGCTTGGCCGACACCGACACCCAGCTCAAGGCGCGCGACCTGATCGAGAAATCGCTCAACCCGGATGCCGCCAACCCGTCCTACGTGGTGGCGCTCAACCTGCTCTCCTCGTCGCCCAACTGGCTGACCGCGATTCGTGCGCTGCCGATGTACCTCGGCCTCGACCTGCGCGGCGGGGTGCATTTCCTGCTCCAAGTGGACATGCAGGCGGCGATCAGCAAGCGCCTGGAGAGCTACGCCGGCGACCTGCGCACGCAGTTGCGCGACAAGAACGTGCGCCACTCCGGCATCCAGCGCGAAGGCCAGACGCTGCGCGTGCGTTTCCGCGACGCCGAGACGCGCGTCAAGGCGCGCGCCGTGATCGGCGCCGGGCTGCCCGACCTGGTGTTCGCCGACCGCGAGGACGGCACCGACCAGCTGCTGGTGGCGACGCTCAAGCCGGAAGCGCAGAAAAAGGAGCAGGAGCAGGCACTCAAACAAAACATCGTCACCCTCAACCGCCGCGTCAACCAGCTCGGCGTCGCCGAGCCGGTGATCCAGCAGCAGGGCGCCGACCGCATCGTGGTGCAATTGCCGGGCGTGCAGGACACGGCGCGCGCCAAGGAAATCCTCGGCCGCACCGCCACGCTCGAAGTGCGGCTGGTGGACGAGGAGGCGATGCGCACCGGCAGCACCTTCAACGTCGACCTCTTCCCGGAACGCAAGCGCGACGGCTCGGTGTCCAACGTGCCGGTGAAGAAGCTAGTGGTGGTCACCGGCGACCAGTTCGTCGGCGCGCAGGCGACCTTCGACCAGGACCAGCGCCCGGCGGTGGCGGTGGAGCTGAACGAGGCCGGCGGCCGCAACATGCGCCAGGCGACGCGCGAGAACGTCAAGCGCCTGATGGCGATCGTCTTGTTCGAGAAGGGCAAGGGCGAGGCGATCTCGGTCGCCACCATCCAGAGCGAGTTCGGCAGCCGCTTCCAGATCACGGGCATGTTCTCGCCCACCGAGACCAACGACCTGTCGCTGCTGATCCGCGCCGGGTCGCTGGCCGCGCCGATGGAGATCATCGAGGAGCGCACCGTCGGCCCGTCGCTCGGCAAAGAGAACATCGAAAAGGGCTTCAACTCCACCAAGTGGGGCTTCGTCGCCATCGTGCTGTTCATGAGCGCGTACTACGTGCTGTTCGGCCTGTTCTCGTCGCTCGCGTTGGGGGTGAACTTGCTGTTCCTGGTGGCGCTGCTGTCGATGCTGCAGGCGACCCTGACGCTGCCCGGCATCGCGGCGATCGCGTTGACGCTCGGCATGGCGATCGACGCCAACGTGCTCATCAACGAGCGCATCCGAGAGGAAATCCGCGGCGGCCAGTCGCCGCAGGCGGCGATCGCCGCCGGCTACGAGCGCGCCTGGGGCACGATCCTGGATTCCAACGTCACTACGCTGATCGCCGGCCTGGCGCTGCTCATCTTCGGTTCCGGGCCGGTGCGCGGCTTCGCGGTGGTGCACTGCCTGGGCATCCTCACCTCGATCGTCTCCTCGGTGGTGGTGTCGCGCGCCATCGTCAACCTCACTTACGGCCACCGCCGCCGCGTCGCCAGGCTTTCGATCGGCGACACCGCGTGGAAATGAGCCAGGGAAGCGGATAAACGATGGAGTTCTTCAAGATCCGGCGAACCATACCGTTCATGCGGTATGCGCTCGTGTTCAACATCATTTCGCTGATCACCTTCCTCGCGGCGGTGTTCTTTCTCGCCACCAAGGGGCTCAACTTCTCGATCGAGTTCACCGGCGGCACCTTGATGGAGGTGAACTACAAGGCGCCGGCCGACGTGCAGGCGATCCGCGAGACCCTGGACAAGGCCGGGCTCAAGGTCGAGGTGCAGAATTTCGGCTCCTCGCGCGACGTGCTGATCCGCATGCACCTGGAAAAGGGCCAGTCCACCGCCGAGCTGTCGCAGAAGGTGGGCGGCGTGCTCAAGACGCAGGACCCGAGCGCCGAGGTGCGGCGCGTCGAGTTCGTGGGGCCGCAGGTCGGCGAGGAGCTGGCCGAGTACGGCGCGCTGGCGCTGCTGGTGACCGCCGTCGGCATCGTGCTCTATCTCTGGTTCCGCTTCGAGTGGCGCTTCGGCCTGTCGGCGATCATCGCCAACCTGCACGACGTCATCATCATCCTGGGGTGCTTCGCGTTTTTCCAGTGGGAGTTCTCGCTGCCGGTGCTGGCCGCGGTGCTGGCGGTGCTCGGCTACTCGGTGAACGAGTCGGTGGTGGTGTTCGACCGCGTGCGCGAGAACTTCAGGAAGATGCGCAAGACCCCGGTGCCTGAGGTGATCGACAGCGCCATCACGGGGGTGATCTCGCGCACCATCATCACCCACGGCTGCACCCAGATGATGGTCACCACGATGCTGATCTTCGGCGGCCCGGCGCTGCACTACTTCGCGCTCGCGCTCACCATCGGAATTCTCTTCGGCATCTACTCCTCGGTGCTGGTGGCGGCGCCGCTGGTGATGTGGCTGGGCGTGGACCGCACGCAGTTCGTGCGCCCGCCGAAAAAGAACCAGCGCGACGAGCACGAAGGCGCGGTGGTGTAAGCGCGCCGCCCGGCGCCGCCGCCTTCCCCAGTGCCGCGAAGAAAATCGGGGACGGAAAATCGGGGACAGACCCCGGTTCACTCGCTTGGGGTCTGTCCCCGATTTTCCACGCCTGTCCCCGATTTTCTTTACCCTCGCCTCAGAGCCGCGAGCGTCGGACGTCTGCGGAACTCGGCCATCGCAACGGCCGCTCTGGCCTCAGACAATCCTCGACGTGCTCCCTCCGCCCGCGGCCTGGCTCCGCGCGGCACGATGGGGTCCCCTTGCGGCGGCGCCGGGCACCGCGCTGCGAGAGTTGGGAAGGACGACCCGGCAGCCAAGCGCCCGAGTGTAAAGTGTGACTTTACACTTCGCGACCTACCAGCCGCGGAACATTTCATTCACCACGATTAGGGGGCGAATTCGCGCGGCGTGCTTAAGTCTTGGCCAATGACAGGATGTGGCCGACGCGCGGGTCGCCGCGGCCGGCCAGCACCTGCGCGTAGGCCGCCTGCACGGCCTGCGGCCCGTTGTGATGCTGCACCATGAGCCACGGTGGCGTGGTCGAAACCACCTGCCTGGCGAATGGCTGCCATGCTTGTACCAGCCGCTTGCCGAACTCTGCCCCACCCCAGTCTGCGGTGCGCTTCTTCCCCTGCGCGGGCGCGAAGAACAGGGTCGCCCGCGGGCCGGGCAGATTGCGCGCATCGCCGAGCTGATCGACATGCGTGCCACCGATCGAGCAGCTGTACTTCAGACTTGAGAATCGCGCGTGAATGGCCTGCCGCAGCGCGGCGTTGCCGGCGAAATCCAAATACAGGCAGGGTGCATCGGCCACCACCTGGTCGAGCTGGTCATAGCGCAGCACACGGTGGTACAGCCCCAAGCTGTTGCAGAAATCGACATGCGCCGCCGACGTGAGCCCCACCACCTCGAGGCCTTGGCGCTGCGCGAGCAGGTACGCGGTGCCATAGGCCGTCTTGCTGGTCGCGCTGGACAGCAGGATCACGCCGCGCACATCACCAGATGGGCCGGCACCGAACCAGCCGTTGTCGGCGAGGAAATCGTCGATCAGCCATGATGTGGGGAACAACGGTCGCAGCAGCGCCTGGATGTCCTCGTTATCGGCGCTGTAGAGCGGATCGACATTGCAGCGTTGATACTGGTTGTACACCGCATGCAGTGCGGCGCGATGCGGCGCGCCGTCGGTGAAGCCCTTGGCCCCGACGCGCACGGGTTGCAGCACCACGCTGGAGGCCATTGGGAAGTATCCATAAAACCGTTCACCCACTGCAACGCCCGGCTGCAGGCTTTGCACCACGCTGCCGAATCCCCATACTGGAATGCGGCCCCAACCAGGTCCCGCATTGTCATCCACCGGATAGAACTGCCAGTAGTTCATCGCGTCGCCGAAGGCGGCGTAGGTGATGTTGTTGGCCGTGAGCGCGAACAAGTCGACGCGCACGCGCACTTGGCCATCGGCTAAGCTGGTGTCGTCGCTTGTGCGCAGCTGAGTGGTCGCGAGTTGATCCTTACGGACGAGGAGGTCGGTGGTGCCCATCGGGGCACCCTATCCGAGTTCCCGTGGCCCAGCAATGGCGCCTGCGAAGCCGAAGGCTTGAGTGAATACGCGCAGCGCGCCAAGCGCACCTGATCCCCAAGGTCTACGAAGCCGGTCCGCTTGAATGGCCGGCTATCGCCGATAGCTGACGTTCGGCAATGACTGCTTTCGACGGCGGACGTTCGCTGACGGCCGCTTTCACACACAGCGGTCGTTCAAGCATAGACTGGCCCACGACTTGGGTTGACAGGGCGCTCCGCCCGCTGATCCCGGTGCTTATGCTGCTTCTTTAGGTCCTGATAGGGTCAGATGAACCGCACTTACCGCAGACGATTCCTGCTCGCGACGGGCGCGCTGCTGGCCGCGCCGTTCGCCGGAGCTCAGCAGTCAAAAGACAAAACGATTCATATCGGCATCATGGTCACCGGCAGCTTTGCGCAACGCGGCCATCTGGAACAGGCGTTGCTCGAGGGCCTGCGCAGCAAGGGCTATGTCGAGGGCAGAAACCTGGTCATCGAGCGCCGCTACGCCGAGGGTCGCCGCGAGCGAACGCCCGAATCCGCGCGCGAGCTCGCGGCGATGAATCTCGACGCCATCGTCACCACCTGCACGCCCTCCACCCGGGCCGCGAGGCAAGCGACCGCGTCGACGCCGATCGTCATGGCGGGCGTCGCCGACCCTGTGGGGCAGCGGCTGATCGCCAGCCTCGCCAGGCCGGGTGCCAATATCACCGGGCTCTCCAGCCAGGCCGAGGACATCCTGCCCAAGATGATGGAGCTGTTCTCCAGCGTCCTGCCCAGGCCGGCAACCGTGGCCGTGTTCCTGCAAGGCAGAAGTGAGGTTCACCCGCGCATGTGGCAACAGCTCGCCCCGATTGCTCAAGCGTTGGATCTGAAGCTGGTGAAGATCGACGTTGCCAATCTCGCGGACCTGCCTGCGGCATTTGACCTGGCGCTGCGCGAGAAGGCCAACGCGCTCTTTTTCTTACCCGACGAACCGATGTTTCCCAATGGGCGGGCGTCGATCATTGAACTCGCGGCCAGGCACCGCCTGCCTGCCTTCTATGGGGTGAGGGAATTCGTGGACGATGGCGGGCTGATGAGCTATGGAGAAAGTCTGAGGACCGCCTATCGCAACGCTGCCTCCTACGTCAACAATTTGGCTCGTGGCGCCAAGCCCGCCGATCTTCCGGTACAGCAGCCTACGACGTTCGAACTGGTGATCAATCTCAAGACCGCCAGGTCACTCGGCCTTACGATCCCGCAGTCGCTGCTGGTCCGCGCCGACCAGGTGATCGAATAACGGTTGGGTGAATGGCCGCCTTGGGTGGCTGAATGACGCGCCTGGCCGCGTTTCGCTTACCTTACTTCAGGATCTGCACCAGGTTGGAGTAGTCGTCGGTCCAGGTGCGCAGCGAGGCGTCGTCCTCGAGCGCCTCGGGCTTCGCTTCCTCGATCTCAGTTGCCTTGAGCGCCTGCGGGTCGCGCGACACCAGCACCCAGTCGCTCTGCGTGCGGTTGCCCACCTCGCCGCCCCACTCGTACACCGCCAGCGCGTGCGCGCCGTGCTCCTTCGCCAGGCGCGCCACCACCGGCGCGAGTTTCAGGAAGCGGTTGGAGACATGGAACGCGACGATGCCGTCGGGCTTCACGTGCCGCAGGTAGACGCCGAGCGCCTGCTTGGTGATCAGGTGCACCGGGATCGAGTCGCTGGAGAATGCGTCCACCGCCAGCACGTCGAAGTTCTGCGGCGGCTCGCGCTCGAGGTTGAGGCGCGCATCGCCCAGCGCGATCTCGATCCTGGCATCGCTGTCGGCGAGGAACGTGAAATCCGCCTTCGCCACCGCGATCACCTGCGGGTTGATTTCGTAGAAGCGGTAGAGGTCGTCGCTGCGCCCGTAGGCGGCGAGCGTGCCGGTGCCCAGGCCGATGACGCCGACGCGGTTCGCCGGCAGGCCGCGCTTGGAGGCGATGGCGGCGGCGATGCCCGAGCCGCTCTGGTAGTAGGTGGTCGCCACCGTGCGCAGGCTGTCGTCCATGTGCTGCTCGCCGTGCAGGATCACACCGTGCAGCAGGCGCCGCTGGTGGTCCTCGTTGCCTGGGGTGCCGTACTCCTTCACCCGCAGCACACCGTAGAAATTGCGCTCCGAGACGCGCACGTCGCGCTGGAAGCGCAGGCCGTCGTAGGCGGCGCAGCCGGCCGCCGCCATCAGCACCAAGAGGCTTCCCCAGCGCGCGAAATCGTGCAACGGCGCGCAGCGCAGCGCGGCGAGCAGCGCCAGCGCCACCAGCCCGAGGCCGAACTCGTAGTAGGCGTCGAAGGCGAGCGGCGCGACCACCGCCACCAGCACGCCGCCGAGCGCGCCGCCCGCCGACACCGTGAGGTAGAACGCGGTCAGATGGCGCGCCGCCGGGCGCGAGCGGTAGAGCTCGCCGTGGCAGAACATGCAGGCGACGAACAGCCCGCTCAGGTACATGCCGAGCTGCAGCGGCAGGTCGAACTGGTAGTCGGTGTCCACGATCAGCCAGCCCATGCCGACGATCCACACCAGCAGCACGCTCCAGAACACCTCCAGGCGGTACAGCCGGCCCTCGAACGCGAAGATGAAGGTGAGCAGGTACAGCGTCAGCGGCGCGAGCCACAGCAGCGGGATCGAGGCGACGTTCTGCGTGATGTGGTTGGTGACCGCGAGCAGCAGCACCGAGCCGGTGGCCGAAAACGCGAGCCACATGACGTAGTCGGCGCGGCGGGGGGCGGGCTCGAGGGGACTCCCACCCCCACCCCGACCCTCCCTCTCAAGGGGGAGGGAGGCAACCTCGGGGGAGCCGACCGAGGGGGAGACCGTGGCGGGAGTCCGCCATGCCAGCGCCGCGCACAGCACGGCGAACGCGGCGAACAGCCACGACCAGCCGGCGACCTGGCCGCCATTGCTCAGGTACGGCTCGACCAGGAACGGGTAGGCAACCAGCGCAAGGAGCGACGCGAGGTTCGACACCGCGAACAGCCGGTATGGGTTGTCGCCGGGGCGCGCGCGCGCAAACCAGGCTTGCAGCAGCGGGCTGGTGGCGGCGAGCAGGAAATACGGCAGCCCCACCGCGACCAGCAGCAGCAGCAGGATGAAGGAGATCGGTTCCTCGGCGCCCGAAGGCTTCCAGCCCTCGCCCGGCGCGATCGGCAGAGTCGCCACCGCCGCGGCGAGCAGCGCAATGTGCAGCAGCGCCTGCGCGCGCGGCGCGAGTTTCGCGCTGCTCGCATGCGCATAGGCATAACCGGCGAGCAGCAGCATCTGGAAGAACAGCATGCAGGTGGTCCACACCGCCGCAGTGCCGCCGAACCACGGCAGGATCAGGCGCGCCACCAGCGGCTGCACCAGGAACAGCAGGAACGACGAAAGAAATATGGTCGCCGCGTAGAACATCGCGGCGTCAGACGCGTTTCGCGAGGGTGGCGGCGAGGCCGGTGTAGGCGGCGGGGGTGAGCGCGAGCAGGCGCTGTTTCGCCTCAGAGGGAAGCGGCAGCTTGCGGATGAACGCCGCGAGCGTCTTGCGGTCGAGCCGCTTGCCGCGCGCGAGCGCCTTGAGCTTGTCATAGGCATCGGGCACGCCGTGGCGGCGCATCACCTGCTGCACCGCCTCGGTGAGCACCTCCCAGTTGGCGTTGAGATCGTCCGCCAGCCGCCGCGGGTCGGCTTCGAGCTTGCCCAGACCGCGCAGGCAGGACGAATACGCGAGTAGCGTGTGGCCGAGCGCGGTGCCGGCGTTCCTGAGCGCGGTCGAGTCCGACAGGTCCCGCTGCCAGCGAGACACCGGCAGCTTGTCCGCGAGGTGGCGCAGCAACGCGTTGGCGACGCCGATGTTGCCTTCGGAATTCTCGAAATCGATCGGGTTGACCTTGTGCGGCATCGTCGAGGAGCCGACCTCGCCCTTCTTCGGCCGCTGCCTGAAGTAGCCGAGCGAGACGTAGCCCCACAGGTCGCGGTCGAGGTCGAGCAGCACTGTATTGGCGCGCGCATAGGCGTCGAACAGCTCGGCGAGCGAGTCGTGCGGCTCTATCTGCGTGGTGTAGGGGTTGAACTCGAGCCCCAGCCCCTCTACGAAGCGGCGGCAGAAGCGCGGCCAGTCGAATTTCGGGTAGGCCACGGCGTGCGCATTGTAGTTGCCGACCGCGCCGTTCATCTTGCCGAGCAATGCGACGCGCGCAATCGCGGCGCGCGCGCGCTGCAGGCGGTGCGCGAAGTTCGCCAGCTCCTTGCCCAGCGTGGTGGGCGAAGCGGGCTGGCCGTGGGTGCGCGAGAGCATCGCCAGGCGCGCGTGCCGGTGCGCCATGTCGCGCAGCGCGGCGATCACGCCGTCGAGCTTCGGCAACAGCACGCGCTCGCGCGCATCCGCGAGCATGAGCGCGTACGACAGGTTGTTGATGTCCTCGGAGGTCGCGGCGAAGTGGATGAACTCGAGCGCGCCGAGCACTTCGCGGTTCTTCGCCAGTCTGCCGCGCAGCCAGTACTCGATCGCCTTGACGTCGTGGTTGGTCTCGGCCTCGATGTTCTTGATGCGCTCGCTGTCCTTTTCGGAAAAGCCCTTGAGCAGCGCCGCGAGCGCAGTCGAGGTCGCCTTGGAGAAGGGCCTGAGCTCCGCGATCGCTGGCTCTGCGGCGAGCGCCGAAAGCCACGCCAACTCGATGCGCACCCGGTAGCGGATGAGCGCGTGCTCGCTGAAGTACTGCCTGAGGGGATCCGCGAACCTGGCGTACCGGCCGTCGAGCGGCGACAGCGCGGTGAGCGGCGATGGCATGAAGAAAGCCGGTGGTTTTGACGCAATATTATACGCACTCATGTCTCGGCCTTCCCTCGAGCGCGTCTGCCGCGAGGCGCGCGCCTGCCGCCTGTGCGAGCCGCACCTGCCGCTCGGGCCGCGGCCCGTGTTCCTGGTCGGCGCCGCGGCGTATCTGATGATCGTAGGCCAGGCGCCGGGACGGCGCGTGCATGAGACCGGCATTCCGTGGAACGATCCCTCGGGCGACAACTTGCGCGCCTGGCTCGAAATGGAGCGCGCGGAGTTCTACGACACTTCCCGCGTCGCGATCGTTCCGACCGGCCTGTGCTACCCCGGCACCGGCAAGGGCGGCGACCTGCCGCCGCGACCGGAGTGCGCGCCGCTGTGGCAGCCGAAGTTTCGCGCCGCGCTGCCGCGCGTTCGCCTCACGCTGCTCGTAGGGCAGTACGCGCAGGCCTACTACCTCGGCAAGCGCCGCCGCGCGACACTCGCCGACACCGTGCGCGCCTACCGTGAGTACCTGCCCGAATTCCTGCCGCTGCCCCACCCCAGCCCGCGCAACAGGCTCTGGCTGAAGCGCAACCCGTGGTTTGAAAAACGGGTCCTGCCGGTGCTCAGGCGCCTCGTGAAATCTATATAATCGCCAGCTCTATGAAACTCCTCGCCTCCCTCGCCAGCCCCTATACGCGCAAGGTCCGCATCGTGCTCGCCGAAAAGCGCATCGATTGCGACATCGAAGTGGTGGACGTGGGGCCCGCCGAGAACCCGGTCAACACGCACAACCCGCTCGGCAAGGTGCCGACGCTGGTGCTGGACGACGGCACGGCGCTGTTCGATTCGCGCGTCATCGTGGAGTTCCTCGACAACGTGTCGCCGATCTCGCGCCTGATCCCGGACGACAACCGCGAGCGGCTGGCGGTGCGCCGCTGGGAGGCGCTTGCCGACGGCGTGCTCGACAGCGGGCTGTTGATTCGATACGAATCGCTGCGGCCGAAGAAGGAGCAGAGCGCGACCTGGGTCGAGAAGCAGCTCGGCAAGGTGAAGCGCGGGTTGTCCTTCATGGAGAGCGAGCTCGGCGACAAAGCGTGGTGCAACGGCGAGCGCTACACGCTGGCCGACATCGCCTTGGGCTGCGCGCTGGGGTGGCTGGGGTTCAGGAAGCCCGGCGACCTCGACTGGCGCGCCGGCCATTCCGGCCTCGCCAAGCACTACGACAAGCTAATGGAGCGCCCGGCGTTCGCCGATACTGCCCCGAAGTAAGCCGGGGATAGAGCGCGTTTGCTGCCTGCTATTTGCCCTTGAAGCGCGGCTTGCGCTTCTCGTTGAAGGCGCGCACGCCTTCCAGCCGGTCCTCGGTGCCGATCAACCGGTTGTAGGCCTCGATCTCGAAGCGATAGCCCGTCAGCAGGTCGGTCTGCAATCCGTAGTGGATCGATTTCTTCGCCTGCCTCACCGCGAGCGGCGCGTTCTCGGCGATCACCTGCGCCGTCTCGAGCGCATCGGCGAGCACCTTGCCGGGCTCGCACAGCCGGTTGACGAGGCCCCAAGCCGCGCCCTCCTCCGCGCTGAACGCGCGCGCTGAAAGCGTCAGTTCCTTCGCCCGCCGCTCGCCCACCGCGCGCGCCAGATTCTGCGTGCCCATGCCGCCCGGCATGATGCCGAGGCGCACCTCGGATTGCGCGAAACGCGCCGCGCGCGAGGCGAAGATGAAGTCGCAGCACAGCGCCATCTCGAGGCCGCCGCCGAAGGCGTGCCCGTTGACCGCCGCGATCACCGGCAGCGGGCACTCGATGAGCGCGACGAACGAGCGCTCGAAAATCTCGTGCTGCGCCTGCCAGGCCTCGACCGTCATGCCGTCGCGCTCCTTCAGGTCGCCGCCTGAGCAGAACGCGCGCTCGCCCGCGCCGGTGAGCACCACGCAGCGCAACTCGCCCGGTCCGGCCGCAAGCCGGCTCCACAGCTCGAGCGTGTCGCGGCCCATTTGCGTGTTGAGCGCGTTGAGCGCCTCGGGGCGGTTGAGCCTCGCCACCAGCACGTGCTCGCCCGAAGGTTCCAGCGCCAGGGTCTCGTAGGCAGGAAAAGCCATGCGGTCGATTATCGCAGCCGGCGCGAAGGTGTCAGCCGAGCAGGCTTTCGCGCGTTGCTCTAAACTGCCGCCCGGACGGTGCAGCCCTGCCGCCCGGACAGGCAAACCCTTATCCTTCAGACATTTGGGAGTACAAAATGAAAAAACTGATCGCCGCGTTATGCTGTTTCCTGCTCGCTGCCGCGCCCGTTTTCGCCCAGGACAAGGCTCAGACCGACGCCAAGAAAGCCACCGCACCAACGACTGCCGAGAAAGCGAAGAAAGAGCCCAGCGAAGCGCAGAAGAAGCAGCAGGAGCGCATGACTGCGTGCAACAAGCAAGCGGGCGACAAGAAGATGGAAGGCGATGCGCGCAAGAAGTACATGAGCTCGTGCCTGAGCGGCGACGATCCGGCGAAGAAGGGGCCCAGCGAGGCGCAAAAGAAGCAGCAGGAGCGCATGACCTCTTGCAACAAGCGGGCGGGCGACAAAAAGATGGAAGGCGACGCGCGCAAGAAGTTCATGAGCGAGTGCCTGAAGGGCTGATCGCGCAAGCGATTACGGAACGGGACGGGCTGCGCCCGTCCCGCTTCAGCTGATTACGGCGCCGCCGAGGCAGACGGCGCCGTCGTAGAGCACCACCGACTGCCCGGGCGTCACCGCCCACTGCGGGCGCGCGAACTCGAGCGCGAGCGTGCCCTCCTCTGAGCGCGTGACAAAGCACGCCGAGTCCGCCTGCCGGTAGCGCGTCTTGCCAGAGTGCGTCGCGCCTTCGGCGGGCGCATTGCCGGTGACCCAGCTTGCGTCCTGCGCCGAAAGCTCGCGCCTGAGGAGCAGCGGGTGGTCGTGTCCCTGCACCACGGTGAGCGTGTTCTCGCCCCGATCCTTGGCCGCGACATACCACGGCTGCGAGACGCCATTTGTCCGGGTCACATCCCTCCTGCCGCCGATGCCGATGCCCTTGCGCTGCCCGATGGTGTAGAAGGCGAGCCCGATGTGCTCGCCGATACGCTTGCCCTCGGGGGTGAGGATCGGCCCGGGCTCGCGTGGCAGGTAGCGGTTGAGGAACTCGCGGAACGGCCGCTCGCCGATGAAGCAGATGCCGGTGGAGTCCTTCTTGGCGTGGTTCGGCAGGTGCGCTTCCGCCGCGATGCGCCGCACCTCGGTTTTCTTCATGTTCCCGATCGGGAACATCACGCGCGCCAGCTGCCCCTGCGTCAGGCGATGCAGGAAGTAGCTCTGGTCCTTGGTGCCGTCGGCGCCGCGCAGCAGCTCGTAGAGACTCACGCCGTTCGCGGCGTCCAGCGGGCGCTCGCGCACCTGCGCGTAGTGCCCGGTGGCGATGCGCGTCGCGCCCAGGTCCATGGCGTGGTCGAGGAACGCCTTGAATTTGATCTCGGCGTTGCACAGCACGTCCGGATTGGGAGTGCGGCCCGCGGCGTACTCGGCGAGGAAGCTCGCGAACACCCGGTCCTTGTATTCGGCGGCGAAGTTGACCGCCTCGAGCGGGATGCCGATCACGTCGGCCGCAGCGGCGGCATCGATCAGGTCCTGGCGTGTCGAGCAGTACTCGTCCGAGTCGTCGTCCTCCCAGTTCTTCATGAACAGCCCGACCACGTCGTAGCCCTGGCGCTTGAGCAGCAGCGCTGCGACGGAGGAATCCACCCCTCCCGACATGCCGACGACGACCCGCCCGCTCATAGGAAGTCCTTCGACAGCACGGCCAGGGGAAAGTGCCGCCCGGCGAGATAGTCCTCGACGCAGCGCATCACCAGCGGCGAGCGGTGCATCGCCTGGCGCGAGCGCAGTTCTTCAAGAGTGAGCCAATGCAGCGCCACGATTTCCTTGTCGAGCGCGCGCCCGGCCTCTGCGCCGTCCACGCGGCCGCGAAAGCAGAAGCGCAGGAAAGTGACGTCCGCAGCCGCGTAGTGCCAGCGGTAAATGCCTACCAGCGCACTGGGAATGAAGCGGTGGGCGGTCTCCTCCAACACCTCGCGCGCGCACGCCGCGGCGAGCCCTTCACCCGGGTCGAGGTGCCCGGCGGGCTGGTTGAGCACGCGCCGGCCGTCGACCTCCTCCTCGACGAGGAGAAACCGCCCCTCGCGCTCGATCACCGCCGCCACGGTGACGCTCGGCTTCCACACGTCGCTCAAGCGGCTTTGCGGGTGTTCTTGCGGATGTACTCGGCCATGCGCGCGACACCCTTCTCGATCGCCTCCTTCGAGGCGGCGTAGGAAAAGCGCACGTGCTGGCCCTCGCCCGGGACGCGGGCGCCGAAATGGATGTCGGCGAGCAGCGCGACGCCCACCTCATTGAGCAGGCGCTTGCGGAACTCCTCGGAGTCCCTGGCGCCGATCATCCGGCAGGCCTCGGTGACGTTCGGCCAGACGTAGAACGCGCCGCCCGGGGTGCGGCAACTCACGCCCTGCACGTCGTTCAGCAGGCGCACGATCAGGTCGCGGCGCTCGAGGAAGCTGTTGCGCATCGCCTCGGCTGCGTCCTGCGGCCCGGTGATCGCCTCGAGCGCGGCCCATTGCGAGATCTGCGAGGCGCAGGATTCGGTGTTGGTGATCCAGCGCGTGAATACCGGAGCAAGGGCCGGGTTGGAGGTGAAGCCGATGCGCCAGCCGGTCATGGCCCAGGTCTTGGAGGCGCCGTCCGAGATGATGGTCCGCTCGTACATTCCGGGCAGTTGCGCGATGGAAAAGAAATCGCCCGCGTAGCACAGGCGCGAATAGATCTCGTCGGCGTACACCCACACCTGCGGGTGCTTTCGCAGGATCGCCGCGATCGCCTCGAGATCCTTCCTGCCGAGCAGGCCGCCGGTCGGGTTGTGCGGGTAATTGAGGATGAGCAGCTTGGTTTTAGGCGTGATGAGCTTTTCCAGATCCGCAGGATCGAAAGCGAAATCGCGCGCCTCGTGCAGGTGGATCGGCACCGGCTTGGCGCCGCAGGCGACGATCTGCGACTCGTAGATCGGAAAGCCCGGGTTGGGGTAAATCACCTCGTCGCCCGCGCCGTGGTCGGTCACGGAGAGGATGGCGTAGGCGATGAAGGGCTTCGCGCCCGCGCCCACCACCACGTCTTCGGGCCGGATCGGCAGCCCGCCGCGCATAGCGGCCATGTACTTCGCTGCCGCCTCGCGCAAGGGATCGATGCCGGCGGAGGGCGTGTAGCCATGCTTGCCCTCGCGGATGGCGCGGATCGCCGCTTCCTGCACGTGAACGGGCGCGGGGAAATCCGGCTGCCCGATGCAGAAGCTGATGATGTCCTTGCCGGTGCGCGCGAGCGCGTTCACCTCGGCAAGCACGACAAAGGCGTTCTCGGTGCCCAGGGACCGGGCGCGCTGGCTGATTTGCGGCATTGCGAAGGCTCTCTAGTTGAGGGTCTGGTAGACCGTTTTCTCGAATTCGTAATACAGCGGCAGCGACTTGCGGTCGCAGAACGGCAGGATCTGCGTCAGGTACACCCCGCAGACGCCGGTCGCCGGATCGATCCAGAAGTAGCAGTTCGAGAGGCCTCCCCACATCAGCCCGCCCGCAGGGCGTCCGGTGGGCGCTTTTTCGTTGTTGATCTGGAAGGTCAGGCCCCAGCCCTTCGGCATCCCGGGAAAAAACTCGGCGTCGTTCGAGCGCTGCGGAATGAAGCTCTTGAGCATCGACACGCGCGTGCTACCCATGCTGTTGCACGCCATCAGATCGACGGTTTCCGGCTTCAGCACCTGCTGGCCGTTCGCCTTGCCGCGATTGAGGATCATGCGCACGAACTTGAGATAGTCAACCGCGGTCGAGTACAGGCCGCCGCCGCCGCCCTCGAACTCGGGCTCCTGCGGCACCTCCAGATCGATCGGCGCCAGCGCGCCGTCGTCACTGCGCTGATGCAGCTTCGCCAGCCGGGCGCGCATCGCCGGCGTGATCTTGAACGCGGTGTCGTCCATGCCGAGCGGCGCGAACAGGTTCTCCTTCAGGTACGCCCCGAGCTTCTTGCCGCTCACCGCCTCGAGCATCCTGCACGCCCAGTCGATATTGATGCCGTAGTTCCAGCGCTCGCCGGGGTCGAACAGCAGCGGCGTGCCGAGGGCTGAAATCTTGCCGGTGCTGGCGCTTGGCGTGCCCGTCGCCTGCTGGAAGCGCCCGATTTCGGCGTTCCACGTCTCATAGCCGTACCCGGCGGTATGCGTGAGCAGGTGCCGCAGCGTGATCGGGCGCCTGGGCGCACGTAATCTTGGCTGGCCCGCGGCGTCGAAGCCTTCTAGCACCCTGACCGAGCCGAGCGCCGGGAGCCACTTGGATGCAGGGCTGTCGAGATCGAGCTTGCCGCGCTCCACTTGTTGCATCACTCCAGCGCCGGTGAGCGCCTTGGTCATGGAGGCGAGCCAGACCACCGTATCGGCGGTCATTAGCGCGCCCTGGCCCAGTACGCGCCTGCCGAATGCGCCCTCGTAGAGGGTGCGCTCGCGATCGGTTGCCATCGCCACCACACCCGGGATATCGCCAGCTTCCACCGCCTTGCGCAGCAGCGCATCCGCACGGTCTATAAGCGCCGTAGTCGTCTTCTCCATGAGCCGCCGATTTTAGTCGCAATTCGCGCCGGTGATAGCATCCGAAGGATTCAGGATTCAGGATTCAGGATTCAGGATTCAGGATTCAGGGGAGAGCGGTGGCGGGCAAAGAGTTCGATGTCGTCATAGTGGGCGCGGGGTTCGCCGGGATGTACATGCTGCATCGGGTGCGCGGCTTGGGCATGACGGCGCGGCTGTACGAGGCTGGCTCGGGCGTGGGCGGCACCTGGTACTGGAACCGCTATCCCGGCGCGCGCTGCGACATCGAGAGCATGGAGTACTCCTACCAGTTCTCCGATGAGCTGCAGCAGGCTTGGCACTGGACCGAGCGCTACGCCTCGCAGCCGGAGATCCTGCGCTACGCCAACCACGTCGCCGACCGCTTCGCACTGCGCGCAGACATGCAGTTCGACACCCGGGTGAAGGCTGCGGCGTTCGACGAATCGAGTTCCCGCTGGCAAGTCACGACCGGCGACGGCCAGCAGGTCTCGGCGCGCTTCCTCGTCATGGCGACCGGGTGCCTGTCCTCGACCAACCTGCCGCAGATCGAGGGCCTGGAAACCTTCGCCGGCAGGACCTATCACACCGGCCAGTGGCCGCACCAAGGCGTGGACTTCAGCGGCCAGCGCGTCGGCGTCATCGGCACCGGCTCGTCGGCGATCCAGTCGATCCCGATCATCGCCGCGCAGGCGAGGGAGCTGACCGTGTTTCAGCGCACCGCCACCTACTCGGTACCCGCCAACAACGCGCCGCTCGATCCGGAATACGAGGCGCGCATCAAATCCGACTACGCCGGATTTCGCGCCCGCAACAGCCTGATGCCGAACGCCTTCGGCTCCGCTTACCCCAGGAACGAGCGCCCGGCGCTCGAATCCTCGCCCGAGGAGCGCGAGCGCGCCTTCGAAACGCGCTGGCGGCGCGGCGGCCTGGTATTCCTCGGCGCTTTCGGCGATCTGATCCTCGACGCCCGGGCGAATCAGACCGCCGCCGAATTCGTGCGCGCCAAGATCCGCGCCACGGTCCGCGATCCCGCAGTCGCGGCGCTGCTCGAGCCGGCGCAGGTGATCGGCTGCAAGCGCCTGTGCGTGGACACCGGCTACTACGAGACCTTCAACCTGCCGCACGTCCACCTGGTGGACGTCAGCCGCACGCCTATCGAGCGCATCACGCCGCAGGGGCTGCGCGCCAGCGGCCGCGACTACGCGCTGGACGCGATCGTGTTCGCCACCGGGTTCGACGCCATGACCGGCAGCCTGCTGCGCATCGATATCCGCGGCCGCGGCGGCCGCGCCCTTAAGGACAAGTGGCAGGCGGGGCCGCGCGCCTACCTCGGCCTCGGCGTCGCCGGCTTTCCCAACCTGTTCACCATCACCGGCCCGGGCAGCCCTTCGGTGCTCACCAACATGATGGTTTCGATCGAGCAGCACGTGGACTGGATCGCCGATTGCCTCGCCGCGATGCGGGCGCAGGGGCGCGCGCGCATCGAGGCGAGCGCCGAGGCCGAGGACCAGTGGGTGGCGCACGTCAACGCGGTGGCCGACCGCACCGTCTATCCGCTGTGCAACTCGTGGTATCTCGGCGCCAACGTCCCGGGCAAGAGCCGGGTGTTCATGCCGCTGCTCGGCTACCCGCCTTACGTAGAGAAGTGCAAGGCGGTGGCGGCGCGCGGCTACGAAGGCTTCGCGCTGGCGTGAGCGGCGCGCGGTTATGATTCGCCCATGCTCGTAAACTGCGCCGCGTACCAGGAGGGCAAGAAGCTCGGCGACATCGAGCCGCGCGAGATCCGCGCCATGCTCGCGCAGCAGGACACCTTCGTCTGGATGGCGCTCAAGGACCCCAGCGAGGCCGAGCTCGAGGCGATGGAGAAGGAATTCGACCTGCACCCGCTCGCGATCGAGGACGCGCGCCACGGCCACCAGCGTCCCAAGATCGAGGAGTACGACGACGACCTGTTCGTGGTGATGCAGACGCTCGAGGCCGCGGGCGAGGAAATCCAAGTCGGCGAGCTGGACGTGTTCGTCGGCCGCAACTACGTGCTCTCGGTGCGCAGCCAAAGCGGGCGCGGCTTCCAGGACGTGCGCGCGCGCTGCGAGCGCGAGCCCGAGCTGCTGAAGCACGGCCCCGGCTACGTGCTGTACGCGCTCATGGACGCGGTGGTGGACCGCTATTTCCCTCTGCTCGACGCGCTCGAGACCGAGCTCGAGTCGCTGGAGGAGAAGATCTTCGCCGGCAAGGGGCTGGCGCGCGCGAACATCGAGTCGCTCTACGCGCTCAAGCAGAAGCTCACCACGCTGAAGCACGCCGCCGGGCCGCTGCTCGAAGGCACCAGCAAGCTCTACGGCGGGCGCGTGCCGCCGATCTGCCACGGGCTGCAGGATTACTTCCGCGACGTCTATGACCACCTCGTGCGCATCAACCAGGCCATGGACAGCATGCGGGAGACCGGCGCCACCGCGATCTCGGTGTACGCGGCTATGGCGAGCGTGCAGCAGGGCGAGACCACCAGGAGCCTCGCCGCGGGCGCGGCGCTGGTGGCGGTGCCGACTCTGATTGCCGGCGTCTACGGCATGAACTTCACGCACATGCCCGAGCTGTCCTGGGAGTTCGGCTACCCGGTCGCGATCGGGCTGATGTTCGCGATCGACGGCTTCCTGTTCTGGCGCTTCCGCAAAGCCGGATGGCTCTGAGGCGCAGGCTGCTGCTCGCCGCGCTCGCGGCCACGGCGCTGCCGGCGTTCGCGCAGCAGGGCACGCAGCACTATCACCGGCGCTTCGACGACGCCGAGAAGTGGTCCAGGGTGTTCGACGACCCGGAGCGCGACGCCTGGCAGAAGCCCGCAGAGGTGATCGCGGCGCTCAAGCTCGCGCCCGAGGCGCTGGTCGCCGACATCGGCTCGGGGACCGGCTACTTCGCGGTGCGCCTGGCGCGCGCCGTGCCGCAGGGAAAAGTTTTCGGCGTCGATGTCGAGCCCGACATGGTGAGGTTTCTCAACCAGCGCGCGGCGAAGGACAAGCTGCCGAACCTGTCCTCGCACCTCGCCGCCGACGGCGACCCGAAGCTGCCCGCGCCGGTGGACCTGGTGCTGGTGGTGGACACCTACCACCACATCCCGGCACGCGCGCGCTACTTCAACGAGTTGCGCGCTGCGCTCAAGCCCGGCGGCCGCGTCGCGATCATAGATTTCAGGCTCGACTCGCCCACCGGCCCGCCGCCGAAGCATCGCATCGCGCCCAAGATCGTCGTCGAGGAAATGGCGCTCGCCGGCTATCGCGAGTTGGAGCGCCACGAGTTCCTGCCGAACCAGTACTTCTTCGTTTTCGCGCCGCGCTAGCTTCCGAGGCGCAGGTCAGCGCGCACCACGTCCCAGGGCACGGCGATCAGGCCGTCGCGGCGGCGCTCTACCAGCCCCATGTCGGCAAAGCGCGTCACGTCGGTGTGCACGTTCTTGTAGTTGCGATTGAGCAGCTTGGCGAGGGCGAAGATGGTCGTCGGGCCGCCGGCGCGCAGGCGCTCGAGCATCTGCCAGCGCCGCAGCGTCAGCGCTGCCAGCAGCGCCGGCAGGTCGGAAAACAGGATCGCATACAGCGGCGGCGCCGACGCGCCCGAGGCCACCCGGTTCCAGGCGTCCTCGAAGCGGTCGAGCGCATCTGCGGCCGTGCCCACCCTCACCTGCATCACCCTGCTCATCGGCTCGCAGCCTCCATGTCGCGCTCGAAGTCGTAGCGCAGTTGCTCCACCGAGCGGAACTGGTAGGGCGCGGCGCGCCCGGCGAGCGTGCGCAAGTGGCCGCGCGGCGAATCGTTGTCGTAGCGCACCAGGCTCTGGCCGGCGCGCTCGCACTCCAGCCGGTAGCGCAGGCCGCGCGCGTCGCGCCACAACGCGATCTCGAAGCGCACGCCCCCAGTGCGCAGCACCCGCTCGAGCAGCAGCAGCGCCTGCAGCGGGACTGGAGGCATCGGCATATGGCTTAGAATACCATAGCCTACTAGGCGTAAAATGCACGCCATGGCGACCGACAACGGCTTTTTCGACCTTTACCGCCACGGCTTCGTGCGCGTCGCCGTGGCGACCCCCGCGGTGCGCGTGGGCGATCCCGTGTTCAATGCGGAAGCGACCGCAGCGCTCATGCGCGAGGCGGCCAAGCGCAAGGCTCTGGTGTGCGTGTTCCCGGAGCTCGGGCTCTCGGCCTACAGCTGCGAGGACCTGTTCCACCAGCAGGCGCTGCTCGAGGGCGTGGAGCGCGCGCTCGCAAGCCTGCTCGCACGCACCAGGGGCCTGCCGCTCGCGGCCTACGTTGGTCTACCGGTGCTGCTCGACGGCCTGCTGTACAACTGCGCCGCGCTCATCTGCCGCGGCCGCATCCTCGGCGTGGTGCCCAAGACCTACCTGCCGAACTACCGCGAGTTCTACGAGCTGCGCCAGTTCACGCGCGGCGACATCGCCATCCGCAGCGAGATCGCGCTCGCCGGGCAGAAAGCGCCCTTCGGCACCGACCTGATCTTCCGCCACGCCGAGCAACCCAGACTGGCGCTGTTCGCGGAGATCTGCGAGGACCTGTGGGTGCCGGCGCCGCCCTCCTCGTTCGCCGCGCTCGCCGGCGCCACCCTGATCGCCAACCTGTCGGCCTCCAACGTGGTGGTGGGCAAGCACCAGTACCGCCGCGAGCTCGCCTCCAACCAGTCGGCGCGCTGCATCGCCGCTTACCTCTACAGCGCCGCGGGCGCCGGCGAGTCCACTACCGACCTCGCCTGGGACGGGCACGCGATGGTGTACGAGAACGGTTCGCTGCTCGCCGAGTCGCGGCGTTTCGCCACCGAGCCGCAGCTCACCGTGACCGACGTGGACCTCGACCGCCTCATCGCCGACCGCATGCGCCAGGGCTCGTTCGGCCAGTCGGCGCGCAGGCACGCCGGCGAGACGACGCGCTTCCGCGAAATCGAATTCTCGCTGCCGCTGCCGCGCGGCCGGCTGCTGCTCGAGCGGCCGGTGGCGCGCTTCCCCTACGTGCCCTCGGACCCGGCGACGCTCGATGCGCGCTGCGAGGAGGTGTACCGCATCCAGGTGAACGGCCTCGCCACGCGCATGCGCGCGAGCGGCACGAAAAAGCTTGTCATCGGCGTCTCGGGCGGGCTGGATTCGACGCAGGCGCTGCTGGTGTGCGCGCGCGCCATGGACGAGCTCGGCCTGGCGCGCGCCGACATCCTCGCCTACACCATGCCCGGGTTCGCCACCACCACGCATACGCGCTCCACTGCCTGGCAGCTGATGCGCACCATCGGCGCGACCGCGGAGGAGATCGACATCCGGCCCTCGTGCCTGCAGATGCTCAAGGACCTGAACCACCCGTACGCGAAGGGCAAGAAGGTCTACGACGTCACTTTCGAGAACGTGCAGGCGGGCGAGCGCACCAGCCACCTGTTCCGGCTCGCCAACCAGCACAAGGGGATCGTGGTCGGCACTGGCGACCTGTCGGAGCTCGCGCTGGGCTGGTGCACCTACGGCGTCGGCGACCAGATGTCGCACTACAACGTGAATGCCAGCGTGCCCAAGACCCTGATCGAGTACCTCATCGGCTGGGTGGCGAAATCGGGGCAGTTCGACAAGCAGGTGGCGCGCGCGCTGGAGCGCGTGCGCGCCACCGAGATCAGCCCGGAGCTGGTGCCGGGCAAGAGCGACGACCAGCCGGCGCAGCTCACCGAGAAAATCATCGGCCCCTACGCGCTGCAGGACTTCCACCTCTACTACACGCTGCGCTTCGGCTACACCCCGGCCAAGGTCGCGTTCCTCGCCTGGAACGCGTGGCGCGGCAAGGACGGATACCGGCTGGCCGAGATCCGCAAGTGGCTGCGCGTGTTCCTCGAGCGCTTCTTCGCCACCAGTCAGTTCAAGCGCAGCGCGCTGCCCAACGGCCCCAAGGTGGGCTCGGGAGGTTCGCTCTCGCCGCGCAGCGACTGGCGCGCGCCCTCCGACGGCAACGCAAACGCCTGGCTCGCCGACCTCGCCCGGGTGCCGGCGCGCGACTAGCCCTCCGCCTGCGACCGCAGGCCGCGACAGCGGCCTAGGGCGCGGGCTCTGCCTTTGCGGCGTGCGTCAACCGATTTCGCGCCGCGCCTCGGCAACCACGCGCGCTAAGTCCTCCGGCCGCGCCGGTGCGCCCTCGCCGGTTTCAGGCGCGGGCGCCTCTTTCGGCGAAGCAATCACGTTGTGGCGCCGGATGCCCCAGATCAGGGCAGCCAGGGTGATTGCGCCAGTCCACCAGACCAGCGAGTCGTTCGGATGGAACAGGCTCGCGAACGAGACCACCGCGAACAGCAAGCGCGCCGGGACATCGGCTTTCCAGTTCTCGAAACATCGCCCGAACATCGCGAAAGCGGCGCCGCAGGTGCCCGTGGTCACGACCAGGACGGCGCCGATCTGCCCCCAGCCGGGCTTCACCACCAGATCCGAGCGGGTGAAGAGTGCAAACGTAATGAGCGTGATCGGCAGGCAGATCTTCAGCGCCACCCACATGGTTTGCATGAACGACGTATTCGCAATGCGCGCCGACACCGCGGCGGTGAGCGACGTCGGCGGCGAGAGCTCGCCCCAGACCGACAGGAAGAACACGAAGAAGTGCGCGACCCAGGGATTGATGCCGAGCTTGGTCATCGGCGGCACGATGATCACCGCGCCGATGATGTAGGTGGCGGTCGGCGGCAGGCCGGTGCCGAGCAGCCAGCCGAACACCCAGGCCATCAGGATCATGGCCCAGACGTTCCAGGCGCCGATGTCGAGCAGCATCGCTCCCATCCGGTTGATGAAGCCCGTGACCGTGAACAAGCCGATCATGATGCCGAGCGTGGCGAGCAGCAGCGTCAGGTAGGAGGCCATCTCGGCATGCGTTTCGATCGCGCGCCGGATGCTGCGGAACAGCGTCTCGCCGGCGAGAAACGGATCCCTGCGCGCGTACTTGAAATAGAGGAACACCACGATCAGCACGGCGAGCATCCAGCTCGCGGTACTGACCGCGGCGCGCAATTCGCCCTTGCCGAGGAAGCCCATCAGGTAGATGAGATAGAGCACCGAGCCGAAAAATATGCCGGTCGTCACCTTCTCGTAGAGCGGCACCTGCGGCTTGTCGATCTTGCCGGCCGGCAGCAGGCGTACCGACAGCAGGTAGATCGCAACGCCGATCGAAATGTAAAAGATGAAGGAGAAACCGAATCCGCGCAGCACCACGTCCCAGTAGGGCACGCCGAGGAATTCCGCCATCAGGAATGCGGCGGCCCCCATCATCGGCGGGTCGATCAGCCCGCCGATCGACGCCGAGGTCTCGACCGCGGCGGCGAAGGTCGGCGGCGCGCCGTAGCGGACCATCAGGGGAATGGTGATGGCGCCGACCACGGCGGCGTTGGCCGAGCCGCTGCCGCTGATCAGCCCGATCGCGCTCGAGCCCACCACCGCGGTTTGCGGGATCATGCGCCGGGACCGGGCGAACAGCCGCACCACGTTGATCATCGCGTGCTGCGCGTTGAAGCCGTTGGCGACGCCGGCCAGCAGCAGGAAAGCGGCGATCAGCGTGAGCGCGAGCTGGCCGTAGATGCCGTAGATGCCGGTGGAAAACTCCACCGTGGAGGACGTGACCACGCGATAGAAGGTCGTCCCCGGGTGCCAGAAGAAGTCGAGCGAGCGCGGAAACACGTGGCCGTAGAGCGTATAGACGACCATCGCGACGTTGGTCCAGAACAGCACCGGGTGGGCAAGGCGCGTCAGCTCCATCACCAGCAGGAACATGAGCAGACCGACGATGAAATCCTGCTGCGTGTAGGTGCCCTGGCTGTAGATCGCGATCCTTTCGTATTCCGAGAGGAAGTACCCGAACGCATAGAGGGCGATCCCGATGTAGACCACGACGAGGGCGTGGTTGACCATCGGCGGCAGCCTCTTGTACAGGGGTCCCTGCTGGACCATGAACAGGATCTGCAGGACCAGCGCGACCGGGATCAGGCGCGCGGCGAGCTGCAGCGACCCACCGAGCCCGGTGTAGAAGTACCAGACCAGCCAGACGACGAACACCAGCGAGACCGCGAATATCAGGTTGCCGATATTGACGTGGCTCTTGAGCCGGGCAATCAGCACGCGCCTTCCCCTTTCGGCGCAACTCGCATGCGCCCTCCGGACCGCCGCCGGGCAATCCGCCTACGCGCTTACTTTGCGACCTTCCACTTGTCGTTCCAGGCCTTGTGCTCCCGCAGGAACTTGGCCAGGCCTGGATGCACCGGAATGTCCGGGTTGGCGCTGATGCCCAGCACCTGCAAGCCGGCGAAGTCCTTCGCCATCGGCACGAAGCCCGGCTCGCCCTTCGCGAGCTCGTCCTTGTTCTTGTAGAACGCGTTCAGCATCTTGTAGACCACGTCCTCCGGGATGTTGGTCCCTACGTTGTAGCCGAACAGGATCGGCACGCCCTGCAGCACCGCGGGGCCGACGGGCTTGCTGAACGCGCCCTTCGGATCGACCTCGACCACCGCGAGGCCGGCCGCCTTGATTTTTGCGACTTCGTCGGGACAAGGATTCACCACCCGGATGTCCAACCGGATCTCGGTCTCCTTCCAGTAGGAGGCGAGCGATTTGCCGGCGGTGGTGTAGGTGGCCGATCCCGCGATCGTGCCGCCCTCCATCGCGTCGGCATTCGACTTGAGGTCGATCTGGACGTGCTTGAAGTCGTAGCCGAGCACCTTGTAGATGCGCTGCCAGTTCAGCCAGTTCATGAAGCCGGCGTTGGTGTAGAA
>CAYMVA010000094.1:0-52215 GCA_964393745.1 uncultured Enterobacteriaceae bacterium | reverse complement strand
TTCCTGGTGGTGTCGCTGTCGTTCTACGGCATGAGCACCTTCGAGGGCCCGATGATGTCGATCAAGACGGTGAACGCGCTGTCGCACTACACCGACTGGACCATCGGCCACGTGCACAGCGGCGCGCTCGGCTGGGTCGGCCTGGTGTCGATGGGCTCGATCTACTTTCTGATCCCGCGCCTGTTCGGCCGCGCCGAGATGCATTCGGTGCAGCTGATCAACGTGCACTTCTGGGTCGCGACCGTGGGCATCGTGCTGTACATCGCCGCAATGTGGATCGCGGGCGTGATGCAGGGGTTGATGTGGCGCGCGGTGGGCTCCGACGGCACGCTCACCTACACCTTCGTAGAGAGCGTCAAGGCGAGCTATCCGTTCTACGCCATCCGCCTGCTGGGCGGCGCGCTTTATCTCGGCGGCATGCTGATCATGGCCTACAACGTCGCCCGCACCATCGCCGGTAGCCGCGCCGTCGAGGCGCCGATTCCGGCGCCGGTCGCGGCGCACGCCTGAGAGCAAAGGAACGCCCGCATGCTCACTCACGACATGATCGAGCGCAACCAGGCGCTGATGATCGTCCTCATCATCCTGGTGATCTCGGTCGCCGGCCTGGTGGAGATCGTGCCGCTGTCTTTCCAGAAGTCGGTCACCGAGCCGGTGGCGGGCCTCAAGCCCTACACGCCGCTGCAACTCACCGGGCGCGACATCTACATCCGCGAGGGCTGCTACAACTGCCACTCGCAGATGGTGCGGCCGTTCCGCGCCGAGGTCGAGCGCTACGGCCACTACTCGGTGGCCGGAGAATTCGTCTACGACCACCCGTTCCAGTGGGGCTCCAAGCGCACCGGGCCCGACCTGCACCGCGTCGGCGGGCGCTATTCCGACGAATGGCACCGGCTGCACCTGCTCAATCCGCGCGATCTGGTGCCCGAGTCCAACATGCCAGGCTATCCGTGGCTCGCGAAGAGCGCCGCCAACGCCGAGGACATCGAGTTGAAGCTGCGCGCGCTGAGGAAAGTCGGCGTGCCCTACAGCGACGAGCAGATCGCCGCCGCGAAGGGCGAGCTCAAGGAGCGGACCGAAATGGACGCGCTCATCGCCTACCTTCAGGTCCTGGGCACGGCGCTCAAGCCGAAGCAATGAGCGGGATTGCGATGGACCTCAATCTGCTGCGCAGCCTGGTCATGATCGCCGCGCTGGCGGCATTTCTCGGCATCGTGTGGTGGGCCTACGGGCCTTCGCGTCGCGGCCGCTTCGAGCAGGATGGCCGGCTGCCGCTCGACGACGAGATCCACGGAGGCGGCCGATGAGCCAGTTCACGAGCAGCGTCTGGGAGATCTACATCGCGGTGATCAGCCTGGTGTCGATCGTCGCCTGCGGCGTGTTCCTCAAGATGCAGAGCGTGCGCCACGTCACCGAGGCCGACACCACCGGCCACGTCTGGGACGAGGACCTGTCCGAGTACAACAATCCGCTGCCGCGCTGGTGGGCGTGGCTGTTCTACATCACCATCTTCTTCTCGCTCGGCTACCTGGTGCTGTACCCGGGGCTCGGCATCTGGGGCGGCTCGCTCGGTTGGACGCAGTTGAAGCAGTTGGAGGAGGAGAACGCGCGCGCGCAGGCCGCCTATGGCCCGCTGTACGAGCGCTATGGCGCGCAGGAGGTTGCCGAAGTGGCCAAGGTCCCGGCCGCGCTCGCCATTGGGCAGAAGCTGTTCCTCAACCATTGCGCGCAGTGCCATGCGTCGGATGCCGGCGGCAGCCGCGGCTTCCCGAGCCTCGCCGATCGCGACTGGTTGTGGGGTGGAACGCCCGAGGCGATCAAGACTTCTATCGCGGACGGCCGCACCGGCGTCATGCCGCCGTTCGGCCCGGCGCTGGGCGAGCAGGGCGTGAAGGATGCGGCGCACTACGTGATGTCGCTCTCCGGCGGTGCGCACGACTCGATCCGCGCCGCGCGCGGCAAGGAGAAATTCGTGCAACTGTGCGCCGTCTGCCACGGCGCCGACGGCAAGGGCAATCAGCAGCTCGGCGCGCCCAACCTCACCGACGGCATCTGGCTGCACGGCTCGGGTGAGGCTGCGATCGCCGAGACCGTCACGCGCGGGCGCAGCAACCAGATGCCCGCGCACAAGGAGCTGCTCACGCCGGCCAAGATCCACCTGCTCGCGGCCTACGTCTATTCGCTGTCGCGACCCTGATGGCGGGCGACAGCCGGCCGGTCGCGGTGGTTCGGCCGGGCGAAAGCGTCGAGCAGGCGCTCTACGAGGTCCACCAGAAGGTCTACCCGCGCGCGGTGCACGGCGCGTTCGCGGCCTGGCGCTGGGCGCTGGTGTGGGCGACGCAACTCGTTTTCTACGGCACCGCGTGGTTCGGCTGGAACGACCGCCAGGCGGTGCTGTTCGACATCGCGCACCGCAAGTTCTACATCTTCGGCCTGGTGTTCTGGCCGCAGGACATCGTCTACCTTGCGGTGCTGCTGATTGTCGCGGCGCTGGCGCTGTTCCTGTTCACCGCGGTGGCGGGCAGGCTGTGGTGCGGCTATGCCTGCCCGCAGACGGTGTACAGCGAGATCTTCATGTGGATCGAGCGGCGCATCGAGGGCGACCGCAACCGGCGCATCCGCCTCGACCGCGAGCCCTGGGGGCCGCGCAAGCTGGCGCTCAAGGGGGCCAAGCATGCTCTCTGGTTTTTGCTCGCGCTCTGGACCGGCTTCACCTTCGTCGGCTACTTCACGCCGATCCGCGAGCTGTGGGCCGAGGTGATGATCGCGGACACCGGGCCGTGGGAGACGTTCTGGATCCTGTTCTACGGCTTCGCCACCTACGGCAACGCCGGCTGGATGCGCGAGCAGGTGTGCATCTACATGTGCCCGTATGCGCGCTTCCAGAGCGCGATGTTCGACCGCGACACGCTGATCATCACCTACGACCAGTATCGCGGCGAGCCGCGCGGCGGCCGCGCCAGGGGCGTACAGCCAAAGGCGCTCGGCCTGGGCGACTGCGTGGACTGCGGCATCTGCGTGCAGGTGTGCCCGACCGGAATCGACATCCGCAACGGCCTGCAATACCAATGCATCGGCTGCGCTGCCTGCATCGATGGCTGCGACCAGGTGATGGACCGCGCGGGCTATGCGCGCGGGCTGATCCGCTATTCCACCCAGAATGCGCTCGAGGGCAAGCTCGCACAGCGCGACATGCTGGCGCGCGTTTTCCGGCCGCGCGTGCTGGTCTACACGGCGCTGCTGAGCGCGGTCGCGGTGGCCGCGGCGGCGGTGCTCTGGCTGCGCATACCGCTCAAGGTGGACGTGATCCGTGACCGCACGGCGCTGTCGCGCGAAGTTGAAGGCGGCATGATCGAGAACGTCTACCGGCTGCAGATCATGAACACCGCCGAAAGCGAGCGCGTGTTTGAGATCCGCGCCGAGGGACTGCCGACGCTGCAGCTCGCCGGGCTGGCGCGCGTCGTAGTGGACGCCACCACCAGCAGCATGGTGCCGGTGCGCGTGCGCCTGCAGCCGGGTGCGGCGCCGCCTGGCACGCATAAAATCGAATTTGCGGTGCACGCCGTCGGCATGGAACACGTCGCGGTGCGTGAAAAATCGATTTTCATCGTGAGGTGATCATGGCAAGCACCGACACCAGGCCCTGGTACCGCGAGCCGTGGCCGTGGCTGCTGATGGCAGCCCCTGCCGCTGCGGTGCTCGCCGGCGCGGTGACCCTCTGGCTCGCGGTGCGTACCTCCGACGGGCTGGTGGCCGAGGATTACTACAAGCGCGGCCTGGCGATCAACCAGGATTTGCGCCGAGAGCAGACGGCGCGGGCGCGCGGCATCGAGGCGAGCGTGGCGCTGCAGGGCTCGCGCCTGCGCGTGCGCCTGACCGGCCACGCGCCAGTGGCGTTGCGCGCGCACTTGGCGCATGCCACCCGCGCCGGCCACGATCTGCAGCTCACGCTGGCGCGCGCGCCGAGCGGGGAATACGAGGCGGCGCTGCCGCCATTGCCTGCGGGTCGCTGGCAAATCGTGCTCGAGGACCCGGGGCGCGAATGGCGTATCGTGAAGGAGAGCCCATGAAACAGGCGATCTGGATCCTGTGGCCGTCGTTCATCGTCGGCGGTATCGGCGAGGTGCTGTTTTTTACCCTGTTCGATCCGAACGAGCTGTACCTGTTCGGCGAGCCATCGACTCTGAGCCGCACCGCGGTGTACTCGATCGGCTTTTTCCTGTGCTGGGCGTTCGCAGCCGCCTCGAGCGCCCTGACCTGCTTCCTGCAACGCGGCGCCGGGGAGGTGAACCGATGAGACGTTTTATCGGAATGCTGGCGCTCGCGGCGCTCGCGCAGCCGCTGCAGGCTCAGGACGCCGAGCGTGGGCAGCTGCTCTACGAAACCCATTGCACCGGCTGCCACTACGAGCGCATTCACAAACGCGAGCGGGAAAAGTCGCGCGTGCGCACGCTCGCCGAGCTGCGCGTCGAAGTGGTGCGCCGCGCGGCCGACACCAGGCGGCCGTTCACGGTCGAGGACCTGGACGATATCGCCGAATACCTCAACCGCAGCTACTACCGGCTGGAGAAATGAGCCTGAAGCCATGGAGCTGCCCGATGCGGATGACGTTTCTCGGCGCCATGGGCGAGCGTCCCGGCGCCGGGCCAGTCGGTAGCGCTCGGATTGACCGAGGTCAAGCTGCACGGCCGACGCGCGCTTTAGGGTGAGGCAATCGCAACGGATCCGACGGAGCAGGCTATGCAGAAACCGATCCAGATCACTTTTCACGACATTCCCCATTCCGAGGCGCTCGACGCCCGCATCCGCGAAAAGGCGGACAAGCTCGAGACGTTCCATCCCCACATCACGAGCTGCCGCGTGGTGGTCGAGGAACGCGACCGCCATCGCCAACAGGGCAAGCAGTTCTGCATCCGCCTCGATGTGCGCGTGCCGGAGCACGAGATCGTGGTCAACCGCGACCACGACGAGGACGTGTACGTGGCAGTGCGCGACGCGTTTGACGCGGCGAAGCGCCAGCTGGAGGACGTCGCGCGCCGGCAGCGCGGCGACGTCAAGTCGCACGGCAGTGCGAATTGACGCGCGCTGCCCTGCCTGCTAGCACCGGCGCAATGCAATCACGTCGCAGCGTCCGGTCTGCGCTCGCCGGCCCGTTCACGCCACCGGCAGTGGAGCAGTACTTGCGCGTCTTGCTGGGAGAGTCCGTCTCCGAGGTGCGTGTGGCGCCGCTGGGTGCGGGCGCGGGCGGGGACAAGGGCTACGGCTACGGCGTGCCGTTGCGGGTGGACTACCTGCTGCGTGGCGAGCCGCATGCCGCAGTGCTCGAAACGGTGCGCCCTGGCCCTTTCGGCCACGAGCACATGGCCGACCGCGCGCAATCGCTGCTCTGGGCGCACCGCGCCTTCGCCACGCTGCCGAGGCACGTGCGTTCGCTGGACGTCGGTGCGGTGCGCGCCGACGGCGTGCTTCTGCCGCTGGGCGATGCCGAGGAATTTTTCATCGTCACGGAATTCGCCGCCGGGCGCGAATACGCGGCCGACCTGCTGCGGTTGCGCGACGGCGCGGTGCTCGGGCGGCTCGACCTCGAGCGTGCCGAGGCGTTGTGCGACTACCTGGCGGCAATGCACCGCGTGCCAGGACCCGACCCGGGGCTGTACGTGCGGCGGATCCGCGAGCTGATCGGCCTGGGCGAATGCATCTTCGGCATTTGCGACAGCTACCCCGAAAGCGCCGGTTTCGTCACCCCGCAGCTGCTGCAGGCTATCGAACAGCGCTGTGTTGCCTGGCGTTGGAAGCTGAAGCGGCGCAGCCACCGGCTCAGGCAGGTGCACGGCGATTTCCATCCGTGGAACATCCTGTTTCGCGAGGGCGCGGATTTCACCGTGCTCGACCGCTCGCGCGGCGAGTGGGGTGACCCGGCCGACGACGTCGCCTGCCTGAGCCTCAATTACCTGTTCTTCTCCTTGCAGCGCACTGGGCGTCTGGAGGGCGGCTTCGAGCAGCTCTACCGCGGATTCTGGGAGCGCTATCTGGAGCGCTCCGGCGACGCCGAGATGCTCGAAGTGGTGGCGCCGTTTCTCGCCTTTCGCGCGCTCGTCATGGCGAATCCGGTCTGGTACCCGACGCTCGATCCGCTGCTGCGCCAGAAGCTGTTCCGCTTCATCCTGGGGGTGCTAGACGCCGAGCGCTTTGACCCGGCGGCGGCGAACCGCTACTGCGAGGCCTGAAGATGGAAGCGGCGTTCGCCATCTGGTTGACCGGGCTCCCGGCTTCCGGCAAGAGCACCATCGCAAAGGAGTTGCTTGCCGCGCTGCAGGCGCACGGCGCGCGTCCCGCCTGGCTCGAGTCCGACGCGTTGCGCGCGCTCATCACGCCGCAAGCGAGCTACGACGAGGCGGAGCGCGAGCTGTTCTACGAAACGATGGTGCACCTGGGAGCTTCCCTGGTGCAGCGCGGTGTGCCCGTTATCTTCGACGCTACCGCCAACCGGCGCGCGTACCGCGACGCCGCGCGCCGGCGCATCGCGCGCTTTGTCGAAGTGTTCGTCGACTGCCCGGCGCAGCTTTGCGAGGCTCGCGATCCCAAGGGCCTGTACGCGAGGGCGAGGCAGGGGGCGCTGGCGAGCTTGCCGGGCCCGCAGGCCGCCTACGAGCCGCCGTTGCGCCCCGAGCTGGTGGTGCAAAGCGAAATCGAGTCGCCGCGGGAAGCCGCGGCCGACATTGTCCTGCTGCTCGAGTCGCGCGGCTTGCTTGAGCCACAGCGGGCTGTGGCCGCAGGATAAGGGAGGGTAAGGGATGACATTAAGGCACGCTCGTTAGCGGCACGCATGTGCCAGAGAAGAGTTCACGCGCGAACGCACAGGTGGTAGGCTCACATGGCGCCGCTGCGCTGGGGTGGCCCAGAGGTGCTGCTTCGCTGAACCAGAACGGGAGCCTTGCGCATGACCAAGACAATTCCCACGGCATCTCCGGATTTCGACGGCACGCGCATCATCGAGCGGCCCGATGGCTTCTACTGGCGGGTGAAGCAGACCAATCGCGAACATGGGCCGTTCGCTACTCTGGTTGACGCTATGGCCGACATGCAAATGGCCGAGGATACCGACTACGAGCCGGGCGAGACGCTCGAGGAAGCCGAGCACGAGATCGGCATCGCCGAGTGGCGCGATCCCGAGACCGGCGAACTCGCCGAGGAATCGGTGCCGCGCCTCGAGGACCACTGAGGCCGAGCCTCAAGGGCGACGCAGCCTGGCGGGGCGCCGGTAGATGACGTAGTAGACGAGCGCTACCAGCACGCTGCCGCCGACCAGGTTGCCGGCGATCACCGGAACGAGATTGCGCGCCAGGCCAGTCCAGCCGATCGCGTCGCCCCCGGCCGGCAGCGCCCAGCCCGCGGCCTTCAGCAGCATCGCGAGCGGGATCAGGTACATGTTGGCGATCGAATGCTCGAAGCCGGCGGCGACGAACGCCGAGATCGGAAACACGATCGCCACCAGCTTGTCGGTGACGCTGCGGCCGGCGAGCGTCATCCAGACCGCCATGCACACCAGCACGTTGCACAACACGCCGCGAAAGAACGCCTCCCAGAACGGCAGTGTGCACTTGGCGGCAGCGATCTCTAGAGTGGCGCGGCCGATCGCGCCTCCGTTCATGCCGGCGTGGCCGGAGAGAAACACCAAAACGGCGAGCCCCGCAGCGCCGACCAGGTTGGCCGCGCACACGACGGTCCAGTTGTAAAGCACCTCCCCGGTCGAGAGCTTGCGGTCGGCCCATGCCATGGCGAGCAGGTTGTTGCCCGTGAACAACTCTGCACCGGCCACCACCACCAACAGCAGGCCGAGCGAGAAGCAGACGCCGCCGAGCACCCGCGATGTGGCAAAGCCGAGCGCGGGATCGCTTGCCACGAGCACGAAGTAAAGCGCGCCCAGGCCGATGAAGGCGCCGGCGAGAACGCCCAGCATCGCGAGGGAAAGGAACGGCAGGCGCGCCTTGGCGACGCCGATGCTCTGCACCCGCTGCGCCACCTGCTCGGGGGAAAAAGCGTCGAATCCGTAAAGTTCGGCCATCTGCGCAGTATGGTTACCGGGGGCGCGGGTCCTTTGATGCTTGTCAAGGAGCGCGGCGCGAGGGGCGTCAAGCTTTCGCTGTTCAAATCATTGGGGCAGGCAAGCCATGACAGCGAAGAAGATCCTATATGGTGACGCGGCGCGGGAGAAAATCGTCCGCGGCGTGAGCATCCTCGCGGACGCGATTCGCGGCACCTTGGGTCCCAAGGCGCGCACCGTGATGCTCGAGCGCTCGTATGGCGCCCCGATGGTGATCAATTCAGGGGTGGCGGTGGCCAAGGAAATCGAGCTGCCGGACCCGTTCGAGAACATGGGCGCGCAGATGGCGCGCGAAGTCGCCGCCAAGACCTCCGAGGTGGCGGGCGACGGCACCACCACGGCCACGCTGCTGGCCGCGGGGATCGTGCTCGAGGGCATGAAGTATGTCGCCTCGGGGATGAACCCGATGGACCTGAAGCGCGGTGTCGACAAGGCAGTGGAAGCACTGGTGGCCGAGCTCAAGCGCCGCGCCAAGCCGTGCGCCACGCGCACTGAGATCGCGCACGTGGCGAGCATCTCGGCGAACAACGACCGCACCATCGGCGACCTGGTCGCCGACGCCATGGAGAAGGTCGGCAAGGAAGGCGTGATCACGGTCGAGGACGGCTCCGGCCTCGCAAGCGAGCTCGAGCTGGTCGAGGGGATGCAGTTCGACCGCGGCTTTCTGTCGCCTTACTTCATCAACCAGCCCGAGAAGCAGCGCGCGGTGCTGGAGGACGCGCTCATCCTGGTGCACGACAAGAAAATCTCCTCGATCGCCGACATGCTGCCGCTGCTGGAGAAGGTAGCGCAGGCGGGCAAGCCGCTGCTGGTAATCGCCGAGGAGGTCGAAGGCGAGGCGCTGGCGACGCTGGTGGTCAACAGCCTGCGCGGCGTGCTCAAGGCGTGCGCGGTGAAGGCGCCGGGCTTCGGCGACCGCAGGAAAGCGATGCTCGAGGACATTGCCATCCTCACCGGCGGCAGCGTGATCGCCGAGGAAGCGGGACTCAAGCTCGAGCGCACCGAGCTGGCGCAGCTCGGGCGCGCCAAGCGCGTCGAGATGGACAAAGAGGCGACCACCATCATAGGCGGCGCCGGCGACCCGGCGCGCATCGAGGCGCGCATCGCGCAGATCAAGCGCGAGCACAAGGAGGCGACCAGCGACTACGACAAGGAGAAGCTGCAGGAGCGCGCCGCCAAGCTCGCCGGCGGCGTCGCCGTGGTCAAGGTCGGCGCCGCCACCGAGATCGAGATGAAGGAGCGCAAGGCGCGGGTGGAGGACGCGCTGCACGCCACACGCGCCGCGGTCGAGGAGGGCGTACTTGCCGGCGGTGGCGTGGCGCTGTTGCGCGCACGTAAGGCAATTGGCGAATTGCATGGCGAGAACCACGACCAGGACTGCGGCATCCGGACGGTGATGCGCGCGATCGAGGCGCCGCTTTCGCAGATCGTGGCCAACGCCGGCGAGGAGCCCGCAGTGGTGCTGGACCGCGTGCTCGCCGGCGAGGGCGATTTCGGCTACAACGCCGCCACTGCGCAGTACGGCGACTTGGTGGCGATGGGCGTGCTCGATCCCTGCAAGGTGACGCGCAGCGCGCTGCAGAACGCGGCCTCGATCGCGGGCCTGATCCTGACCACCGATTGCCTGGTGGCGAGAATCCCCGAGCCGCGCCAGCCAGGCGCCGGCATGCCGGGGGAAATGTAGCGCGTCACTGGGCCGCAGCGCGTGAAGGCGAACCACGACGCGCGGCGCCGGGAGACGGTCGACGCGCACATGGTCGCGGCGGCAGCTCAGGCGCGCGCCGACGATACCGCGGCCGAGGCGCTCGCGCGGCTGGCGCGCACGCACCCGCAGAGCGCGGAACTGATCTGCGTGGTGGATGATGCCGGCCGCCTGGCCGGTGCGCTCCCGGTCTCGAAGCTGTTCGCGCTCGATGCTGCGGCGCGCATCGGCGATGCGATGCAGGCCTCGTTTCCGCGCGTCACCACTGGTACCGACCAGGAGCACGCAGCATCGCTCGCGTTGCACCATGGCGCCGATGCGCTTCCGGTGGTGGACGCAGCAGGCAGGCTCCTCGGCGTCATGCCGTCGCAGGCGCTGCTCCAGGTATTGCGCCGGGAGCACATCGAAGACTTGCATCGGCTCGCCGGCATCCAGCGTGAAACCGCGAAGGCGCGGCATGCGATCGAGGACCCGCCGTTGCGGCAGGCGCGCCATCGCTTGCCGTGGCTGCTGGCCGGGCTGGTGGGCGCAATGCTCGCCACCGCGGCCATGGCCGGGTTCGAGTCCACGCTGCAGACGAACATCGCGGCGGCGTTTTTTGTGCCCGGCCTGGTCTATCTCGCGGACGCGATCGGTACGCAGAGCGAGGCGATCGCGGTACGCGGGCTGTCGCTGACGCGCGCCGGCATCGGACCGCTGCTCGCCGCCGAGCTGCGCACCGGGATGCTGATCGGCGCCACGCTCGGCGCACTCGCATTCCTGCCGACCCTGGTGGCCTTCGGCGACATGCGGCTCGCGGTTGCGGTCTCGATTGCGATCTTCGCCGCCGGTAGCATGGCCGCCGCTCTCGGCCTCGGGCTGCCCTGGCTGCTGGCACGGCTGCGCGGCGATCCGGCGCTCGGCAGTGGTCCGATCGCAACCGTGATCCAGGATATCCTCAGCATCGTGGTCTATTTCCTGGTGCTGCGCGCTTTCGGCATCTGACTGTTCTGCATTCGTGCCATGAACCGAGTCGAGCCGCTTGGCCTGACCTCGTCGGAAGCGCAGCGCCGGCTTGCGGCCGAGGGGCCGAACGCGCTGCCGTCCACAGGGCGCCGGCACACGCTTGCGATCTCGCTCGAGGTGGTGCGCGAGCCGATGTTCCTGCTGCTGCTCGCCGGTTGCGGCATCTACCTGCTGTTGGGCGATCTGCGCGAGGCGCTGGTGCTCGCCGCATCGGTAGTCGTGGTGGTGGCGATCACGGTGGTGCAGGAGCGGCGCACCGAGCGCGCGCTCGAGGCGCTGCGCGATCTCTCCAGCCCGCGCGCGCACGTGATGCGCGACGGCGCCGAGCAGCGCATCGCCGGCGCCGAGGTGGTGCGCGGCGACCTGCTGATCCTGTCCGAGGGCGATCGCGTGCCGGCGGACGCGCAGCTGGTGGCGGCAAACGAGCTGATGGTGGACGAGTCGCTGCTCACCGGCGAGTCGGTGCCGGTGGAGAAGCACGCTGGCACAGGTGCGGCGCGCGAGCGGCGCGTGTACTCCGGCACCCTGGTGGTCAAAGGCCGGGGCCGCGCCGAGGTGCTCGCGACCGGTGCGCGCACCGAGTTCGGGCGCATCGGCACGTCGCTCGCCAGCCTGACGCAGGAAAAAACCACGCTGCAGCGCGAGACCGCGCGCATCGTGCGCATCGTGGCGCTAGGCGCAGTCGCGCTATCGCTGCTGCTCACCGTGTTTCACGTCGCCGCGCGCGGCGAGTGGCTGCCCGGGATCCTCGCCGGCCTGACACTGGCGATGGCGCTCCTGCCGGAGGAGTTTCCTGTGGTGCTCACGGTGTTCCTCGCGCTCGGCGCCTGGCGCATTTCCCGCCACGGCGTGCTCACGCGCCGCATGCCGGCGGTCGAGACGCTCGGCGCGGCGACCGTGCTGTGCGTCGACAAGACGGGCACGCTGACCGAGAACCGCATGGCGCTCGCCGAGACCATCGTGGCGCCCGGGATCACGCGCGAACTCCTGCTCGCGAGCGCGGCGCTCGCCTGTGAGCTCGATCCGTTCGACCCCATGGAACGCGCGCTGCTCGCCGCCGCGGAGCGCGACGCAGCGCAGGCGATCCGTCAGCGCGGCGAATGGCGCCTTGAACGCGATTACCCTCTCTCGGGCGGGTTTCTCGCCGTGTGCCATGGCTGGCGCTTGCCGAATGGCGCTGCGCGCGTTGCCATGAAGGGCGCCCCGGAAACCGTGCTCGCGCTATGCCGCATGCAGGAAGCGGCGCGCAGCGCGGCGCTCGATGACGCGGCGCGCGCGGCGCAGCGCGGCCTGCGCCTGCTCGCGGTGGCGCGCGCCGACTGGCTGGGCGGCGCCTGGCCGGACGACCCCGGCGCCTTCGCCTTCGAGTTTCTCGGCTTTGTCGCGCTGGCCGACCCGCTGCGTGCCACCGTCCCGGAGGCGGTCGCGCTCTGCCGCCGTGCCGGGATCCAGGTGGTGATGATCACCGGCGACCACGCCGCCACGGCGCTTGCGATCGCGCGCCAGGCGGGGATCGCGAGCGACGGCGCGGTGCTCACCGGCGAGCAGCTCGCGGCACTGGACGATGCGGCGCTCGCCGCGGCGGTGCGCGAAACAAATGTTTTCGCCCGCATCACACCGCAGCAGAAGCTGCGCCTGATCGGAGCCTACAAAAGCATCGGCGAAGTGGTGGCGATGACCGGCGACGGGGTGAACGACGCGCCTGCGCTCAAGGCGGCGCACATCGGCATCGCCATGGGAAAACGCGGCACCGACGTCGCGCGCGAGGCGGCCGCGCTGGTGCTGCTGGAAGACGATTTCGGCTCCATCGTCGCCACCGTGCGGCTGGGGCGGCGCATCTACGAGAACATCCGCAATGCGATGCGCTACATCATCGCGGTGCATGTGCCCACGGCCGGCATGTCGTTCCTGCCGCTCGTCTTCGGCTGGCCGCTGTTCCTGTTTCCGGTGCACATCGTGTTCCTTGAGTTCGTCATCGACCCGACCTGCGCGATCGTGTTCGAGGCCGAGCCGAGCGAGCAGGGCGCGATGCAGCGGCCGCCGCGCGATCCGGCCGAGCCGCTGTTCAACCTGCAGATGCTGCTCGGGGCGCTGCTGCTGGGCGCCGCGGTGCTGGCGTGCGTTCTTCTCGCCTACGGTTGGGCGCACGATTCAGGGCGTGCCGAGGGCGAGGTGCGAGCCATAGGGTTCGCCGCCATCGTGTTCGGCAATCTCGCCATGATCCTGGCGCACCGCTCGCGCTCCCGGACGATCGTGGCGACGCTGGCGCGCCCGAATCCCGCGTTGTGGTGGGTGCTTCTCGGGGCGCTTGCGGCGCTCGCCGCGGCAGTGTACTTCCCGCCCCTGGCGGAGATATTTCGTTTCGCGCCGCTGGCGGCGAGCGACGTGGCGATCGCCGCCGCAGCGGGGCTCGCGGGTGTACTCGGCTTCGAGGCGGTCAAGCTCGTTCGCCGCACTTGACGCACGTCAATCCCGGCCAGGCGCCGTGGGGCAGACTGAAACCATTCGATTCATCGGGAGCCGCCATGGATTACAAGACCATCCTGGTGCACTTGGACGCCGGCAGGACGATGGCGCAGAGGCTGGACCTGGCGCTGGCGCTGGCGCGGCGCCACGACGCGCACTTGGTGTGCCTGTACGCGCTGAGCGCCGCACCGGTCACGTCGCACGCGGTCGAGGCAGGCGAAATCTTCCGCCAGGCGCAGCACAAGGCGCAGGCCGAGATGCTCGCCAAGGCGCGCGCAAGCTACGACGACTGTGTGCGCCGCGCGGGCTACGGCAAAGTGGAATGGCGCGCTAGTTCCGAGGATGCGCTGGGCGTGGTGGCGCTGCATGCGCGCTATGCCGATCTGGTGATCATCGGCCAGAAGAACGAGGAATGGCCGTCGGGTGTGGGCAAGGAATTCGAGGAACGGTTGGTGCTCGCTTGCGGCCGGCCGGTGCTGGTGGTGCCCTACGCCCATGACGGCCGCGCGGTCGGCGAGACCGTGGTGGTGGCGTGGAATGCGAGCCGGGAGGCGACGCGCGCGGTGAGCGACGCGCTGCCGCTGCTGGCGCACGCCAAACAGGTGCATGTGATCGCGTTCAATCCGAATCGCGCACGCGGCACGCATGGCGAAGTTCCCGGCGGCGACATCGCGCTGCACTTGGCGCGCCACGGGGTGAAGGTGACCGTTTCCAGCCAGGAGGCCTCCGACATCGACGTCGGCAATTTGCTGCTGTCGCGGGCATTCGATCACTCCGCCGACTTGATCGTGATGGGTGCCTACGGCCACTCGCGGCTGCAGGAGCTGGTGATGGGAGGCGTCACGCGCACGTTGCTGCAATCCATGACCGTGCCGGTGCTGATGTCGCACTGAACAAATATCTGCAAGGAGCGTTGCACATGCCGGACAGGACTTGGATTCTGATCGCCAACTCGAGCCGCGCGCGTCTGTTCGAGAGGCGCGCCCGCAGCGGCGCCCTCAAGCTGCTGCGCGAATACCGCCATCCCGAGGGCCGCGAGCGGGCCGAAGCGCTGGTCTCCGATCAGCCCGGCCACGTGCACCAGGGCTTTGGCCGCAATGTTTCCTCATACGAGGCGCCAACCTCGCCCAAGCGCAATTCACAGCAGCACTTCGCGCTGGAACTGGCGCGCGATCTGGAGCATGGCGCGGCGCAGGGTGTGTACGAGGCGCTGATCGTGAGCGCCTCGTCGCCCTTCCTCGGCGTGCTGAAGAAGCGCCTCGCGGCGCAGGTCAGGGCGCGCCTGCAGCGCACGCTCGACAAGGACTACACCACGGCGAGCGCGCGCCAGCTTGCCGGTTACCTGCGGGGGCCCGGCGCCTGAATGTTCCCGATCGGGAACATCAGCCCATGATCACCCCTTCAACGCGGCCTCGAGCGCCGCGCTGTCGCGGATGCGTACGTGCTTCTGCTGCACCTCGAGGACGCCCTCATCCTGGAAACGCGAGAACAGCCGGCTCACGGTCTCGAGCTTGAGCCCGAGGTAGCTGCCGATCTCCTCGCGCGTCATGCGCAGGTGGAAGTCGCTGGGAGAGTAGCCGCGCCGGGTGAAGCGCTTGGAAAGGTTGAGCAGGAACGCCGCCAGCCGCTCCTCGGCGCGCATCGAGCCGAGCAGCATCATGACGCCGTGATCGCGCACGATCTCGCGCGACAGCACGCAGTGCAGGTGGCGCTGCAGCGCCGGGATCTCGCGCCCCAGCTCCTCGATGAGCGAAAACGGCAGCACGCACACTTCGCAGTCCTCCAGCGCCAGCGCGTTGCCGTGGTAGCGGCCGCTGCCGATGCCGTCCAGGCCTAGCAGTTCGCCCGGCATGCAGAAGCCGGTGACTTGCTCGCGGCCGTCCGCGTTCAGCACCGTGGTCTTGAGAAAGCCGCTGTGGATCGCGTACACCGACTTGAACTCGTCGCCGGCATTGAACAGCGCCTCGCCGCGCTTGATGCGCCGGCGCGCGTACACTAGCTGCTCCACGCGGCGCATGTCGGCGGCGTCGAGCCCCTTGGGCAGGCACAGTTCTCGCAGGTTGCAGTTCGAGCACGTGACCTCGAACTTGCGCGGCGCGCACACTGCTTCGCGGAAGGCACGGGTCGGGAGCGTCGTAACAGTCGCGGTTTGCATGGCGGTTCCTCGGGCTGGTTTTGGTGTACGCAGTGTGCCGCCGGCACGCCGCGCCCCGCCATAGGCGCCCGCTGATTCGAGGGGTAGGAAACTTCCTACGACAGCTTGCGCTCGACCGCGTAGCGCACCAGCTCCGCTGTGCTGTCCATGCCCATTTTCTGCAGGATCCGGGTCTTGTGCGTGCTCACGGTCTTGACCGACAGGTGCAGCTGCCCGGCGATCTCGGTCAGCCCTTGCCCCGCGACCAGCATGCGGAACACCTCGAACTCGCGGTCCGAGAGTGTGGCATGCGGTTCGGCATCGGTGCTGCCGCCGGCGATGAGCTGCGCCGCGGCGGCCTCGCTGATCTGCACGCCGCCGGCGGCGATCTTGCGAATCGCGGCGACCAGCTGCGCCGCGGCGCTGTCCTTGGTGAGGTAGCCCGAGGCCCCGGCCTTGAGCGCGCGCGCCGCGTATTGCCGCTCGCCGTGCATCGACAGCACCAGCACCTTGAGCTTCGGCTTTTCCTGCTTTACGCGCTTCACCAGATCCACTCCCGAGAGCCCGGGCATGGAGAGGTCGAGCACCGCGAGGTCGTAATCGTTCGCGCGCACCATCGCCAGCGCCTGGTCGCCGTCGGCGGCTTCGCCCACGACCTCGACCCCTTCGGCGGCGGCGAGCAGCTGCTTCAGGCCTTCGCGCACCAGCGTGTGGTCGTCCGCGAGCAGCACCCTGATCATGGAGCCGTCTCCCGCATCGGCAGGCGCGGCACGCGCACCGCGACGCGCGTGCCGCCGCGCACCGCGCGCCCGATCTCGACCGCGCCGCCGAGATAGAGCACGCGCTCGCGCATGCCCTTCAGGCCGAGCGAGCGCGGCCGCGCCAGGTCCTCGTCGGCGATGCCGCGGCCGTCATCCTCGACCTCGAGCCGTACGTGATTGCCCTCCGCGGCGAGCACGATCCAGGCATTCTGCGCCGCCGCGTGGCGCGTGACATTGGTGAGCGACTCCTGCAGCACGCGGTACAGCGTGTTGGCGACGTTGCGCTCCAGCCCATCGAGCCCTGCGCCGGCCTCGGGCATGACGAGGTTGGTGCGGATACCGGTGCGGGTCGAGAAATCGTCCACCAGCCAGGCGATGCCGTCGGCCAGTCCGAGATCGTCGAGCATCAGCGGCCGCAGCTCGGCTGAAATGCGGCGTACCGAAGTCACGGTGCGATCGAGCAGCGCATCCATCTTCGCCGCCCGTTCCGGCAGCTCGCCCGCGCCGGCGGGCAGGCGATCGCGCACGAAGGCGAGGTCCAGCTTGAGCGCCGTGAGCAGCTGCCCCAGCTCGTCGTGCAGCTCGCGCGCGATCAGGGTCTTTTCCTCCTCGCGCGCCTCGAGCACGCGCGCCGAGAGCTCGCGCAGCTCGTGCTGCTGGCGCCGGATCGCTTGCTCGTACTGCTCGCGACGCGTGATGTCGCGCAGGATCACAGTGTAAAAATCCTTGCCGTCCTGCCGGGTGTGCGAGATCGAAGCTTCGAGGGGGAATTCCTCGCCGTCGGCGCGCAGCCCGCGCAGCGCCGGCCCATCGCCCATGCGCCGGTTGGTGACGCCGGTCTCGCCAAAGCGCTGGATGTGGATGCGGTGCGCCTCGCGAAAGCGCGCCGGCAGCAGGCGTTCCAGCCGCTCGCCGAGCATGTCGTCGCGGCGGCAGCGGAACATCGCCTCTGCGGCGCGGTTGAACAGCACGATGCGCTGCGAGCCGTCGACCGTGATCACGGCGTCCATCGCCGAGTCGACGATTGCCGCCAGGCGCGCCTCGCTCTCGTCGAGGGCGGCGCGCACGCGGGCGCTCTGCGCATCGGCGCGCAACCCAAGCCACACTACCCCGGCGATCCCAAGGCTGAGCACCGCCAGGTCGCCGACCAGGTCGAGCGCCACCAGCGCGGGCGCATCGGCACCCAGCGTCACGGCGGCGAAATTGAGCACCACCAGCGCCGCCGCGACTGCCAGGCCGGCGCCGATCTGCCACGGTTTCAAGAGGCGGGTCCCCTTTGACTCAGGTCAAGCGGCCGGCCGGGGTCGGCGGCATAGTGCAGGTGATGAGCTATCCGGCGAGCGAACTGGTCATCGACCCGGTGCTGATCCGCAAGTACGACGTCAGCGGGCCGCGCTACACCTCGTACCCGACCGCGGACCGCTTTGTCGAGGCCTACGGCGAGGCGCACCTGAAGCAGTGGCTCGAGCAACGCCACGTCGGCGGCATCAGCCAGCCGCTGTCGGTCTACGTGCACCTGCCGTTCTGCGACACCGTTTGCTATTACTGCGGCTGCAACAAGGTGGTGACGCGAGACCATGGCAGGTCGGCAAAGTATATCAAGTACCTCGGCAAGGAACTCGCTCTCGCCGGCGCGCTGCTCGGCAAGGAGCGCACCATCTGCCAGCTGCACTGGGGCGGCGGCACGCCGACTTTCCTGTCGCGCGACGAGATGGCGGAACTGGTGCGCCTGCTGGACGCGCAATTCACGCGCGCACCGGACACGGAGCTCTCGCTCGAGGTGGACCCGCGCAAGGTCGAGCCCGGGCGCATGGAGTTTCTGGGCGCGCTGGGCTTCAACCGGCTCTCGGTGGGCGTGCAGGATTTCGACCCGGCGGTGCAGCGCGCGGTGAACCGCGTGCAAAGCGAGGACGAAACGCGGCGCGTGATAGACGAGGCGCGCGCGAGCGGCTTTCGCTCGGTCAACCTGGACCTGATCTACGGACTGCCCAAGCAGTCGCTGGACAGCTTCGACGCCACGCTCGACAAGGTGCTGGCGATCGCGCCCGAGCGCATCGCGCTGTACAACTACGCGCACCTGCCGGCGCTGTTCATGCCGCAGCGGCGCATCAGCGCGGCGGATCTGCCGTCGCCGGAGGCGAAGCTGCAGATCCTCACGCTCGCCATCGGCAAGCTGGCGCGCGCCGGCTACCTGTATATCGGCATGGACCACTTCGCCAGGCCAGACGACGAGCTGGCGGTGGCGCAGCGCCAGGGACGCCTGCAGCGCAACTTCCAGGGGTACTCGACGCACCCAGAATCCGACATGCTGGCATTCGGCATCTCGGCGATCGGGCGCGTCGGCGCGTCGTATTACCAGAACGTGAAGACCTTGGAGCGCTACTACGGCGCGCTCGAGGATGGCCGGCTGCCGGTGCTGCGCGGCGTCGAGCTCACACAGGACGACCTGGTGCGGCGGGCGGTGATCCAGGCGCTGATCTGTAATTTCCGGCTCTCGATCGAGTCGATCGAGCTCGCCTACCTGGTGGATTTCGAGGACGCGTTCGCCGCCGAACTCGCTGACCTCCGGCGCCTCGCCGACGACGGGCTGGTCGAGCTTACGCCGGATTGGATCGTGGTGACGCCGCGCGGCCGGCTGCTGGTGCGCGCGATCTGCATGGTGTTCGACCGCTACCTGCGCGCGCGCGAGCGCCGCGCCGCGTACTCGAAGGTGATCTGAAGTGGACGCGGCGGGCGCCGGCCTGCTGCTGGCGATGCTCGCAGCCGGGCTCGCCTCGAGCCTGCATTGCGCCGGCATGTGCGGCGGCATCGTCGCTGCGTTCGGCATGCGCCGCGTCATTCCCTTGCGCGTCGCCGGCCGTGTGCCGCAAGACGACTTGGCGCGGCAACTGGCGTTCAATGCCGGGCGCATCGTGAGTTACGCAGCCGGCGGCGCCGCGGTTGGTTTCGCGGGCAGCGTAGCCGGCTACGCCACGGGGGTGTTGCCCGCGCAGGGCGCCATTTACCTGGCGGCGAGCGTCGTGCTGGTGCTGTTCGGCTTGCAGCTCGCTGGCGCAGGGCGGCTGTTGTCGCGGCTGGAGCCGATGGGCGCGCCGCTGTGGCGCTGGCTGCAGCCGCACGCCGCGCGCCTGCTCGCCGCGCGCTCGCTGCCGCAAGCATTGGCCGCGGGCCTGGTGTGGGGCTGGTTGCCGTGCGGCATGGTGTATGCGGCGCTCGCGGCGGCGGCGTTCGCTGGCGGCCCCGCAAGCGGCGCCGCGGCGATGCTCGCTTTCGGACTGGGCACCCTGCCGGCGCTGCTCGCTGCGGGTCTGGGCGCGGCGCGCCTGCGCGCGTGGCTGGCGCGCCGCGGCGCGCGGCTCGCGGCGAGCGCACTGATCCTGGGTTGCGGCATTTTCGGCATTGCGCAGGCGAGCGGGCTCGCGGACAGCGTGCGGCGCGGCCTGGCGTGCCTTTGAAGGAGGCTGCCATGCACAAGGCGATTCGCATCCTTAAAGACGAGCATCGATCCATCGCCGCGGTGCTGCAGGCGCTGCAGCAGCTCGCGCGCAAGGCGCTGGAGCCCGGCGTGCGACCCGGATTCGACGTCTTCCGCGCCATGCTGCGCTACATCGACGAGTTTCCGGAGCGGCTGCATCATCCGAAGGAGGACCTGCACCTGTTCGCGCGCCTGCTCGAGCGTGCGCCCGAGGCCGATCGGCTGGTGGTCGAGCTGCGCGCCGAGCACGTCGTCGGCGCGCGCCTGGTGCGCAGCCTCGAGCAGGCGCTGCAGGCTTTCGAGACGGCGTCGCCGGAGGGCGCGCAGCGCTTTGCCGACACGGTGGACGCCTACGCCGATTTCCACTGGCAGCACATGCGCAAAGAGGAGCAGGAACTGCTGCCGCTTGCCGAGAGCAAGCTCGAGGCCGAGGACTGGGAGGCGATCGGCGAGGCGTTCGCCGGCAACCGCGATCCGATCTCCGACCTGCGCGAGCAGGATTTCGAACGGCTCTACACGCGCATCGTGAGCCTCGCACCGGCGCCGGTCGGGCTCGGCGAGAGCTGGAAGAAAACCTCCACCTGATTCAGGGGTCAGAGCCGGGCGACGGCGCCCGCGCCGGCCGAACGCTCCTGGCGCGCCTGGCAGGCGACGCAGCGTGTGGCGGCCGGATTCACGTCCAGCCGCACATACGGGATCTCGGCGCCGCAGTCGGCGCACAAGCCGTAATCGGGCGTGTGCAGTCGCTCGGCGGCGGCTTCGACGGCGCGCAGTTCGCGCACGTCGCGCTCCAGCGCCGCGACGTCGAGCGCGCTCTCCAGGTCGGCAACCGCGGTGTCGTCGATTTCTTCGAGGTGGTTGGCGAGGCTGAGCGCACGGTTGTCGCCACTCGAGCGCAGCGCATCGGCGATCTCGCCGCGCAGCGTCGCGGCCCGCAATTCCAGCAGCCGCTGCAGGTTTTCACGCTGCTCGATGGTGAGGTAGCGCATGGGCGTGGGAACGCTTCCTAGCGGCACACCAGCACCGGGACCTTGGAGTGCGTCAGCACCTTGGTGGTCTCGCTGCCGAGCAGCAGCCCGGCGAGCCCCTTGCGCCCGTGCGACGCCATCACGATGAGGTCGCACTTCTTCGCGCGCGCGGTGCGGATGATGCCCTCCCAGGGGTGCTCGTTGGTGAGCATCGCCACCTTGCTCTGCACGCCGGCGGCGTCGGCCTCGACCTCGATCGCGGCCAGCGCCCGCTTCGCCTCGCGCTCGGTGAGGTCCTTGTAGGCCTTGGGCGACATCTCCGGAACGTAGGCCACCCCCTCGCCGTAGACCGGCGGCGTGTAGGGCGGGATCACGTAGACGCCGGTTAGCCTGGCGCCAGTGGATTTGGCCAGCCTGGCGGCGACCGCTACCGCCTTTTGCGAGAGTTTGGAGCCATCGGTTGGGACCAGGATGTGCGCGTACATGAGTGCCTCCTTAGTTGCCTCACGATAATTCGCGCCCGCGCGCAGGCCTTGACTTGAGTCAAACCGCCTGCGCGGGCACGCATTATTTTGTCGTCATGGCGTTGGCAAAGGAAAAGCAGATGTACCAGCACATCCTGATCCCCTCGGATGGTTCCGAACTCGCGGAGATGGCGGTGGAAGCGGGAATCACGTTCGCGGCAAGCATCCGCGCCAAGGTCACCGGTTTCACCGCGGTGCCCGAATACCGCACGCCGAGCGAATCGGAGCTCATGTCGAAGCACGTCATCTCGCTCACCGAGTATGAAGAGCAGGCCAAGCGCAACGCCGAGCGCATCCTGGAGCGGATCGCGCAGCGGGCACGCGCCGCGGGCGTCGAATACGCCGCCGACTTCGCGCAGAGCGACCATCCCTACGAGGCCATCATCCGCGCCGCCGAAGCGCACGGCTGCGACTTGATCTTCATGGCCTCGCACGGCCGCCGCGGCTTGTCTGCGCTGGTGCACGGCAGCGAGACCCGCGGCGTGCTCACGCACTCGACGATTCCGACCTTGGTGTACCGCTGAGGCGCGACGCTGGCCCATGCGCCTCGGCTGCGAGGCGCGTCCGGTCGAGCAGCACGACCTCGCGCTTGTCGACTGCGATCAGGCGGGCCTGGACGAATTCGCGCAGCAGGCGCGAGAAAGTTTCCTTGGTCACCCCGAGCCGCGCCGCGACCACGGTCTTGCTCGCCGGCAGGCGCACGCGCGCCCCCGAGGCCTCGGTACACAGCGATTCCAGATAGGCCGCCAGGCGCTGGCGCGCGCTCATCAGCGTGCTGGCCTCGACCTCGGCGACCATGTTGTGCATGCGCTCCGACAGCCCCGCCAGCATGCTGCGGGCGAATTGCGGGTCCGAATCGATCATCGCGTTCACCGCGCGCTCCGGAAACACCACCAGCATGCTATCGGTCAGCGCGACCGCATCCAGCGGGTTGGGGCGCTGCTTGAACACCAGCGCCTCGCCGAAGGTCTCGCCGGCGCCCACCAGGCGCAGCACCTTCTCCTCGCCGCTGTCGGCGCGCAACGAAAGCTTGACCAGCCCGTAGGCCACGGCGAAGAAGCAGTGCACCATCTCGCCGCGGTGGCAGATGGTGGCGCCGCGCCTCACGTGTTGCGTGCGCGCCTGCTGCGCGAGCTCGGCGACGTGCTGCCGCGACACCTGCCGGAACAGCGGCAGGTTAGCGATCACGCCCTGGAGCAGGCTCAAGGCCATGGCGCATGCTGGCATGGCACCGGCGCTTGTATTTGAGGCAAATCAATTTTCCCCGGGCTCGAGGAATTTGACGGCGGTCAACACCGAGGCCGCGATGGCTGGCAGCCTAAGCATCGCGATGAGTGCTCTTGCCATGCTCGCAGTCAAGTCGGTGCACGTCGGCTGCGCCGCGCTGAGCCTCGCGGGGTTCGCGGCGCGCGGCGTCCTGATGCTGCGCGACTCGCCGCTGCTCGCGACGCGTTTCGCGCGCATCGCGCCGCACGTCGTCGATACGGTGCTGCTGGCGAGCGCCTTGTGGCTCGCCTGGCAGCTGCGCCTGTTTCCTTTCGTGCACGGCTGGGTGACCGCCAAGGTACTGGCGCTCGCCGCCTACATCGTCCTCGGCAGCATCGCCCTGCGGCACGGTCCAACACGGCGCGCGCGCGCCGTCGCGTTCGCGCTTGCGTTGGCATGCGCCGCATACATCGTGGCGGTAGCGCTGTCGCGCGACGCGCTCGGCCCGCTGGCGTGGCTCGCCGCCCGGGGAGGGTAGAATCCCCGCCCGGATGCACACTCGGAGCGCAAGCTGATGAAGATGCTGCTGGCGGTGGACGGCTCGAAGTATTCGCTCGACGCGGTGAAATGCCTGATCGAGCATGCAGACTGGTACCGCGATAAGCCTGAAGTGGAGCTGCTGTTCGTGCACGCACCGGTGCCGAAGCTTCCGGGCATGAGCAAAGTGGTCGGCAAGAACCAGATCCAGCGCTATTACGCGGAGGAGGGTGCGGCGGCGCTCGCTGAGGCGAAGAAGCTGCTCGAGCGCGCCGGGATCCGCTACCACGCCACTCTGCTGGTGGGCCAGGCAGCGGATGCGATCGTCAAGCACGCGGCGCGCACGCGCTGCGACATGATTTTCATCGGCACCCACGGCCGCACCGCTGCCGGCAACATGCTGCTCGGCTCGATCGCCACCAAGGTGCTGCACCTCGCCACGGTCCCGGTGATGCTGGTGCGGTAATTTCGCAAAAGCGCCCGATGGCGACGGCAGCCGAGAAGGCGTACGTCGAGCTCGAGCTCGAGGGCATGACCTGCGCTGCCTGCGCCGCGCGCATCGAGAGCCGGCTCAACCGGCTCGAGGGCGTCGAAGCGAGCGTCAGCCTCGCGAGCGAGAAGGCGAGCGTGCGCTTCTCGCCGCAGCAGCAGGATGTCCCCCGCTTGATCGATGCGGTGCGCGCCGCCGGCTACGATGCCCGGCTCGCGCGCGAGGGCGAAAGCCGCGATTACGCGGCGGAGCATCGCGCCGCGCTCGCCGAATTTGCGCTCGCCGCGGCGTTGAGCGCGCCGCTGCTCGCCGAGATGGCCGCGCACTTTGCCGGACAGCAGGGCCTGCTGCCGCTGTGGCTGCAATGGCTGCTCGCGACGCCGGTCCAGTTCTGGAGCGCGCGCCGCTTCTACGCCGGCAGCTGGCGCGCGCTGCGCGGCGGCGCCGCCAACATGGATGTGCTGATCGCACTGGGCACCAGCGCGGCCTACCTCTACTCTTGCGCGGTGCTTGCGTTGGCGCTTCCCGAGCACGTCTACTTCGAGGCCGGTGCGCTGGTGATTACGCTGGTGCTGCTCGGCAAGTACCTTGAAGCGCGCGCCAGGCGCCGCGCCGCCCAGGCGCTTGAGGCGCTGGTGCGGCTGCAACCGCGCAGCGCCTGGGTCGAGCGAGATGGCAAGCTGGTGGAGATCGAGGCAGCGTCGCTCAAGCCGGGTGACGCTTTCGTGCTGCGTCCGGGCGACGCCATCCCGGTCGACGGACGCATCGTAGAAGGCGAGACCGCGGTGAACGAAGCCATGCTCACCGGCGAGGCGATGCCGGTGGAAAAGCGCGCCGGCGCGCGCGTGTTCGCCGGCACTCTCAACGGTATGCAGGCGGTGAAATGCGTCGCCACCGGCATCGGCCGCGACACGGTGCTCGCGGGCATCGTTCGCCTGGTCGCCGCGGCGCAGGCGTCGAAACCGCCGGTGCAGCGCCTGGTGGATCAGGTGTCCGCGGTGTTCGTGCCGGTGGTGGTTGTTATCGCGGGGCTCACGCTCGCCGGATGGTGGCTCCACTCGGGCGATTTCGGCGTCGCTTTGCTGCCCGCGGTGGCGGTGCTGGTGATTGCATGCCCGTGCGCGCTCGGCCTCGCGACGCCGACCGCGCTGATGGTGGGCATTGGCCGCGCGGCGCGCGCCGGCATTCTGATCCGCAATGCCGAGGCGCTGGAGGGTGCGGAGAAGCTCGACACGCTGGTGCTCGACAAGACGGGCACCCTGACGCGCGGCGAGCCGGCGGTCACCGAGCTGCTGCCGGCGGAGGGTGCCGCGCCCGAGGAACTGCTGCGGGTCGCGCTCACGCTCGAGAGCCGCTCGGAACATCCGCTGGCGCGCGCCATCGCCAGGCATCCCGCGGCCGAGCGCGTGCAGCCGCTTGCGGCGAGCGGCTTCGAGGCGCACGGCGGGCGCGGCGTGAGCGCATTGATCGACGCGCGCGGTGGCGCGCATGGCGACGCGCGCAGCGGCGCGCAGAGCGGCTCCGAACTGGCGTGCGCCGGCACGCCCGAGTTCCTGATCGAGTCGCAGGTGCATCTGGACTCTCACGAGCGCGGCGTGCTGGAGCGGCTGCGCACGGAAGGAAAAACCGTCGTCGGGGTCGCGCTGGGGAAACGCCTGTTGGGGTGGATCGCGCTTGCAGACGAGCTGCGCGAGAGCACGCCCGCCGCGGTGCAGCGCTTGGTGGCGATGGGCATCGAACCGGTAATCCTGTCGGGCGACAACCCGGCCGCGGTCGGCGCCCTGGCGGCGCGGCTCGGCATCCGGCAGTGGCGCGGCGCCGTGCTGCCGGAGGCCAAGGCGCAGGAAATTGTCCGGCTCAGGCAGGAAGGCCGCCGCGTCGGCATGGCGGGCGATGGCGTCAACGACGCTCCTGCGCTCGCCGCCGCCGACGTCAGTTTTGCGCTTGCCGGCGGCACCGGCGTGGCGATCGAGACCGCCGATGTCACGCTGATGAAGAACGACCTCGCGGGGATCGCCGATGCGATCTCGCTGTCGCGCGCGACGCTCTCCAAGATCCGGCAGAACCTGTTCTTCGCCTTCATCTACAACGTGCTCGGCATTCCGGCGGCGGCGCTCGGCGTGCTCAACCCGGTGATCGCGGGCGCGGCGATGGCGGCGAGCTCGGTGTCGGTGGTCTCCAACTCACTCCTGCTAAACCGATGGAAACGAACGAACTGAAACTAGAGCTGCAGATCGAAGGCATGCATTGCGACGGCTGCGTGAAAAGCGTGACGCGCGTGCTGTCCGCGGTTCCCGGCGTGCGCAGCGTGGAGGTCGCGCTCGCCGCGGGCCGCGCCAGCATCCGCTACGACCCGTCCAAGACGGGCGCAGACGAGCTGCGGCGCGCGGTCGAAGGCGCGGGCTACCACCCGACGTAACGGCCGCAAAGCGCCAATGCGGATCGAGTAGAATCGCTCCGCAAATGCGTCTTATTCTTGCGGCGCCGCTGGCTGCAGCGCTGGCGCTCGCTTCGCCCCTCGTTTTTTGCCAGCCCGCCGGCAAGGGTCCCGCGGGAAAGCCGCCTGCGGCGATGGCGGTCAGGGTGGTGGCGGCCAAACTCGGGCCGGCGTCCGACGAGGCGATCGCAGTCGGCACCCTGCGCGCCGACGAGTCGGTGATGATCCGGCCCGAAATTGCGGGGCGCGTCGCCGAAATCTCGTTCGACGAAGGTGCGAGCGTGAAAAAGGGCGCGTTGCTCGCGCGCCTTGACCAGTCCGAACTCGCCGCAGTGCTCGCTTCCTCGAGCGCGCAGGCGAAGCTCGACGCGCAGCGCACCGAGCGCGCCGAAGACCTCCATCGCAAGGGCTTCATCAGCCAGCAGGCGCTGGACGAGTCGCGCTCCAACCTGGCGCGCTCCAAGGCCAAGCAGTCCGAGGATGAGGCGCGGCTCGCCAAGACCGAAATTCACGCGCCGTTCGCGGGTGTCGCGGGACTGCGCCAGGTGAGCGTGGGCGCGTTCGTCGCCGCCGGCACCGACATCGCGCGGCTGGAGAAGATCGACCAGCTGAAGCTCGACTTCCGCGTGCCCGAGGCCTTTGTCGCCAAATTGCGCCACGGGCAGCAGCTCAAGACCCAGGTCGACGCTTACCCGGGCGAGTCCTTCGCCGGCAGCATCTACGCGATCGAGCCGGCGGTGGACGAGGCCACGCGCACTGTGCAGGTGCGCGCGCGCGTCGCCAATCCGGCGCTCAAGCTGCGGCCCGGGATGTTCGGCCGCGTGCAGTTGCAGCTCGAGGTGCGCGAGAAGGCGGTCTGGATCCCGGAGCAGGCGATCGTGCCGCGCGGCCAAGACAGCTTCGTGTTCCGTGTCGCCGAGGGCAAGGCGGAACTGGTGAAGGTGCAGACCGGCACGCGACGCGTCGGCGAGGTCGAGATCCGCAGCGGGCTCGCAGCCGGCGACCTGGTGGTCACCGAGGGCACGCAGCGCATCGGCCCGGGATCCGCGGTCACGGTGATGGGCACGCCACCCAAGCCCGCGGCCGCCGCGCCTCAGCCCAAGGGCTGAAAAGGATCCGACGATGCAGCTGCCTGAGCTGTGCATCAAGCGCCCGGTGTTCGCCACGGTCATGAGCCTGATGATCGTGCTGCTGGGCGCGATCGCGTTCCAGCGCCTGTCGGTGCGCGAGTACCCGAAGATCGACACCCCGGTGGTCTCGGTGCGCACCGTGTTCAAGGGCGCGAGCGCGCAGGTGATGGAGTCGCAGATCACGCAGCCGCTCGAGGATTCGATCTCGGGCATCGAGGGCGTGCGCACCGTCAAGTCGGTGTCGCGCGAGGAGGTGTCGCAGATCACGGTCGAGTTCCTGATCGAGCGCAACGTGGACGCGGCCGCCAACGACGTGCGCGACCGCGTGGCGCGCGTGCGCAGCCTGCTGCCCGAGGCGGCCGACGAATCGGTGGTCTCCAAGATCGAGGCCGACGCGCAGGCGATCATCTGGCTTGCGTTTTCCAGCGAAGCGCATTCCACGCTCGAGCTCTCCGACTACGCCGACCGCTACGTCGCCGACCGCCTTAAGACCCTGCCCGGGGTCGCCTCGGTGATCCTCGGCGGCGGCCGGCGCTATGCCATGCGCCTGTGGCTCGACCGCGATCGCCTCGCCGCGTTCAGCTTGACGCCGCAGGACGTGGAGGGCGCGCTGCGGCGCCAGAACGTGGAGATTCCTTCGGGCCGCATCGAGGGCGCGAGCCGCGAGTTCACGGTGCTGACTGACGCCGACCTGCGCACCGCGGAGCAATTCAACAACCTGATCGTGCGCGAATCCGGCGGCTACGCGGTGCGGCTGCGCGACGTCGGCCAGGCGCGCCTCGGCGCCGTGGACGAACGCAGCGTGGTGCGCGTCAATGGCAACCCGGCAATGGGCCTGGGTGTCGTCAAGCAATCGACCGCCAACACGCTCGGGGTGGCGCAGGCGGTGAAGGCGGAAATGGAGCGCATCCGGCCAACGCTCGCCCAGGGCATGAAGCTCGCGGTGGCGTTCGACTCCTCGATTTTCATCGAGCGCTCGATCGCCTCGGTGTACCGCACCATGGCGGAAGCGGTGGCGCTGGTGGTGCTGGTGATTTTCGTGTTCCTGCGCTCGCTGCGCGCGACCGCGATCCCGTTCGTCACCATCCCGGTGTCGCTGGTGGGCGCGTTCTTCTTCATGTACCTGATGGGCTTCACGGTCAACGTGCTGACGCTGCTGGGCCTGGTGCTCGCCATCGGCCTGGTGGTGGACGACGCCATCGTGGTGCTGGAGAACTGCCACCGCCACGTCGAGATGGGCAAGAACCCGCGCCAGGCGGCGATCGACGGCTCGCGCGAGATCGCCTTCGCCGTGGTCGCCATGACGCTGACGCTCGCCGCGGTGTTCGCGCCGCTCGCCTTCCAGACCGGCAACACCGGGAAACTGTTCACCGAGTTCGCGCTCACGGTCACCTCGGCGGTGCTGGTCTCCGGCTTCGTCGCCCTGACGCTTACGCCGATGATGTGCTCGCGCATCCTCCAGGCGCACCAGCGGCACGGCGGGCTTTACCTGGCGATGGAGCGCTTTTTCCACGGCATCAACGCGGGCTACCGCCGAACGCTCACGGCGGCGCTGCGCCGCGGCTGGCTAGTGGCGCTGGCGTTCTTCGTCGTAGCCGCAGCCGGCGTCGCGATCCTGAAGACGCTGCGCTCGGAGCTTTCGCCTTCGGAGGACCGCGGCTTTTTCATCTCGCTGGTGCTCGCGCCGGAGGGCGCTTCGCTTTCGTACACCGACGAGTACATGCGCGCGATCGAGAAGCTGTTCGCGCAGGTGCCGGAGATCCGCACCTACTTCACGGTGGTGGCGCCGGGCCTCGAGCGCCCCAACCCGGTCAACACCGGCATCGGCTTCACTCAGCTCAAGCTGTGGGAGGAACGCTCGCGCCGCACCGACCAGGTGACCGCGGAGCTCGCCCCCAAGATGTTCGGCGGGCTCCCCGGCGTGTTCGCCTTCCCGGTCAACCCGCCCTCGCTCGGCCAGAGCTTCCGCAACCCGCCGGTGCAGTTCGTGGTGCAGGCCAATACCTACGAGGAGCTCGATGCGATGATGAACCGGCTGCTCGCCAAGGCGCGCGAGTCGCCGGCGATCGCCAACCCGGACACCGACCTGCGCCTGAACAAGCCGCAGCTCGCGGTGGACATCGACCGCGACAAGGCGGCGGCCATCGGCGTGGAGGTGGAGGTCATCGGGCGCACGCTCGAGACGCTGCTCGGCGGCCGCCAGGTGACGCGCTTCAAGCGCGAGGGCAAGCAGTACGACGTCATCGTGCAGCTGGAGGCGAAAGACCGCGACACGCCGGCCGACCTGACGTCGATTTTCGTGCGCGCGCGCGACGGCCGCCTGGTGCAGCTCTCCAACCTGGTGAGCGTGCGCGAGACCGTGGCGGCGAAAGAGCTGAACCACTTCAACCGCCTGCGCGCCGCGATCCTCTCGGCCAACGTCGCCCCGGGACACACCCTGGGGGAAGCGCTCGATTACCTGGAGAAGGCGGCCGCCGAGGTGCTCGCGCCGGGCGCGCGCACCGAGCTCGACGGCACGTCGCGCGAATTCCGCGAGTCTGGCGCGGCGCTGGCGATGATTTTCCTGCTGGCGCTGATCTTCATCTACCTGGTGCTGTCGGCGCAGTTCGAGAGCTTCGTCTCGCCTTTCGTCATCATGCTCACGGTGCCGCTGGCGATCACCGGCGCGCTGCTCGCGCTGCGCCTCACCCAGGGCACGCTCAACGTCTACAGCCAGACCGGCCTGATCATGCTGATCGGCCTGATTACCAAGCACGGCATCCTGATCGTGGAGTTCGCCAACCAGCTGCGCGCGCGCGGCATGCACAAGCTCGAGGCCGTGATCGAGGCCGCGACGCTGCGCCTGCGCCCGATCCTGATGACCACCGGCGCCATGGTGCTCGGCGCGACGCCGCTCGCCATCGCCACCGGCGCCGGAGCGGAGGCGCGCCAGCAAATCGGCTGGGTGATCGTGGGCGGGCTGCTGCTCGGAACGCTGTTCACGCTTTACGTGATTCCCACCGCCTACGTGCTGCTCGGCGGCCGCGGCGCGCCGGCGGCGGCGGGCGGCCCTCTGCCCGCCAAGTCTCCCGCTGCACCCATAGAGTGAAACGATGAACAGCAAGCTGTTGCAAGGCGACACGGCGCTCGTCACTGGCGCTGGGCAGAACATAGGGCGCGCGATCGCCGAGGCTCTGAAGGAAGAAGGCGCGCGCGTGATCGCGAGCGATCTCAAGGGCTCGGACCTCGATTGCGACCTGTCGCAACCCGGTGCCGCAGCGCGCCTCGCCGACGAAGCGATTGCACGGCTCGGCAGCGTCTCGATTCTGGTGCATGCGGCCTGCCCGCGGCGCGACGAAAGCGACACCGCGCTCGAGGTGAGCGAATCGACATGGCGCGAGATGCTGGCGGTGAATGTGGAGGCGGGCTTCGTATTGGGCCAGAAGCTTGGCCGGCACATGCGGGAGCGCAAGATCGCGGGGCGCATGCTCTATCTCACCTCGCTGCATGCCGAGGCGCCGAGGAACCTGCCCCACTACAGCGCCTCGAAAGCGGCGCAGACCATGCTGATGAAGGAATTCGCGCGCTCGCTCGGGCCGCACGGCATCCGCGTCAACGCCATCCTGCCGGGAGCGGTGCCGGGCGGCGGCTTCAAGCTCTCGCCGACCACCGCCGATCTGGAGTCGCGCATCCCGATGCGCCGCTTCGGCAAGCCCGAGGACATCGCCGCCATGGCGCTGGCGGTGCTCTCGGAGCGCTTCGGCCGCTACGTCACGGGAGCGTCGATCGTGGTGGATGGCGGGCTTGCGCTCTACAACTGGATCGATCGCCGCGAATGAAACCCAGATACCTCGTCAGGCAGGCCGACGTCACACCTTATTCGCCGGCCAACCACAGCGGGACGAAGAATTTCCGCCTCATCGGCCCCGAGACGGTCGGCGCCAAACAGGTCGAAGTGCTGATCGGCGAGATCGAGCGCGGCAAGGGCGCGCTGCCGCACGCGCATCCGGGCATCGAGCAGGTTTGCTACCTGCTCGAAGGCGCAGCGCACGTCGAGGTGGCGGGCGAGAAGTTCGAGATGCAACCGGGCGAGGCGTGCTTTTTTCCGGCGGATGCGCAGCACCTGCTCATCGTCACCAGCGAGCGGGCGAAACTGATGGTTATTTACGCGCCGCCCTACGGCGAGGACCCCGCCAAGGTCAGGCGCGATTGATGGATTTTGCGTTCACCCCGGAGCAGGAAAGCATCCGCGAGGCGATCGCGAAAATCTGCGCGCGCTTCGGCGACGACTACTGGCTGAAGCGCGACAAGGAAGGCGGTTTTCCCGCCGAGCTGCACCAGGCGCTGGCCAAGGATGGCTGGCTCGGCATCGCCATGCCGGAAGAATACGGTGGCGCCGGGCTCGGCATCAGCGAGGCGGCGATCATGATGCAGGCGATCGCCGAGTCGGGCGCAGGGTTCTCCGGCGCCTCGGCGGTGCACATGAACATCTTCGGCTTGAACCCCGTGGTGGTGTTCGGCAGCGCGGAGCAGAAAAAGCGCATGCTGCCCGGGCTGATTGCCGGCAAGGAGCGCGCCTGCTTCGCGGTCACCGAGCCGAACACGGGCCTCAACACCACGCGCATCAAGACCAAGGCCGAGAAGAAGGGCGCGAAGTACCTGATCTCCGGCCAGAAGGTATGGATCTCGACCGCGCAGGTGGCGGAGAAAATCCTGCTGCTGGCGCGCACTACTCCAATAGAAGAGTGCAAACGGCCCCAAGATGGCCTTACGCTCTTCTACACCGATCTCGATCGCCGCCACGTGGAGGTGCGCGAGATCGAGAAAATGGGCCGCAAAGCGGTGGACTCCAACCAGGTGTTCTTCGACGCACTGCCGGTGCCAGAAGCCGACCGCATCGGCGAGGAGGGGCGCGGCTTCGAGTACATCCTGCATGGAATGAACCCGGAGCGCATCTTGATCGCCGCCGAGTCGGTCGGCCTGGGGCGCTGCGCCGTCAAGCGTGCAGCGCAGTATGCGAAAGAGCGCATCGTGTTCGACCGCCCGATCGGGCAGAACCAGGCGATCCAGCACCCGCTCGCCGCCAACTGGATGGCGCTCGAGGCGGCCAACCTGATGGTGTTCAAGGCAGCGTGGCTCTATGACAAAGGCCAACCCTGCGGCGCGGAAGCCAACGCTGCGAAATACCTCGCCGGCGAGGCAGGTTTCGATGCCTGCCAGCAGGCGGTGATGACGCACGGCGGCTACGGCTATGCCAAGGAGTACCACGTAGAGCGCTATCTGCGCGAATCGCTCATCGGCCGCATCGCGCCGGTGAGCCCGCAGCTGGTGCTGTGCTTCATCGCCGAGCGGGTGCTCGGGCTGCCGAAGTCCTACTAGAATCGCCGCATGGCTTCGCAGACGAACTTTTCGATCCGCGCTGCCCGGCCCGAGGACGTCCCAGTGATCCATCAGCTGGTGCGCGAGCTGGCCGAGTACGAGAAGCTCGCACATATCGTCACCGCCGACGAGACGAGCTTGCGCGCGCACCTGTTCTCCGAGCCGCGCTACGCCGAGGCGGTGCTCGTCTACGAGGAAGCTGGCTGCGCAGGTTTTGCGCTCTTCTTCCACAGCTATTCGACTTTCCTCGGCCGGCCGGGTCTGTATCTCGAGGACCTGTTCGTGCGCCCTGCGTTTCGAGGCAGGGGTTACGGCAAGGCATTGATGGTGTACCTGGCGAAACTGGCGGTGGAGCGCGGCTGCGGCCGCTTCGAATGGTCAGTGCTCGACTGGAACCAGCCTTCAATCGACTTTTACCGCACGCTCGGCGCGCAGCCGATGAGCGAGTGGCTGATCCAGCGCATGACCGGGCCGGCGCTCGAGCAGCTCGCGGCGCAACCGCTGCGCGCCAACGTGGAGCGCACATGACATGGAGCGATGCGTGGCCGACCTGATGGTGGTGGGAAGGGGTTTTTGCTTCGAGGACCTGTCCAAGGGGATGCGCTTCCGCACCCACCGGCGCACCATCGCCGAGGCTGATCTCGCCGGCTTCGTCAACCTCACCTGGCTGACCGAGGAGCTGTTCGCGGTAGCGGACGATTCGGATCGCGCCATCCGTGGCCGGCCAGTGCCCGCGGCGCTGGTGTACGCGTTCGCCGAAGGGCTGCTGCTGCCCACGATGCAGGACACCGGGCTCGCGTTCCTCAACGCGACGCTCGACGTCAAGGCGCCCACGCTGGTGGGCGACACCATCCACGTCGAGGCCGAGGTGATCGAACATCGCCTGACCTCGAAAGGCGACCGCGGTCTGGCGCGCTTCGCCAACAAGGTGATCAACCAGCGCGGCGAGACCGTGATCGAGTACAACCCGCTGCGGTTGCTGAAACGCCGCCAGGCATGAGCGGACCCCTTCACGGGGTCCGCGTTCTCGAACTCGGCACGCTGGTCGCCGGGCCGTTCTGCGGCAAGACATTGGGCGATTTCGGCGCCGAGGTGATCAAGGTGGAGCCGCCGGGCGACGGCGACCCGCTGCGCCGCTGGCGGCGGTTGAGAAACGGTGTTTCGCTTTGGTGGCAGGTGCAGTCGCGCAACAAGAAGTCGGTCACCGCCGACCTGCGCAAACCCGAAGGCCAGGAGATCGTGCGGCGCCTCGCGCGCAACTGCGACATCGTGGTAGAGAACTTCCGCCCTGGCGCGCTCGAGAAGTGGAATCTCGGTTGGGACGTGCTGTCGCGCGACAACCCGAAGCTGATCCTGGTGCGCATCTCCGGCTACGGCCAGACCGGCCCGTACCGCGAGCGCCCGGGGTTTGCCGCCATCGCCGAGGCGTTCGCCGGGCTGCGCCACATCACCGGCTTTCCCGACCGGCCGCCGGTGCGGCCCAATCTTTCCATCGGCGACACCATCGCCTCGCTGCACGGCGTGATCGGCGCGCTGCTCGCGCTGCAGCACCTGAAAAATGGCGGCGCCGGGCAGGTGATCGACGTCGCGCTCTACGAAGCGGTGTTCAACTGCATGGAGAGCCTGCTGCCCGAGTACGATGCGGTGGGCTATGTGCGCGAGCGCTCGGGAAGCGCGCTGCCCGGAATCGCGCCCTCCAACATCTATCCGTGCAGCGGCGGCAGCTGGGTGCTGATTGCCGCCAACGCCGACAGCCTGTACCAGCGACTGATGGGTGCCATCGGGCGCACCGACCTGCGCGACGATCCGGCATTGGCGAAGAACGACGGCCGCGCGGCGCAGATGCAGCGCATCGACGAAGCGATCGCGGCCTGGACTTCGCAGCGCACCCAGACCGAGGTGCTCGCCGCGATGGAGCGCGCGGAGGTGCCGGCCGGCACCATCTACAGCGCGGCCGACATCGCGCGCGATCCGCATTACGCGGCGCGCAGCATGCTCCTCGACACGGTCGCGGGCGACGGCGAGCCGCTCAAGCAGCCCGGCATCGTGCCCAAACTTTCGGCAACTCCTGGTGGGATCCGTTCCGCCGCGCCCGGGCTGGGCGAGCACACCGACGAAATCCTCGCCTCCCTCGGCTACACCGCGCCGCAGATCTCCACCCTGCGCGCCGCCCGTATCATCTAACCTCCGAATCCTGACCTCTGAATCCTGGATCCTGAATCCTAATGATCGACCACCTCGACCACCTCGTCCTCACCACCCGCGACAGGGACGCCTGCATCCGCTTCTACCGCGACGTCCTCGGCATGCAGCTGGAAACTTTCCGCACGCCTACCGAGGAGCGCCTCGCGCTCAGGTTCGGCAACCAGAAAATCAACCTGCACGAATGGGGCAAGGAATTCCTGCCGCGGGCGCACGTCGCGGCGCCCGGTACCCAGGACCTGTGCTTCATCGCCGCGGTGCCGCTCGAGGAAGTGATGCGGCGGCTGGAGCAGGCCGGCATCGCGATCCTGGAGGGGCCGGTGCTCAAGACCGGGGCGGTGCACAAGATCCGCTCGGTGTACGTGCGCGACCCGGACCTGAATCTGATAGAAATATCCGTTCCCGCTTAGGGAGCCTCTGATTAATTCCCGCGTGCGCGACGGTGGCGATTTTGGCGCAGGGCTAGACAGCGGACGCCGCCGTGTACTGGATGTACATAAGGCGGCCGATGGCGACGCCATGCGCCAAAATCCACCCGTCCCTCTGGGCGGCGAGGCCGTGCCGCTCGGGTTCAAGGCAAAGGCCCTCGCCGCCCTCGGGTTGCGGCCGGAAGACGCGATCTCCGGGTTACGATAGCGCGATGACACGGGCGCCTGCGTTGTTGCTCGACCTTGCGATATCGACATATCGCTGCGGCCGAGCGCCTAGCAGGCGCCGCGTTCCGGCCGCAACGCGCATGCGCGCGAATTGATCAGAGGCTCCCTAGGAGGCCCGATGAAAGCGCTTCTGTTCGTGATCGCCGCCGTGTGCGGCACTGCACAAGCCCAGACGCTCGGCATCGGCACCGCGCCGCAGGGCTCGATCGGCTACAACATGGGCTCGGCGATCGCGCGCGCGCTGCAGGAAACCGAGAAAATCCAGAGCCGCGTGCAGCCCTATTCGGGATCGAGCGCGGTGTTCCCGCTGGTCAACAGCGGCGAGATGGACCTTACGGTGGGCAACACGCTCGAGGCGCAGGAGGCGGCGGCGGGCGAGGGGCCGTACTCCGGACGCAAGCACGCCAACCTGCGCATCGTGGCGGTGATCTTCCCGATCCAGGTCGGATTGTTCGTGAGGAAGGACTCGCCCATCAAATCGATCGCCGACCTTAAAGGCAAGCGCGTCCCCTACGGCTACACCGCGCAGCTGACCGTCAAGCGGATCATCGACGCCATCCTCGCCAACGGCGGCCTCGACCACAGCGACATCCGCACCGCGCTGGTGCCGAATGTGATCCGGGGGGCGGATGATTTCGCCGAGGGCAAGGCCGACGCCGGTTTCTTCGCCATCGGCGCCGCCAAGGTCTCCGAGGTGGACAAGTCCACCGGCGGCATCCGCTTCCTGCCGTTTTCGGATGATCCAAAAGCCGTCGAGCGGATGAAAAAGCACTTCCAGTACGCGTATATCTCGGAGGCGAAACCGGGGCCGGCGTTTGCCGGCTTGGTCGGGCCGACCAAGCTCATGGCTTACGACTACCTGGTTCTCGCCGGTGCGCATGTGAAGGACGACATCGCGTACCGCATCGCCAAGACGCTGCACGAGCAGAAGCCGAAGCTGGTCGAGAGCCTGCGCGCCTTCGAGGGCTTCGACGTGCGCACGATGCACAAGCCGATGCCGGCGCCGTTTCATCCCGGAGCGCTCAAGTTCTACAAGGAGCGCGGGATGGCGAAGTAGGTTGGTGGTGTAGATGGCCGAGGAGTTCATCGAGCAGCCCCTGCAAGGTCCGCGGCCCTACGCCAGAACCGTCTTCGTTCTCCAATTGCTGCTCACCGCGTGCGTGGTGGGCTGGGTGCTCGACCTGCACCGCGCCGCGGGCCTCGAGCTCTACACCGAGCAGTTCCTGGTCACGGTGCTCGGCTTTGCGATCGCCCTTTGCTTCCTCATCGCGCCGGCGGCGCCCAGGTGGCGCGGCCGCGTGCCGTGGTGGGACCTCGCCGCGGGATTCGGCGGCCTCGCGCTCTGCCTTTACGTGGCGTGGCGCTACCCGACGCTGGTCAACGAGCTCACCGAGCGGCCGCTGGACGGCATCCTGCTCGCGGCGGCGCTGTGCCTGCTGGTACTCGAAGGCACGCGCCGCATGGCGGGCTTCTCGCTCGTGGGCTTCACGCTCGCCGGCGTGGTGTACGCGCTGCTCGGAAAATATCTTCCCGGTGTGTTCGAGGCGCGGCCGGTCGAGTTCACGCGCCTGCTGGTGTACCTCGGCCTGGACACTAACGCGCTGCTCGGCTCCGCGCTCGGCATAGCGATCGTGGTGGTGATCCCGTTCATCCTCATGGGCCAGGTGCTCGGGCGCTGCGGCGGCGCGGAGTTCTTCACCGACCTGGCGATGGCCTGGATGGGGCGCTATCGCGGCGGCTCGGCCAAGATCGCAGTCGTGGGCTCGGCCTTCTTCGGCATGATCTCAGGCAGCGCGGTGGCCAACGTCTCGGCAGTGGGCGTGGTGACGATCCCGCTCATGAAGCGTTCGGGCTTCCCGCCGCAAATCGCGGCCGCGATCGAAGCGGTGGGTTCGACCGGCGGCCAGCTCATGCCGCCGGTGATGGGCGCGGCCGCGTTCATGATGGCCGAGATGCTGCAGGTGCCTTACCGCGATGTGATGATCGCGGCGATCATCCCGGCGCTGCTGTATTACCTGGCGCTTTTCTTCCAGGTGGACCTGGAGGCGGCGAAGCGCGGCATCCGCAGCGCGCCCGACGAGCGGCTGCCCCAGACGCTCGAGGTGCTGAAGGCGGGCTGGTATTTTCCGCTGCCGTTTGCGCTGCTTCTCTGGGGGCTGCTCGGCTGGAACATGCAGGCCGAGTACGCGGCGCTGCTTGCCACCGGCGTGCTGATCGCATGTTCGCTCGCTTTCGGCTACAAGGGCCGGCGTGTGCCGCTGAAAGAGATGTTCATCGCCATCGTCTCGACTGGCGGCGCGGTGGTGGACCTGGTGCTGATCTGCGCGGTGGCGGGACTGTTCATCGGCATCCTTAACATTTCCGGTCTCGCCTTCGGCATGACGCTGCAGCTGCTCGCCATCACCGGCGAGAGCGTGGCGCTGCTGCTCTTGCTCACCGCCGTCATGGCGATCCTGCTCGGGCTCGGGCTGCCGACGGTGGGCGTGTACGTAATCATGGCGACGCTGATCGCGCCGGCGTTGATCAAGGTCGGCATCGTGCCTATGGCGGCGCACATGTTCCTGCTTTACTTCGGCATCATGTCGATGGTGACGCCGCCGGTGGCGCTGGCCGCGTTCGCTGCCGCAAACATCGCGGGCGCGGACGTCGACGCCACCGGCTGGACCGCAACGCGCATCGGCTGGGCGGCGTACATCGTGCCGTTCTTGTTCGTACTATCGCCGCCGCTGCTGATGCAGGGCACGCCGTACGCAATCGCCGGCGCCACGCTCGCGGCGGCGCTGGGGATCTGGCTCGGCACGCTCGGCGTGGTGGGCTACTTCAACGCGCCGCTGGCGCCGGCGCGGCGCGCGCTGCTGCTCGCCGCTGGCCTCGCATGCCTCGCGCTGCCGGTGCTCGTGTGAGTGACGGGGCGCAGACGCCCGAAGTGTAAAGTGTGACTTTACACTTCCCCGCAACGGGCCTCCGGTGAGCGACCGCAGCCGCATCTACGCTGCGAGCTTCGTGCGTGCGCTCGCCAACGGGCTCGCTGGCGTGGTGCTGGGCATCTACATCGCCAAGCTGGGGCTGTCGGTGGTGGTGCTCGGCATGGTGCTTTCAGCAGGCCTTGCTGGTGCGACGCTCGCCGCGGGGATCATGACTTTCGGCGGCGACCGCATCGGGCGCCGGCGCTCGCTGCTGCTGCTCGGCGCGCTCAGCGCCGTGGGAGGCGTGGTGGTGGCGCTTGCTTCCGACGCCTGGGTCATGGCGGCAGCGGCGTTCCTCGGCATGGTCACCGGCATGGGCAAGGACCGTGGCGCGATGCTGGCGCTGGAATCTGCGGCGCTGCCCTCGACCACCGACGACGCCGGGCGCACGCGCGCTTTTGCCTGGCACGCAGTGGTGCAAGACATAGGCCAGGCGCTCGGCGGGCTGCTCGCGGCGCTGCCCACGCTGCTGCGCGAGCTGGGCGCTACAGACGAAATCGGCTCCTATCGTGCCGCGATCCTGCTGTACGCCGTGCTCACCGCGGCGAGCCTGCCGCTCTACGCCGCGCTTTCGGCGCACAGCGAAGCGGGCGCCGGCGCTGCGCGCAGGCCGCTGACGCCGCAAAGCCGCTCGATCCTGGTGCGCATCTGCGCCCTGTTCGCGCTCGATGGCATCGGCGGCGGCTTCCTTGGCTCGGCGTTGTTCTCGTATTTCTTTTTCGCCTGGTTCGGCGCCAGCGAAGTGCAGATCGCGGCGCTGTTTCTCGGCGGCAAGATCATGAGCGCCGCCTCGCATCTGGCGGCGGCGTGGCTCGCACGGCGCATCGGCCTCGTCAACACCATGGTGTTCACGCACATCCCTTCCAGCCTGCTGCTGATCGCGATCCCGTTCGCCGGCAGCTTCTGGGCCGCGGCGGTGCTCTACCTGCTTCGCGAAGGGCTGGCGGAGATGGACGTGCCGACGCGCACTTCCTACGTCATGGCGGTGGTGCAGCCCGAGGAGCGCACGTTTGCTTCGGGTGCGACGGGCATCGCGCGGCTCGCCTCATGGGCGGTGGCGCCGGCGGTGGCGGGCGTGGCGATCCAGGCGGTGTCGCTCGCGACGCCGCTGTTCATCGCCGCGGGCCTCAAGATCAGCTACGACGTGCTGCTCTACCTCGCCTTCCGCCGCATCAAACCACCCGAAGAGCGCTGACGCTTTTTCAAACGCGAGCACCCCACTTTCCTTTTCGATTGGTCGGGCCAAGGCGCTGGGGCGCTCGCGCCCTGAGGCCGCAAACGCCGCGCCACGGGGGCCCGGCGGGGCAGACTTCGGTCAGATAGAAGCTCTCGTCAGCCCCGCCACCCGTGGAGCACAGCGCGGCCTAAAGGGCGCGAGCGCCCCAGCCCCTTGTCCCGGAGCGCGAGGCAGCGGGCGGCAGCGTCCTTCGGTGCGCGTCCTCGATCGCGGGTGGTGCGGCGGTCGAGAGCTCCTATCTGACCGAGGCCGCCGCACCGGGACCCTGCGCGAGGACGTGCTTGCGCACCGCGGACGATGACGCCCGCTGGCTCGCGCGCCCGCAACCGTTGGCTTGGGGGCGAGAGAACAGTATTAAGGAATCGCGGTGCCCGACGCTAGTCGAGCAGCGTGAGCTTGACGCCCTGGGCGCGCAGAGAAGCGACGATCTGCCCCGAGTGCTCGCGTCCGCGCGTTTCGATCACGAACTCGACCTCAGGCGACTTAACCGACGCGGTGCCGAACACCCGCTGATGCTGCACCTCGACGATGTTGCCGCCGGCCTCGCCCAGCATCGCCGCCACCTTGGCCAGACTCCCTGCGATGTCGGGCGTGGTGACGCGCAGGCGTACCAGGCGCCCGTCGCGCACCAGCCCGCGCATCAGCACCGCGGACAGCAGCCGCGAATCGATATTGCCGCCGCACAGAGGGATGCCGACGCGCTTGCCGGCGAAGCGCGCGGGATGCTGCAGCAGCGCCGCGAGCCCCGCCGCGCCGGCGCCCTCGGCCACGGTCTTCTCGATTTCGATCAGCGCCACCACCGCGCGCTCGATGGTGTCTTCGTCCACCAGCAGCACTTCCTCGACCAGCGCACGCACGATGCCAAGGGTGAGCTCGCCGATGTCGCGCACCGCGAGGCCCTCGGCGATGGTGTCGCCGCCCACGCGCACCGGCTGCCCCGCGAGCCGCTGCTGCATGGCGCAGTAGTTCGCGGATTCGACGCCATAGACGCGGATCTCCGGGCGCAGCGCCTTGGCAGCGGTCGCCATGCCCGAGATCAGCCCGCCGCCGCCGATCGGCACCACCAGGCAATCGAGCGCGGGCGCCTGCTCGAGCATCTCGAGCGCGACCGTGCCCTGGCCCGCGATTACCAGCGGGTCCTCGTACGGGTGCAGGAAAATGAACCCCTCGCGCGCCTCGAGCTCGTGCGCGTGGCGCGCGGCGTCGGCGAGCGTATCGCCTTCGAGAATCACCTCGGCGCCGTGCACCTGCGTGCTCGACACTTTGTTGTTGGGCGTGCCGCGCGGCATCACGATTACGCTGCGCACCCCTAGCCGCGAGGCGTGGTAGGCGACCCCTTGCGCGTGGTTGCCCGCGCTCATGGCGATGACGCCGCGCCGGCGTTCTGCCTCGGAGAGCGCGAGCAGCCGGTTGAGCGCGCCGCGCTCCTTGAACGAGGCGGTGAACTGCAGGTTCTCGAACTTGAGCCAGATTTCGGCGCCGGTGAGGCGCGAGAGCGTGCGGCTGTGCACGCAGGGCGTGCGCTCGACCGCGCCGGCGATGCGCGCCGCGGCAGCGCGAATGTGATCCAGTGTGATCGCAGCCATGCCCGATTCTATAGAATCGGCGACATGGAGATCCTGGTCATCGGTGGTGGTATCGGCGGGCTGACGCTCGCGCTGTCGCTGCACCAGGCCGGCATCGCGTGCCGCGTCTACGAGGCGGCGCCCGAGATCAAGTCGCTCGGCGTCGGCATCAACCTGCTGCCGCACGCGATGCGCGAATACACCGAGCTGGGGCTCGCCGAGCGCCTGGCCCAAGTGGCGGTGGCGACGCGCGAAGTGTGCTTCTACAACCGATTCGGCCAGTTGATTTTCCGTGAGCCGCGCGGCCGCTTCGCCGGCTACGAGTGGCCGCAGCTTTCAATCCATCGCGGCGATCTGCACGGTGTGCTGCTCGAAACGGCGCGCGAGCGGCTCGGGCCGGACCGCATCGTGCTTGGAAGGAAGTGCACCGCGCTCGCTCAGGACGCGCGCTCGGTCGAAGCGCGCTTCGAGGATGGCGGCAGCGCGCGCGGCGCGGCGGCGATCGGCTGCGACGGCGTCAATTCGGCGGTGAGGAAACTGCTGCACCCGGGCGAAGGGCCGCCAGCGTACCAGGGAATCAAAATGTGGCGCGGCGTGACGCGCGCCAAGCCGTTCCTCAGCGGCGCCAGCATGGTGATCGCGGGCTGGCTCGAAGTCGGCAAGATGGTGATCTACCCGATCCGCGAGCGCCTCGAGGGCGAGCGCTCGCAGCTGCTCAACTGGGTGGCGGAAATCCAGTCGCCACGCAACGTCATGCAGGACTGGAACCTCGCCGGCAAACTGGAAGATTTCTATCCAACGTTCGAGAACTGGCGCTTCGACTGGCTGGACGCCGCCGCCATGATCCGCAACGCCGACACCATCCTCGAGTACCCGATGGTGGACCGCGATCCCTTGCCATGGTGGTCCAGGGGGCGCGTGACGCTGCTCGGCGATGCGGCGCACCCGATGTACCCGCGTGGCTCGAACGGCGCCGGCCAGGCGGTGCTCGACGCGCGCACGCTCGCGGGCTGCCTCAGGCGCGAGGCCGACGTGCCCGCGGCGCTGCAGGCGTACGAAAAAGCGCGCCTCAAGCCCGCCTACGAAGTGGTGCTCATGAACCGCGCCAACCCGCCGGACACGATCCTGCGCGAAGTGCACCTGCGCACCGGCGACCGGCCATTCGATCGCATCGAAAACGTGATCTCGGCGGCCGAGCTCTCTGAAATCTCCGCGAACTACAAGCGCGTCGCCGGCTTCGAGCGCGAGACGCTCGCGCGTCGCGAGTCGCTGGCATGACGAAAATCGTGCCACCGCGCATCACGCCGCCGCGCATCTCCCCTCCCGCACAGCCGCTCGGCCGGCTGGCGTTCATCGCCAGCTTCGTGCGCAACCCGCTGCAGGTCGTGCCGCAGGCGGCCTACGAGCAGGACCTGGTGGCGCCAGGCGGCAGCGCCGCGCGCGTGGTCTGGATCACCGGCCCGGGCCTGATCAAGACGGTGCTGCTCGACGAGCGCGACAAGTTCCAGAAACTGGTGCAGATCCGGTTGCTCAGTCCGCTGCTCGGCCGGGGCATCCTGACGAGCGAGGGCGCGGAATGGAAATGGCAGCGCCAGGCCTCGGCGCCGATGTTCCGCCACCAGGATCTGCTGGCATTCGTTCCGGCCTTCGTGCGCGCGACGCAGGCGCTGATCTCGAAATGGCGCGCCATGCCGCGGGGCGCGGTGCAGCCGATCGAGCGCGACATGACCGCGGTGACTTTCGACGTCATCTCCGCGACGCTGCTGCCTTCGGCCGACGGCGCCATGGCGCCCGTGTTCGAGCGCTCGACGGCAACCTTCCAGCGCGCCGGCGCCTGGGGACAGCTCTACGCCATCGCCAAGGCGCCCAAATGGCTGCCGCAGCCGGGAGGCCGGGCGCGATTGCAAGCCGTGCAACAACTGCGCTCCGCGGTCGCGGCGATGATCCGCGAGCGCCGCGCGGCCGAGGCGCAGGGCGGTGCCGCGCGCGAAGACCTGATGCACCGCCTGATGGCGGCGCGCGACCCCGAAACCGGCCAGACCATGAACGACGAGCAGCTCGTCGACAACCTGCTCACCTTCTATCTCGCTGGGCACGAGACCACGGCGAAAGCGCTCACCTGGACGCTGTACCTGCTGGCGCGCTCGCCGCAATGGAGCGCGGCACTCGAGGAAGAGGTCGCGCGCGTCACGGGCGGCGAAGCCGTGAACGCGGCGCACATCGAGCGGCTGGTGCTGGTGCAGCAGCTGCTCAAGGAATCGATGCGCCTGTATCCTCCGGTGCCGCTGATGAGCCGCCAGGCGGTGGCCGACACGCGCCTCGACGGGCACGACATCCGCGCGGGCACCTCGGTGGTGATGCCGATCTACACCATCCACCGGCACGCCGCGCGCTGGGAAGATCCCGATGCGTTCGATCCCGGGCGCTTTTCGCCCGAGCGCGAAGCGAAGATCCCGCGCTACCAGTACATGCCGTTCGGCGCCGGGCCGCGCATCTGCATCGGCATGGCCTTCGCCATGATCGAGGCGACCGCGATGCTGGCCACCTTGCTGCAGCATGCGAGCTTCGCCACCGTGGACGGCCACGAGCCGGTGCCGGTGGCGCGCGTCACGTTGATTCCCAAGGGCGGCATGCCGCTCAAGGTCTGTACGCGCTGATTAGATCCTGCTTCGCGTGGCGCTTTCGGGCGAGGCACTGCGCGTGCGGCTTTCGCGGTGCGCGATCCAGGTGGTCGCCGCAACGATGATGCCGGCGCCGAGGAAAGTCCAGGCGTCCGCGGTGTTGCCGAACACGAGCAAATCGAACAGCGTCGCCCAGACGATGCCCACGAAGGCGAGCGGCTGCAGCGCCGAGATGTCGAGCAGGCGGAACGACCAGGTGATGAAGAAATAGCCCGCGGTGCCGAAGATGCCAGCGAGCAGGAACAGGCCGCATTGCGCGACCGTGGGCGCCTGCCAGAACCAGATGCCGAGCGGCGCGAAGCACACCAGACCGAACAGGCTCTGCCAGAAAACGATTTGCGCTGGCGTATCGCGGCCCGCGACGACCTTGGCAACCAGGTTTGAGCCCGCGATCAGCGGCACCGCGGCGAGCATCAGGAGCGCGCCCGGCTCGAGTGCCACCAGCCCGGGGCGGATCACCACCAGCACGCCGAGAAAGCCGATCAACACCCCGGCCCAGCGCTGCCAGCGCACTTTCTCGCCGAGGAACAGCGCTGCGCCGAGGGTGACGAAGATCGGCCCGGTGAACGACAGCGCCGCGGTGGTGGCGAGCGGGATCAGCGCCACGCCGGAGTACCAGAAGGCGTAGCCGCTGGTGTGGAAAATGGCGCGAAAGCCGTGCAGCTTGAGGTCCCGCGTGCGCAGGCCGGCGAAGCCCGAGTGCAGCACGAACGGTGCGATCACCAGGATGCCGGTGATCCAGCGCCCCCACGCGACCAGCATGGGCGGCAGCTCGTGCGTCAGGATCTTGATCGTGACGTTGAGGCACTGGAAGATCAGGCCGGCGAGCAGCGCGAGCAGGAAGCCTCGCGCAGCGCGGCCGTGCAGCAGATTGCGGCCCGGCATGCCGGGAGTGATAACACGAGTGCCCGGCGGGCAAGCGTCGCCGGGCGGAACGGCCTACGCTGCTGCGCGCTCCCGTGAAGGATTCGCCGTGGCCAACGGCCCGGGAGATGAACGAAGCGCTACGCCCACCGGGCGAAGAAATGCGACGCGCTGGGTGTGTTGATCACGTACCCCGAGACGCCCCCATGGAAGACGCCCTGGGCGTCGGCGCTCGTTGCGGCCGCGGCGAGTATCAGGGCGACCACGGCGACCAGAAGATGGCATAAGTACTTGAACATGGACATCTTGTGTCTCCCTTCGAAAACCGTCTCGTCAAAAATCGTTTCCAGACAGGTATATGTTTTGTACTCCTACAAAGTAGCTTTCGCAAACATCTGTAACTCATTGTTTGTACACATAGTCGTGTGTTGCTTTTTTGCGACTCAAGCGAGGCAGGCCATGAACCGGCCGAGCCAAGCGCTGGACGAAGCGTCTTGGCCGGCGCTCCAGGCACGCGCCTTTCGCATCCCGGCGATCTCGATGACGAAGCGCGCATCGGGCGCGATCTGCCGGTGCTCGTAATAGCGGCGCATGAAGTGAAGCGCGTGCCAGTGCAGCTCGCCGCGCGTGGCGCCTTCGCGCCGCGCGAGCTCCACCGCGACCTCCTCGTTCCAATTGGTGGGACGTATTGGGATCGAACCAATGGCCCCTGCTGTGTGAGAGCAGTGCTCTACCGCTGAGCTAACGTCCCGCTAGAAGCGGTCACCTTTGCGATGCGCAGGAGCGCATTGCGCGGCGCCGTTCAGCTTGCCACGTGATGGAACGGGCGCATTGCGCCGTTCATCGCGCGAACAGGGGAGGCATTTTAAGCGCAGGCGGCGATCCGGGCAACGTGCCGCGGTTTCAGGCCTCGTCCGGGAAAACCCGGTTCGCAAACTCAAGACCGTAGAAGCGCTCGGTGATTCGGCGCTTGCGTTCGCGCTCGCTCAGTTCGCGAGGCAGCGAGGACTCGATCAGGCGCCGCGCTGCGTCGAACATCTCCGTGCACAGCCTGACGCGCTCGCCCGGCGTCAGGCGCCGGTACTGCTCGTCGACGAAACGCTGGAATTCAGGTGTCGTGTCCCGCATCGATGCACTTTCGCAACAAGGCTCCGATCCCGAGCCTCGCGCTCCATTCGAGAAGGTAGGCGTGATCCGCGCCCGACGCAAGCAGCCTGCGCACATCGCGCAACTGGAAAGCAGACTCGGATGGCTCCGCCCAGGCGAGCTTGGCGAGGATCAAGTCTTCCTTGCTGATCACCCAGGTGGAAATGCCGCCGAGATCGTGCCGCTGGCGCCGCGCGAACTGATGCCGCTGGAATTCCTCGTCGCTACGCACGATCAGGTCGACCTTGACCAGCTTGGCGAGATTGAACAGGTTGAACAGGCTGCGTGCCGCGATGGCATTCCTGACCGCCTCGTCGGAGACGTAATAGTCCGGCGAGAACAGCCCGACCACGCGGCGCGTATCGTCCGCGGCGAGTTCCACCACGATATCGATGTCCCGCGTCATGCGCGGCTCGGCATACACGCTCATCGCAACCGAACCGGTTAGCATGTAGGCGATCCCAGCGCCGTCGAGCCGGGCGATGACATCGCGCAAGACTTCAAGCTCGCTATTCATGCAAGCCTTTCACATATCCTCCTCGCCGCCGCGCGCTGGGATGGTACGCTCAAAGAAGGGGATATTGGCATGAGCATCAAGGGCAAAGCGTATCTCGTAGGCGCCTACGAGCACCCGACGCGCAAGGCCGAGGACAAGTCGGTGGCACAGCTGCACGCCGAGGTGGCGAAGGGCGCGCTCGAGGACGCGGGGCTGACGCGCGCCGACATCGACGGCTATTTCTGCGCCGGCGACGCGCCGGGGCTCGGGCCGATGTCGATGGCCGATTACCTCGGCCTCAAGCTGCGCCATCTCGATTCGACCGACACCGGCGGCTCGTCTTACGTGGTGCACGTGTCGCACGCAGCGCAGGCGATCGCGGCCGGCAAGTGCAACGTCGCGCTCATTACTCTTGCCGGGCGGCCGCGCTCGGAGGGCTCGAGCGGCACGCAGCCGCGCAGCTGGGGCGCTGCGGTGCCCGATGGCCCGTTCGAGGCGCCCTACGGCATCGTCACCACCAACAGCTACGCCATGGTGGCGATGCGCCACATGCACGAATTCGGCACTACCTCCGAGCAACTTGCCTGGATCAAGGTCGCCGCCTCGCACCACGCGCAGCACAATCCGCACGCCATGCTGCGCGAGGTAGTGACGGTGAAAGAGGTGCTCGATTCGCCTCTGATCGCCGACCCGCTGCACCGCCTGGACTGCTGCGTGGTGTCGGATGGCGGCGGTGCGCTGATCGTGGCGCGCCCCGAGGTGGCGAAATCGCTCAAGCGCCCGCGCGTCAAGCTGCTCGGCGCCGGCGAATCGCCCAAGGGGCAGCGCGGCGGCAAGGTGGACCTCACTTTTTCCGCCGCTGCGTGGTCGGGGCCGACGGCGTTTGCGGAAGCGGGCGTCAAGCCCGCCGACATCAAGTACGCCTCGATCTACGACAGCTTCACCATTACTGTACTGATGCAGATCGAGGACCTGGGCTTTTGCGCGAAGGGCGAGGGCGGCAAATTCGTCGCCGATGGCAACCTCATCTCGGGCAGCGGCAGGCTGCCCTTCAACACCGATGGCGGCGGGCTTTGCAACAACCACCCGGCGAACCGCGGCGGCATGACCAAGGTGATCGAGGCGGTGCGCCAGCTGCGCGGCGAGGCGCACCCTAAGGTGCAGGTGAAAAACTGCGACCTCGCGCTGGCGCAAGGCATGGGCGGGCAACTCGGCACGCGCCACACCAGCGCGACGCTTATCATGGCTAGGGACTAGCGCGATGCCGACCCCGTACCAGGAGCGAAAGATCCCGGCACCTGCGGTGAACGCCGAGAACAAGCCCTTCTTCGACGCTGCGGCACAGGGCAGGCTGCTGATCAAGAAATGCGGCGCCTGCGGCGAGCACCATTTCTACCCGCGCGCGCTCTGCCCGCACTGCTTTTCGGAGCGCACCGATTGGGTCCAGGCGCGCGGCACCGGTACCGTTTATTCGTATAGCGTGCTGCGGCGCGGCGTGCCGGTGCCCTATTGCATCGCCTACGTGACGCTCGACGAAGGCGTCACCATGCTCACCAACATCGTGGATTGCGACCTCGACGGCGTGCGCATCGGCCAGAAGGTGAAGCTCGCGTTCAAGCCGAGCGACGGCGGCGCGCCGGTGCCGATGTTCACGCCGGCGTAGCTTTCATGACAGTCCGCACCCGCTTCGCGCCGTCGCCGACGGGGTTCCTGCACATCGGCGGCGCACGCACCGCGCTGTTCTCGTGGGCCTACGCGCGCCGTCACGGCGGCAAGTTCATCCTGCGTATCGAGGATACCGACCTCGAGCGCTCCACCGAGCTGTCGGTGAACGCGATCCTGGAGAGCATGCAATGGCTCGGCCTGGACTGGGACGAGGGTCCGTACTTCCAGATGCAGCGGCTCGAGCGCTACCGCGAGGCCACGGATCGCCTGATCGCGGCGGGACACGCGTATCGCTGCTGGGCGACCAAGGAAGAGCTCGACGCGCTGCGCGCCGAGCAGCGCGCGCGCGGCGCCAAGCCGCGCTACGACGGGCGCTGGCGCCCCGAGCGCGCCAAGGCGGCGGGGCTGGTGCCGCCGGCGGACCGGCCGGCGGTGATCCGCTTTCGCACCCCCGACGAGGGCAGCGTTGCGTGGAAGGACCTCGTCAAGGGCCCGATCGAGTTTCCGAACGGCGAGTTGGACGACCTGGTGCTGCTGCGCGCGGACGGCGTTCCGACCTACAACTTCGGCGTCGTGGTGGACGATCTCGACATGGCGATCACGCATGTGATCCGCGGCGACGACCATGTCAACAACACGCCGCGCCAGCTCCACATCTTCCATGCCCTCGGCGGGGCGCTGCCGCATTTCGCCCACGTGCCGATGATCCTCGGCGCCGACGGCGAGCGGCTCTCCAAGCGCCACGGGGCGGTGAGCGTCACACAGTATCGCGACCAAGGCTTTTTGCCCGAGGCGCTGGTCAACTATCTCGCGCGGCTGGGCTGGTCGCACGGCGACGAGGAGATGTTCCCGGTCGGGAAGCTCATCGAATGGTTCGACCTCGGGCACGTCAGCCGCTCGCCGGCGCAGTTCAATCCGGAGAAGCTCGCCTGGCTCAATCAGCAGTACATGAAGGGAGTGCCCGATGACCGGCTCGCCGGGTTGACCGAGCCGATGCTGCGCGACCTCGGCGCAGAGCCAAGCGCCGGGCCGCCGCTCGCCAAGGTGGTGGCGCTGCTCAAGGACCGCGCCACCACCGTCGCGCACCTCGCGGAAGCGGCGCGCATGTTCTATCACTACGAGACGCCGAGCGCGGCCGCTGTGAGCGAGCTCGTCAACGAAAAGACGCGCCCGGCGCTCAAGATGCTGCAGGCGCGCCTCGGCAGCGTGCCGTGGGACCGCAAGTCACTTGGCGCCGCAACCAGCGAGGTGCTCAAGTCGACCGGCCTGAAGATGCCCGAGCTGGCGATGCCGGCGCGGCTGCTGATCATCGGCCGCACGCAGACACCCTCGCTCGATGCGGTGCTCGAATTGATCGGCCGCGAAACTGTGCTCGCGCGCCTGTCTCATCATCTCGGCGCTGACTGATAGCATGCGCCGCAAGCGATGAACCTGGTACGCGCCTTCCGCACGGCGGTGCGCCACAACGCACCGAACCCCGCGCTGCTGGATGCCGCGCGCAGCTACACCTGGGCAGAGTTCGGCGATCGCGTCGCTCGCCTCGCGGGCGCGCTGCGCGCGCTCGGGATCGAGCGCGGCTCGCGCTTCGCGATCCTGGCGCGCAACGGCTTTCGCGGCGACGAGCTGAGGTGGGCCGGGTTCTGGCTCGGCGCTATCCCGGTGCCGATCAACTTCCGCCTCGCACCGCCCGAGATCACGCACATCCTCGAGGACGCTGCGTGCGTGAAAGTTTTCGTGGAGGCGCCGTTCCAGGGCGCGCTCGAGCACCCGGCGCTTGCCGCGTGGCGCGGGCGAGCGGTCGCCATCGGCGAGGCCTCGGGCGCGAACGCCGAGGCCTACGAAACGATGCTCGCGCGCGCGGCGCCGGTTGCGCCGAATGATCCCGATCGGGATGAAGACGCGATCCTGCTCTACACTGGAGGCACCACCGGGCGCAGCAAGGGCGTGCGGCTGTCGCACGAGGGCATTCTCGCCAGCTCGTATGCGTTCGCGCTCGGCACCGGTGCGCGGCGCGAGCACGTTTACCTGCGCGCGGCGCCAATGTTCCACTCGGCCGACCTGCTGCCGATCGGCTGGCAACTGCAGGGCGCGGCGTCGGTTTTTCTGCCGATGTTCTCGCCGGCGGCGTGGCTCGAGGCGGTGGCGCGCTGGCGCGTCGGCGCCACGATCACGGTACCCACGATGCTGATAGGCATCGTCTCCGCGCCGGACTTCGCGCAGGCCGACGTCTCCAGCCTCAAGGTGCTGATCTACGGCGCGGCGCCCTTGCCGCTGCCGTGGATCGAGCGCGCCGCGAAAGCCTTCCCGAAAGCGGATTTCTTCAACTGCTACGGCCTCACCGAGACCTCCCCCGACCTCACGATCTTCGATGCGCGCGAGTTCCGCGAGGCGATCGATCGCGGACTGCCGCACGTCGCCTCGGTGGGCAAGCCGAATGTCGTCAACGAGCTGCGCGTGGTGCGCGCCGACGGCAGCGAGTGCGCCACCGGCGAGCCGGGCGAGCTGATCGCGCGCGGGCCCAACGTGATGCTCGGCTACCTCAACCGCCCCGAAGAGACGGCGCAGGCGCTGCGCGATGGTTGGCTGCACACCGGCGACGTGGCCCGCGTGGACGAGGCAGGCTACATCTACCTCATCGATCGCCTCAAGGACGTGGTGCGCACCGGCGGCGAGAGCGTCTACTCGGCCGAGGTGGAGGCGGTACTGGAGCGCCACCCCGCGATCGCCGAGGTGGCGGTGATCGGAGTGCCCGACGAGCGGCTGGGCGAGACCGTGGCGGCGGTGATCGTCGCCAGACCGGGCGCCGCCGCGCCGGCCGAGGCGCAGCTCGACGCCTACTGCCGCGAGTCGCTGGGCGGGTTCAAGGTGCCGCGGCGCTTCTTCTTCGCCGAGCAGTTGCCCAAGAGCGCGCTCGGCAAGGTGCTCAAGTCCGATTTGCGCCAGCGCTTCGGCGCCAAGACAGGCGGCTGAAGGCGTGCTGCCGGAGCGCGGACGCGCGTGGAGCGAAATCGAGGCCGAGCTCGCCGCGGCGAAGGGCGCCGATGTGCGCTGGGACGAGGGGCGGCTGCCGGTTTACGTCTTCTACCTCGACGAAGAAACGGAGCGCGTCGCGCAGCGCGCCTATGCGATGTACTTCGTCGAGAACGGCCTCGGCGCGGGGCGTGCCTTCAAGAGCCTCGCCAGGCTCGAGGCCGACCTCGTCGCGATGGGCCTCGAGCTCTTCGGCGCGCCCGAGGGCGCGGGCGGCAGCTTCACCAGCGGCGGCACCGAAAGCCTGTTCCTCGCCATGAAGACTGCACGCGACTGGGCACGCGCGACCAAAGGCGCCGCCAAGCCCAACGCCGTGATGCCGGTGACCGCGCACGCCTCCCTCGACAAGCACGCGCATTACCTTGGCATGGAAGTGCGCCGCGTGCCGATGCGCGCCGACTTTCGCGGCGACCTGCCCGCGCTCGAGCGGGCGATGGACGCCCAGACCGCGATCCTGGTCGCCTCCGCGCCGGGCTACACCCACGGCGTGTTCGACCCGATCGCGGAAATGGGTGCGCTGGCGCTGAGGAAAAACGCCTGGCTGCACGTGGACGCCTGCTGGGGTGGGTTCCTGTCGCCGTTCGCGCGCGATATCGGTTACCCGGTGCCGCGGTTCGACTTCTCGCTGGCGGGCGTGACGAGTCTTTCCGCCGACCTGCACAAGTACGGCATGGCGGCCAAGGGCGCCTCCCTTTTCCTGCTGCGCGATGCGGCGCTCAAAAATTACCAGGTGTTCCGCTGCGAGAGCTGGCCGCGCGGGGTCTACGCGACCGACACGTTTCTCGGCACGCGCCCGGGCGGCGCCGTGGCTGCGGCCTGGGCGGTGGCGAACCATCTCGGCCGCGAGGGCTACCAGCGCGTGGCGCGCATTACGATGCAGACGCGCGACGCCTTGAACGCCGGCATCGAGGCGATCGCTGGGCTCGAAATCGTGCGGCCGCAGGAATCGAGCATCGTGCTCTACCTCTCGAACGACCCGGCGCTCGACATCAACGCCGTGGCCGAGGCGATGGGCGCACGCGGCTGGTTCGTGGGCCGCGCCGTGGACCCGGTCGCGGTCCACCTCGCGATCAACCCGGTGCACGCGGCGAGCGTGCAGCACTACCTCGCCGACCTGGGCGCAGCGGTTTCGCGGGCGCGCACGGCCGGCACCCGCGGCGCGCTCGAGCGGCGCACCTACTGAGCCAAATCTTTTGCTGCGCAGGGCGCCTGCCGCTATAATCCGCCCCCTTGCGTGGGGGTATAGCTCAGCTGGGAGAGCGCTTGCATGGCATGCAAGAGGTCACCGGTTCGATCCCGGTTACCTCCACCAACGACCTGAAGTCCCGACTTCAAGTCCCCATCGTCTAGAGGCCTAGGACATCGCCCTTTCACGGCGCAAACCGGGGTTCGAATCCCCGTGGGGACGCC
>CAYMVA010000093.1:0-2168 GCA_964393745.1 uncultured Enterobacteriaceae bacterium | reverse complement strand
CTCATGCGCTGGGCGAGCCTGGTGCTCACCACGCCGGTGATCGTGTTCTCCTGCGGGCCGTTCTTCGCCGCTGCCTGGCAGGAGCTGCGCCTGCGCCGCATCGGACTGGATACGCCGATCGCGCTCGGCATCGGCGGCGGCTTCGCGGCGAGCGCCTGGGCGACGCTCAGCGCGAGCGGCGAGGTGTATTTCGATTCGATCGCGATGCTCGTGTTTCTTTTGCTCACGGCGCGCTACCTGGAGCTGGCGGCGCGCCAGCGCGCGGCGCGGGAGCTGGACCGCCTCGCGCGCTGGATGCCGTCCTTTGCGCTGCGGCTGCGAGATCCGCGCGATGCGGCGAGCGTGGAAAGAATCCAGGCGCATGCGCTGCGCGCCGGCGACCTGGTGCTGGTGCCAGCGGGAGATTGCGTGCCCGCCGACGGCGTGGTCGAGCGCGGCGCATCCACCGCGGACGAGTCGCTGCTCACCGGCGAGTCGCACCCGGTGGCGAAGGCCGCGGGTGCGGAACTCGCAGGCGGCTCGCTCAATCTGGAGCAGCCGCTGGTGATGCGCGTCGAGCGCGCTGGCGCGGAGACGCGCGCTGCAGCGATCGCGCGGCTGGTCGAACGCGCGGCGGCGGCCAAGCCGCGTCTGGTGGCGGCGGCCGACCGCATTGCGCACGCGCTGACCTGGGTCGTGCTCGCGGTGGCGGCAGCGGCCTGGCTGTACTGGATGCAAGAAGCGCCCGAGCGCGCGCTGTGGGTGGCGGTCGCCGTGTTGGTCGCAACCTGCCCGTGCGCGCTTGCGCTGGCGGCGCCGATCACGCTCACCGCCGCTGCGGGGCGGCTACTCGAGCGAGGCGTAGCACTTACCCGATCGAGCGCGCTCGAAGTGCTGGCGAGCGTCAGCGACGTCGTGCTCGACAAGACCGGAACACTGACGCTGGGCCGCTTTGCGCTGCTGCGCACGCAGACGCTGGGGGCGCTCGATGAGCAGGCGTGCCTCGCGCTCGCGCGCGCGCTAGAAGCGGGCAGCCGGCACCCGATCGCCAGGGCCTTCGCGAGCGAGGGCGCGCGTGCGCAGGTAAGCGAGTCGCTCAATTACCCCGGTCACGGCATCGAGGCGATTGCGGGCGGGCGCCGCGTGCGAATCGGAACCGAAGTGTTCTGCTGCGAGTTCGCCGGCGGCGCGCCGCCAGCGCACGACGCGCAGCACAGCGCTGCGCGAACGATGGTGTTTCTCGCCGATGCGCGCGGCTGGCTGGCGGTGTTCGCGCTGGAGGATGTGCTGCGCGACGATGCCGCGCGCCTCGCCGACACGCTCGCGCGCGAAGGCGTGCGCCTGCACCTGGTGAGCGGCGACCGAGATGCAGTGGTGGCGGATGTTGCGCGGCGCCTGGGCATCGCGCGCTTCACGGGCGGCGCCTCGCCGCAGGACAAGCACGCCTACGTGGCGCGGCTGCAGGCCGAAGGCCGCGTGGTGGCGATGATCGGCGACGGGCTGAACGATGCGCCGGTGCTGGCGCGGGCGGACGTCTCGATCGCGATGGGCGGCGGCGCGGATGCGGCGCAACTGCAGGCCGATCTAGTACTCATCGGCGAGCGCCTCGACTCGGTGCTCGCCGCGCGCGCCATTGCGCGCCGCGCGATGCGCCTGGTGCGCCAGAATTTCGGCTGGGCAGTCGCCTACAATGCGCTCGCGCTGCCGCTCGCCGCCATCGGCTGGATCGGGCCGTGGGAAGCGGCAATCGGCATGGCGGCGAGCTCGTTCATCGTAGTGCTGAACGCGACGCGCCTCGCCACGGCCGTGCAGGACACCGGGATATGGAAAGCCTCGCCCTCCTCATACCGCTCTCAGTCGGCCTAGTGTTGCTGATAGGCTGGGTATTCTGGCGCGCGCTTCAGGGCGGGCAGTTCGACGACCTGGAGCGACCTGGTTACTCCATTCTCGAAGACGACGATGACACGACCCCCACCCGGACCCTCCCCCTGAAAGGGGAAGGAGGCCCCGCCCCTGAGGCGCGGTCGATTTACTCCGAATAAGTCGGTGGGTCGGGATCGTGATCCCAGCCCGGCGCGGGCTCGGGCACCTTGGCGATCCACTGCTCGATCAGGCGGACGTGCTCGCGCTCGTCCTCGGCCATCTCGAGCGCCGCCTCGCGGATCGCCGCCGGCACCTTCGCTTTGGCG
>CAYMVA010000092.1:0-13361 GCA_964393745.1 uncultured Enterobacteriaceae bacterium | reverse complement strand
CGCGTTCTGCTCCTTGTCGTGGTTGATCCAGAGCCTGGCGCCGGTGTGCGCCATGTAGGCTTCGATTTCGTTCATCGAGCGCACGCTCGCCGCCTGGTCGAAATTGAACGACGGCACGCGCTTCGCTTTCCAGTTGTCGGTCAGGTGCACCATGTCCCCCGAGAGGACCACCAGCCCGGTCCTCGGCAGCCGCACCATCAGCACCTGGTGGCCGACCGTGTGGCCGGGCGTCGATTTGATGACCACCGAACCGTCGCCGAAAACGTCGTGCTCGCCTTTGAGCTTGCGCACGGGGCTCGCGCGCAGCTTCTCGAAATTGGCCACCGGGATGCCGCCCTTTTGCGCGTCCGGGCCGAACACGGCGTCGTATTCCGGCTGTTGCATGTAGAGCACCGCCGCGGTGAACAGATTGGCGTTGCCCGAGTGGTCGCCGTGCCAGTGCGACAGCGCGAGGTGCCCGATGTCGGTGGGCGTGAGCCCGATTTCCTTCAGCGACTCGGCGAGCGGCTTTTTCATGTACGCGGTGATCAGCCCGGCGGGATTGGTCAATCCCTTGGGCAGCGCGGCGATGCGGTCGGGGTTGCCGGTGTCCCAGAGGAACCACCCGCCCTTGGCGTGGCGGATGAGGTAGCAGTGGTTGCTGAACAGGTGCGGCTTGCCCACGTTCACGCCCGGAGTCCAACGCGACACGTCTTTGACCTGGTTCTCGCCGCAGTCGATCACGTACATGCGCTCGACTGCGGTGGGGCGCTCGCCGGCGAGTTGCGCGCAGCCGGCGAGAAACGCCGCGGCGAGAACCCAGAACTTTCTCGATTTCATCCGTGACTCCTATCCGAGCGTAGGCATGTGGAAACCCGGCGCCGGCGTGTCCTGGTGCGGCCAGCGCGTGGTCACCGCCTTGGTGCGGGTGTAGAACTTGACGCCCTCGGTGCCGTGCACGTGCAGGTCGCCGAAAAGGGAATTCTTCCAGCCGCCGAACGAGTAGTACGCCACCGGCACCGGAATCGGAACGTTCACGCCCACCATGCCGATGGTCACCTCGTTGGTGAAGCGCCGCGCCGCGCCGCCCGACTCGGTGAAGATCGCCACGCCGTTGGCGTAGGGGTTGCGGTTGACGATCGCGATCGCCTCCTCGAGCGTGTCGGCGCGCAGCACCACCAGCACCGGGCCGAAAATCTCGTTCTTGTAGATCTCCATCGCAGGGGTCACGCGGTCGAACAGCGAGGTGCCGAGAAAATAGCCCTCCTCATGCCCGGCGACTTTCTTGCCGCGACCATCGAGCACCAGCTTGGCGCCTTCGTTGACCCCCTGGTCCACGTAGGAGGACACCTTGTCGCGGTGCTGGCAGGTCACCAGCGGCCCCATGTCGACGCCGTCGCGGTCTCCCGGCCCGATCTTGATCGCCTGCGCCTTCTTCTTCAGCAACGCGACCAGCGGGTCGCCTGCCGCGCCCACCGCCACTACCGCGGAAACCGCCATGCAGCGCTCGCCCGCGGATCCGTAGGCGGCGCCGATCAGCGCCTCGGCCGTGAATTCGAGGTCGGCGTCGGGCAGCACCACGGCGTGATTCTTGGCGCCGCCCAGCGCCTGCACGCGTTTGCCGTTTTTCGCCGAGGTCTCGTAGATGTAGCGGGCGATCGGCGTCGAGCCCACGAAGCTCACGGCATGAATGCCCGGGTGATTGAGGATCGCGTCCACCGCCTCCTTGTCGCCGTGCACCACGTTGAAGACGCCGTCCGGCAGGCCGGCGTCCTTGAGCAGTTCGGCCATGCGGATCGAGGGCGAGGGATCCTTCTCCGAGGGCTTGAGGATGAAGGCGTTGCCGCAGGCGAGCGCGACCGGGAACATCCACAGCGGCACCATCACGGGAAAATTGAACGGCGTGATCCCTGCGCACACCCCCACCGGCTGGCGGATGGTGTGGGTGTCGACGGCGGTGCCGACGTTCTCCGAATGCTCGCCTTTCAGGAGCTGCGGGATGCCGCAGGCGAATTCGACCACCTCCATGCCGCGCTGGATCGAGCCCATGGCATCCGGGAGGGTCTTGCCGTGCTCCGCGGTGACCAGGCGCGCGAGGTCCTTCTGGTTCTCCTCCATCAGCCGCAGGAAGCGCTGCATCACCCGCGCGCGGCGCAGCGACGGCCAGTCGCGCCATTCCGGCAGCGCCGCGCTCGCCGCCTTCACCGCCGCATCCACCAGCTCGGCGCCGGCATAGAAAACGCGTTTGCTCAGCAGCCCGGTGGCCGGGTTGAACACGTCCCCCAGGCGTCCGCCTGCCGGCGCGATGGTGCGGCCGTTGATCCACAGGGGAATGGTCTCGAGCTTCAGGTCTGCGGGCTTGTTCATGCGCGGGCTCCTGCGGGGAGCGGGAATTTTACGCCGATATACTCGCACGCATGCCGTTCGTGCTCACACCTGCCCGGTTCGCCTTCGCCCCCGACGGCACTCCCTTTTCCGAGGCCTACGGCGACCTCTACCACAGCACCGGCGGCGGGCTGGCGCAGGCGCAGCACGTGTTCCTTGCCGGCAACGGGTTGCCAGGGCGCTGGAGTGTAAAGCCACGCTTTACACTTCTTGAGCTGGGGTTCGGCATGGGGCTCAATTTCCTCGCCACGTGGCAGGCCTGGCGCGAGGACCCGCAGCGCTGCGAGCGCCTGCATTTCGTGTCGCTCGAGAAGCACCCCTTCGGCGCGCAGGACCTGGCGGTGCTGCACGCGCCGCACCAGGCGCTGGCGCCGCTCGCCGAAGAGTTGCGCAGCGCTTGGCCGATGCTGCTGCCCGGATTCCATCGCCTCGAGTTCGAGGGCGGGCGCGTGGTGCTGACGCTCGCCTTCGCCGATGTCGCGGCGGCACTGCGCGAGCTGCGCCTCGCGGCGGACGCGTTCTTCCTCGACGGTTTCGCGCCGGCGAGGAACCCGGACATGTGGTCGCCGCAGGTGATGCGGCAACTGGCGCGGCTCGCGGCCGCAGGCGCCACCGCCGCCACCTGGAGCGTGGCGGCGCCAGTGCGCGAGGCGCTGCGCGGCGCGGGTTTCAGCGCCGAGAAGCGGCGCGGCTTCGCGCGCAAGAGCGAGATGCTCGTCGCCGAGCTATCGCCGCGCTCGCGGCGCGCGCCGCGCGCCGTCCCCGAGTCCGGCGAGAAGCACGCCGTGGTGATCGGCGCCGGGCTTGCCGGCGCCGCGGTTTGCGAGCGGCTCGCCGCGCGCGGCTGGCGCGCAACGCTCATCGAGCGCCACGCCGCGCCAGCGACCGAGGCATCGGGCAATCCTGCCGGCACCTTTCATCCGCTGGTCGCGCCCGACGACAGCGTGTTCGCCCGGCTGACGCGCGCGGCGTTCGTTCACTGGATGGAGCGCTGGCGAACGATGGACACGACGAGCGCGGCAGGCGCGGCGCCAGTATGGCAGCGCTGCGGCGTGCTGCAGCTGGCGCGCGATGCGGCCGAGGCCAGCGCGCAGCGCGCGGCGCTCCGTGCACATTGCTATCCACCTGAGTACGCGCAGCCCGTGACGCGCGAGCAGGCCGCGGCGCTTGCCGGTCTCGGTGTCGCAGCGGGCGGCGTTTGGTTTCCGGAAGCGGGCTGGATCCGGCCGCCGAGCCTGGTGAGCGCGCTGCTCGCGCGCTGCGGCACGCTGCTCGAGGCGCGTTACGGCTGCGAGGCCGCGGCGCTCGAGCGCAGCGATGGCCTGTGGCGCGTGCGCGATGCCCGCGGCGAGGAGATCGTCGCCGCGCCGGTCGTGGTGCTCGCCAACGCTGCCGAGGCGCTGCGCCTTGCGCCGCAGAAGTCGGTGCGCCTGCGGCGCGTGCGCGGCCAGCTCAGCTTCCTGCCCCCGGAGCGGCTGGCGAAGCTGCGCGCGGTGGTGCTGCGTGGCGGCTTCGTGCTGCCGCCGGTGGACGGCACTGCGATCGCAGGCGCGACCTACGACTTCGACGACGAAGACACGGCGCCGCGCGCCGCCAGCCATGCCGCAAACCTGGAACGGCTCGAGCGCATCCTGCCGGGAATCTCGGCGGGACTGGACGCCGCGAGTTTGCAGGGGCGCGTCGGGTTCCGCGCCGTGGCGCGCGACCGGCTGCCGCTCATCGGCGCTCTCCCCTGCGAGCAGTCGGAGCCGCGCCGCAAGAATCCCGGGCTCGCCGACCTCGTGCGCAAACCCGGCCTGTATGGCGCCTTCGCCTACGGTTCGCGAGGGCTGCTGTGGGCGGGATTGGGCGCCGAATTGATCGCGAGCCTCATCGAGGGCGAGCCGCTGCCGCTCGAAGCGCGGCTCGCCGATGCCGTGGATCCGGCGCGCTTCCTGTTGCGCGCGATGCGCGCCCCTAAGGGCGTTTCAACTTGATGTCGTCGTAGGACGCGCGCTGCGCGATCGGCTCCATGTGCGTGAGCGTGATCGCGTTGGGCACGAGGCACCGGATGCGCTCCTCGATCTCCTCGGACAGGCGGTGCGCGTCTGCCACCGTCCAAGTGTCCGGCAGCAGCATGTGGAACGACACGAAGCGCTGCGCGCCCGCCTGGCGCGTCAGCAGGGCGTGGAACTCCATGCCGTAGCGGCGCCGGTATTCGGCGAAGATTTTCTCGATGTCTGCACGCTCAGCCTCCGGGATCGCGGCATCGAGCAGCCCCGAGAACGAGCGCCGCATCAGCATGAACCCGGTCCAGACGATGTGCACCGCCACCGCGATGGCGATCAGCGGATCGAGCAGTTGCCATCCGGTGAGTGCCACCAGTGCCACCCCCACCACCACGCCGGCCGATGTCCAGACGTCGCTCATCAGGTGATGGCCATCGGACTCGAGCGCGATGCTGTGCAGGCGCTTGCCGGCCGAGATCAGCAGCAGGCCGACGCCCAGGTTGATCGCCGAGGCCACTACGGAGAGCACGATGCCGAGCACCGGCGCCTCTATCGGTTGCGGCGCGACCAGCCGCGGCACTGCGGCGATCGCGATACTCACCGCGGCGAACACGATCAGCGCGCCCTCGATGCCGCTGGCGAAGTATTCCGCCTTGTAGCGGCCATAGGGGTGCGCCTCGTCGGGCGGCGCCGCAGCCAGGCGCAGCATCGACAGCGCAAGCAGCGCCGCAGCCAGGTTGATGAGAGATTCGAGCGCGTCCGACAGCAGCCCGACCGAGCCGGTGACGTGCCAGGCGAGCGTCTTCAGCGCGATGGTCGCGAGCGCCGCGCCGGTCGAGATCCAGGCGTAGCGCTCGAGCGTGCGGTCTGCCGCCACAGCCAGCTTCCCTAGCCCGCCGGGCGCCGCTCGCGGTAGAGCTCGCGGAAGGTCTTGCCTTCGGGCGCCGGGAAATCCCGGCCCAGCGTCCAGCCGGCGCCGGCGAGCGGCAAATTCCCGATCGCGCCGCGCGTGCCGCCCATCCATTTGAGAACGCGCGCTGCGATCCGGGTGCCGAGCGCGTACAGCCACGGCCGGCGCGCCGCGAACGCCCACAGGCACAGCGCAGCGCGCTCGCCGAGCGGGCGCAGGCCCCGCTCCATCTGCTGCTGGCGAAGTTTTCGCAGCAGCTCGGGCAACGGGATCTTCACCGGGCAGGCGACGTGGCAGGCGCCGCACAGCGTCGCCGCCTGCGGCAGGTCGAGCGCGTTCTCCAGGCCGTTGAAGACCGGCGTCAGCACCGAACCCATCGGCCCGGGATACACCCAGCCGTAGGCATGGCCGCCGACTGTCTGGAACACCGGGCAATGGTTCATGCAGGCGCCGCAACGGATGCAGCGCAGCATCTCCTTGAGCTCGCTGCCCACCAAGCGCGTGCGGCCGTTATCCACCAGGATGACGTACATGTGCTCCGGGCCGTCGGCGTCACCGGCGCGCTTGGGCCCGGTAAGAATGGAAAAGTAGTTCTCGATGTCCTGCCCCGTGGCCGAGCGCGGCAGGATGCGGTTCAGCGTCGAGAGGTCTTCCAGCGTCGGGATCACTTTCTCGATGCCGGTGATCGCGACGTGCACGCGCGGCAGCGTGGTCACCATACGGCCGTTGCCCTCGTTGGTGACGATCGCCACCGAGCCGGTCTCGGCGACGAGGAAATTGCCGCCCGAGATGCCCAGGTCCGCGGACAGGAAATGCGGCCGCAGCACCTCGCGCGCCTCGCGCGTCATTTGCGCGATGTCGCCAGAGGGCGGGCGATGATGGTGGCGCTCGAACAGTTCGGCGACTTGCTGCTGGTCCTTGTGGATCGCGGGCGCGATGATGTGCGAGGGCGGCTCATCCGCCAACTGCAGGATGTATTCGCCGAGGTCGGTCTCGACCGGCTGCACGCCAGCGGCGGCGAGCGCCGGGTTGAGCGCCGCCTCCTCCGAGAGCATGGATTTGGACTTGATCGCCTTCTTCAGCTTGTGGCGGGTGCAGATCTCGAGCACCAGCCGGCGCACCTCGGCGGCATCCTCGGCCCAGAGCACCGTGGTGCCGCGGCGCGTGGCCTCGGCCTCGAACTTCAAAAGCCACGCATCGAGGTCTTCGAGGGCGCGGTCACGAACCTCCGCGCTCGCGTCGCGCAATTCCTCGAACGCCGCAATGCCGTAGGCAGCGCGCGCGGCGGCGCGCTTCTCCACGAAGGTGCCGCCGAAGCGCTTGATCGCGCTCTGCAGCCGCACGTCGGCAAGCGCGCCCGAGGCGCGCTGCTTGAAGTGGATGGAGGCCAGCTGCATAGGATTCAGGATCGAGGATTCAGGATTCAGGGTTCGCGAGTCAGCCCGGTGAGCACCTCGGCGATATGCAGCACCTTCGTTCGCTCGCCGCGCCGGCTCAGACGGCCTTCGATGTTCAGCATGCAGCCGAGGTCGCCCAGCACCACCGCATCGGCGCCCGAGGCGCGCACGTGCTCGCACTTCGCGTCCGCCATCGCCGACGAGATCTCGCCGAACTTGACCGAGAAGGTGCCGCCGAAGCCGCAGCAGGTTTCGCAGTCCTTCATTTCCTTCAGCGCGGCGCCCGGGAGCTTGGCGAGCAGCGTGCGCGGCTGGCTTTTCACGCCCAGCTCGCGCAGCCCGGAGCAGGAATCGTGATAGGTCAGGGTGCCGAGAAACGCGCCCGGCACGCGCTCCAGGCGCGCCACGTTGACCAGGAAATCGGTCAGCTCGCGCGTCTTCGCCGCCAGCGCCTCGCAACGCGCCAGCCACGCGCCTTCGCCGGGAAACAGGTCGCGGTAATGCGTCTTGATCATGCCGGCGCAGGAACCCGAGGGCACCACCACCCAATCGAAGTGCTCGAATTCGGCGATCAGCTTCTCGGCGAGCGCGCGCGCGGAGGTGCGCTCGCCCGAATTCCAGCCCGGCTGTCCGCAGCAGGTCTGCGCCGCCGGCACCACCACTTCGCAGCCGGCGGCCTCGAGCAGATTCAGGGCAGCGAAGCCGATCCGCGGCCGGACCAGATCGACGAGGCAGGTGACGAAAAGCCCGACGCGCATGCGCGCGAACGATAGCACAGCGCACACCTCGTTTCACATCGTGGAATCCCGCAGTAAAATGCGGCGCCACGCATGAAGAACGCGAAAAACCACCAGAAGAGCCCGATCCAGGTGATCGCGCGCATGATGAAGCTGCTCGACGTGCTCGCCGAGCATCCGGAGCCGATCGGCCTGAAGCAGGCGGCGCAGCACGCCGGACTGCATCCTTCGACCGCGCACCGCATCCTCTCGGCGATGGCCGCCGACCGGATCGTCGACCGCGTAGAGCCGGGCAGCTACCGCCTCGGCATGCGCCTGCTCGAGCTCGGCAACCTGGTCAAGTCGCGCATCAACGTGCGCGAGATGGCGCTGCCGATCATGCGCGAGCTGCATGCGCAGACCGGCGAGACCGTGAACCTGTCGGTGCGCCACGACGACGAGATCGTGTACGTCGAGCGCACCTCGTCGGGGCGCTCGGCGATGCGCGTGGTGCACGTGATCGGCGCGCGCGCCGCGTTGCACATCACCGCCGCGGGCAAACTGTTCCTGCTGGAGGAAGGTTTCGCGCGGCTGCGCGAGTACGCCAAGCGCACCGGCCTTGCGGCGCACACCAAGAACACCATCACCAACCTGCAGCAGCTGGAGCGCGAATTGGAGCGCGTGCAGCGCCAGGGCTGGGCAACCGACAACGAGGAAGCCGAAGTGGGCGTGCGCTGCGTAGCCGCGGCGATACGCGACGACGCTGGCAACTTGCTCGCCGCGCTCTCGATTTCCTCGCCCGCCGACCGCATGAAGCCGGGCTGGGGGCCGCTGATCAAGGAGGCCGCCGACCGCATCTCGCACGGTGCCGGCCACCGCCGCGACAGCGCACGCATCGGCGCGGCCTAATCGGGGACAGACCCCGATTTTTTCGCTTAATTTACCGAGGGATATGCCCAATAATCGGGGTCTGTCCCCGATTTCTAGGCGACGACCAGGCCGTGCAGGGAGAACAGCCCCTGGCGGTCGAGCCAGACTTTCGCGCCCCTGAATCCGGCCTCGGCCGCGAGCGCGCGGAACTCGGCCACAGAGTACTTGCACGAGTTCTCGGTGTGGATGGTCTCGCCGGCCTCGAAATGGAAACGGTGGCCGCCGACCTTCGCCTGCTGGCGCGCCTGCGACACCAGGTGCATTTCGATCCGGCCGCGCGCTGCGTTGTAGAAGGCGTAGTGGCGGAAGCGCTTCAGGTCGAAGTCGCCGTCCAGCTCGGTATTGATGCGCGCGAGCAGGTTCAGGTTGAACGCCGCGGTCACGCCCTTGGCATCGTTGTAGGCGGCGTGCAGCACGTTGGCGTCCTTTTTCAGGTCCACGCCGACCAGCATCGCGCCGCCCGCGCCCACCAGGCCGCGCGTCATGGAGAGGAAGGCGTGCGCCTCATGCGGCACCAGGTTGCCGATGGTCGAGCCGGGAAAGTAGATCACGCGGCGGCCGCTGTGACGACCTCGGCCGCGGCCGCGGAACACCGGCAGCTGGAGCGGGTGCGAAAAGTCCCCCACCAAGCCTGAAATCCTCAGCCAAGGGAATTCGCGCGCCAGGCGCTTGCCGGCCTCGCGCAGCGCCGACTCGGAGATGTCCACCGGCACGTAAGCCGAGGGCTTCAGGCGCCGGATGAGGAGCCGCGTCTTGACGCTCGCGCCGCTGCCGTACTCGATCAGCTCGCAGCCGCTGCCGGCGAAACGCGCGATTTCAGAAAGGTGCGCGCGTGTCAGTGCCAGCTCGGCGCGCGTCGGGTAGTACTCTCGAAGGTGGCAGATCGCCTCGAACAGGCGGCTGCCGCGGGCGTCGTAGAAATACTTCGGCGGCAACGCCTTTTGCGGCAGCGACAGCCCCGCGATCACGTCCTCGCGGAAGCTGTCAGCGGGAACGACCGAGCCGTGGAAGCGGAGCGCGCCGCGCGCTAGCTGCGCGGGCTCGCGGCGACGTGCGACTCGAGCCACTTGCGGATGCGTTGGGCGTCGCCGACGCGCGAGTACTTGCCCCACGAATCGAGCAGCACCACGTTGAGCTCGCGCGAGGCGAGGCGCACGCGCATCACCAGGCAGCGCCCGGCTTCGCTGATGTAGCCGGTCTTGGAAAGCCCGATTTCCCAGCTGCCGCTATGCACCAGTCCGTTGGTGTTGCGGAAACCGAGCGCTTGCCCGCGCGCGTAGATCTTGGCGCTGTCGCGCGTCGAGTAGTCGCGGATCAGCGGGTATTCGTACGCCGCGCTCACCAGGCGCGCCAGGTCCGGCGCGCTCGCGACGTTGGCCGATGACAGCCCGGTCGGGTCGACGAAGCGCGTATCGCTCATGCCGAGCGCCTGCGCCTTGGCGTTCATCGCCGCGATAAAGGCGTCGCTGCCGCCCGGATAGGTGCGCGCGAGTGCCGCCGCGGCGCGGTTTTCCGAGGACATGAGCGCAAGCAGCAGCAGCTCGTCGCGCGTCAGCATCGAGCCCGGGCGCAGCCGCGAGCGCGTGCCCTTGAGGTTGTCGAAGTCCTCGTCGCTGATGGCGACGCGCTGCCACAGGTCGACTTTCGAGTCGAGCAGCACCATCGCGGTCATCAGCTTGGTGATCGAGGCGATCGGCAGCACCGCGTCCTGGTTCTTGGCGATCAGCAGCTCGCCGCTCGCGGCGTCCTGCACCAGCACCACGGAGGAACGCAAATGGACCTTGTCCAGGCTTTCGCCCGAGGAGTCGGTGGCGGCTTTTTTCTTCGGCGCCCCGGCCTGCGCAAAGCCGACGCTCAGTGCGAGCACCGCGGCCAGCGCAAACAGCGCGACGATCTTTTCAAGCCTGTGCAATTTCCGCTCCCTGTCTTGCATGACCACGTTGTCGTTGAAATTTGCGCGAGTGTAGCCGAAGGAAAGTCAAAAACGCAAGCAAAAATAAAGGCCTAGGCCCCGGTCCTCGAAACCGCATGAACACTAAGTCACACTTTCATGCCGCTTTGGCCTGTTCCAGCACCGCTTCGGCCTGGGCCGCCTGTTGCTGCAGTGCCCACATGCGCGCGTATTCCCCCCCGGCGGCAAGCAGTTCCCGGTGGCTGCCCCGCTCGGTGATGCGCCCGTGGCTGAGCACCAGGATCAGGTCGGCATCCATCACGGTGGACAGGCGGTGCGCGATCACCAGGGTGGTGCGCCCGAGCGAGATGCGCTCGAGCTCGGCCTGGATCGCCTTCTCGGACTTGGAGTCGAGCGCCGAGGTGGCCTCGTCGAAGATCAGGATGCGCGGGTTCTTGAGCAGAGCGCGCGCGATGGCGACACGCTGCTTCTCGCCGCCGGAGAGCTTCAGGCCGCGCTCGCCGACCATGCTCTCGTACTTCGCCGGCAGCGTCTCGATGAAGTCGTTGATGTGCGCCGCGCGCGCCGCCTCGATCACCTCGGCATCGCTCGCCTCGGGGCGCCCGTAGTGGATGTTGTAGCGGATGGTGTCGTTGAACAGCACCGTGTCCTGCGGCACGATGCCGATCGCGGCCCGCAGGCTCGATTGCTTCGACTCGCGGAGGTCGCGGCCGTTGACCAGGATGGCGCCGCCGCTGACGTCGTAGAAGCGGTACAGCAGCCGCGCCAGGGTCGATTTGCCCGAGCCCGAGTGGCCGACCACGGCGACGCGCTGGCCTGCCGGGATCGTGAAGCTCACCTGTTCGAGGATCGAGCGCGCCTGCTCGTAACGGAAATCCACCCCGCGGAACTCGACCGTGGCGGCGCCCGCCGGCAGCTCTGGCGCGCCCGGCCGGTCCTCGACCTCACGGTTCTCGGCGAGCAGGCGGAACATCCGGTCCATGTCGATGAGCGACTGCTTGATCTCCCGGTACACCATGCCGAGGAAGTTGAGCGGGATGTAGAGCTGAATCAGGAGGCCATTCACCAGCACCAGGTCGCCGAGAGTGAAGGCGTTGCTCGCAACGCCTTCCGCGGCCATGTACATGAGCGCGGTCACCGCCGCGGCAATGATCAGGCTCTGGCCGATGTTGAGCAGGCCGAGCGAGGCCTCGGTGGTCACCTGCGCGGCCTCGTACTTCTCGAGGTTGTAGTCGTAGCGCCGCGCCTCGAACTCCTCGTTGCCGAAGTACTTCACGGTCTCGTAGTTGAGCAGGCTGTCGACGGCGCGGGTGTTGGCCCGGGAGTCGAGCTCGTTGGCGCGGCGGCGGATCTCCATGCGCCACTCGGTGATCGCGATGGTGAAACCGATGTACACCGCGACCGCGCCGAAAGTGATGGCGGCAAAGCGCCAGTCGAATTTGCCGAGCAGCACCGCCGCTACCAGCGCGAACTCCAGGATCACCGGGATGATCGAGAAGATCATGTAGCCGAGCAGCGAGGAGATGCCGCGCGTGCCGCGCTCGATGTCGCGCGTCATGCCGCCGGTCTGGCGGTCGAGGTGGAACCGGAGCGACAGGCTGTGCAGGTGGCGGAACACGCCCAGCGCGACGCGCCGGATGGCGCGCTGGATCACGCGCACGAACAGAATGTCGCGCAGCTCGGCGAACAGCGTGGTGGCGAACCTGAGGATGCCGTAGATCGCGAGCAGCGCCACCGGCACCGCCACCACCGCGATCTTCGGGTCGAGCTTGTCGACCACCTCCTTCATCACCAGCGGCACGCCGACGTTGGCCACCTTGGCCGAGACCAGGAACGCCAGCGCGATCAGCACCCGCCAGCGGTATTCCCACAGGTACGGCGCAAGTTCCTTTACCGCGAGCCACTCGTTGCCGCGCAGCCGTTGCGTCGGCGCTGCCTGATGATGATGGAGCGTGGCCATGACGGACCGATTCTAGTGCCTCGGGTCAGCGCATCATGGAAGGCACGGCGCGCCGCACAAAATCCTTGACGCCTCGGGACGCCCGCCGCTATCATTCAAACGTTCGTTTGAATACATTCCAGTCTGTGCAAAGGACCGCCATGCCCCTGCGCGCGATCAAGCCCCAGCATGAAACGCAGGTCCGGATCGTCGATGCTGCAGAGGAACTGTTCATGCAGCACGGCTTCGAGGGCGCCTCGATGCGCATGCTGACCGCGCGCGCCGAAGTGAACCTCGCTGCGATCAACTACCACTTCGGCTCCAAGGATGCGCTCATCGAAGCGGTGTTCCGGCGGCGGCTCGACCCGATGAACGCGGCGCGCATCGCCGAGCTCGAGCGGCTGGAAGCAGAGGCGCAGGGCCGGCCGCTCGCCGCCGAGCGCGTCATCCGCGCCTTCATCGGGCCCTCGCTCGCGCTGATCGGCGACGCCAAGTGCGGCGGGCGCAACTTCATCCGCCTGCTCGGACGCAGCTACACCGATCCATCGAAAGGCATCCGCCACCTGATCGGCGGCCTGTATGCGCCGGCGATGGCGCGCTTCAAGGCGGCGTTCGAGAAGTCGCTGCCGCAAATGCCGTCCGACGAGCTGGTGTGGCGCATGCACTTCATGTTCGGCACCCTCGCCTACACCCTCGCCGCCACCGATACGGTGCAGTTGATCGCCGGCTGCAAGCCCGAAGACCGCTACGACGCGCAGCTGCTCGAGGAGCGCCTGGCCGCGTTCCTCGTCGCCGGGCTGCGGGCGCCGCTGCACGGCGCCGCCGAGGTCAAGAAAGCCGCATGAACCTAGGGAAGCTCTGAACAAGTTCCGCGTGCGCGACGGAGGGGATTTTGGCGCAGGGCTAGACAGCGGACGCCGCCGTGTACTTTATGTCCACAAGGCGGCCGATGGCGACGCCATGCGCCAAAATCCACCCGTCCCTCTGGACGGCGAGGCCGTGCCACAGGGGCGCAAGGCAGAGGCCCTCGCCGCCTTCGGGTTGCGGCCGGAAGACGCGATCTCCGGGGTACGATAGCGCGATGACACGGGCGCCTGCGTTGTTGCTCGGCCTTGCGATATCGACATATCGCTGCGGCCTCGCGCCTAGCAGGCGCCGCGTTCCGGCCGCAACGCGCACCCGCGCAACTTGTTCAGAGCTTCCCT
>CAYMVA010000091.1:0-4774 GCA_964393745.1 uncultured Enterobacteriaceae bacterium | reverse complement strand
GAAGTGGTGCTGCGCCGCGAAGCGCAGTACCGCGATGCGCTCGCCGGCGACAGCGCGTTCCACAAGCGCTTCATGACGCTGCCGTTCGAAGTGCCGGATCCGGCCTACCGCAAGACGGCAAACACCATTGCAGGCGACGAGGGGATCAATTTCTCGACCGCAGAAGGGCTGGCGAAGCTCAAGCCGGTGCTCGAAGGCGGCAGCGTCACTTTCGGCGCTCAAACACACCCGGCGGACGGCAACGCCGCGATCGTGCTGGCGAGCGCGGAGCGGGCGCGCGAGCTGTCGCGCGATCCGAAGATCCGCGTGCGGCTGCACGGTTTCGGGCAGTCGCGTGCCGCGCTCGCCTACATGCCCGAGGCGCCGGCGCCCGCGGCGCAGCGCGCTTTGGCGCAGGCCGGGCTTGCGATCGGGAAAATGGATGCCATCAAGACGCACAATCCGTTCGCGCTGAACGACATTCTTTTCTCGCGCAGCACCGGGGTCGCGATCGAGCGCTTCAACAATTTCGGCTCGTCGCTGGTCTGGGGCCACCCGCAGGCGCCGATGGGTACGCGCGCCATCATCGAGCTGATCGAGGAGCTGGCGCAGCGCGGCGGCGGCTTCGGCCTGTTCACCGGCTGCGCCGCGGGCGACAGCGCCATGGCCGTGGTGCTCGAGGTGAGCGGTGGGTAAAGCGGGTGGGTAAAGCGGGTGGGTAAAGCGGATGGATAAAGCGGACGGATAGAGCGGGCGGATCGCATGGACCTGTCGCACTGGATCGAGCGGCACGCGCGCTTCGCGCCGGGCGTCGTCGCGATCCGCTTCGATGGCAAGGACATCAGCTACGCGGAGTTGGCGCAGCGCGTCACGCGTGCCGCCGCTGTGCTCGCCGGGCTCGGCGTGAGGCGCGGCGATGTGGTCGCCTATCTCGGTCTGAACAATCCCGCAACTCTGGTGCTGTTGTTCGCGTGCGCGCGCCTGGGGGCGATGCTCTCGCCGCTCAACTGGCGCCTCGCGCCGCCCGAGCATGGGCGCGTGCTGGCCGACTGTCCGCCGCGCGTGTTCTTCGCCGAGGCTGCGTTCGCCACGCACGCGCGCGCGATCGAGGGCGCGATCCCGGCAACCGACCTCTCGGTGCTCGAGCGCGGGCAGGCGGGCGAACCCACTCGCGCTGGGCACGAGGACTCGCCGCTACTGCTCTCCTACACCTCGGGCTCGACCGGCGCGCCCAAGGGCGTGGTCCTGACGCAGCGCTCGCTCGCCTGGAACGCGGTCAATAGCACGCACATGCACGATCTGACGAGCGCCGACCGGATATTGACGACGCTGCCGCTGTTTCACGTGGGCGGGCTGAACATCCTGACCACGCCGGCGCTGCACGCGGGGGCGAGTGTCACGCTGCACGCCAGGTTCGAGCCGCAAGCGGCGCTCGAAGCGATCGAGCGCGAGCGCATCACGCTCACCGTGTTGGTCCCGGCGCAGCTCGAAGCCATGATGGCGCTGCCGCGTTGGCAAAATGCCGATCTAACGAGCCTGCGCATGATCTCAACTGGCTCCACGATCGTCTCCGAAGCGTTCGTGCGCAAGGTGAGCGCGCGCGGCGTGCCGGTGATACAGGTGTATGGCTCTACCGAGACCTGCCCGATCGCGGCCTACGTGCGCGCCGCCGACGCGCTGCGCAAGGCTGGATCGGCGGGCGCGCCGGCGCTGCACTGTGAGGTGAAGGTGGTGAGCGAGGACGGCGGTGAGCTGCCCGCCGGAAAAGACGGCGAGATCTTGGTGCGCGGGCCGAACGTGGCGGCGGGATACTGGAACGCGCCCGGCGAGAGCGCGCAGGCGTTCCGCGACGGCTGGTATCACTCGGGCGACCTCGGGCACTTCGACGCCGACGGGCACCTGTACGTGGTGGCGCGCAAAAAGGACATGATCATCTCCGGCGGCGAGAACATCTATCCGGCGGAAGTGGAAAGCGTGCTGCTCGAATGCCCGGCGATCGAGGAGGCGTGCGTGGTCGGCCGGCCCGAGGCGCGTTGGGGCGAGGCGGTGGTCGCCGCGGTGGTGCTCAAGCCCGGCTGCCGCATGACGGAAGCGGAGGCGCTGGCGCTGTTCGAGGGGCGCATCGCGCGCTACAAGCACCCGCGCGAAGTGCGCTTCCTCGAGCGGCTGCCGCGCAGCGCGCTCGGCAAGATCCAGAAGGAGGCGGTGCGCACCGCCCTGTGGACTCCGGCGGAGGGACGATGAAAGTCAACAAGCTCGATCACATCTGCATCGCGGTCAGGAACCTGGAGGCGGCCTGCAAGGTCTGGCAGCCGATCCTCGGCAAGGACAAGCCCGACGACGCCTACGTGGACGTGCCGGAGAAGATCCGCGTCGCGCGATATTGGGTGGGAAGCGGGGTGGGCGCCATCGGCTTCGAGCTGATGGAGTCGCTCACCCCGGACGGCGAAGTCGCCAAGTTCATCGACAAGCGCGGCGAGGGCGTGATGCTGGTTTCGCTCAACGTGGACAACACGCGCGTGGCGATGGCCGAGTTGAAAGCCAAGGACTACCCGTTCATCGGTGGCGCGCGGCCGTTCCGCGACTGCGAGTTCGCCTTCGTGCATCCGAAGGCAGTGAACGGCGTGCTGCTGGAACTGATCGATTACAAGTGGCGCGAGCTGGAAAGCGCGGCCTAGGATGGACTTCGAGCTGAGCCCCGAGCAAAAACAGGTGCGCGAGAGCTTCGCGCGCTTCAGCGACGAACGCATCGCGCCGCAGGCGGCGGCGCTGGACGAGGCGCACGCCTTTCCGCGCGAGCTCTTCGGGCAGCTCGGCGCCATGGGCCTGTTCGGCATGCGCTATCCGGAGGAGGTCGGCGGCAGCGGCATGCAGTTGACGGAATTCTGCCTCGCGCTGGAGGAAATCGCGCGCGGCTCGATGTCGCTCGCGGCCTGCGCCGCGATGCAGTCGCTGATGGGCACGAAATTCCTCCATATGCTTGGCAACGCCGACATCGTGGAACGGCTTTTCAAGCCGGCGCTGCGCGGCGAAAAGATCGGCGCCCTCTGCATGACCGAGCCCAACGCCGGCAGCGACCTCGACGGCATCGCCACGCGCGCGAGCAAGGTCGAGGGCGGCTACCGCCTGAGCGGGCAGAAGACCTGGGTGACCGCGGCCCCGGTGGCGGACTTCTTCACCGTATTCGCCAAGGCCGGCGAGGAGAAGAAGCTCACCATCTTCCTGGTAGAGCGCGGCTTCGAGGGCCTGAAGCTCGGCCGCGCGATCGAGAAAATGGGCGTCTGGGCGCTGCCGACCTCGGAGCTCGCATTCGACGAGTGCTTCGTGCCCGACAGCCACCGCCTGTCGAAGGAAGAAGGCGACGGCGAGGGCCACTTGCGCAAGACGCTTGCCGAGATCCGCATCATCACCGGCGCGATGGCGGTAGGCCAGGCGCGCGCCGCGCTCGATGCCGCAGTGCGCTATGCCGGCGAGCGCAAGCAGTTCGGCAAGCCCATCAACCGCTACCAGGCAATCCAGATGAAGATCGCCGAGATGGCGACCGAGCTGGAGGCGGCGACGCAGCTGGTCTATCGCGCGGCGTGGCTGCGCGACGCCGGCAAGCCGCACCACAAGGAGGCGGCGATGGCGAAGCTCTTTGCCAGCGAGTGCGCGGCGCGGGTCGCCGACCAGGCGGCGCGCGTGTTCGCCTCGTACGGCTACGCCATGGAGTACCCGGTGCAGCGGTACCTGCGCGACGTGCGTTTTACGCTCATAGGCGGCGGCACCAGCGAAATCCTGAAGCTCATCATCGCCAAAGAGGTGTCTACGTCGTGAATCGCGCCAAGCCGATCAAGGTGGTGCTCGCCAAGCCCGGGCTGGACGGCCACGACCAGGGCGCCAAGGTGGTGGCGCGCGCGCTCATGGACGCTGGTTTCGAAGTGATCTACACCGGACTGCGCCAGACGCCCGAGGCGATCGCGCGTATCTCGCTCGAGGAAGACGCCGACGTGATCGCACTCTCCTCGATGGCCGGCTCGCATCTGCCGATCTGCCGTAAGCTCAAGCCGCTGCTAGAGCAGGCAGGTCTTGGCGACAAGCTGTGGGTCATCGGCGGCAACCTGCCGGCGCAGGACCACGAGGCGCTGCGCGCGCTCGGCTTCAAGGGAATTTTCCCCTCGAGCTCCAAGCTCGAGGACATCGTCAACTTTATCCGGACGAATGCGCCATGAAACCCAAGGATTTGCCGGCAAGGGAACTGCGCCCCGTGGTCAACGAGTCGGGGATCGAGATCAAGCCGCTGTACGCCGCGGCCGATGTCGAAGCGAGCGGCGGCGCGGACATGATCGGACAGCCGGGGCAGTACCCGTTCACGCGCGGCATCCACGAGTCGATGTACCGCGGCCGCGTGTGGACGATGCGCCAGTTTGCCGGGTTCGGCACCTCGGAGGAGACCAACGAGCGCTTTCACTACCTGCTCGAGCACGGCCAGACTGGGCTCTCGACGGCCTTCGACATGCCCTCGCTGATGGGCCACGACTCCGACCACGCGCGCTCGGAGGGCGAGGTGGGGCGCGAGGGCGTGGCCCTGGACACCCTCGACGACATGGAGACCCTGTTCGGTGGGATCGACATGGGCGCCGTGTCCACGTCGATGACGATCAACGCCCCCGCGGCGGTGATGCGGGCCTTATACGTGGTGGCCGCCGAGCGCCAGGGCGCGCCGCCCGAGCAGCTGGCGGGCACGATCCAGACTGACATCCTCAAGGAGTACATCGCCCAGAAGGAGTGGTGCTTCCCGGTCGACCCCGCCATG
>CAYMVA010000090.1:0-1964 GCA_964393745.1 uncultured Enterobacteriaceae bacterium | reverse complement strand
TTGATCATGTAGTCATCGGCGCCGTTCTCGAGCGCAAAGACGATGTCCTGCTCGGAGTCGCGCACGGTCACGAACAGGATCGGCACCGTGCGCGAGACGTTGCTGCGCAGCCACTGCAGGACCTCGGCGCCGGAGACGTCGGGCACCTGCCAGTCCAGCACGTACAGGTCGAAGCTCTCCCGCGTGGCGCGCATCATGGCTTCGCGGCCCGAAAGGTAGCCGTGGACGTCGTGCCCGTCCTGCCCCAGCCAGCGCTGCAGCAGCGCGAGCTGGTCTGGATCGTCTTCCAGGATGGCAATGCGCATTTACGATCTCCCGCGAACCCCGGCCGTGGGTCGGGCTGAACCGGATGTTAAATTATCTTCGCTCCGGCAGGCGAAGGACTTGAGCAGCGGCCGCGGCTGCGCCCATTATCCGGTGTCCGCCGCCGCCGTGGCAAAATGGCCCGTCCCGATCCGGCCCCTTCCCACCTGCCATGCGCGTTGCGATACTCGGCGGCGGCACCATTGCGCGCCTTTGCCTGGAGCACCTGAGGCGCGGCGAGCTGCCCGGAATCGAGATCGTGGCGATCGCCGGCCGCGGCGGGCCTTCGCGGGGCGAGGCGCTTGCCCGCGAGTTCGCGGTGCCTTACGTCCGCGGCGCGGAGGCGTTGTCCGCGCTCAGGCCCGAGGCAGTGCTCGAGGCAGCGTCGCATCAGGCGGTGGTCGACCACCTGGTTCCGATGCTCGAGGCAGGTATTTCGGTGATCGTGCTTTCCGCGGGCGCGCTGGCCGACGATGGCCTGCGCGCCGCGGCGGAAGCCGCTGCGCGCCGCTCCGGCGCGTTGCTCTACGTGCCCTCGGGAGGCATCGGCGGGCTCGACGCCCTGAAAGCCGCCTGCGCCGCGGGTGTGGACGAGGTGACCATTCGAGTCGCGAAACCGCCCGCTGCGTGGAAAGACATCGACTACGTCGAGGCGCTAGGCATCGATCTCGACCGGCTTGAAGGCGCGCGCACGCTTTTTTCCGGTCCGGCGCGTGAGGGCGTGCCGCATTTCCCGCAGAACGTGAATATCGCGGCAGTGCTTTCGCTTGCCGGCATCGGATTCGATCGCACGCGCCTGGAAGTCGTCGCCGACCCGGCGCTCACGCGCAACACGCACACTATCCGCGTCAGCGGCAACAGCGGCCGCTTCAGCGTGTCGATGGAGAACGTGCCGGCGCCGCAAAATCCGAAAACTGCCTGGCTGGCGTGCTACAGCGCGCTCGCGGCGCTCAAGGAACTGATTTCCCGCGCGCGCTACGGCACTTGAGCTGCGCGGCCGCAAGTGTTTGATTCGGTTGGCGGCGGTGCGCGCACGGCGAGCGAGCGGCGCGCGTCGCCGGCCCAGTCGTCTCCCGCCGTTCATTCCTTGACTAAGCAACGGATATCACTCATAATTTCTGGTTCCGCCGGAGGGGTGCCCGAGCGGCTAAAGGGGGCAGACTGTAAATCTGTTGGCCTTGCGCCTACGTTGGTTCGAATCCAACCCCCTCCACCAGGCACCCGGTCGGAACAGTGCAGTCTTATGGTGAAACAACGAAGCCGGCGCGGGATCGGCAGCGGAAGTGCGGCGTGAACGGAACAGGCGGGTGTAGCTCAATGGCAGAGCAGAAGCCTTCCAAGCTTACGACGAGGGTTCGATTCCCTTCACCCGCTCCAGGAACATTTGCAACCGGCGGCACGGGTTTCGGCCCATGTAGCTCAGTGGTAGAGCACTCCCTTGGTAAGGGAGAGGTCATGCGTTCAATCCGCATCATGGGCACCAGGTTCGGGGTTCTTTTCACTTCTTCATAGGCGTCCGGGTCATGGCAAAGGGCAAATTCGAACGTACCAAGCCGCACGTGAACGTGGGCACGATCGGGCACGTGGATCATGGCAAGACCACGCTGACGGCGGCGATGACGCACATTCTGGCGAAGAAGTACGGCGGGGAGGCGAAGAAC
>CAYMVA010000089.1:0-2278 GCA_964393745.1 uncultured Enterobacteriaceae bacterium | reverse complement strand
GAGATCTCCGGCACCAGGATCGCGAACTCATCGCCTCCCAGCCGCGAGAACATCTCGTTGCGCCGCACCTGCCCCGCCACCTCCCCGGCCACGCGGATCAGCATCGCGTCCCCGGCGCGGTGGCCGAAGGTGTCGTTGATGTACTTGAAGTCGTCGAGGTCGAAGAACAGCAGCGCCACCCGCGAGCTGTGGCGCTCGGCGTCCGCGATCATGCGCGCGAGCTCCTCGTTGAAGCGGTGACGGTTGAAGAGGCCGGTCAGCGCGTCGCGCTCGGCGAGGTAGATCAGCTGGTCCGCGGTCTGGCGCTCGCGGGTGACGTCCTGGAACAGCCACAGGTGGCCGACCGGCCGGCCGTAGACGTCCTCCACCGAATGCACCTGCTGGGTAAGCAACCGCCCGTCCGCCATCGGGACCTCCAGCGCGCCCTCGATCTCGCCCTCGCGCGGCAGCAGCAGGATGCGCTTGCCATGCTCCTCGGGACGCGCCAGCGCGCACGCCGAGGCGGCCAGCACCTCCTTGGGGCTCCTGCCGATCAGGCGCGTGCCCGGCGCGATCATCCAGATGCGGGTGAAGGCGGGGTTGGTGTAGACCACCTTGTTGTCGGGGGACACGAACAGGATGCCGGTGTCCATCACGCCCAGCAGCGCGGAGAGCCGCGCGTGTTCGTCCTGCGCCCGCGTGAGGTACTCCTGCTGCACGCCATGCGCATCGCGCAGCTCAACCACCGTCGCCTCCAGGCGCTGCTCGGCTTCCTTCCTCTGGGTGATGTCGCGGATGCTGATGCGGATGCCGAGATAGCCGCCGCGGCTGTCGTAGATCGGGCGCCAGTCGGCGGCAGCCCAGAATCCCGAGCCGTCCTTGCGCCGGGCGCGGAACTCGTAGTCCTGCCCGGTGTTGCCGCGCAGCGCGCGCCGGATCTGCCTGACCGTCCGCGTCGCGTCCTGCTCGTCGACGAAGGGCGCGGGGAAGTTCTCGGTGGCCAGGCACTCCTCCGGCGTGTAGCCGAACATGTCGAGCACCCGCGGGTTGATCCAGATGAGCTTGCCCTCCGGGCTGATCCACAGCTCGCAGTCGTAGCTGTAGTCGGCGATCGCGCTGAACTTGGCCTCGTTCTCGGCCAGCGCCTTGATCCGGCTCTCGAGGGTGGACGCCATCGCGTTGAAGGCGTGGGTGAGCTTCCCCACCTCGTCGCCGCTCTCCACCGGCAGCCGCACGTTGAGATCGCCCGCCGCAAGATTCTCGCTCGCCTTGGTGAGCTGCGCGAGGTTGCGGGTGAGCCAGAACGACAGCGCGATCATCGCCAGGATCGAGAGCACGAGCGCGAAGCCGCCGATCGCGAGATTCTCCCGGATCAACTCGGCGCGCGCGGTGCGCATGAACGCGGTGGAGACGCCGAAGTGCAGGCGCCCGATCTTGATGCCGGAAGACTCGACATCCACCGCGGTGTGGAAACGTTCGCCCTCCGCGACCAACGGCGCCGTGCGTGAGGACGCCACCGGCGGCAGCGGCGTCGCCTCGTCCCAGCCGGCGCTCGCCACGAGCTGCTCGTTATGGTCGAGGAGTACCAGGTAGGTGATACCGCTGTCGGTGCGCACCCGCTCGAGGATCTGGGCGAGCGCCGGGTACTGGCGCCCCGCAAGCGGGACCGACAGCGCCGCATTGAGCAGCTGCTTCTGCTCCTGGAGGTGGATGCGGGCGCGCTCGTCGAGCTTCTTGTCCATGAAGCTGGTACCGTCCGCGATCAGGAGCGCCAGCATCATGACGTTCACCAGCACGCCCGCGAGCAGCAGGCGCGCGCGCAGCGACAGCGTGAAGGGCAGGATTGCCATCGGCCTAGATGCGCTTCACCAGCACGACCGAGCGCCGCTGGTAGTTGTAGAGCGAGCGCTTCTGGCGCGGGAGCTCCCGCACGCTCACTTCGTCGAAACCGCGCTCGACGAACCAGTGCTCCGCGCGCGTGGTGAGCACGAACAGGCGCTTCAGCCTCGCGCGGCGCGCGCGCGCCTCGATCTCGGTCAGGAGCCGCTCGCCGGCGCCCGCGTTGCGGAACTCGGGATGCACGACGAGGCAGGCCAGCTCCCCCGCGCGCTCGTCGGGGAAGGGATAGAGCGCGGCGCAGCCGACCGCCAGCTTGTCGTGCTCGAGCACGACGAAGCGCCCGATCTCGCGCTCGAGCCGGTCGCGCCCGCGCTTGACGAGGATGCCCTCGGCTTCGAGCGGCTCGATCAGGCGCAGGATCCCGCCGATGTCCTCGATTCCGGCCGGCCGCAGCGTCTCG
>CAYMVA010000088.1:0-10068 GCA_964393745.1 uncultured Enterobacteriaceae bacterium | reverse complement strand
TCCAACACGGGAGAAGCGATGGCCGCGGAATTGAACGTGCGCGAACTCGAAAGCAGGATCGGACAGGAGGTCGGGGTCTCTCCCTGGTGCGAGGTCACGCAGGAGCGGATCGATCTCTTCGCCAAGGCGATCGACGACCCGCAGTGGATCCATGTCGATCCGGAGCGGGCGAAGCATTCGCCGTTCGGCACCACGATCGCGCACGGGTTTCTTACGCTGTCGCTGCTGTCGAAATTCATCGAGTCCACGTTCTCGTTCGCCGATCGCAAGATGGGCGTGAATTACGGGCTGAACCGTGTTCGCTTCACCGCGCCCCTGCCGTCCGGATCGCGCGTCCGGGCGCGCTTCAAGCTGCTCAAGTACGAAAAGATCGAGGGCAACGGCGTGCAGGTCACGTGGGACGTGACCGTGGAGCGCGAGGGAAGCGACAAGCCGGTGCTGGTGGCCGAGTGGCTGGGAAGGAGCTACTACTGACATGACTCAGCGCTGGAAGCACAGGCCGCCGGGGTCGAACTGGGGTGAGTTCGGCGAGGACGACCAGCGCGGCCGCATGAACTGGGTCACGCGCGAGAAAGTGCTGCAGGGCGTGGCCGAGGTGAAGGAGGGGCGCACCTTCGTGCTGTCGCTGCCGCTCGATTACCCCGGCGGCAACGCGCTCAACCCGCGCCGCCACCCGCCGCGCATCGCCGCAACGCAGCGCGCCGGCAAGCAGAATTTCTGCTTCGCGCTGGCCGAGGAAACACCGCTCCTCACCGACGTGGTGTGCGACGACCAGGTGCTGATGACGCTGCAGTACTCGACGCAATGGGATTCATTCGCCCACATCGGCAGCAAATTCGACGCCGATGGCGATGGCAAGCCCGAGATCGTGTTCTACAACGGCTACCGCGGCGGCGAGCACATCCGCCCCGCTCCCGCGCCGGGCACCGCCCCCGCGCAAGCGGGGGTCGCCGCCGCTCCTTCCGTCTCCCCCGCGGATGCGGGGGTCCAGGATTGGTCGCGCTACGAAGGCACGCGCGCCGAGGCGCTCGGCATCCAGAATCTCGCCGAGCACGGCGCTCAAGGGCGCGGCGTGATGGTGGACCTGCACGCGCACTTCGGGCGCAAGCGCCACGCGGTGGGCTACGACGAGCTGATGCGCGTCATGGAGGCCGACAAGGTGGTGGTGGAGAAGGGCGACATGGTGTGCTTCTACACCGGCTTCTCCGACGTCATCCTCGAGCTGCGCAAGAACCCGGATCCCAAGCTGCTGCACAACACCTGCACCGGGCTCGACGGCCGCGACGACAAGCTCCTCAAGTGGGTGAGCGACTGCGGCTGCGCGGCGCTGATCGCCGACAACTACGCGGTCGAGATCCTGCCTGCGAGCCCGTTCAAGCCGATGCCGCACGCGCTCATGCCGCTGCATGAGCACTGCATCTTCAAGAACGGCATCCACCTCGGCGAGATCTGGTATCTGACGGAACTCGCGAACTGGCTGCGCGAGCACCAGCGCAACCGTTTTTTGCTCACCGCGCCGCCGCTGCGGCTCCCCGGGGCCGTTGGCTCGCCCGCCACGCCTGTTGCAACGGTATGAAAGGCTTTCCAAATGAATAAAGTAGCGATAGTCACGGGTTCGTCATCGGGCATCGGCGCGGCCACCGCATTGGAGCTGTCGCGCCGCGGCTGGAGCGTGGTGGTCAATTATTCCAAGAGCGCGGCCGAAGCGCAGCAGGTCGCGCAAAAGTGCAAGGACGCGATCGCGGTGCAGGCGGACGTTGCGCAAGACGCCGACTGCCGGCGCCTGCTGCAGGCGGCGCTCGACAAGTGGGGGCGGCTGGACGCGCTGGTCAACAACGCCGGCACCACCAAGTTCGTGGCGCACGCCAAGCTGGACGAACTCTCGGCGGACGATTTCCTCAGCATCTACCGCGTCAACGTGGTGGCTGCGTTCCAGATGACGCGCGCCTGCGCCGCGGCGCTCAAGGCAACGCGCGGCGCGGTGGTGAACGTGGGCTCGGTCGCTTCGTTCCTTGGCACCGGGTCGTCGATCGCCTACGCCGCCTCCAAGGGCGCGGTCAACACGCTCACCATGTCGCTCGCGCGCGTGCTCGGCCCGGAGATTCGCGTCAACGCGGTGCTGCCCGGTTTCGTCGACACGCCGTGGATGACCGCGGGCTACGGGCTCGAGCGCTACAAGGAACTTGCGGCGCGCTATGCAGGCAACGCGCCGCTCAAATCCACCTGCAAGCCCGAGGACATCGCCGAGACCATCGCCTGGCTGGTCGAGGGCGGCAAGATGATCACCGGCGAGACCGTGTTCGTGGACGCGGGCTTTCACCTGGCGACGCCGCGATGAGCGCCGATTTCCGCCGCGACCTGATCGCGCAGATGAAGAACCGCGCGCTCATCTACATGGAGATCTACGACGTGCTGCGCAAGCAGCTCGGCGCGAAGCAGGCCGAGGTGCTGCTCACGCAGGCGATCTACCGCCGCGGGCGCTCGGCCGGCAAGGCGCTCGCGAAGTACGCGCCGGCCAACCTCGACGGGCTGCGCAAGGCGTTTCTCGCCGGCGTCCCGGGCGGCAAGGGGATCTTCAAGCCGAAAGTCTTGCGCAACGACGCCAAGCGCCTGGAAATCAAGTTGCACGGCTGCCCGCTGAAGGACGCCTGGCGCGAGGTCGGCGTGCCGCCGCGCAAAGTGGCGACGCTATGCCGCATCGCCGGCGCGGTAGACAAGGGCCTGTTCGAGGGCGCGGGCTTCGCGTTCCAGAACCGCACCTGGACACCCGGCGCGAAGGGTTGCTGCTTCCTTTCGATCAGGCGGACAATGGCGGTTGCCAAGCCCTAGGCCAGCGCGCAGGAGACACTGTATGGAAATCTTTCCAGGTATTTCGGTGGACGCGGGAGTCCGTTTCGGCAAGCCGTGCCTCGCCGGCACCCGGATCGACGTCGCGACGGTGCTGGGCGCTCTCGGTGCGGGGGAGAGTTTCGAGATCGTGCAAGAAAGCTACGCCCTGACGCGTGAACAGATTCTCGCCGCGTTGAGCTACGGCGCGCATGTGGCGGCCCACCAGCCACCGGCCGTAAAGGCCGCTTGAAGTTCCTGCTCGACGAGAATTTCCCGCTGCAGCTTTATCGGCGACTGCTCGAAACAGGTCGCGAGGCCGAGCACGTCATTGCGCTCGGTCAGCGAGGCGCGCCGGACACGATTCTGCGCGATCGACTGGTCGCAGAGGAACTCGTACTGTTGACGCATGACACCGAGTTCGAGCGCCTGCCGGTGGGCTGCAGGTCGCAGGTGATTGTCTCGCGCGTGCCGCAACGCCTTCCCATCGCCGAGCGCGTGGAAATCTGGGCCGCGGCGCTGGAGCGCTTCGCGCGCCAGGCCCCGACGGAGCGGCTTTTCGATCTTCTTCCGTCGGGAGAGATCGTCGCATGGGCGGTCGACCAATCGCCCGACGGCGTGACAGTGCGACGCACCACGCGCCGTTTCTAGCGCGAGAGTCTTGGGGTCCTTCGATTACATCGTAGTGGGCGCGGGCTCGGCGGGCTGCGTGCTCGCCCACCGCCTCACCGCCGACGGCCGCAGCACCGTGCTGCTGCTCGAGGCCGGGCCGCGCGACCGCGGTTTCTGGATCCACGTGCCGCTCGGCTATGGGAAACTCTTCGCGCGCACCGACGTCAACTGGGCCTACGAGTCCGAGCCCGAGCCGGCGCTGGGCGGCCGGCGCGTGTTCACGCCGCGCGGCAAGGTGCTCGGCGGCTCCTCCTCGATCAACGGCCTGGTGTACATCCGCGGCCAGCGCGAGGATTTCGACGCCTGGGGCGTGCCCGGCTGGGGCTTCGACGACCTGCTGCCGTATTTCAAGAAGTGCGAGGACCAGGCGCGCGGCGCGAGCGAATGGCACGGCACGGGCGGCCCGCTCGCGGTCTCGGACCTCGAGCGCCACGAGCTGTGCGACGCATTCATCGATTCGGCCGCCTCGCTCGGCATCCCGCGCAACGACGACTTCAACGGCGCCGCGCAGGAAGGCACCGGCTACTACCAGGCTACCGCGCGCAGCGGCCGGCGTTGCAGCACCGCGGTGGGCTACCTGCGGCCGGCGGAGAAGCGCGCCAACCTGCGCGTCGAGGTGAACGCGCTCGCCACGCGCATCCTGTTCGAAGGCAAGCGCGCGGCGGGCGTGCGCTACGAGGCGCGCGGCGCCACGCATGAGGCGCGCGCGGCGCGCGAAGTGATCCTCGCCGGCGGCACCATCAACACGCCGCAGCTCTTGCAGCTCTCCGGCGTGGGCCCGCGCGCGCTGCTCGAAGCGCACGGCATCCCGCTGGTGCACGACTCACCGGGCGTGGGCGAGGAACTGCAGGACCATTTCTACTGCCGCACCTTCTGGCGCTGCAACCGGCCGATCACCCTGAACGACGACCTGATGAGCTGGTGGCGGCAGGCGAAGATCGGGCTGCAATACCTGCTCTTCCGCCGCGGGCCGCTGACGGTGAGCGCGGGCCACGCGGCGGCGTTCGTGCGCGCGCGCCCGGAGGCGAAGCGCCCCGACGCGCAGATCTACTTCATCAATTTTTCGACTGCCAAGCGCGGCGGCGTGCTGCACCCGTTCTCCGGCTTCACGCTGTCGGTGTCGCAGACCCAAGTCGAGTCGCGTGGCTCGGTGCGCATCGCTTCAAGCGACCCGCGCCAGCCGCCGGCGATCCGCTACAACTACCTCGCCACCGACAACGACCGCCGCGTCATGGTCGAGGGCCTGAAGCTCATCCGGCGCATCGCCGCCGCGGCGCCGCTCGCCGGCTACATCGCGGCCGAGGAATTCCCCGGCGCGCGCGTGCAGAGCGACGCCGACTGGCTCGCCTTCTGCCGCGAGGCGGGCGACACGGTGTTCCACCCCACCTCGACCTGCCGCATGGGAACGGACGCGCGCGCCGTGGTCGATGCGCAGCTGCGCGTGCGCGGGCTGGAGGGCCTGCGTGTGGTGGACGCCTCGGTCATGCCTGCGGTGCCCTCGGGCAACATCAACGCCGCTGTGATCGCGGTGGCCGAGAAGGCCGCGGACCTGATCCAGCGCTAGTGTAAAGCCTGACTTTACACTTTGTGCCCTGCAGCCCGCCTGCGCGCCAACATGGCCCCGCGCCGGGGCGGAGGCAAATCAGCGGCGCCGGGGTTTTTTCCTGCGTTCCGCCGGCTGCGTCATGGCGGCCTCGAAGTTGCGCAATGCGCGGCGCACTTTCGCCACGATTGCCGGCGCCTGCGTGGCCTTTTCGTTCACCAGCGAGGCGAGCAATTCGCTGCCGTAGAGATTGCGCACCCGGTGCCTGAATGCACGCAGGTCGTCGAGGTCGGCGCGCAGCGCGCCGGGCAGCACCTCGGGGCGGCGTCCGGGAACAGGCGTGAACATGAGCGCGCACAGTCGCGCGTGCCAATCCTCGGTCGCGGGCACCGCGCCGTCTATCTCGGCGGCGATGATCTTGAACGCCTGCTCCATGCCGCTGTAGGCGTGCTCGATGCCGCTCGCGATGGCCGTGAGGTGGATCCATTGTCCGAGCGGATCCGCCCGGGTACGCCGGAGGCGCGTGGCGGCCCGCCTAGCCCGGTCGGCCTCGGCCGCAGCCTTGTCGAGCGCGGCCGAAATTTCAGCGAAGATCGGATTCATGGCGCAGCTGGGCGAGCGCGCGCGAGCGCCACGGCTCGCGCATCTCGTCCGCATAGGCGACGTCGAAGCGAATGCCGTGCATGCCGCGCTCGACTTCGGTCTCGATGCGATAGCGCAAGTGCGGCGGGCACTCGAGCACCAGGAAATCGACATCGGAATGCAGATCGAAGCGGCCCGCGGCGAGCGAGCCGAAAACTCCGGCCCGCACTCCGCGCTCGCGCAGGCGCCTAAGGACTGCGGCTGCCGCCGCGCGCGCGGCGCGCTCGCGTGCGCGCCGGCGTGCCGCGCGTTGCGAATCGAGCGGGGGGAAAGTAGCGCGGGCGTGCGCCGGCTCGGCCTGCGTCCAGACTACACGCGACTTGAGGCCGAGCGCGCGGCGGCGCGCGCGGTAGCGGCGCGCGCGCTCCGCCGGGCTTAGGGCGTCGGCCTTTGGAGGGCGGCCACGGCGGCGGGCAGGAGGGGACATTGAATTAGTGTTGCACGTCACGGAAAATAGGGCAAGGCGCGACGGAGGCCGGCGATTCGCCGCGCTCCCGGGAGTGTGGCATCGGCGCCGCCCGCGGGGCGGCGCCAGCGTCCGCCGCCGCCGCGGCCGGCCTGCGCGCTAAGATGGCGCCGGAGGCTTCGGTTCCAGGAGGGGGTTGACCGATGGCGGCGGCGAGGAAAACCAAGGCAGCGGCGCGCAAGCAGGCGCCGCAGAAGCCCCTCGGCCGCGACCAGGCGAAGATTGCGCGGCTCGAAAAGGACCTGAGCGACTCGCTGGCGCAGCAGTCGGCGACCGCCGAGATCCTCGCCCTCATCCGCAGCTCGCCGGCCGACACCCAGCCTGTGTTCGACGCCGTGGCCGCGAGTGCCGCCCGGCTGTGCGAAGCCACCGACGCAGTGATCCAGCTCAGGGACGGCGATGTCCTTCGTTGGGTCGCGCATTACGGCAAAGTCATTCCCGGTGTGGGGGTCGGCGGCACAGTCCCCATCACGCGCGGCCTGGTCGCGGGCCGCGCCGTTCTCGAGGGCCGGCAAATCCATGTGCGCGACCTGCGCTCGGAGTCGAAGAAGTTTCCGCAATCAGTCGCGCTCGCGCGCAAGCACGGTTTTCGAACCATCGTCGTCACCCCGCTGCTGCGAGACGGGGCGGCGATCGGGACCTTCCTGATCCGCCGCAACGAGGTGCGGCCGTTCAGCCCGCGGCATCTGGCACTTCTCAGGACCTTCGCCGACCAGGCGGTGATCGCGATCGAGAACGTGCGCCTGTTCAACGAGACCCGCGAGGCGCTCGAGCGGCAGACGGCGACCGCCGAGATCCTGAAGGTGATCAGCAGCTCGCCGGCCGACATCCAGCCGGTCTGCGACACCATCGCCGAGCGCGCGATGAAGCTTTGCGGCGCGCTGTTCGGCACGGTGGCAAAGTTCGACGGCGAGCTGGTTCATCTGGTGTCGATTCACGGTGTTTCGCGCAAAGCGACCGACGCCATACGCGCCATCTATCCGGTGAAGCCGGGGGCCGAGACGATCGCCGCGCGGTCGATCCGGGATCGGGCGCCCGCCCAGATCCCTGACGTGCTCGCCGACCCCGAGTACGCCCAGAAGAAAGCGTCGCGCAATACAGGGTATCGCAGCGTTCTTTCGGTGCCGCTGGTGCGCGAAGGGCAGGTGATCGGCGCCATTGCGGTAGCGCGTGCGCAGCCCGGCGCCTTCCCCGACAAGCAGATCGCGCTGCTGCAAACCTTCGCCGACCAGGCGGTGATCGCAATCGAGAACGTGCGCCTGTTCAACGAGACCCGCGAGGCGCTCGAGCGGCAGACGGCGACCGCCGAGATCCTCAAGGTGATCAGCGGCTCGCCGACGAATGTGCAGCCGGTTTTCGATGCGATCGTGAACAGCTGCATGCGCCTGTTCGGCGGCATGGATGTCTCGCTGCTGCTCACGCGTGGTGATCTCATTGACCGGCCGGCGATCGCGATGTCGGATAAGACGCGCGACACGGCGGCGGACATTTTCCCGATACCACTCAGCGACGAGAGCATCTCCGGGCGCGCCATCGTGAGGGGCGAACTGGTTCACCTGCATGACATCAGGAAGGAGGCCTGGCTGGGACAGCGCTCGCGGGCCTCGACCCGGCGCATGGGCTACCGGCGCGCGCTGTGCGTACCGATGATGCGCGAGAGCAAGGCGATCGGCGCGATCATCGTTTTCGGCAGCGCGCCCGGGCTGTTCAGCGACAAGCAGATCGCGCTGCTGCAAACCTTCGCCGACCAGGCGGTGATCGCAATCGAGAACGTGCGCCTGTTCAACGAGACCCGCGAGGCGCTCGAGCGGCAGACGGCGACCGCGGACATCCTTAGGGTGATTAGCGGCTCGCCGACAGACACGCAACCTGTTTTCGACGTCATCCTGGAGCGCGCAACGATATTGTGCGAGGCCGAAACCGGGATCCTTTTCCGCTACGAAAACGGCGCTTATCGCGCCATCGCCACCCGCATTCCAGACCCGGCATTCCGCGAGGTCTTCAATCAGCCGCTGCAGCCGACGCCAAAGAGCGGGATCGGCCGCATGCTGGCGACCAAGAGCCCGGTGCACATACCAGACGTGCTCGACGACGACGCATACCGCGAGGGCGACCCGCTGCGGCGCCAGATCGTCGAGCTCGGCAAGGTGCGAACCTGGCTCGGCGTGCCGCTGCTCAAGGAGGGCGAGCTGATCGGCGCGATCGTGATTTACCGCAAGGAGCAGCGCCCGTTCGGCGAGCACCAGATCGCCCTCCTGCAAACCTTCGCCGACCAGGCGGTGATCGCGATCGAGAACGTGCGCCTGTTCAACGAGACCAAGGAAGCGCTCGAGCGGCAGACCGCAACCAGCGAGCTGCTCAAGGTAATCGGCCAATCGACGTCCGATCTACAGCCGGTTTTCGACACGCTGGCCGAGAACGCTGTCAGAGTATGCGAGGCCGGACAGGCATTCATCTTCCGGTTCGACAGCCAGTTTCTGCGCGTCGTGGCCAGCTGCAACGTATCCGCCGAGCTCAGGCGCTACTTCGCGACTAACCCCATCGCTCCCGGACGCGGCACGGTTGCAGGGCGCGCCGTTGCCGAGGGCCGGACCATCCACGTTCACGATGTTCGGGCCGACCCCGAATACAGCTGGGCGGCACACCAGGTCGATCCCATTCGAACGGTGCTGACCATCCCCATGATCCGGGCGGGCGCGGTGCTGGGAGTGATCGGTGTCAATCGGCCGGAAGTTCGCCCGTTCAGCGACCACCAAATCGAACTGCTGCGTACGTTCGCAGACCAGGCGGTGATCGCGATCGAGAACGTGCGCCTGTTCAACGAGACCCGGGAGGCGCTCGAGCGGCAGACGGCGACCGCGGAAATCCTGAAAGTCATCAGCAGCTCGCCAACCGACACGCAACCGGTGTTCGACGCCATCGCGCGAAGCGCATATCGGCTGATCGGAGGGTTCTCCACGGCGGTGGCGCGTGTGTTCGACGATGTGCTGCATCTGGTGGCGTTCTCGAGTACCGGCGAAGCGGGGAACGAGGCCCTGAAGAACGCGTTTCCGATACCGGTTTCCCACTCGAAGGCAGCTCGTACCGCGGCGCCTGTGTGCATCAGCGATACCGATGCGCTTCCCGATTCCGCCGCGGCGCTGCGGGAGGTGGCGCGGGTACGAGGCTTTCGAAGCATCGTGATCGTTCCCATGCAGCGGGAAGGCGTGGCGACCGGCACGATCAGCGTCACTCGCAGGGAGCCGGGGGAGTTCAGCGATCACCAAGTCGATTTGCTCAATACTTTCGCCGACCAGGCGGTGATCGCGATCGAGAACGTGCGCCTGTTCAACGAGACGCGCGAGGCGCTCGAGCGGCAGACCGCGACCGCGGAGATCCTGAAGGTCATCAGCAGCTCGCCGACGGACACCCAGCCGGTGTTCGACGTCATCGCGAAGAGTGGCGTGCGGCTGTTCGAGGGCTTGAACGTCGTGATCCTGCTGCGCAAGGATCCGCATTTCGTTCTGGCGGGATACTCGGGACAGGGAATGGAAGATTTGCCCGCTGAGGTCCGGACCGCGCCGCTCGACCGGGAGAAGAATTTTCCGTCGCGCGCGATTCTGGATGGCAAGGTCCTGCACATCACCGACTGGGAAGGCGGCGACGTGCCCGAGCACGAGAAAGTCGTCGCCAAGTCGTTCGGCATCAAGTCCGGATTAATGGTGCCGCTGCTGCGCCAGGGCGACGGGATCGGCGCAATCGCGGTGCTGCGGACAAAGGCGGGCCCGTTCCCCGCCAAGGATATTGCGCTGCTGCAGTCGTTCGCCGACCAGGCGGTGATCGCGATCGAGAACGTGCGCCTGTTCAACGAGACCAAGGAGGCGCTCGAGCGGCAGACGGCGTCTGCCGAGGTCCTGGCCTCGATCAGCGGCTCGATGAC
>CAYMVA010000087.1:0-4444 GCA_964393745.1 uncultured Enterobacteriaceae bacterium | reverse complement strand
CGCGGCGGCGAGCGATGCCGAGGTGAGCGCGGCGCTCAAGCGCATCGAGGCGGCAAGCGGCTTGAAGGCGCTGCGCCTGCCGCTCGAGGAGGAGTTCCACATCGACCTCGGTTTCGATCTCGGCAGCGGCCAAGCGCCGCGGAGCAACGGTCCGACCGGCACACCGGCGTCGTTGTCCGACGAGGCGCGCCGCCTCGTGGCCGCGCTCGAGCACGGCATCCCGCTGGTCACCGCACCCTATGCTGAGCTGGCGCGAGCCACGGCAAGCTCCGAGGAATGCGTCATCGCCACGCTGCGCGGCTGGCTCGAGTGCGGCATCGTGCGGCGCATCGGCACCGTGGTGCGGCACCGCTCGCTCGGCTATCGCGCCAATGCCATGGTGGTGTGGGATGTGCCCGACGCCGAGACAGGAGCTGCCGGCCGCGGCGCCGCGGCGCACCCGGCGGTGACGCTGTGCTACCGGCGCGCGCGCCAGCTTCCGGAGTGGCGCTACAACCTTTACTGCATGGTCCACGGCAAGGAGCGCGCGCGCGCAGCCGAGCTGATCGAGGACGTGACGCGCGCGGCCGGGCTCTCCGGCTACGCGCGCGAAGTACTTTTCAGCGCGCGCTGCTTCGCGCAGCGCGGCGCGCGCTATGCGCTCGACCAAGGCGAGGCTGCGCATGGATGAGCTCGACCGCGCAATCCTCAACCGGCTGCAGGGCGGATTTCCGCTTTGCGAGCGGCCGTTCGCCACCGCGGCGGCGCAACTCGGCACCGGCGAGCAGGCGCTTATCGAGCGCATCGGCGCGCTGCTTGCCGATGGCACGCTGACGCGCTTCGGGCCGCTGTACGACGCCGAGCGCTTGGGCGGCGCGTTTACGCTGTGTGCTTTGAGCGTGCCGCGCGAACGGTTCGAGGAGGTGGCGGCGCTGATCAACGCGCACCCCGAGGTGGCGCACAACTACGAGCGCGAGCACGCGCTCAACATGTGGTTCGTGCTCGCCATGGCGGCGCGCGAGGAGATTCCGGCCGTGATCCGCCGCATTGAGTCGGAAACTGGACTCCGGGTGCTCGAGCTGCCTCGGTTGGAAGAATATTTCATCGACCTTAGGCTGAGCGCGTGAACCCGCTTGACCTGAGAATAGTGCGCGCCACGCAAGCGGGCCTGCCGCTCGCCGCGGAGCCCTATCGCGAGGTCGCGGCGCAGCTCGGCGTCGCGCCCGAGCAGGTGATAGAGCGCATGCAGGCGATGCTCGCCGATGGCCGCATCCGGCGCATCGGCGCGGTGCCCAACCATTACCGGCTCGGCTACACGGCGAACGGCATGTCGGTCTGGGACGTGGACGATGCGGCGCTTGCTCGCCTCGGCCCGCAGGTCGGTGCGCTGCCGTTCGTCACGCACTGCTACCGCCGCCCGCGCTGCCCGCCCGCGTGGCCGTACAACCTGTTCGCCATGATTCATGGCCGCAGCCGCGCCGAAGTCGAGGATCAGGTGGCGAAGGTGCGCATGCTGCTCGGCGAAGCCTGCCGGGGCAGCGACGTTCTCTACAGCACGCGCATCCTGAAAAAGACCGGCTTGCGTCTCTGAGAGCACGGTGCGCCGGCGGCGCTGCGCGAATAGATCAGAGGGTCCCTAGCTACTGGCCGACGGGCAGCTTGCGCGCCTCGGCCACCAGCGCCTCGACCGCGCCGCCGGTGAGCGATCGCAGGAACGCCACCAGCGCCGCGCGCTCCGCTGCATTCAGCCCAATCGGCTGCACGAGGGGGCTCTTGCCCGGATTCTCGATGCCGCCGGCGTCGTAGAACGCGACCACCGCTTCGAGCGTGGCGAGCGAGCCGTCGTGCATGTAGGGCGCGGTGAGGGCGACGTTGCGCAGGATCGGTGTCTTGTAGGCCCAGCTGTCTGCGGGATTGAGCGTGATCTCGTAGCGGCCGACGTCCTTCGCCGGCGGCTCCGAAAAGGTCTCGATACTGCGGCGATCGATCTCGGTATGCACGCCGGGCGCAAGTTCTACGCGCGTGCGCTCGGGCGTGGCATAGCTGCCACGCCAGCCGATGCCGGTGTTGTGGAAGTCGTGATCGGTGAACAGCGCCACGCGGTGCGCGATGCGGTGGCACTGGTTGCAGCGCGCCCGGCCGGTGAACAGCTCGAAGCCCAGTTTTTCGGTTTCGCTCAGCGCGTTCGCCTCGCCGCCGTAGCGCCAGCGGTCGAAGCGCGAATCGCCCGCGACCAGGGTTCGCTCGTAGCTGGCGATGGCGGCGCCGATGCGCTCCGCGGACACCGCCTTGCCCGCAAATGCCGCCTCGAACAGGCCGTCGTAGTCGCGCAGCGAGCGGATGCGCTCGATGACGTAGCCGATGGATGGATTGCCCATCTCGTTCGCCGCCAGCAGCGGGCCCCAGATCTGGTCTTCGAGCGAGATCTCGCGGCCGTCGTGGAACAGCCGCTTCTGCCAGGCGACGTTCAGCACCGTGGGCGCGTTGCGGCGCACGCTGCGGCCTTCGATGCCGACCGGGGTGGCGAGCTCGTTGGCGGTAAAGCCCTGTTCCGGCACGTGGCACATGGCGCACGACATGGTGCCGTTGGGCGACAGCCGCCGGTCGAAGAACAGCTTGCCGCCGAGCGCCACCTTCTGCGGCGTCATTGGATTGTCCGCAGGCACCTCCATCGGCGGCAGGCCGAGGGTCGCCGCGGGCGGCGGCGGCGTCGCGGGCGGCGCGCAGCCCGCGAGCCACAGCGCGAGCAGGATGCCGGCCAGCCTGCGCATCAGCGGCGCGCGTCCTCCTCCATCACGAGGGTGCGGATGTCGTTGAGCATCGCCTCGGGATGGAGAAACGCGGTGGAGTAGATCTCGCGCACCCGCCCCTCGCGATCGATGAGGAACAGTTTCAGCATGTGGCTGATGGTGTGCGTGGCGCGGCCGCGCGCATCGCGCTCGACCTCGATCTCCTGCCCGAAGCCCTCGAGGATGGGTTTGAGCTGCTGTATCGATCGCGTGGTGAGGAAATGCCACGGCAGCGGGCCGTCGGCGCGCGCGTGCTGGCCGCCGTAGGCCTGCATCGACTGGTGGGTGTCGTTGAGCGGATCGAATGAGAGCGACACGAACTGCGCGCGGCCGTGCAGCTTCTTGTCGGCGACGATGCGCTCCTTCACCTCGACGCCGGTCTCGTAGGCAAGCGCGCAGCCGGTGGGCTCGGTGCAGTAGGTGTAGATGAGCGACAGCAGCGTTACCCGGCCGCGTGTGAATTCCGCGAGCCGGTGGCGCTTGCCGTCGGTGCCGAGCACTTCGCCGTCCGGGGCGCGCTCGATGACGTGCAGCGTGTAGCTGCCCGCGGGCGGCGGCACGTAGTCCATCACCGGCCGCACCGCGGCCGGACGCTGCTCGGCGCGGTGCGCCAGCGCCCCCGGCACGCCGAACAAGAGGATGACGGCGAGCGCGGAGGCGAGCGCGGTCAGGGCTTGCCTAGGCCTTCTTACCCTTGGCACTGAATTTCATGTGGTGGGCGCGGCCGAGCTTTTCCTTGTTGAAATCGAGGCGCCACTGCTCCTTGAGCTCCTTGCCGTCCCAGTGGTAGAGCGCCAGGAACTGCTCGTTGTCCTCGCCCTTCTTGTCCCAGTTGGCGAGCAGCGAGCTGGTGATGTAGACGCGCTTGCCGTCCCAGCTCTGCGAGATCATGTTGACCTGCTTGCCGGTCACCTTCTCGTAGGTCTGCTTCGGCGCCGCAGGGTTGCTCAGGTCGAAGTACCGCGTGGTGCCGTCCATGAAGGTGTTGACCCACAGCCCGCGTCCATCGCGGGTGATGCTGATGTCGACCGGCAGCGGGATCTTCGCGGGATCGCCGATGGTGGCCACCTCTTTGGCCTGCCACTCCCCCGCGCTGTCCGGCTTGATGAGCCAGATCTTCGAGGTCAGCGCGGCGGCGGTGACGGCCCAGTTGTCGCCGGCCTTGAGCGACCAGCGGATCTCCAGCGGCGCGCCGGGCACGCTGAAGACCTTCTTCGGCTTCATCGCCTTGAGGTCCCACATCACCATCGTGTTGCCGAAGCGCTTCATCGCCTCCGCGTCCTTCACGAGGTCGCCGAGCGGGCGCATGTAGTTCGTGTAGCCGGTGAAGCTCGAGGTGAGCAGGGCGTTCTTCTTCGGGTTGACCGCCAGGTCGTACCCGTAGCCGTCGCCCCCGTTGTCGGTCGGCATCGCGTAGGAGGCGATGTAGGTGCCGTTGTTGTTGTAGACCGCCATGCCGGTGACGCCGCCCTTGTCCTTCGTGTTGGAGAGCGCCTGCACCAGCATCCGCCCCGGCAGCGCGTAGTAGGTGTGCGGGCCGAGATAGCCCGTCTTGTCGCCCATGTCGACGATAGTCCGCACCAGCTTGGGCCTGGCCGGATCGGTCGCGATGTCGAAGACGTAGATCTTGCTCTCTGCGAGCCCGCCGGCCCAGATGAAGCGGCGGTCGTCGGTGA
>CAYMVA010000086.1:0-16614 GCA_964393745.1 uncultured Enterobacteriaceae bacterium | reverse complement strand
CGCAGCTTCCTCGCTATCACCGCCGCCTCCTGCTGCAGCGGCCCCGAAGGGTTCGCCTCGAGAATCTTCTCGGCGAACTCCGCCCGGATGCGCCCGGCGAGCTCCGCTGGCGCCGCGAGCTCGCGCGCCGCGCGCTCGATTTCCTCGATCGCCGCCTGCCCGAGCTTGGCGCGCGCATAGCGGTCCTCCGCCTCACCGCTGCGGTCGGTGCCGACACCTAAGCTGCGGATCAGCGGCGACAGCGTCAGCCCCTGCGCCACCAGCGTGACCAGGATCACCACGAAGGTGAAGAACACCAGGTGGTCGCGATAGGGGAAGGCTTCGCCGCTTTGCACGCTCACCGGCAGCGCCAGCGCCGCGGCGAGCGACACGATGCCGCGCATGCCGCACCAGGACATGATGAAGGGCTCGCCGCGCGGCGGCATCTCGCCCGTCCTGCTTACGAGGCGCGGCAGGTAGGACGCGAGGTACACCCAGACGAAGCGCACCAGGATCGCCACCAGCGCGAGATAGATGCCGAGCACCAGCAGCTCGTAAACCGTGTGCCGCGTGACGCGCTCCACCGTTCCCGAGAGCGCGACGCCGATCAGCACGAAGACCAGGCTGTTGAGGAGAAACACCAGGATGTTCCACACCGAGCGGGCGAGGATGCGCATCTCCGCCGACACCACCGCCGGGGTGTGGCGCGCGCGGTAGATGCCCGCCGCGACCACGGCCAGCACGCCCGACAGGTGCAGCGACTCGGCCGCGATGTAGATGGTGTAGGGCACCGAGAGCGACACCAGCACCTCGATGAATGCGTCGCCGAGGTAGCGGTGCAGGGCGAGGAACGCCCAGGCAATGGCGAGGCCGAAGGCGATGCCGCCGGCGGCAACCAGCACGAACTGCCAGCTGGCATCGAACAGCGAGAACGCGCCCGTGAGCACCGCAGCGAGCGCGAACTTGTACAGCACCAGCCCCGCGGCGTCGTTCACCAGGCTCTCGCCCTCGAGAATCACCACGGTGCGCCGCGGAATCTTGAGGCGCGACAAGATCGCGGTCGCCGCCACCGCATCCGGGGGCGAGACGATGGCGCCGAAGGCGAACGCCGCCGCCCACGGTATATCGGGGAGCACGAGCTTGAGCGCTGCGCCCACAACAAGCGTAGTGGCGATCACCAGGCCGAAGCCGAGCAGCCCGATGGTGCGCCCGTTGGCCTTGAAATCGCGCCACGAGGTGAGCAACGCCGCCTGGTACAGGATGGGCGGCAGCACCAGCACCAGCAGGAACTGCGGGTCGAATTCCAACTGCGGCAGCCCGGGGATGAAACCCAGCAGGCCGCCGCCGACCACCAGCACGATCGGGTACGGCACGTGTGCGCGCCGCGCCAACCAGCCGAGCGCGACCGAGCACAGCAGCAGGAAGATCGTGACCTGGAGCAGCTGCACCGGGTGCCCTAGGGCGCCGGCTGCAGCACGCCGCCGCGCAGCTCGAGTACGCGCCCGGCGCGCGCCGCCAGGTCATGGTCGTGGGTCACGATCACGAACGCGGTGCCGCGCGCGTCAGACAAGCGCAGCATCGCCTCGAACACCTCGTCCGCGGTCTGGGTGTCGAGGTTTCCGGTCGGCTCGTCGGCCAGCACGCAGGCCGGCTCGGTGACCATGGCGCGCGCAAAGGCGCAGCGCTGGCGCTCGCCGCCCGAGAGCTCGCCGGGCTGGTGCTCGACGCGCGCCGCGAGCCCGACATCGGCGAGCGCAGCGCGCGCGCGCTCGAGCGCCTGCCCGCGTTCCATCCTGCGGATGAGCAGCGGCATGGCGACGTTTTCCGCAGCGGTGAATTCCGGCAGCAGGTGGTGGAACTGGTAGACGAAGCCAAGGGTGGCGTTGCGCACCCGGCCGCGCTCGGCCTCGCCCATCGCGGCGAACGCGGCGCCGTTCACCCGCACTGCGCCCGCGGTGGGCGCATCGAGCCCGCCCAGCAGGTGCAGCAGCGTAGACTTGCCCGAGCCCGAGCGGCCGATGATGGCGATGCGCTCGCCGGCACGCACCTCGAGATCCACGCCGAGCAGCACCTCGACGGGCGCCGGCCCCTCGTAGGTCTTCCGCAGCCCTTTGCACTCAAGCACCGGCTCGCTCACCCTCGTCCCATCCTGAATCCTGAATCCTGCATCCTCACTCGTATCTCAGCGCTTCCGCCGGATTCACCCGCGAGGCGCGCCAGCTCGGATACAGCGTCGCCAGGAACGACAGCGCCAGCGACACCAGCGCGATGGTGGTGACGTCGCGCGCCTGCACGTCGGAGGGCAGGTCCGCGATGTAGTAGACGTCCTTGGCGAGGAACTTGAAGCCGAGCACCTGCTCGATCGCAGGCACCACGACGTCGACGTTGAATGCGAGCAAAACGCCGCCGGCGACGCCGATGAGCGTGCCGATGACCCCGATGAGCGTGCCCTGCACCATGAAGATCTGCACGATCGAGCCCGGCGACGCGCCCAGCGTGCGCAGGATGGCGATGTCAGCCTGCTTGTCGGTCACCAGCATCACCAGCGTGGACACGATGTTGAACGCCGCCACCGCCACGATCAGGAGCAGGATGATGAACATGACGCGCTTCTCGATCTCGACCGCGCGGAAGAAATTGGCGTGGCTGCGGGTCCAGTCGGAAGCGAACACCCCGGGTCCGAGCTTGTCCATCAGCTCGCGCGACACGCTGCGCGCCGCGAACAGGTCATCGAGCTTGAGCCGCACGCCGGACACCGCGGCGCCGAACTGGAACAGCTTCTGCGCATCCTCCAGGTGCACCAGCGCGAGCGCCGAGTCGAACTCGTGCATGCCGACCTCGAAGATCCCGACCACGGTGAATTGCTTGAGCCGCGGAATCACGCCCGCCGGGGTCACCTGCCCCTGCGGCGCGATCAGCGCCACCTTGTCGCCGGGCAGCGCGCCCAGCGCCCTCGCCAGGTCCGAGCCGAGCACGATGCCGAATTCGCCCGCCTTCAGCGCCTCTAGCTTGCCGGCGCGCATGTGGCGGCCGATCTCGGCGACCTGCTCCTCGCGCTGCGGCAGGATGCCGCGCACCACGCTGCCGCGCACCATCTGGCCGTTCGCCAGCATGCCCTGCGCATTGACGAAGGGCGCGCTCGCCAGCACCCGCGGGTGCTCGCCGGCGATGGCGGCGGCGCGCTGCCAATCCTCGAGCCGGTTGCCGGTGCCCATCAGCTGCACGTGCGAGGCCACCCCGAGGATGCGCGCGCGCAGCTCTTTCTGGAAGCCGTTCATCACCGACAGCACCACGATCAGCGCCGCGACGCCGAGCGCGATGCCGGCCATGGAGATGAGCGAGATGAAGCTGATGAAGTGGTTGCGGCGCTTGGCGCGCGTGTAGCGCAGGCCGACCAGGAGTTCGTAGCGCACGCGGCGAGGATACTCGATACTACAATTGCACGCATGGACGCCGGGACCTCCGCCGCGCTCGCCCGCCTGCTGAGGACAGAGCGCATCGCCGCGCTCGGCACGCTGCGCGGCGGCGCGCCGCTGGTGTCGCTGGTGTCGTTCCTGCCGGCGCCGGATTTTTCCGCGTTCACGCTGCACGTCAGCCGCCTCGCCTGGCACACGCAGGACATCGAGAAGGAATCACAGGTATCGCTTTTGATCGCCGAGGCCGACGACCGGCGTACCGATCCGCAAACACTCGCGCGCATCAGCGTGCGCGGCAGCGCCGTGCGCCTGGCGGCGGCGGGCGGCGAGCACGAGCGCCTCAAGTCGGCGTGGCTGGAGCGTTTTCCGGAAGCCGCCATCACCTTCGAGCTCGCCGACTTCTCGTTCTGGCGCGTGGTGCCGCACGATGCGCGCTTCGTCGCCGGGCTGGGCCAGACCTATAACCTGTCGGCGGCCGCGCTACGCGCAGCCGCCGCGGCTTGAACGATAATCCGCGCTGCGGAGGAAGCGATCCATGTTGACCGTGTACGGCATGTCCATCTCGGGTAACTGCTACAAGGTGAAGCTGCTGCTGGAGCAACTCGACCTGCCCTACCGCTGGGTCGAGATCGACACCACCAGGGGCGAGAACCGCACCGAGGCGTTCCTCGCCATGAACCCCAACGGCAAGGTGCCGATCATCCAGCTCGAGGACGGCAGCTACCTGTCGGAGTCGAACGCCATCCTCTGGTACCTGTCCGAGGGCTCGGAGTTCGCGCCGCGCGACCGCATGGAGCGCGCGCGCATGCTGCAGTGGATGTTCTTCGAGCAGTACGAGCACGAACCGCACATCGCCGTGGCGCGCGCCATCATGCTGCTCGCGCCGGCCGATTCGCCGCGCCGCGCCGAGCTGCCGAAGCTGCGCGAGCGCGGCTACAAAGCGCTCGACGTCATGGAGTCGTGCCTCGCCCGGCACTCCTGGTTCGCCGGCGATCACTACTCGATCGCCGACATTTCCCTTTTCGCCTACACCCACACCGCGGGCGACGGCGGCTTCGACCTGTACCGCTACCCGACGCTGCGCAGCTGGGTGTCGCGCGTCAAGGCGCGGCCGCGCTTCGTCCCCATGGCGAGAGGTTGACACTGTTTTTCAAGGGGCTCGCCTTCGGTTTCATCCTGGCAGCGACGGTAGGACCGATGTGGGTGCTGTGCTTCCGGCGCACCATTGCGCAGGGCGCGGTCGCCGGCTTGGTGTCGGGTATGGGCATCGCAGTGGCCGACGGCCTGTACGGCGCGGTGGCGGCGTTCGGGCTCACCGCGGTGTCGGGCTTCCTGCTCGCGCACGGCTTCTGGATCGGGCTCGTGGGTGCCGCATACCTGCTCTGGCTCGGAGCGCGCACCCTGGTCGCCAAGCCCGTGGCGCTGCAAGACGGTCCGCCTGAGCGGCCGGCCGGCTCGCACGCGGCGGCGTTCGTGTCCACACTCGGCCTGACGCTGGCCAATCCGCCCACCATCCTCGCCTTCGCCGCGATTTTCGCGGGCCTGGGCTTGCAGGCGAACGCCGATTACGCCTCTGCCGGGCTGATCGTGGCCGGGGTGTTCCTCGGCTCGGCCGCGTGGTGGCTGATCCTTGCCGCGGGCGCTGGCTGGCTGCGCGCGCGCATCGGGCCGGGCTTCGCGCGCGGCATCAACGTCGTTTCCGGCATCACCATCCTCGGCTTCGCGTTCTGGCAAATCGCGCAGCTCCTGGGGTAAAGTTGCGCCTCCCAGGCCACTGAACGTATATCCAGTGATGCAACTGCTCGATGCGCCGCTCGCGATCGTAGATCTCGAGACCACCGGCGCGCACCCGCTGCACGACCGCGTCACCGAGATCGCGGTGGTCGAGGTGTGCGCAGGCGAGGTGGCCTCGGAGTGGTCCACGCTGGTCAACCCGGAAACCACGATCCCGCCGGCCATCCAGGCGCTCACCGGGATCACCAACGACATGGTCGCCGATGCTCCCACTTTCGGCGAGCTCGCCGCGGGGCTGCACGAGCGGCTCGCCGGGCGCGTGTTGGTGGCGCACAACGCGCGCTTCGACTACGGCTTCCTGCGCCAGGAGTTCGAGAGGAGCGGGCTGAAATTCCAGGCGCGCACCCTGTGCACGGTAAAGCTGTCGCGGCGCCTGTACCCGGAGCACGCGCGCCACAACCTGGACAGCGTGATCGCGCGCCACGGCCTCGATTGCCGCGCGCGCCACCGGGCGCTCGGCGACGCGCAGGCGGTGTGGCAGTTCCTGCAGGTCGCGGCGCAGGAGCGCGGCGCCGAGGCGCTGGCCGCCGCGGCGCAGGGCATCGTGCGCCAGCCAGCGCTGCCCGCGCACATCGATCGCGCGCAAGTGGATGCGATCCCCGATGCGCCCGGGGTGTACCTGTTCTACGGCGAAGGCGCCGCGCCGCTCTACATCGGCAAGAGCGTCACCCTGCGCACGCGCGTGCGGCAGCATTTTTCCGATGACCTGCGCTCGACACGGGAGCAGCAGCTGGCACGCGAAGTGCGGCGCATCGAGTGGCAGCGCAGCTGCGGCGAGCTCGGCGCGCTGCTGAAGGAATCCTCGCTGGTGAAGCAGCTGCTGCCGGCGTTCAACCGGCAGCTGCGGCACGCGCGCGAGCTGTGCAGCTTCGCGCTCGAGGCCGGCAAGCTGCGCTTGGCCGAAGCCAGCGAGATCCGCGGCGATACGCTCAAGCAGCTGCACGGCGTTTTCCGCTCCAAGCGCGCGGCGCTCGAGGCGCTGCGCGGCCTTGCCGACGAGCACGGCCTGTGCCTGCAGACGCTGGGCTTCGACTCCACGAGGCGCGCCCAGGGCGCGTGCTTTCGCCACCAGCTCAAGCGCTGCGCCGGGGTGTGCGCCGGGCGCGAGGCGCCGCAGGCGCACCAGGCGCGCGTCGCGGTCGCGCTCGCGCGCCTGAAGACCCTCGCGTGGCCCTGGCACGGCGCCATCGGCGTGATCGAAACCGACCCCGAACGCGATGCGACCGAGGTGCAGGTGCTGCACAACTGGTGCTGGCTCGGCGCCGCGTCATCGGAGGCCGAGGTCGCCGAACTGCTCGCCGGCGCTGGGCGCGCGCTGTTCGATCTGGACGTGTACCGGGTTCTCGCCCGCCATCTCGGCAGCGGACGCGCGCGCACAATAGAGCTGCACTGATGCACTGCGAGCTGCTGGTCCCGGCGCTGTTCGGCGCGCGCACCGGCGCCGCGTTGCCGGCGCTCGAGATGCTGCTCGCGCGCGGGCGTCGCTCGCACGCCGAGGCCGCGCCGCTCGAGCGGTGGTTGGCGCGCGCCTTCGCGCTCGAAGGCGAGGCGCTGCCCGCCGGCGCGCTCACTTATCTCGCCGGCGGCGGCGACCCCGGCACGCGTTTCTGGCTGCGCGCCGACCCGGTGCACCTGCGCCTCATGCGCGACCGGCTGGCGCTCTTGCCAGGCGCCGGTTTCGCGCTGTCGCAGGAAGAGGCTGCGGCGCTCGCGGATTCGCTCAACCTGCATTTCGCCGCTGTCTTCAGCCTGCATGCACTGCATCCAGAGCGCTGGTGCCTGAGCGTGGAGCGCGGCGCAGCGCTCGCCGCCGCGTCGCCACTCGAGGCTGCGGGCCAGGACGTCGACGCGCACCTGCCCACGGGCAGCGAAGCGGCGCGCTGGCATGTGCTGCTGAATGAAATCCAGATGCTGCTGCACGCCCACCCGGTGAACGCGGCACGCGAAGCCCGCGGCGAACTCGCCGTCAACAGCCTGTGGCTCTGGGGCGCAGGACAATTACCGCTTGCCGCGCAAGGCCCCTGGAAATCGCTCAGTGCGAACGATCCGGTGGCGCTCGGCCTGGCGCGACATGCGCGCTTGCATCACCGTGCCCTGCCCGAGGGTGCAGCGCGGTGGCTCGGGCGTGCGCCGCAGGACGGCCGTCATCTTGTGGTGCTCGATGCACTGCGCGGGGCGCATGCGCTGGGCGACGCCGAGACACTGGAGGCGGGGCTGCAGGAGCTGGAGCGGACGTGGTTCGCGCCGCTGCTCGCCGCGCTCAAGGCGGGGCGCGTCGCCATGGTGACGCTGCACGTGCCGGAAGCAGGCGCCTGCTTCGAGGCCACGCGCGCCGATCTGCGCCGCTTCTGGCGCCGGCCGCGGCCTCTTGCGGGCTACGCCGCATGAAGATCGTCACGCGGCGCTACGCCGAAGCCGACGCGCGCGCGCTTGAGCGCGGCGGCGTGCACCCGGTGCTCGCGCGCCTGTTCGCGGCGCGCCGCATCCGCACGACCGATGAACTGGCGATCGATTTGGCGCGCCTGCTGGCGCCGGCGCAGCTCCTGGGCTGCGAACGCGCGGCGCAGCTGCTCGCCGACGCTATCGAGGCGCAGAAAAAGCTCCTTATCGTCGCCGACTACGATGCCGACGGCGCCACCGCGTGCGCGGTCGGCATGCGCGCGCTGCGCCTGTTCGGCGCGCGCGCAGAGTACCTGGTGCCGGACCGCTTTGCGCTCGGTTACGGGCTCTCGCCCGAGCTGGTGGAGCTGGCGGCGAAGCTCAAGCCCGACCTGCTGATCACCGTGGACAACGGCATCGCCAGCGTCGCCGGCGTGGCGCTCGCCGCCAAGCTGGGGATCGCGACCCTGATCACCGATCACCACCTGCCCGGCGACGAACTGCCGGCGGCGGCGTGCATCGTCAATCCCAACCAGCCGGGCTGCGGCTTTCCGTCCAAGGCGATCGCGGGCGTGGGGGTGATGTTCTACGTCATGCTGGCGCTGCGCGCCGAGCTGCGCCGCCGCGGCAAATTTCGAGGGAACGGCACCGCCAGCGGCGCGTTGGGAAACCCGGAGCCGAATCTCGCCGCGCTCACCGACCTGGTGGCGCTCGGCACCGTCGCCGACGTGGTGCCGCTCGATGCCAACAACCGCATCCTGGTGGCGCAAGGCCTGAAGCGCCTGCGCTCAGGGCTCGCGAAGCCGGGTTTGGTGGCGCTGATGCGCGCCGCGGGCCGCGACCCGGAGCGCGCCAATTGCTTCGACCTCGGCTTCGTCATCGGGCCGCGGCTCAACGCCGCCGGACGGCTCGCCGACATGAGCCTGGGAATCGAGTGCCTGGTCACCGACGACGAGGCGCGCGCGGCGAATTGCGCGCAGCAGCTCGACTCGCTGAATCGCGAGCGCCGCAAGATCGAGGGCGAGATGCTCGACGAGGCGCTCGCCGCGACCGCCGACCTGCCCGTTAATCCCGGCGCCGCGGTCACCTTGTTTCAGCCCGGCTGGCATCAGGGCGTGGTGGGGCTGATCGCCTCGCGCATGCGCGAGCGGCTGCATCGCCCGACGGTGTGCTTCGCGCGCGCCGCCAACCAGGAGCTGCGCGGCTCGGGCCGCTCGGTGCCCGGACTGCACCTGCGCGATTGCCTGGACCTGGTGGCGAAACGCGCGCCCGGCCTGGTGCTGCGCTTCGGCGGCCACGCGCAGGCCGCCGGCCTCACCATCCGCGAGGTTGATCTCGCGCGCTTCGGCGAGCTGTTCGAGCGCGCCGCGGCCGAGTTGCTGCCCGAGGAAGCGCGCCTGCGCGTGGTCGAGACCGACGGCGAGCTCGAGGCCGCCTACCATTCGCTCGAAGTGGCGCAGATGCTGGAAGCGCAGATCTGGGGCCAGGGCTTTCCGCAGCCGCTGTTCTGCGATACATTCGCGGTCGAGTCGCAGCGCGTGGTCGGCGAGCGGCACTTGAAGTTGCGGCTGCTGAAGGATGGCCGGCGCCTCGAAGCCATGCGTTTCAATTCGCTTGACCCCCTGCCGCCGAAAGTGCGCGCCGCATACCGGCTCTCGGTCAACGAGTTCAACGGGCTGAAGAGCGTGCAACTGACCCTGGAGCACACCGAATGATGAAGGCTTGCAAGACTTTCTTCCTCGCCGCTGCGGTTGCCGCGGCCGGCGCCGCCGCGGCAGCGAACGAGCCGCCGGTCAACGCCGGCCCCTACGTGCCCTCGCCGCAGAGCGTGGTGGCCGACATGCTCAAGCTCGCCGAGGTGGGGCCGAAGGATTTCGTTATCGACCTGGGCTCGGGCGACGGCCGCATCGTGCTCACGGCGGCGAAAGTGTTCGGCGCCAGCGGCTTCGGCGTCGAGATCCAGGACAAGCTGGTGCAGCTCTCCAACGAGGCGGCGAAAAAGGAAGGCGTTGCCGACCGCGTCAAGTTCGTGACCCAGGACCTGTTCAAGACCGACATTTCCAAAGCGACCGTGCTCACCATGTACCTGCTGCCGAACACGGTCAACCTGCTCAAGGACAAGCTGCTGACCGAACTGCGGCCCGGCACCCGCGTGCTGTCGCACGACTACCCGCTCGCGGGCTGGATCCCGGAGAAATACGTGCAGATGGAGCTCGAGGACAAGGTCGCGATCAGCGGCGTCACCACTACGCTCATCTACCTGTACGTGGTGCCGGCGAAGGTCGCGGGCAACTGGAACCTGAAGCTCTCGCCCGCGCTCGGCAAGGATCCGATCCGCATCGACTTGAAGCAGCAGTTGACGCGCGTCTCGGGCATGGCGCGCGTCGGCGGCAAGGAAGTGCCGCTGGACGAGGCGAAGCTGCGCGGCGAGAAGCTCGACTTCCGCCTCGTGACTGGCGGCAAGGTGATGAATTTCACCGGCAGCATCAAGGGCGGCGCCATCGAGGGCGTGGTCGAGTCGGCGGGCGTGAAAACGCCTTGGAGCGCAGCGCCCGCAGGCAAATGAAGACGCTCAGGGTCACGGCCGGCAAAACGCGCTTCGAGATCGAGCTCGCGGACACGCCGACCGCGCACGCCATCTTCGCCGCGCTGCCGTTCGAGTCGCGCGCGCAAACCTGGGGCGAGGAGGTCTATTTCTCCACGCCGGTGAGCGCCAAGCTCGAGCCGGGCGCGAAGCAGGTGGTCGAGCCCGGCACTGCCTGCTTCTGGACCGAAGGCAAAGCGATCGCGCTGCCCTACGGCCCGACGCCGATCTCGGTCGACGAAAAGCCCAAGCTCGCCAACCGCTGCAACCTGATCGGCCGCATCAAGGGCACTCCGCGCGTGCTGGCCGGGGTTCACGCCGGCGACAAAGTGCGGGTCGAGGCCGCCTGATGGAACGCAAACGCGTCAACTCCTCCAAGATCCGCGCCATCGGCTACGACGAGAAGGCTATGACGCTCGAAGTCGAGATGTCGAACGGCGAGGTGTGGCAGTACCCGAAGGTCTACCCCGAGGTGCACCGGCGCTTCATGGCGGCGCCTAACCCGAGCAGCTTCTTCGACGACAAGATCGCCGAGGAATACTCCGGCCGGCGCGTTTAATCGCCGGGCTCGCAGTCATGCCCATGCCGCCGCCGATCAAGTACACGAAAAGCGGCAGCGTGCACATCGCCTATCAGGTCGTAGGCGAGGGTCCGATGGACCTCGTCCTGGTGCACGGATGGGTATCGCACCTCGAGCTGAACTGGGAGGAGCCTTCGATTGCGCGCTTCATCGAACGCCTCGCGGGCTTCAGCCGGCTGATCCTGTTCGACAAGCGCGGCACGGGACTCTCCGACAGGGTGAGCGAAAGCGAATTGCCAACGCTCGAGCAGCGCATGGAAGACCTGCACGCGGTGCTGAATGCGGTCGGCTCGCAACGCGCTGCGCTGATGGGCATTTCCGAGGGCGGCCCGATGTGCGCGCTGTTCGCGGCCACGTACCCCGAGCGCACCAGCGCCCTTATCATGTGCGGCAGCTATGCACGCTGGTTGCGCGACGAGAGCTGTCCCTGGGCGCCGACACGCGAGCAGCATGAGGCGGGATTTGCCGCCTACGAGCGCGGCTGGGGTACCCCGATCGGCTTCAAGACGATTGCGCCGAGCGCCTCGGCCGACGAGCGCTACCGGAACTGGTGGGCGCGCTACCTGCGCATGGGCGCGAGCCCCGGGGCCGGTGTCGCGCTCTACCGCATGAACATCGAAATCGATATCCGCAGCCTGCTGCCCTCGATCCGGGTGCCAACGCTGCTGCTGCACCGCTCCGGCGACCGCCTGATCAGCGTCGAAGCCTCACGCTACATGGCCGAGCGCATTCCGGGGGCGAAGCTGGTCGAGCTGACGGGCGACGATCACCTGCTGTTTCTCGGCGACACCGAGGCGCCGCTCGTCGAGATCGAGGAGTTCCTGACCGGGGTGCGGCCGCCCGCGGCGCACGACACGACGCTCGCCACGATAATGTTCGTGGACATCGCGAGCTCCACCGAAAAGGCCGCCGCGCTCGGCGATGCGCGCTGGCGCGACCTGCTGGGGGTGTTCCACCAAGCCGTGCGGCAGGAACTTGAGCGCTATCGCGGCAGGCTGATCGACACGGCAGGCGACGGCGTATTCGCGAGCTTCGACGGACCTGCACGCGCGATCCGCTGCGCCTGCGCGATCCGCGATCGCGCGGCGACGCTCGGCGTCGCCGTGCGCGCTGGGCTGCACACGGGCGAGTGCCAGATCGTGGGAGACAAGCTCGCGGGTGTGGCGGTGCACATCGGCGCGCGTGTCGCCGCCTGCGCGCAGCCCGGCGAAGTTGTCGTCTCGAGCACGGCAAAGGACCTCGTGGCCGGCGCCGGCATGCGCTTCGCGGACCGCGGCGCGCACACGCTGAAGGGCGTGCCGGGAGAGTGGCGGTTGTTCGCGGTTCAAGGGTAGCGCCGCGCCTCGCCCTTGTAACTCCAGCGCCGGTGGCAGAGGTGCCGACTGTAAAGTCACGCTTTACACTCGGGGCGCCTGCTTGCCGTATAATGCCGCGCCTCATGGACGCCGAACGCATCAACCAGATCGCCTCAACGCTCGCCGGGCTGGGCGCCCGCACGGCCGAGCTGCGGAGGTATCTTTGACGTCGAGGCCCGGCAACGCCGCCTCGAGGCGCTGAACCGCGAGCTCGAAGATCCCAAGCTGTGGGAAAACCCGCAGCGCGCGCAGGAGCTCGGCAAGGAAAAGAAGTCCCTAGAAGCCATCGTCGGCACGCTCAAGCGCGTGACCGATGGCATCGCCGATTCGCTGGAGCTGTTCGAGCTGGCGCGCGCCGACAACGACGACGGCTCGCTGGAGCAGCTCGGCGTTGACGCCGCGGCGCTCGAGCGCGACGTCGCGGCGCTGGAATTCCGGCGCATGTTCAGCGATCCGCTCGACCCGAACAACTGCTTCCTCGAGATCCAGGCCGGCTCCGGCGGCACCGAGGCGCAGGACTGGGCGGCGATGCTCGAGCGCATGTACCTCAAGTATTGCGACAAGAAGGGCTTTCGCAGCGAGATCCTCGACCGCAGCGAGGGCGAGGTCGCGGGCATCAAGAGCGCCACCATCAAGGTGCTGGGGGATTACGCCTACGGCCACCTGCGCACCGAGGCGGGGGTGCATCGGCTGGTAAGGAAATCTCCGTTCGACTCGAACGCGCGCCGTCACACGTCATTCGCGAGCGTGTTCGTTTATCCGGAGATCGACGACAACATCGAGGTCGAGGTCAACCCGGCGGACCTGCGCGTGGACGTGTACCGCGCCTCGGGCGCCGGCGGCCAGCATGTCAACAAGACCGAGTCGGCGGTGCGCATCACGCATCTGCCCAGCGGCATCGTGGTGCAGAACCAGAACGACCGCTCGCAGCACCGCAACCGCGCCGAGTGCATGGCGCTGCTCAAGTCGCGCCTCTATGAGCTGGAGCTGCGCAAACGCACCGCCGCGCACTCCAAGCTCGAGGAGGCCAAGACCGACATCGCCTGGGGCCACCAGATCCGCAGCTACGTGCTGGACCAGTCGCGCATCAAGGACCTGCGCACCGGCGTCGAGAAGGGCGCCACCCAGACGGTGCTCGACGGCGACCTCGACGACTTCATCAGCGCCAGCCTGAAACAGGGAGTCTAGCCATGGACGACAAGAACCAGCCCGCCACCGAGCCGGCGCCGGTCGACGAGAACAAGATCATCGCCGAGCGGCGCGCCAAGCTGGCGAAGCTGCGCGAGGACGGCGTCGCCTACCCGAACGATTTCACCCGCTCCGACCTGGCGGCGAAGCTCGACGAGAAGTGGGGCGAGGTCGAGGCCGCGGAGCTGGAAAAGCAGCAGGTGGCGGCGAGCCTCGGCGGGCGGCTGATGCTCAAGCGCGTCATGGGCAAGGCGAGCTTTGGCGTGCTGCAGGACCACACCGGGCGCATCCAGATCTACGTCTCCGACGACCACAGCGGCAAGACCAACCACGCCGCCTACAAGCACTGGGACATCGGCGACATCGTCGGAGTGACCGGGTTCCTGTTCCGCACCCGCACCGGCGAGCTGACGCTGCGCGCCCACGACATCCGGCTGCTGACCAAGGCGCTGCGGCCGCTGCCGGAGAAATTCCACGGACTCGCCGACCAGGAGACGCGCTACCGCCAGCGCTACCTCGACCTGCTGGTGAACGAGCGCTCACGCTGGGTGTTCGCGGTGCGCTCGCGCGCGGTGCAGGCGATCCGCGAGTTCATGTCGCGCACCAACTACCTCGAGGTCGAGACGCCGATGCTGCAGCCGATCCCCGGCGGCGCGGTGGCACGGCCGTTCCGCACCCACCACAACGCGCTCGACATGCCGCTGTACCTGCGCATCGCGCCAGAGCTCTACCTCAAGCGGCTGGTGATCGGCGGCGTGGAAAAGGTCTACGAGATCAACCGCAGCTTCAGGAACGAGGGCATCTCCACGCGCCACAACCCCGAGTTCACGATGATGGAGGTGTACAGCGCCTACACCAACTTCACCTACATGATGGCGCTTATGGAGACGCTGGTGCGCCACGCCGCCCAGCAGGCCATCGGCAGCACGAAAATCGAGTACCAGGGCCGCACCATCGAGCTCGGCAAGGCCTTTGCGCAGCTCACCATGACGCAGGCCATCCAGAAGCACGCGCCCGAGCACTGGACGGAGGCGCAGCTGCGCGACCGCGATTTCCTCGCCACGAAGTTGAAGGGGCTGGGGGTCGAATTCGGCGACGAGCAGGGCTGGGGCGCGCTGCACCTGATGCTGTTCGAGGCGCTCGCCGAGAAGCACCTCATAGAGCCCACCTTCATCCTCGACTTCCCGGCGGAAGTCTCGCCGCTCGCGCGGCGCAAAGACCGCGACCCCGAGGTGACCGAGCGCTTCGAGCTGTTCATCGACGCCAAGGAGATCGCCAACGGCTTCTCGGAGTTGAACGACCCCGAGGACCAGGCCGAGAGGTTCCTGCACCAGGCGCGCAAGAAGGACGCGGGCGATCAGGAGGCGATGTACTACGACGCCGACTACATCCGGGCGCTCGAATACGGCCTGCCGCCGACCTCGGGCGCGGGGCTCGGAATCGATCGCCTGGTAATGCTGCTCACCGACAGCCCCTCGATCCGGGATGTGATTTTGTTCCCCCAAATGAGGCCCGAGGCCTGAAACACCTGGTAACAAACTGATACAGCGGCGCGTCCGCGGGCCGCGTAGCGTATGCGTTACTCGCTCCAGCAACTGGAAAAGGAGAACGCCATGCAAACCATCACCCGCCTGCATCCCCTGCTGTCCACCGCCGCAGTCTCGGTGATCGTGCTTTCGGTCGCCGGAGTGGGCGCGCTCACCGGCATGTTGCCGCAATCCAAGGGCACTACGCCCAGCGCGGCGGAGCAAAAGCCGTTTGCGCAGCAAGCCGCGCCGGTGACCGCACCTGTTGCGACGCCCGCGGCAGCTCCTGCGGCGACGCCCGCGCCGGAAGCCAAGCCGGTGAAAAAGGCTGTGGTGCGCACCAGCGCACCGGCCGCGCCACGGCGCGCGGAGCCGGTTGCCGCGCAACGCCCGGCCTACGATGAAGAGGAGTACGACCGCTACGAACGCTACGAGCGCGAGGCGCGCGCCGCCGAGTCGCGGCCGGCGCCGATGCGCGTCGCCCAGCCGATGTGCGCGAGCTGCGGCACGGTGGAATCGGTGCGCGAAGTGGCGACCCAGGGCCAGGGCACGGGCCTGGGCGCGGTCGCGGGCGGCGTCACCGGCGCCGTGGTGGGCAGGCAGTTCGGCCACGGCAGCGGCAAAACCGCGATGACCATCCTCGGCGCAGCCGGTGGCGCCTTCGCCGGGCACAAGATCGAGGAAAAGGTGCGCAGCACGCAGCGCTGGGACGTCACGGTGCGGCTGGACGACGGCAGCTATCGCACGCTTACGCTCGAGCAGCAGCCCGCCTGGCGCAGCGGCGACCGCGTGCGCCTCGTCAACGGCGCGCTCGAGCCCGAGCGCGCCTGAAAATCGGGGACAGATCCCGATTTCCGACCCTATCTATCGATTGCATAAGGAGAAAAATCGGGGTCTGTCCCCCTAGAATGGCACCTTGCGATGCAAGGCGCTGCCCCACCCTCCCATGCCGCGCAACTGCGCGGCATTTTTTTGATGATCGCCGCGGTGGGCGTGTTCGTGCTCATGGACACCACCGCCAAGTACCTCTCGAGCTGGTATCCGGTCCCATCGATCGTGTGGGCGCGCTTCGCCGCCAACCTCGCCATCCTGCTCGTGTTCCTCGCCGCGCGCGGCGAGCTCGGGCGGCTGCGCACCGCGCGCCCGGGGATCCAGATCACGCGCGGCCTGCTGCTCGCCGGCGCGACGCTGCTCTACTTCACCTCGCTCAGCGTGCTGCCGCTCGCGGAAGCGACGGCGATCGCCTTTGTGATGCCGCTGTTCGTAGCCGCGCTCGCGGTGCCGCTGCTCGGCGAGCGCCTCGACGGCGCGCGCCTGGCGGCAATCCTGGTGGGGCTCGTGGGCGCGCTGCTCATCGTGCGCCCCGGCTCGGGCATGTTCACGCTCTATGCGCTGCTGCCGATGGCAATGGCGCTGTGCAACGCGCTCTACCAGATCCTCACCCGCAAGGTGGCGGGCCTCGAGCACCCGCTGACGTCGCTCGCCTGGGGCGCCATCGTCGGCGCGGTGCTGCTCTCGGCGGTGGCGCCCTTCGTCTGGGTGACGCCGCAGCAGCCCGGCCACTGGGCGCTGCTCGGGGTCATCGGGTTGCTCGCCTCGGTCGGGCACTACCTGCTGATCAGGGCTTTCGACTACGCCTCGGCGACGCTGCTCGCGCCGTTCAGCTACAGCGGCCTGGTCTGGGCGATGCTGCTCGGGCTCGCGGTGTTCGGGGATTTTCCGGACGCCTGGTCGCTCGGCGGCATGGGGGTGATCGTCGCCTCGGGCCTGTTCCTCGCCGGCCGGCATCGGCTCACCGTGCACCGCGGGTGAG
>CAYMVA010000085.1:0-15600 GCA_964393745.1 uncultured Enterobacteriaceae bacterium | reverse complement strand
TCGCGGCCGAACACGTAGGCATAGCGGCCGTCGCGCGAATACACGATCGAGGCGTGCGACAGGTCGCCCAGCCCGTCGATGCGCGCGAGCATGCTGCGGCCGCTGGTCTCCACCAGCAGCAGCCTGCCCGCGGCGCGCTCGACCACCAGGCCCAGGTCGCCGGTGCCGCGAAGCGGCGGCTGCTGCGCGCAGGCCGCGAGCAGCGCGGCAGCGAGCACTAGGAGTTTGCTAGCGTTCACGCGGCAATCCCTGCCTGAGCTGCTCGACGATCCAGCGCGCCTCGGCCTCGCTCACGAAATCCTTCCACGGCGGCATCGGCGTGCCGCGCCGGCCGTACAGGATCACGAAACGCATCTGCTCAGGATCCTTGTCGCGCATCGCAGCCGGCTCGAGCGCCGGGCCAAGCCCGCCTTTCATGGTCAGGCCGTGGCATGAGCCGCAGTCCTGCCGCACCATGTTGACGAGTTCCGCGCGCCGCTCGGGCGGCGGCGCATCAGCGCCCTGCGCGGACACGAGCCACGCCATGGGCATGAGAGCGAGCACCGCGGCAGATAGCTTCACAAAGCGAGGGTGCCGCAGACGGGGACAGCGGACTTAATCTGGATCAAATCCGTGGGCGCGCCGGCGCCTTAGCGTAGCGAGGAGCCTGAAATGAGCGCCCCCGCCGCAGATCGAGCCTATTTCGCCGCCTTCCTGGACCTGCGCGGCAAACCCGCCGCGGTGATCGGCGGCGGTGAGGTCGCAGCGCAGAAAGCCGAAGCGCTGCTGCGCTCCGGCGCCCGCGTCACCGTGATCGCACCCGAGCTCGGCGCGCGCTTGACCGAGCTCACGCTGCTCGGCGCGCTGCGCCACGAGCCCAAGCGCTTCGCGCCCGGTGACCTTGTAGGCGCCGAGATCGCGATCGCCGCGACCGACGACCCGGCGGTGAATGAAGCAGTTTCGCAGGCCGCGCGCGCCCTGCGCATCCCGGTGAACGTGGCCGACAACCCGGCGCTGTGCAGCTTCATCATGCCCTCGGTGGTGGACCGGGCGCCGCTGCAGATCGCGATCTCCAGCGCGGGAGCATCGCCGGTGCTGGCACGCAAGCTACGCTCGATGATCGAGGCGCTGCTGCCGGCTGCCTTCGGGCGCCTCGCTGCCCTCGCCGGCCGTTTTCGCAATGCCTCCAAGCAGCGCTTCCCGGATGCCGGCGAGCGGCGCCGCTTCTGGGAAGGCGTCATGGACGGCCCGGTCGCGGAGATGATGCTTTCCGGGCGCGAGCAGGCGGCGGCACAAGCGCTCGAGCGCGCGCTGGCGAGCGGTGCGGCGGACGAGATTGCGGGTGGAATGGTCTACTTGGTCGGCGGCGGACCGGGCAGCCCGGACCTGCTGACGCTGCGCGCGCTGCGCGTGCTGCAGCGCGCCGACGTGGTGCTCTACGACCACCTGGTGGCACCGGCGATCCTGGACCTCGCGCGGCGCGACGCCGAACGCATCTACGTCGGCAAGGAGGCCGACAACCACGCCCTCAAGCAGGACGAGATCAACACGCTGATGGTGCGCCTGGCCCGCGAGGGCAAGCGCGTGCTGCGTCTCAAGGGCGGCGACCCGTTCATCTTCGGCCGCGGCGGCGAGGAAATCGAGTCGCTCGCCGCGCACGGCATCGCCTTCGAGGTGGTTCCGGGAATCACCGCCGCCTCGGGTGCGGCGAGCTATGCCGGCATCCCGCTCACGCACCGCGATTACGCGCAATCGTGCGTCTTCGTCACCGGGCATCTCAAGGACGGCACGCTCGATCTGGACTGGCGCGCGCTCGCGCGCCCGCGCCAGACGGTGGTGATCTACATGGGGGTGCACGGTCTGCCGCTCATCTGCGAGCGGCTCGTGGCGCACGGGCTCGCGATGGACACGCCGGCCGCGCTGGTGGAGAAGGCGACGCTGCCCAAGCAGCGCGTCATTGCCGGCACGCTGGAGAGCCTGCCGCGTCTCGCCGCGGATAGCCGCGTCAAGCCGCCGGCATTGCTGATCGTGGGCGAAGTGGTGCGGCTGCGCGAACGCCTAGCGTGGTACACGCCCGGCGCGCTCGAGCGCGCCGAGGCCTAACGAAAATCGGGGTCAGAGCCCGATTTCAAAACGCGAGCCGAAATCGGGCTCTGACCCCGATTTTCTTCCGGCAACTCGTCCAGCTCGGCGGCCTCGATTCTCTGGAACTGCTGGCTGATCTTGCGGCTGGAGGTCTGCACATCCTCGGCGTCCTGCTGCGCCAGACGGATGTGGTCGGCGAGCTTCTTCATGCGCTCGTCGAACCTGCTGAAGTCCTGCCCCAGGCGCACCAGCGCCTCTCTGATCACGTGGATCTGCTTGCGCGTCTCGACGTCCTTGAGCACCGCGCGCGCGGTGTTGAGCACCGCCATCAACGTGGTCGGCGACACGATCCACACGCGTTTCGCGTTCGCGTAGTCCACGACCTCGGCGTGATAGGCGTGAATCTCGGCGAACACAGCCTCGGCCGGCACGAACATCACCGCGCCGTCGGAGGTCTCGCCGGCGACGATGTACTTCTTGGCGATGTCGTCGACGTGCTTTCTCACGTCGGCGCGGAACTGGCGCTGCGCCAGCGCGCGGTCGACGTCGTTCGCCTTCGCGTCCAGCATGCGGTGGTAGTTCTCGAGCGGGAACTTGGAGTCCACGCACACCATGCCCGTCGGCGCCGGCAGCCGCAGCACGCAGTCGACGCGCGCGCCGCTCGCGAGCGTGTACTGCATCTCGAACGCGGCCGGCGGCATCACGTTCCTCACCAGCGCCTCGAGCTGCACCTCGCCGAAGGCGCCGCGCGACTTCTTGTCGCCGAGCAGCTCCTGCAGGCTGACCACGCTGCCGGTGAGGGTCTCGATCTTCTTCTGCGCCTCGTCGATGGTGGCGAGGCGCTGCATCACGTTGACGAAGGTCTCGTTGGTTTTCTTGAAGCCCTCGTCGAGGCGCTCGCTCACCCGGCTGGAGATCTGGTCGAGGCGCTGATCGAGCTTGCCGGCGAGCGCCTCGCGCAGCCCCTCCATGTGGCCGCCGATGCGGTCGCCCTGCTTCATCAGGCCGTCGTGCAGGTCGCTCAGCATGGCGCGGTGCTTGTCCTCGAGCAGGCGCTGCACCCTGAGCACCAGCCAGACTGCAAACCCGAGCGCTGCGAGCGCCAGCACGAGCGCGATCTCTGCCATGCGCGCATTCTAGCGGAGCGCGAAGGCGCTATCCGGCGCCGGGTGGTGCACTGGCTTAGCGCAGACTGGCTTAGCGCAGGCGCGTCCGCTCTCCGCCAGTACGCGTCATTCGATTACCTCCTCGGCGCGCACGAGGATCGATGGTGGGATCGTGATCCCGAGCGCCTTCGCGGTCTTGAGATTGACGAACAGCTCGGCCTTCGTGGACTGCTGCACCGGCAGGTCAGACGGCTTCGCACCCTTGAGAATCCGACCCGTGTAGACGCCAGCCACACGGTACGCATCCGTAATACTGCCTGCGTAGCTCATCATCCCGCCAGCCGCGACGAACTCGCGATACTGATAGACCGCGGGCACCCCGTGGCGGAGCGCCAGTGCAGCGAGCCTTTTGCTCTGGGAATTGAAGAATGTATCTGTACCGATGACGAGCGCGCCAGCTCGCAGCTGGACCAAAGCTGCAAACACCACCTCGAGATCGCCCTCGGTGCTCGCATGCAGGACATGGATTGGCACCCCGAGGGTGCGCGCCGCCGCCCGCAGGTCTCGCAATACGGCATCGAGATTGGGACCGGTCGGGTTGACGAGCACGCCGATGAGGGTCGCTTTGGGGACCAGTTCGTGCAGCAGCTCCAGGCGCTTCTGCCCAAGCTCCACTGCCAACGTGGTTGCGCCCGTGAGGTTGCCTCCTGGCCGGTTCAGGCTGGCGACAAGTCCCTGCTCCACCGGGTCGCTACCAGTCACGAAAACGATCGGGATCGTCGTGGTGGCCGCTTTCGCCGGAAGTCCCGTAGGAGTACCGGTCGCGGCAATCACACTCACCTGCCGACGAACCAGATCGGCTGCCAATGCCGGAAGTCGATCGTATTGCCCTTCCGCCGAGCGGTATTCGAAGGCCACGTTCCGGCCCTCGACATAGCCGGTTTCGCCCAGGCCCTGGTGATACGCGCGCACAAGGTGAGCGGACAGGTCATACGACGCACCGTTGAGGAATCCGATCACGGGAATCGCCGGCCGCTGCTGCGCCCAGGTAACGCGCGGCGCGGCGCCGAAGGCGAGCAATGCAAGTACCGCGTCACGCCGGTTCATCCGATCCCTCTGCGGTTGCCACGAGTCAGTCTACGCCCTGCATAGCTGCGATGGGTTGCAGACAGCTCCGCGCAAGAAAAAGGGCGCCCGCAGGCGCTCTGGAAAAATTGCCGAGAGGAAAACTACGCGCTTCCATCTACATCCTGTAGGCGGCCTCGCCGTGGGAGGCGACGTCCAGGCCTTCGCGCTCTTGCTCTTCGGCCACGCGCAGGCCGATCGTCCAATCGACCAGCTTGAAGGCGCCGAGGGCGACGATTCCGGACCAGAGCGCGGTGACGCCGACGGCTTTCGCCTGCACCCATAGCTGCGCGCCGATCGAGGAAAAACCCTGCTTCACCGTCACCCAGTCCTCCACGAAACCCGGCCCGCCGAGGTCAGGCGAGGCGAACACGCCGGTGAGCAGCGCACCGAGGATGCCGCCGACCGCGTGCACGCCGAATACGTCCAGCGAGTCGTCCACCTTCAGCATGTGCTTGAGGCCGGTCACGCCCCACAGGCACACCAGGCCCGCAGCGATGCCGATCACGAATGCGCCGGGGATGCCGACGTTGCCCGCAGCCGGCGTGATCGCCACCAGGCCCGCCACGGCGCCGGATGCCGCGCCGAGCATCGAGGGCTTGCCCTTGAACATGGCTTCCCCCAGCGTCCAGGAGAGCACCGCGCAGGCGGTGGCGAGGAAGGTGTTCATGAACGCGAGCGCCGCGGTGTTGTTCGCCTCGAGCGCGGAGCCGGCGTTGAACCCGAACCAGCCCACCCACAGCAGCGCCGCGCCCATCATGGTGAGTGTGAGATTGTGCGGCATGAGCGCTTCCTTGCCGTAGCCGATTCGCTTGCCGACCAGGTACGCGCCCACCAGCCCGGCGACGCCGGCGTTGATGTGCACCACCGTGCCGCCGGCGAAGTCGAGCGCGCCCCACTGCCAGATCAGGCCCGCCTTGGCGTTCATCGCGTCCACCACCTTCGGGTCGGTGTAAGCGTCCGGGCCCATCCAGAACCACACCATATGCGCGATCGGCGCGTAGGCGAAGGTGAACCACAGCACCGTGAACGCGAGTACCGCGGAGAACTTGATGCGCTCGGCGAACGCGCCCAACACCAGGCAGCAGGTGATGGCGGCGAAGGTCGCCTGGAACACGGCGAACACGATCTCCGGGATCACCACGCCCTTGGAGAAGGTCGCCGCCATCGCGTACTCGCCTTTGAACGGGTCGGCGATGCCCTTGAGGAACAGCCGGTCGAAGCTGCCGAAGTACGCGTTGCCTTCGGTGAACGCGAGGCTGTAGCCGTAGATGAACCACAGCACCGTCACCAGCGAGAACACGACGAACACCTGCATCAGCACCGAGAGCGCGTTCTTCGTCCGCACCATGCCGCCGTAGAACAGCGCCAGCGCCGGCACGCTCATCATCAGCACCAGTGCCGTGCACACCAGCATCCAGGCGACATCACCCTTGTTGGGCACCGGCGCCGGTTTCGCCCCGGCGGGCTTGGCCTCGTCCTTCTTCGCCATTTCGGCCGCGGGCTTCTCCGCCGCCGGGGCGGGCTTGTCCTGCGCCAGGGCCGCGCCCGCGAAGGCGATCCCGGTGGCAAGCGCAATCAGTGCAAACAATCGCTTCATGTCGTTCTCCTAGAGCGCCGCGGCGTCGGTTTCGCCGGTGCGGATGCGGATCACTTTGTCGAGCCCGAAGACGAAGATCTTGCCGTCGCCGATCTTGCCGGTGCGGGCGTTCTTCTCGATCGCTTCGATCACGCGCTCGAGCATCTCCGACTTCACCGCGACCTCGATCTTGATCTTGGGCAGGAAATCCACCACGTACTCGGCGCCGCGGTAGAGCTCGGTGTGGCCCTTCTGCCGGCCGAAGCCCTTCACCTCGGTGACGGTGACGCCCTGCACGCCGATCTCCGTGAGCGCCTCGCGCACCTCGTCGAGCTTGAACGGCTTGATGATCGCGGTAACCAGTTTCATATGGAATATCCGTTGGAGGTCAGAACTTGTAGAGGAACTGCAGGGCATAGGAACTGTTGTCGTCGCGCCCGGTGACGCCGTCGCGGTCGAGGAACGACGCCACGTTCGAGCGGTCGCGGCGCACCTCGCCGCGCAACTCGATCGCCTTCGTCGGCAGCCAAGCGAGCGTGAGAGTCGCTTCCTTCCACTTCTGCACGATGCCCGTGCGGTAGCCGTCCCGGTCGTCGAAGTCCTCGGCGCGGAACGAAAGCTTCCATTGGTCGGTGAACTGGTAGGTCACGTAGCCCGCCCAGCCCGACCAGACTGCTTTCGAGGCGCCGGACGGAACCAGGCCCGCGGTGTTCGCCTGGGTGCCGCGGTCGTAGTTGACGATGAAGGTGAGCTGGTCGGTGGCGTTGTACGTGACCACGAGGTCGAACAGGTTGCGATCGCCGTTGGGCCCCGTGCTCACCAGCCCGCCGACGCGCTCCTTGCCGCCGTGGAACATCGGATGGATGGACAGGGCCTTGATCGGCATGAAATTGACGCCGAGCTCGTAACCCTTCGAGGAGTTGGTGTCCTTGTTGTCGTCCCAGCCCTGGTTGACGCCGCCCATCAGTTGCAGGGAGTCGGCGACGTCGTAATACGCGCGCACCCCCGTGTGGGTGAACGGAATGGCGTAGCCGAACAGGATCGAGCGCGAGAAGTTCGGGTTCGCCGTGCTCTGGATCACCTCGGCGCCGGCATAGGTGACGAACTTGCCGCCCATGAGGGTGAAGGGGCCGGCCGCGTACTGCAGGAAAGCCTGCGTGACGTCGAAGCGATCGCGATCGCAGCTGCTGCCGTCGGCGTTCAGGCCGGTGACGACGTTGCAGCCCTTGCCGTTGCTCGGGTCGGTCTTGTAGGCCGCGATGACGTCGGCGTCCTTGCCCACGGTCAGGTTGAGCAGGGCTCCGAGCCCGTCCTTGGGCTGATGCGCGAACGTGACCGCGGCCTGCCGCAGCGCGATCCCGCCGCGCTCGATGTCGAAGACGCGGCTCGGAGTGCCGCTCGTGAACTGCGCACGGCGCGACAGGTGGCTGTAAGAGACGTCGACGTGGCCGGATACGTCGAAGATGCCGAGCTTGAGGGCCTCGTCCTTCGCTGCGGGCTGGGGCGTCTGTGCCGACGCGAAAACGGGCATGAAGGCGGCGATTGCGAGCGCGACGACGCGGACAGGTACTTTCAATCGCTTTCCTCGGGCGTGAACAGGACACAGAACTCAAAGCAGCTTTCGTGCCAGGCACGAAGGAACGCTAAATCAAAGGCTTGATGCAGCAGCTAAGGGGCGGAAAGCGCACACTACCGGGGCATCCGTGCACCCCGGTGCTCAGCGCTGGTGCGGGTCTTTCAGGCGGCGTCGCGGAGGGTGAGCGCCGGCGAAGCCGAGAGCACCTTGCGCGAAGAAATCCAGGCGTTGAGCGACAACAGCAGCACGCCAGCGAGCGGACCCGCGAGCAGCAGCCAGCCGTTGGGCGGCAGGTCGAGCTCGAACACGCGCCGCGCGAGCAGCTGCCCGATCGCCGCCGCGCCCGCAGTGGCGAGGATGCCGGCGAGCAATCCCATGGAAAGGAACTCGACGCGCTGGCTGCCCGTCACTTGCGCACGCGAGGCGCCGTAGACGCGCATCACCGCGGCCTCGCGGCGGCGCTCGTCCTCGGTGGCGACGAGCGCCGAATACAGCACCAGCAGCCCGGCGCCGAGCGCGAACAGGAACACCACCTGCACAGCGATGATCACCTGGTCGATCACGCCTTGCGCCTGCCTGAGCGCGGCGCCCACATCCACCACGGTCAGGTTCGGAAAACGCGCGCTCAGCTCGTTCATCAGCGGCTCCTGCCCGGGCTCGAGCCGGAACGCCGAGATGTAGCTCGCCGGGAAGGCCGCCATCAGCCGCGGCGGCGCGATGACGAAGAAATTCACCTTCATCGAATCCCAGCGCAGCCGCCGCATGGACGTGACGCGCGCCTTGAAGGAATCCGCGCCGACGCTGAAAGTGAGCTCGTCGCCCATCTTCCAGCCGAGCGTCTTGGCGATGCCCTCCTCGACCGAGACCTCGGCGGCGCCGGCCGCGAACCAGCGGCCCGCGCTCAGCGTGTTGTGCGCCGGCGGCTGCTCGGTGAAGGAGAGATTGAACTCGCGCTCTACCAGGCGGCGCGCGCGCTCCTCGGAAAAATCATCCTCCGAAACCTTGCGGCCGTTCACCGTGGTGAGCCGGCCGCGCACCATCGGGTAAAGGTCCGGGACCGTAATGCCGTGAACTGTAAAGTATGACTTTACACTTGCGAGCTGCTCGGGCTGCACACCCAGGAGGAAACGGTTGGGCGCGTCGGGCGGCGCGCTGCGGCGCCACGCATCCACCAGGTCGTTGCGCGTGAAGGTGAGCAGTAGCACCGCCGTCAGGCCCAGGGCAAGGCTCGCCACCTGGATCGCGTTGCCGCGCGCGTGGCGCCGCAGGTTCGCCAGGCCGTAGCGCAGCGACGCGCTCGAGGCGCCCAGGCGCCGCGCCACCGCGGGGCTCGCCAGCAGGCGCAGCGCCGCCCAGGCGATGACGGCGAAAGCCGCTACCGCGATGCCGAAGCCGCCGACTACGTAGGCGCCGAGGCGCAGCTCACCCGCCTGCCAGATGAGCAGCCCGGCGAGCGTGACGAGGCCGCCTGCGTAAACGGCGAGCGTGCCGCCCTTTGGCGCGCCCGACTCGCGGCGGATGACGCGCACCGCGGGAACGTTCCTCAGCTGCACCAGCGGTGGCAGCGCGAAACCAAGCAGCAGCACTAGCCCAACGAGAAATCCCTGGATCGCCGGCAGCACCGAGGGCGGCGGCAAGTCGGCGCGCATCATGTCGCCGAGCGCGCTGGCGATCGCGGCTTGCGCCGCGACGCCGATGACGCAGCCCGCAGCGCAGGCCGCGAGGCCAAGCAGCGCGAATTCGGTGCCGTAGAGCGACAGCAACCTTCCCTGTGTTGCGCCCAAGCAGCGCATCACGGCGCAACCATCGAGGTGGCGCTCTACGAAGCGGCGCGTGCCGAGCGCGATCGCAACCCCCGCGAGGATCGCGGCGAGCAGCGCCGTCAGGCCGAGGAAGCGCTGTGCACGCTCGATCGCAGCGCGCACCTCGGGCCGGCCGCTCTCCAGATTGTCCACGCGCTGGCCACGCTCCAGGCGCGACTTGGCCCAGGTTTCGAGCTCCGCCACCGGCTCGCGCGCCCCGGCGGCGTAGAGGTAATACCAGACGCGGCTGCCGGTCTGGATGAGGCCGGTCGCCGGCACATCGGCCACGTTCATGAAAAGCCGCGGCGCGATGTTGAAGAAATTCGCCCCGCGCTCGGGCTCGAGCGTGAGCACCGCCGCGATTTCGAACGTGGCGCCGCCGAGGCGCAGCTTCGCTCCCACCGGCGCCTCGAGCGCGGTGACCAGGCGCTCCTCGATCCATACGGTGCCGCGCGCCGGGCCCGCCTGCGCCGGAGCATCGGCAGCGTTCGGTGAGGGCGCGATGCGCAGCCGCCCGCGTAGCGGATAGTTCTCGCTCACCGCCTTGACGCCGGCGAGCTGGCCGCGCGCCGAGTCGCCGCTGCCTGTCTGCGCCATGCTGATGAAAGTGGTCGCCTGCGCGCGATCCAGGCCGCGCCGCGCGATCTCCTCGGCGATGCCCGTCTGCCAGACGTGGTCGGACACAAGCACCAGGTCGGCGCCGAGCAGTTGGTGCGCATCGCGCACCAGCGCGCGGCTGACGCGGTCGGCGAAGAAGGCGACGCTGGTGACGCTCGCCACCGCCACAACCAGCGCGGCGGCGAGCACCTTCAACTCCCCCGCGCGCCAGTCGCGCACCAGCATTCTCCGCGCTTGCGCCAGCATCAGTCGACGATCCTGCCGCCGGCGAGGCGAACCATGCGCGCGCAGCGCTGCGCCAGGTGCTCGTCGTGCGTCACCATGACGAGCGTCGTGCCGAGGCTGCGGTTCAACTCGAACATCAGATCGATTACCCCGGCGCCGGAGTCTGCGTCGAGGCTGCCGGTGGGCTCGTCCGCGAGCAGCAGCTTGGGCCGCACCACGAAGGCGCGCGCCAGCGCCACGCGCTGCTGCTCGCCCCCCGAGAGGTGCTTGGGATAGTGCCCGAGGCGCTCTCCGAGCCCGACGCGCGCCAGCATTGCACGCGCCTCCGACTCTGCATCGCTCCGTCTCGCGAGCTCGAGCGGCAGCATCACGTTCTCCAGCGCGGTGAGCGCGGGCAGCAACTGGAAGGACTGGAACACGAACCCCACCGCGCGGCCGCGCAGCTCGGCGCGCGCATCCTCGTCGAGCGCGAAGAGATCCTTGCCATCGAGCAGCACGCTGCCGGCGGTGGGCGTGTCCAGCCCGGCGAGGATCGCGAGCAGCGTGGATTTGCCCGAGCCCGAGGCACCCACGATCGCGAGCGCCTCGCCTGCCGCCACCGCGAATTCGACCTCGCGCAGGATAACCAGGTCGCGCTCGCCGCTCTTGACGGTCTTGCCGATGGCGCGCGCCTGCAGCACCGTTGCAGCTTCAGTCAGATTGGCATTCATGTCGCGGCGAAGCGGCGCAGTATAGCCGGGGTTCCTTGCTATCATCGAACGCATGGCCGCCGCCGATGCCGACCTCGAGATCGAGACCACCGCCGGCGACCCGGTTCGTACGCGCGTGCGCGCGAGCGGCGACTGGACTTTCAATGGCCTCAAGACGAACCGCGAGCAGCTGGCGCGCGAACTCGAGGGGCTCGAGCACCAGCCCGCCGAGCGCGTCGCCTGGGACCTGACAGCGATCGGCCAGCTCGACGACGCGGGCGCGGTGTGGCTGGCGCGCGCGCTGGGCGCCGCGAAGCAGATAGAGGTCGCGCCGCGGCACGGCGAGATCCTGAACCAGGTCAGCCAGGGCCTCCTCGTGCCGCGCGAGAAAAGCGCCGGCATCGACCCGCTCGCGACCATGGTGGCCTTGGGCGAGCGCGCCATCGGCCTGGGCGTGCACCTGCGCGACGCCACCACGCTGCTCGGGCAACTGGTGCTCGACGCGGCAAGCCTCACGCGCCGCACCGACGAAATCCCGCTGCGCGAGTTCTCCGCCGGCGTGTATCGCGCAGGCGTCACCGCGCTGCCGGTGACCATGCTGGTAGGCTTCCTCGTAGGCATCGTGCTCACCTACCTCTCGGCGCTGCAGCTCAAGCGCTACGGCGCCGACATGTTGGTGATCTACATCGTCGGCGTAGGCGTGGTGCGCGAGCTCGGGCCGATGCTCGCCTCGATCATCGCTGCGGGCCGCTCGGGCTCGTCGATGACGGCGCAGCTTGGCGTCATGCGCGTCACCGAGGAGATCGAGGCGCTCTCGGTGATGGGCGTGCCGGTGATGGCGCGCCTGGTGCTGCCCAAGGTGCTGGCGCTCGCGGTGGCGCTGCCGCTGGTGACTTTCTGCACCGACCTGGCCGCGCTCGCGGGCGCGATGCTGATTTCGAGCCTCACTCTGGGCATCACTCCGGCGGCGTTCATCGAGGCGCTGCCGCGCGCGATCGAGCCGGTGAATTTCTGGATCGGCATCGGCAAGTCGGCCGCCTTCGGCTTCGTGGTGGCGCTGGTCGCCTGCCATTTCGGGTTGCGCGTGCTGCCCAACACCGACAGCCTCGCGACCGGGGTCACGCGCTCGGTGGTGGCGGCGATCACCTGCGTGATCGTGCTCGATGCCATCTTCGCCGTCCTGTTCCGCAATGTCGGCTTCTAGCTCCGAGCACGTCATCGAGATCGAGGGCCTGGTGAACACCGTCGGCCCGGGCCTGGTGCTGCATCGCGATCTGAACATGCACATGCGGCGCGACGAGGTGCTCACGCTGGTGGGCGGCTCAGGCAGCGGCAAGACGCAGCTGCTGCGCGTGATCCTCGGACTGAAGCGCCCCGCCGGGGGCAGCGTGCGCGTGTTCGGCGTTTCCTGGGATGACCCGAAATTCAAGCGGGTGCGCGACGCGCGCCGGCGCATGGGGATGCTGTTCCAGAACGGCGCGCTTTACTCGGCGCTGTCGGTGTTCGAGAACGTCGCCTTCCCGCTGCGCGAGCGCGGCGGTCTGGAGGAGGACGAGATCCGCGCCATCGTGCACACCAAGCTGGCGCAGGTCGAGCTCGAGCCCGCGCACGGCTCGCTGCTGCCGGCTAACCTCTCGGGAGGCATGGTGAAGCGCGTCGCGCTGGCGCGCGCGCTGGCGCTCTCGCCCGAGCTGCTGATCCTGGATGAGCCCACCGCGGGCCTCGACCCGGACCGCTCCGAGCGCTTCGTCAAGCTGATCGAGCGGCTGCGCAAGGAGCAGCGCTTCGCGGTGCTCATGGTGACGCACGATCTCGATACCATCGAGGAGCTCTCCGACCGGGTGGCGGTGCTCGCCGACCAGCATATAATCGCCTGCGATGCGCTGCCCGTGATCCGCGCGCTGGCGCATTCGTTCGTGCAGACGTTTTTCGGGGGAGAAAGGGGCCGCCGCGCGCTCGCTGCCGGCTGAGCCGCCGCACCAATAGAAAATGGAAAGCCGCGCCTACGCGCTCCTTACGGGGCTGTTCGTGATCGCCGTGATCGGGGCCATGATCGCCTGGGCCAACTGGCTGTCGCGCGACCCGCATGAGCGCGTGCCCTACCGCGTGGTCTCCGCAATCGCGGTCACCGGCCTCAATCCGCAGGCGCAGGTGCGCTACCGAGGCATCGGCGTCGGCCGCGTCACCGGCATCGGGCTCGACAGCAAGGACCAGCGCCGCATCCTGATCGACATCGAGGTGGACAAGCAGATCCCGGTCACGCGCGCCACCTACGCGCAGCTCGGAATGGAAGGCATCACCGGTATCGCCTACGTGCACCTGCACGACGACGGCAGCGACCGGCAGGCGGCGCCGCGCGCCGCCGACGGCCTGGTCGAGATGCCGCTCAGGCCCTCGTTCATGGACTCGATCACCGATGGCGCCGAGGGCGCGGTGCGCGATGCGCGCCAATTGATGGCGGGGCTGAACGAGATCCTCACGCCGGAGAACCGCGCGCGCATCTCCACCATGCTGGTGACGCTCGAGCGCACCGCGGCGCACATCGAAGCGACCTCGGAGAAGCTACCGGGGGCGGTCGCGCGCGCCGACGCGCGCCTCAACGCATGGCTGGGCGACGAAAACCTGCGCCTGGCGCGCGAGTCGCTCGCGAGCATCAACCAGGCCGCAAAGGCGTTTCCCGAGCTGGCGCGAGAGTCGCAGCAGCTGGTGAGGGACGCGCGCGAGCTGGTAGAGAAAGTCGGCAAGCTCTCGGCCGAAGCGCAGGGCGCGGCGGGCGTACTGCGCGAGGACACGCTGCCGGGCGTCAACGCGGCCGCCGAGTCGGTCGAGCGCGGCGCGCAGCGCGTAGGGCGGCTGGCGGCGGAGATCGAGAGCCAGCCCGACGGCCTGCTCTGGGGGCGGCGTCCGGCGCGCCCGGGGCCCGGAGAGCCGGGGTTCCAATGAGATTCGCGCTCGTTTCCATCACGTTCGCGCTGCTCGCTGCCTGCGGCGGCCAGTCCGCTGCGCCGCCGTCGCCGCGCAGCTTCGACCTGGGCCTCGCGCCGCCCGCGGCGAAACTGCCGCCGGTGCGGGTGCTGGCGGTGCGCGCAAGCGCGCCGTTCGACGGCACCGAAATGCACTATCGCCTCGCCTGGCGCGATGCCGGGGAACTCGCGGCATTCGCCAACAGCCGCTGGGCGGCGGCCCCGCCCGAGCTGGTGCGCAAGAGCGTGATGCGCGCGCTGCCCGCGTTCGGCAATCCGCCCTGCGGCCTGGCGCTCGACGTCCAGGAATTCACGCAGGTGTTTGCGGCGAAAGATTCCAGCGAAGCGAGGATCGAGTTGCGCGCGTTGCTGCTCAATGCAAGCGGCGTGCGTGTGGCTTCGCGCGGCGTCAGCGTCACCGAGCCAAACGCCGGCGCCGACGCGCCCTCGGGCGCCGCCGCGCTCGGCCGCGCCACCGATCGCGCGCTCGCAGAGCTGTCGGCCTGGATTTCCGCTCAGGCCGCCTGCCGGTCCTAGAAAATCGGGGTCAGAGCCCGATTTCGGCGCAAGAAAGCCTAGCGAAATCGGGCTCTGACCCCGATTTTCAGGAGTAGGCGACGCAGGCCTGGCACACCGTCCCGCGCACGTCTTTTTTGAGGTGCGCCTCGCGCAGCTTGACGAACGCCTGCGCATTCCACGCCTGCATGAAGGAAACCTTGTTCAGATCGCCCATGGTCCAGTTGGCGGTGGCGTCGAAGCAGCACGCCGAGAGCTTGCCCTCGGCGGTGACGTGGCCCTCGGTGAACGCCGACCAGCACGGCAACGGCTCGCGCAGCGCGCCGATCCTGCCCTGGTTGCCCGCGGTCGGCCGGTAGCCCAACTCTGCCTCGCGCGTGGTGGCGAAAGCGCCCATAGAGTAGAGCGGCAGCCAGTAATGCTGGTCCACGTACGGCCGCACGCGCTCGGCAAGCAGGAGCTCCATCTTCTCCTGTTGCGCGCCGTCGTAGCGGATCGAGGAGGCATACAGCCCGGTCTTGTAGCCACCGTGGTGCCGCACGTCCCAGGCGGTGCGCACGTTGTCGAGCGCGCGGTGGAACAGCTTTCCCGCCACCCCCATCACCTGCTCGAACTGCACTTCGTCGGCGGCGTTAATTGACCACTTGAGCGAGTCCAGCCCCGCCTTCATGCACTCCTCCACCGCCTCGGGAAACGCCATCGAGGCGTTCGAGGTGAGAAACACATAAGGCATCGTCAGCTCGCGCTTGAGGTACGCGATGCAGTCCACCAGCAGCCGCGGGTTCATGAACGACTCGCCGAGGTAGAACACCCCGACCTCCTGCACGCCCGCCTCGCGCATCTCGCGCGTGACGCGCTTGAACAGGTTGAAGTCCATGTCCCACTTGGGCTGCACCTCGCGCGTCCTGAGCGCGCAGAAGCCGCAGCGGTAGTTGCAGCGCGGCGAAATCTCGATCTTGACGCTCTTGGGCGCTGGCAGCTTCGCCTTGAGGTAATCGGGCGGGATGCGGGTGATGTGATCGATGCGGTCGGTGATCTGGGCCAAGGCGCAAGCCTCCTCGAGGTGGAATATCCGCTCAAACTACGGGCACGTGGGCCGGGGGCCTTGATATGCGTCAAGCGCTCCGCGAAGATCACGTATGCACAAATTCTTGCGTCTCCTGCTGGCGTCGCTCAGCGTGACCGTCAGCGTGACCTTTTTGGCGGCCGCCGCCCAGGCGGCGCCGAAGATACCGCCTTCCATCCTTGTGTTCGGCGACAGCCTGTCTTCGGCCTACGGCATCGCTGAGCGGCGCGGCTGGGTGGCGCTGCTCGAGGAGCGCCTCAAGCGCGACCAG
>CAYMVA010000084.1:0-4299 GCA_964393745.1 uncultured Enterobacteriaceae bacterium | reverse complement strand
GATCTCGGCGTTCTGGATCGGAAACGCCATTTCAGCGGCGATCGCGTCCTGGTAGAGCGGCACCGGAATGCCGCCGAGGCACTGCGCGGCGCAGACTGCGGCGTAGATGCGCGGGCGGTTGTCGCCTACGAGCGCGAGGTGGTCGCCGCGCTTGAAGCCCTGGCTCGCCAGACCGCAGGCGAGCGCGCGCACTTCGTCGGCGAATTCATGCCAGGTCCAGGTCTGCCAGATGCCGAGGTCCTTCTCCCGGATCGCGGGACGGCCCGGCCGCACCTTGGCGTGGTGCAGCAGGAGCTTCGGAAAAGTATCCAGCCCGACGAGGCTTTCCGGCATTTCGCGCCCTCCTCCAAGGACTTACGCGATGGGGCGTATTCTTACATACGCTTGACGCGGGCGGAACCGTGGCCGATTCTCGGCGCCACTTCGAGGCAGCTCGGCAGAGGAACCATGGCAGGCAAGGAATATTGGGCCCGAAAGGGCGATGTGAAGCTGTTTCTCTGGCGCAAGGCCGCCAGCGGCGCGGCGCGAGGCACGGTGCTGTTCGTGCACGGCTCTTCGATGGCCTCGCAACCGACCTTCGATCTCCACGTCCCAGGGCGCCCGGATTCCTCGGCGATGGATTGGTTCGCGGCGCACGGCTTCGATTGCTGGTGCCTGGACAACGAGGGCTACGGCCGCTCCGACAAGTCGCGCCCGATCAACTTCGACATCGCCAACGGCGCCGACGACCTGGCTGCGGCTAGCGAGCTGGTGCTGCGCGAAAGCGGCGCCGGCAAGCTGCTCGTCTACGGCATCTCCTCGGGCGCGCTCAAGGCGGCGATGTTCGCCGAGCGCCATCCGGAGCGCGTCGCACGCCTCGCACTCGACGCCTTCGTCTGGACCGGCGAGGGCAGCCCGACGCTCGCCGAGCGCAAAAAGAAGCTCGCCGAATTCCAGTCCAGGAATCGCCGCCCGATCGACCGCGCCTTCGTGCACTCGATCTTCAATCGCGACCATCCCGGCACGGCTGACGAGGCCACCATCAACGCGTTTGCCGACGCCATCCTCGCGCTCGACGATTCGGTGCCGACCGGCAGCTACGTGGACATGTGCTCCAAGCTGCCGCTGGTGGACCCGGCCAAGATCACCGTGCCGACGATCCTCATGCGCGGTCAATGGGACGGCATCGCGGCGCTGGACGATTTGCTGAAGTTTTTCCGCCGGCTGCCCAGCCCAGACAAGCAGTTCTGCGTCATGCCCGGGATCTCGCACGCGAGCTTCCAGCAGAAAAACTACCTGATGGTCTATCACATCCTGCACGCCTTCTTCACCCAGCCCGAGCCGGTGTACTGCGGATGAGGCTGCTCGCGCTTCTGCTTGGCGTTCTGCTCGCGGCGGCGGGCGAGGCGCAGACCTACCCGTCGCGCCCGATCCGGTTGGTGCTGCCGTTCTCTCCGGGCGGGCTGGTGGACGTGCCGGGCCGCATCATCGCGCAGAAGTTGTGGGAGGCGCTCGGCCAGCCGGTGGTGGTCGAGAACAAGCCCGGCGCGGGCTCGAGCATCGGCGCCGATTTCGTCGCCAAATCGAAGCCCGACGGCTACACGCTGATGATCACCTCGACCACGCACGTCATCAGCGCCAACCTGTACAAGAAACTGCCCTACGACTCGCTGCGCGATTTCGCGCCGGTGATGAAGATCGCCGAGGGTCCGTACGTGCTGGTGGTACACCCGAGCCTGGCGGTGAACAACGTCGCCGAGCTGATCGCGCTCGCCAAGGCGCAGCCCGGAAGGATCGATTACGCCTCGTCAGGCAACGGTAGCTCGCAGCATCTGGTGGGCGCGCTTTTCTGCGCGATGGCGGGAGTGGAGCTGAGCCACGTGCCCTACAAGGGCAGCAGCCAGGCGACCCAGGATCTGGTGGGCGGGCAGGTGAAGGTGGGGTTCGTAGGCACGCCGATCGCGCTGCCGCACCTCAAGGCGGCGCGGCTGCGCGCGCTCGCCGTGAGCACGGTAAAGCGCTCGCCCGAGATGCCGGAGGTGCCGACGCTCGCCGAAGCGGGCCTGCCCGGTTACGAAGCGACCATCTGGATGGGGCTTTTCGCACCCGCCGGAACGCCGCGCGAGATTGTTGGCAAGCTCTACAGCGAAATCGGCAGGGTGCTTTCAGCGCCCGAGGCGAAAGCGAGCATCGGCGCGACCGGCGTTGAGGTCGCGCTTTCGCCCGCAGACGAATTCGCCGCGTTCGTGCGCGCCGAGCACGACAAGTGGGGCAAGGTGGTGCGCGACACCGGCGCCACGGTCAACTAGAGACACCCCGCAAAACGTCTTCCCCGCGCAAGCGGGGATCCATCCTTCAGCCCGGCCTGACGTCGAAGCGCAGGTAAGGCTCGCGCTCGAGCTGCGCGAGCAGGTTCACTTCCCAGGTCAGGTATTGCTGCATCGCTTCCTCCACGCCGCTTGCGCGGTCGTAGGGGCGGTACCAGACGTCATCGGTCGCGGTCAGGAGCTTCGGATCGTCGTCGCCTTGCGGCCTCTCGATGGCAAAGCCGGCGTGGTTCCATGCAGCGGTGCCGCCTTGCAGGAATCGCGTCTGTGCATAGCCCAGGCCGATCGCATCCTGTGCGGCGTAGCGCGACAGCCTGCCGTCCGAGCACACGAACACCAGCTTCGCTTCCTTCGGAAAGCGCGCCAGGCACTCGGCCAGGCGCGAGCGGATCGCATACCACGCGCCCGGAATCCGACCCTTGCGGTACTTGAGGCTCTCGCCGACGTCTACCACCTCTGCGCCGCCGCCTGCGAGCTCCGCCTTGAGCGCGGCGGGCGCGATGGACGGCGCGCTGAGCTCGGCCTCGCCGAGCGCCAGCACCGCCGGCTTGCCGCTTTCGAGCTTGCCGTTCAAGCCGTCGCGCAGCACGAACACCTCGCGCCAGCCCATCTGCTTCAGCCAATGCGCGGTCATTACCGCCTGCACCGTGTCGCGGTCCACCAGCACGATGCGCGCATTCCTCACCGCGGCATAAGTGTCGGTGGCCTGCACCAGTTGGCCGCCGGGCGCGCTCACCGAACCCGGCAGATGGCCTGCCGCATATTCCTCGGGCAACCGCACGTCGAACAGGTAGGTCGTGCGCGTTGCGTCGCCGCACATGCGCTTTAGCGCGGCTGGGTCGGTGAACTGCACACCGTAGCGCGTGGCGACCTCCAGCGCCAGCGCGCGCGCCGCGGCGAGCGCCTCGCCCTGCGGCGGCGGCGCGAGGTTCGCATTTCCCTTCGCCACCTTGAAGCCCGCGAGATGCCAGCCCATGGTGCCGTTCTTGAGCGCGACCACCGGGTTCTTCAGGCCCGCATTCCGCAGGCTCTGCGCGCCGATGATCGAGCGCGTGCGGCCGGCGCAGTTGACCACCACCGTGGTGTGCGGCGATTTCACCAGCCCCGGCACCCGGTAAACGAGTTCCGCCCCGGGGCAGTCCGTCGCTCCGGGAATGCTCATCATGCGGTACTCATCGAGCGGGCGCGAATCGAGCACCACGACGTCGCGGCCCTCGTCCTGCCATTGCTTGAGCACCTGGGCGTCGATGCGCGGCGTGTCGTTCGCGTGCTCGACCAGCTCGCCGAACGCCTTCGAGGGAACGTTGGTGCCCGAGAACAGTTCATAGCCCGCCTCGCCCCAGGCCTTGACGCCGCCGTGCAGCACCGCGAGATTTAGGTAGCCGTAGCGCCGCAGCGCGGCAGCAGCGCGCTGCGCGATCGAATGGTCGTCGTCCACCAGCACGATGCGCGCGTCCTTGCGTGGCACCAGCGCCGGCACCCTGAGCTCGAGCTGCGACAGCGGCACGTTGCTCGCCAGCAGCAGGTGCGAGCGCGCGAACACCCCGCCCTCGCGCACGTCGAGCAGCGCGAGCTCGCCACCGTCCTCCAGCATCGCGCGCAACTCTTGCGCGCTGACATACGGCGAGGCGAAAACCGGGTGCGCCATGAAGCGCTGATAGCGCCCGCCTTCCGGTCCGGAGAAAAACACGCGCCCGGGCAGATCCGCCAGGCTGCGGCCGTAGAGGTGCAGGTGCAGGGTTGGCGCGCCGCCTTTCACCTCGATGGTGTGGAAATCGTCTGGCAGGAAGCCGACCGCGTTGCCGCGTTTGCAGGTGAGTTCCCAGCGCTTCTCGAGCTTGCCTTCGCCGGGCGTGGCGCGGTCGTCCACGCGCTCATAGGCGACGTTGTGCTCCTCACCGTAGACGCCCGAGATCGCCGCCCAGGTAGTGTGATTGTGCGGCGGCTGCGCCTTGCCGCCGGCGCCCGCCGAGGCGTACAGCGCATAGCGCAG
>CAYMVA010000083.1:0-23849 GCA_964393745.1 uncultured Enterobacteriaceae bacterium | reverse complement strand
GATCCAGGTCTACTACCTAGTGGCGTTCTGGTGCATGGTCTGCATGGCCGCGATGTTCGCGCTGACGCAGACGCCGCTCGGCCGCATGGCGAACGCGGTGCGCGACAATCCCGAGCGCGCCGAATTCGTCGGCTATGACACGCAGCACGTGCGCTTCCTGCAGCTCGCGCTGTCGACCTTCTTCGCCGGCGTCTCGGGTGGCCTGTCGTGCATCAATTTCGAGATCGTTTCCGCGGAGAACGTGTCGGCGATCCGCTCCGGCGGCGTGCTGCTCGCCACCTACATCGGCGGCGTGCCGTTCTTCTTCGGCCCGATCATCGGCGCGGTGGTGTTCATCTTCTTCGTGGTCGCGCTCTCGGGCTTCACCAAGGCCTGGCTGCTTTACCTGGGGCTGTTTTTCGTGCTCATGGTGCTGTACGCCCCGGGCGGCATCGCGTCGCTCATCCTGATGCAGATCGCGGCGCTGCGCGCCGGGCGCTTGCGCGAGCTGCTCGGCCCCTACGCACTGGCGTTCGCGGCGGCGCTGGTGGCGCTGGCCGGGCTGATCGGGATCGTGGAAATGGTCTACCGGCTCTCGGAGCAGGGCGCCAGCACCGTGCTCACGGTGATCGGCATGTCATTCGATGCGAAGACCACCTCGTCATGGATCGCATTCGGCGCGGTGCTTGCCGCAGGGCTGGCCGCTCTGCGCGTCACCACGCGCCGCGTCGGCGAGCGCTGGGGCGCGATCCAGCAGGACATTGCGGCGAGGCAGGCATGAGCAACGACTTGAATCGCGCAAGCGCTCTGGCCATCGAGCTGCGCGCAGTCCACAAGAGCTTCGGCACCACCAAGATCATCAACGGCGTGTCGCTCGAGATCCGCCGCGGCGAGCGCCACGCCATCATCGGCCCCAACGGCGCCGGCAAGTCCACGCTCTACAACCTGATTTCGGGGCGCTACCCGGTGTCGGGCGGCCGCATCGTGCTCAACGGCGAGGACATCACCGGCCTCAAGCCCTTCGAGATCAACCGCAAGGGCCTGTCGCGCAGCTTCCAGGTCACCAACATCTTCCACAACCTGTCGGTGTACGAGAACATCCGCTGCGGCGAGCTGTGGGCGGCGGGCTACCAGTACTCGTTCTGGCACCGCGTCGGCGGCCTGAAGGACGTGCAACGACGCGCCGAAGAAGTGATGGAGCGCATCGGCCTGGCGCGGCGCCGCAACGTGCTCGCCGGCACCCTTACGTACGCCGAGCAGCGCGCGCTCGAGATCGGCATCACCATCGCCGGCGGCTCGAGCGTGATCCTGCTCGACGAGCCGACCTCGGGCATGAGCCGCACCGAGACCGCGCACGCGGTCGAGCTGGTGCGCACGGTGAGCGAAGGCAAGACGCTGGTGATGGTCGAGCACGACATGGGTGTGGTGTTCAATCTCGCCGACCGCATTAGCGTGCTGGTATACGGCGAGGTAATCGCCACCGGCACGCCTGAGGAGGTGCGGTCGAATGCAGCGGTGCAGGAAGCCTATCTCGGCGCCCTGCACAAGAAAGCGGCGCCTGCGGGCGAGTCACATGCGGACGGGTCACATGCTTGAAGTGCGCGACCTGCAAGCCTACTACGGCAAGAGCCACATCCTGCACGGCGTGCACCTGAAGGTGGGCGCGGGCGAGATCGTGTCGTTGCTCGGCAGGAACGGCGTCGGCCGCTCGACCACCATCAAGGCGATCATGGGGATGGTGGACTGCGCCGGCTCGGTGCGCTTCAAGGGCGAGGAGATGGTGGGCCTGAAGGCGTTCCAGATCGCGCACAAGGGATTGGGCTACGTGCCCGAGAACCGCGACATCTTCCCGACCCTCACGGTGCAGCAGAACCTGGTGCTGGGGCAAAAGCGCACCGGGGCCTCGGGGCGCTGGCGCACGGAAGACATGTTCGAGATGTTCCCGCAGTTGAAGGAGCGCGCCGGCACCGAGGCCGGGTTCCTCTCCGGCGGCGAGCAGCAGATGCTGACGCTGTGCCGCACGCTCATGGGCGACCCGGAGCTGGTGATGATCGACGAGCCCACCGAAGGCCTCGCGCCCAAGATCGTGGAGCAGCTGGCGGGCCTGTTCCAGGAGATCAAGAAGCGCGGCGTCTCGATCCTGCTGGTGGAGCAGAAGCTCGCCATCGCGCTCGACATCTCCGAGCGCCTCTACGTCATGGGCCACGGCGCCATCGTGTTCGAGGGCCGGCCGAGCGACCTGCGCGACAATGCCGCCATGCGCAAGGAGTGGCTCGAGGTCTGAGAAATCGGGGTCAGAGCCCGATTTCTCTCCTGCTGGCGCCCTGCGGCGCCACAGTTCAGCAGCCGCGCGCTCAGCTCTTCTCGACGACGCGGCCGTTCTCGATCACGGCGCGGCCGCGCACGCCGCCGTGCTCCCACTCGGCCTCGACGCGGAGCTCGGGGAAGTCGGACGAGGCGGTCACGAAGGTCGGGAACGGGATGCCGTGCCTGGGCTCGAAGCGGTATTCGAGCATGCCTTCGACGTGATGCTCGGTGCAGTCCTCGGCGTCGATATCGCGCACCATCAGCCAGCGAACGCGCTCGCGGAACTCCTCGAGCCGCCCCGCGCCGCTCACGCGCACGACCGCGAAGAATGCGCCCGCTTCAGCAGCCATTTCCGGTCGCGCCGACGCGCGTCCGCCTCAGGGCATCTGGATCTTGCCGCCCCCGGGCATGCCGCCCGGGCCCATCGGCGGCAGGCCGCCCTGCGGCACCACGATCGAGGAGGCCGCCTGGCGGCGCAGCTCCTGCAGCTCCTTCACGGTGCGCTCGATCGCAGTCTTGGCGGCGGCGCCGAATTTCTTCGCCGCTTCCTCCAGCGTCTTCGCTTCCAGCGCGAAATTGATCGGCAGCGTGCCCATTTGCGTCATCACCTGCGTCTCGCCTACGAACGACAGCTCGCGCGCCGGGTCGCGCGTGCCGTCGCCCTTCACCGGCGTCATGCGGCGGATGGTGCCGACGCGCCGGTCGGTGAAGACCTCCTCGAGCCAGAGGTCGTTCGGGTTCATGTCAGGCTCGATCATGCGTTCGTCGGGTCTGGTCGCCATGGGCGGCTCCGCTGAGATTGAATGGGCGAGAGAATACTACGGCCGCAGGCCGAAACTGCTGCGGCCCGGGGTGCGCAGCGGCGCGGCAAGCTCGGCGAATTCGCACAACAGCTTTCTGGTGTCGCGCGGGTCGATGATTTCCTCGACGTCGTACTTCTCCGCGCTTCTCAAGGGCGAAGCGAAGCGGCGCACGCGCGCCTCGATCTCGGCGCGCTTCGCCACAGGATCGGGCGCCGCCTCGATCTCCGCCTTGTAGGCCGCTTCCAGCCCGCCCGCGATCGGCAGCGAGCCCCACTCGGCCGAGGGCCAGGCCATGCGCATGCAGTAGCGCGAGGAGTTCTGGTGCAACGCGCCGGCGACGCCGAACACTTTGCGCACCAGCACCGAGCACCACGGGATCGTGGACTGCAGGATCGCGGCCGCGGCGCGCATGCCGTAGCGGATGGTGCCTTCCTTCTCCGCCTCGGGGCCGATCAGGAACCCGGGCACGTCCGCCAAGTGCACCAGCGGCAGGTGAAACACCTGCGCGAGATCCACGAAGCGCATCACTTTCTCGGATGCGCGCGCGGTCCAAGCGCCGCCGTAGTGCATCGGATCGCCCGCCATCAACGCCACGGGCCAACCCGCGAGCCGCGCGAAGCCGGTGATGATCGGCCGGCCCCAAAGTTTTCCCATCTCGAAGAACGAATCGCGGTCCACGAGCGCGCCGATGATGCGGCGCATGTTGTAGACCTTGCGCGGATTGCGCGGCACCGACTCGATCAGCCAGGGCTCGCTGCGCCGCGGGTCGTCGTCGCAAGGCGCGCGCGCCGCCAGCTCGTGCACCGACGAGGGCAGGTACGAAAGAAAACGCCGCGTGCGCTCGAAGGCCTCGTCTTCGCTCGCCGCTTCGTCATCCACGGCGCCGTTGCGCGTGTGGATGTGGCTGCCGCCGAGCTCGTTTTTCTCGAACTTGCCGTGCGTGTGCTCGACCACCGGCGGGCCGGCGACGAACATCTGCGCGCTGTCCTTGACGATCACCGAGTAGTGGCTCGCCGCCACGCGCGCCGCCCCCAAGCCCGCCACCGAGCCGAGCGCGAGCGCCACCACCGGCACTTCCGAAAGATTGTCGATCCACGGGTCCCAGTGCATTGCCTTGGGCATCGGCGAGAAACCCAGGCGCTCCAGGTTTTTCACCGAACCGCCGCCGCCGGTGCCGTCCACCAGGCGCACGATCGGCAGCCGCAGGTCCGCCGCCATGCGTTCGACAACGAGAAGCTTTTCCTTGATGCCGCCGTCGTTCGCGCCGCCGCGCACCGTGAAGTCGTCGCCGGTCACCACGACCGGCCGGCCGCCGATGCGCCCGCGCCCGTTGACCAGGTTGGTGGGAATGAAATCGACGAGCTCGCCATTGGCGTCGTATTGTGCGACGCCCGAGAGAGCACCGATCTCGTGGAACGACCCGGGATCGAGCAGCCGCTCGATCCTCTCGCGCACCGTGAGCTTGCCGCCGTCATGCTGGCGCTTGACCTTGTCGGGCCCGCCCATGCGCTTGGCAAGCGCCTCGCGACGGCGCAGTTCCTCGACTTCCTTTTCCCAGCTCATGGTGCCGGAGTATAGCCAGCGGCGGCCGCGGGTTCGTTGCGCGGTTCGCTCACAGCTTCAAGGCGATGACGCCGGCGAGCACCGCCGCCGCGCCGCCCAGCCGCCGGCGCACGTGCCCTTCCTTGAGGAGGTAGGCGCCGATCAGCGCGGCGAAGATCACCGAGGTCTCGCGCAGCGCCGCCACCGCGGCGACCGGCGCTTGGGTCATCGCCCAGAGCGCAATGCCATAGGAGGTCGCCGCGAGCGCGCCGCCAGCCAGCCCGCGCCGCCAATGACGCACGGCGTGGCGCGCGAACTCGCCGCGCTTCATCGCAATCACGATGAGGCCGAACGGCAGGCCCATCAGCAGGAACACCCACAGCACATAGCGCAGCGCGCCGCCCGCGGCGCGCACGCCGGTTGCGTCCACCAACGTGTAGAGCGCGATGATCGCGGCGTTGGCGAGCGCCCAGCCGAGGACGGCGCGCGAGTGCGCCCAGTCGAAGCCTGCCAGGCCGAGCGACAGCACGCCGCCGCAGATCAGCGCAACGCCCGCCCAGGTTGCCGCCGAAGGCGCCTCGCCGAACCAGGCGAGCGCGCTCATCGCCACCAGCAGCGGCGCAACGCCGCGCATGATCGGGTAGCCGTGCGACAGGTCGCCTGCCTTGTACGCGCCCACCAGCGAAAAGAAATAGCCCACGTGAATGAGCGACGAGGCGACGAGATAGGGCCAGGCGGCGCGCTCCGGGGGCGCCACGAAAGGCAGCAGCGGCGCCACCAGCACCCCGGCCGCCAGCGCGACCAGCGCCGTATCGAGCAGGATGTCGCGCCCGGACTTGATGAGCGCGTTCCAGGTCGCGTGCGCGAGCGCGGCGCCCAGCACCGCCAGCGTGACGCCCAAGGTCAGTTCCACTTCACGCCTCCGGCTTCACCAGCGTAAGGTGGCGCCGGCGATGAACGCCCAGTCGTACTCGCCGCCGCTCACCGCGCGCCGCACGCCGAGGGAGAAATCCGCGTCCTTCGAAGGCGACCGGATCGCGCCGAGCATCGCGTAGCTGCCGTTGCGCCCGGGCAGGAACGGGTCGTCCTTGGACTCATTGGTGCGCTGCCCAATCTCCGCCGCGAGGCGCCAGCCTTCGTGGACCTCGTAGGTGGCGGCGGCAGAGAAACGGCGCAGGTGAGATTGGCCGCTCTGCGCGTCCTCGGCTCGCTTGTAGCGCACGAGAATGAACGCGGCGTTCGCCATCAGCACCCAAGGCCCGGCCTCGTGCGTCAGGATGAAGTTGATGCCGCCCGAGGCCTTGCCGGTGCCCAGTCCGCGGTTCTCGTCGCCCGTGGGCAGCGACAGCGACGTCTTGACGGCGAGGGCAGTGTCGTCGTGGTCGTAGAAGCGCCACTTGGCCTCGAGGATGGTGTCGCTGATGCCGCTCGCCTTGTTCTGCAGCGTGCCGTCCTGTTCGACGCTCGTGCGCAGCGCGTTCAGCGTCACCGCCAGGTCGAGCCGCTCGCTCCAGCCGTAGGTGAGCACCGAGCTCGCCAGCGCGATCTGGCGCAACTGCGACACGGTGGCGCCGTCGATCTGTGCATTGCGCTTATGGTGCACATGCTCGCCGGCCAGCTCGAGTTGCCAGTGCCCTTCGCCCTGGGTGACGGCCTCGTCGGTGATGAAAGGAGGCTCCGCGCGCGCCGCCGCGACGAACCACAGCATAGCGAGCGCGGCAACCAGTTTTCCCATCGGCCGTCGAGCAGTTAAACGACGCGGTCCGCTTCTACAAAAGCGTATCCCAGCGCCTCGGCGACCTCGCGCTGCGTCACCTTGCCACCGCAGACGTTGAGCCCGTTCCTCAGGTGCGGGTCAGCCTTGAGCGCGGCGCGCCAGCCTTTGCCCGCGAGCGCCAGCACGAAAGGCAACGTGGCGTTGTTGAGCGCGTAGGTCGAGGTGCGCGGCACCGCGCCCGGCATGTTGGCGACGCAGTAATGCACCACGCCGTCCACCAAGTAGGTCGGGTCGGCGTGCGTGGTCGGGCGCGAGGTTTCGCAACAGCCGCCCTGGTCGATTGCCACGTCCACGATTACCGCTCCGGGCTTCATCTGCGCGACCAGCTGGCGCGACACCAGCTTGGGCGCCGCGGCGCCCGGGATCAGCACGCCGCCGATCACCAGGTCGGCGTTTTGCACGTTCGACTCGATATTGTCGCGGTTGGAGTAGACCGTGACGACGCGCGCGCCGAGCAGCCGGTCCATGCGCCGCAGGGCGTCGAGTGAGCGGTCGATCGCCACCACGCGCGCCCCCGAACCGACCGCAATCTGTGCCGCGTTGGAGCCCACCACGCCGGCGCCGAGGATGACGATCTTCGCCGATGGCACCCCGGCAACGCCGCCGAGCAGGATCCCCATGCCGCCCGCCTCTTTTTCCAGGCACTTGGCGCCCGCCTGCACCGCCATGCGGCCGGCGACTTCCGACATCGGCGCGAGCAGCGGCAGCCCGCCGCCAGGCTGCGTCACCGTCTCGTAGGCGATGCACACCGCACCCGAGGCGACCAGGTCCTTCGCCTGCTCCGGGTCGGGCGCCAGGTGCAGGTAGGTGAACAGGATCTGCCCCTCGCGCAGCAGCTTTCTTTCCTTCGGTTGCGGCTCCTTCACCTTGACGATCATGTCCGCCTTCGCGAACAGCTCCTCTGCGGTGGCGGCGATTTTCGCGCCCGCTTTCTCGTAAGCGGCATCGCCAGCGCCGATGCCCGCGCCGGCATCGCGCTCGACCAGCACATGGTGGCCATGCAACACCGCCTCGCGCACCGACGACGGCGTCATGCCGACGCGGTACTCCTGCACCTTGATCTCCCTGGGGACGCCGATCAGCATCGCAGCCGCTCGCTCTCAGACATTGCGCGGCGGCACACTCTCGGCGCTCGAGGCGCGCTTCACCGGCTCGTCGCGCAGGCGCGTGCGCGTGAGCACCCCTGCCTGCTCCAGAATCGGATACGCGGTGGCGCAGATGTGCGAGTTGATGCGCTTGAAGTCGTTGATGATGTCCAGGTGAAGTGAACTGGTCTCGATCGATTCCGGCGTCTGCCACGCCAGGCGGTCGAGGTGGGTGCCGGAATAGGCGCGCTCGAGGTCGCGGAACTCCGCCTTCTGCGCGATCAGCATCTGCGCGCCTTTCAGGTCGCCGTCGAGGAACACGTTCAGGCCGAGGCGCAGGTTTTGCATCAGTCGCGCGTGCAGCTGCTCGATCTCCTTCATGCCGGCCTCGGAGAACGAGCGCCCCTGTGAGATCTTCTTCTGCTCCAGGTCGTCGATGATGTGCTCGATGATGTCGCCGACGTGCTCCATGTTGATGGTGAAGGCGATGATGTCGGCCCAGCGGCGGCTCTCGCGCTCATCCAGCGCCTCCCGGCTCACCTGCGTCATGTAGAGCTTGATCGCGGTGTACAGGTCGTCGACGTCGTCGTCCATGCGCCTGACCTCGCGCGCCAGCTTGCCGTCGTTGTTGCGGATCACCGTGAGCACCCCGGCGAGCATGGTCTCGATCATGTCGCCGATCCTGAGCGCCTCGCGCGCCGCGCTCGAAGTGGCGAGCGCCGGTGTCTCGAGCGCCGCGCGGTCGAGGTGCTTGGGGCGCGCCGGCGCCTTGTGCGGATCGTCCGGCATCATGCGCAAGGCGAGCCTCGCCACCGGCGCGGTGAAGCCGATCATCGTCGCCGCCAGCAGCACGTTGAACGCAGTGTGGAAGTTCACCACCAGGCGCTGCGGCTCGGGGTCGAGCCAGGCGAGCAAGCCCTCGATGGTGCCGAGCAGCGGAATGGTGAGCGCGCAGCCGATCACTTTGAAAAGGAGGTTGCCCAGCGCCACGCGCCTGCCCGCGGCGTCCGAGCCGGAAGTCGCGAGCAGACCGAGCAGGCCGCTGCCGAGGTTGGCGCCGAGCACCAGGAACAGGCCCACCTTGAGGCCGATCAAGCCGCTCGCCACGAACGTCGCCGTGAGCAGCACCACCGCAAGGCTCGACCAGGCGAGCACCGTGAACAGCGCGCCGATCAGCATGTCGAGCAGCGGGTCGCCGGAAAGCGAGCCGAAGATCACCTGCACGCCCGCGGCCTGGGTGAGGGGGCGCGCCCCCTGCAAAATCATCTGCAGCGCGAGGATGATCAGCCCGATGCCGATGGCGATGCGGCCGATCTGGCCGGCGCGCGTCGCCTTACGCGACAGGTGCAGGATGACGCCGCCGCCGATGGCGAGCGGCGAAAGCCACGACAGGTCGAACGAGAACAGCTGCACCACCAGGCTGGTGCCGACATCCGCTCCCAGCATGATGGCGAGCGCCGGGGCGAGCGCCATCAGGTTCTGGCTGGTGAACGAACCGGCAATGAGCGCGGTGGCGGTCGAGGACTGCACCAGCGCGGTGACGCCGATGCCGGCGAGGAAAGCGTGGAAGCGGTTGGTGACGCTGTCGGCGAGCACCTTGCGCAGGCTGCCGCCGAACACGCGCAGCACCCCCGAGCGCACGATGTGCGTTCCCCAGACCAGCAGCGCGACGCCGGCGAGGATGCTGATCAGCGTCTGCATCCAGGCGAGTGTAGCTCAGAAGCCCGGCGGTACTTCGGCGCCGATGGGGAGCGCCCCGGACGTTGCTCAGCCTCGCGTCAGGATAGAAAAACGCCCACCCGATGGCGATCCGGCCTTGCTAGAATCGCCGCGTCCCCTCCAGTCCCCTTTCAGCGAGTCTCCCGCAATGAGCGAAGCGGCATCCTATTCCGTACGCGACGGCGTTGCCGTCATCACTCTCAACAACCCGCCGGTGAACGGCCTGGGCAGCGTGCTGCGCCCCGGCATCATGGACGGCATCAAGAAAGCGCAAGCCGATGCGGCGGTGAAGGCGCTGGTGCTCATCGGCTCGGCGAAAGCGTTCTCCGGCGGCGCCGACATCCGCGAGTTCAATACCCCCAAGATGAGCGTGCCGCCGTCGCTTCCCGAGATCAACGACGCGCAGGACGCGTTCCCCAAGCCGATGATCGCGGCGATCGGCGGCTTCGCGCTCGGCGGCGGGCTCGAGCTCGCGCTAGGCTGCCATTACCGCGTCGCGCTGCCCAAGGCGCAGCTCGGCCTGCCCGAGGTGAAGCTGGGCCTTTTGCCCGGCTCGGGCGGCACGCAGCGCCTGCCGCGCATGGTGGGCGCCGCGCAGGCGGTGCAGATGATGACCACCGGCAACGCGGTGCCCGCCGAGAAAGCGCTGAGCCTCGGCCTGGTGGACGAGATCGTCGCCGGCGACCTGCTCGAGGGCGCGCTCGGCTTCGCGAAAAAACTCCTCGCCTCAGGCAAGGGCCCGCGCCGTATCCGCGACATGACCGTGAAACTCGAAGGCGAGCCGAAGGCGTTCTTCGAGCGCGCACGCGCCGAGGTCGGCAAGGCTTCGCGCGGCTTTCCGGCGCCGCTGGAAATCGTCGCCTGTGTCGAAGCCGCCGTAACCAAGCCCTTCGACGAAGGCCGCAAGGAGGAGCGCCAACGCTTCCAGAAGCTGGTCGAGGGCAACGAATCCAAGGCGCTGCGCCACATGTTTTTCTCCGAGCGCCAGACCAGCAAAATCCCCGACGTGCCCGAGGACACGCCGGTGCGCGCGATCAAGCGGGCAGCGGTGATCGGCGCCGGCACCATGGGTGGCGGCATCACCATGAGCCTCGTGAGCGCCGGCATCCCGACCACCCTCATCGAGATGAAGCAGGACGCGCTCGACCGCGGCATCGCCACCATCAGGAAGAACTACGCCGCGACGGTGGCCAAGGGGCGCCTGAAGCAGGAGGCGATGGACCAGTGCATGAGCCTGATCACGCCGGCGCTAGACCTCGCGGCGACCAAGGACGCCGACATCGTGATCGAGGCGGTGTTCGAGCGCATGGACGTGAAGCAGGACATCTTCCGCAAGCTGGATGCCATCGCCAAGCCGGGCGCGATCCTCGCCAGCAACACTTCGACGCTGGACGTGAATGCGATCGCCGCGGTGACCAAGCGGCCGCAGGACGTCATCGGCACGCACTTTTTCTCGCCCGCCAACGTGATGCGGCTGCTGGAGGTGGTGCGCGGCGCCAAGACCGGCAAGGACGTGCTCGCCACCACCATGAAGCTCGGCAAGGCGATCCGCAAGCTGCCGGTGGTCTCGGGGGTGTGCGACGGCTTCATCGGCAACCGCATGATCGAGAAGTACGGCCAGCAGAGCCTGTTCCTGCTGGATGAAGGCTGCTCGCCCGAGCAGGTGGACGCGGCGGCGAGGAAGTGGGGCCTGGCGATGGGGCCATTCACCATGGGCGACATGGCTGGCCTGGACATCGGCTGGGAGATCAGGAAGCGCCGCTACGCCGAGCGGCCGAATTTCGTCTATTCGAAAGTCGGCGACCGCATCTGCGAAGCGGGCCGCTACGGGCAGAAGACCGCCAAGGGCTGGTACCGCTACGAAGCAGGCAACCGCACGCCGATCCCCGATCCGGAAGCGGCCACGATCATCGCCGCCTACCGCAAGGAAATCGGCGTCGCGCCGCGCCAGATCGGCGACGAGGAAATCATCGAGCGCCTGATCTACGCGCTGGTGAACGAGGCGGCGTACATCCTCGAGGAAGGCATCGCGCTCAGGGCCTCCGACATCGACATGGTGTACCTCACCGGCTACGGTTTCCCGATGTACCGCGGCGGGCCGATGTTCTACGCCGACACCGTGGGCCTGCCCAAGGTGCTGACCGCGATCGAGCGGTTCCAGAAGGGCTACCAGGGCGCGGTGTGGAAGCCCGCGCCGCTGCTGGTCAAGCTGGCCAAGGACAACAAGCGCTTCAACGGATAGGAGGAGGACGACATGACCGACGCAGTGATCGTTTCGACCGCGCGCACGCCGCTGTGCAAGAGCTGGCGCGGCGCGCTCAACATGACCCACGGCGCCAAGATGGGCGGCCACGTGGTGCACGCCGCCATCGAGCGCGCCAGGATCGAGCCGCAGGAGGTCGAGGACGTGATCATGGGCTGCGCCACCCCCGAGGGCGCGACCGGCGCCAACATCGCGCGCCAGATCGCGCTGCGCGCCGGCTGCCCGGTGACCGTGGCAGGCACCACCGTGAACCGTTTCTGCTCTTCGGGGCTGCAGACCATCGCGCTCGCCGCGCAGCGTATCCTCGCCGGCGAAGCCGGCATCTTCGTCGCCGGCGGCGTCGAATCGATCTCGATGGTGCAAAACGAGATGAACCGGCACCACATCCAGGACGAATGGCTGCACCGCCACAAGCCCGAGCTGTACTGGCCGATGCTGCAGACCGCCGAGTACGTTTCGAAAAAATACAACATCTCGCGCGAGCGGCAGGACCGCTACGGCGTCGACAGCCAGCTGAAGGCGGCCAAGGCGCGCGCCGAAGGCAGGTTCGACGACGAGATCGTGCCGCTCACCACCAAGATGAAAGTGGTGGACAAGACCACCGGCACCGAGACCATGAAGGAGGTCACGACGTCGCAGGACGAGGGCATCCGCCCGGACACCACCTACGAGGGCGTGTCGCAGATCAAGCCGGCGATCGAGGGCGGCGTGATCTCGGCGGGCAACGCCAGCCAGTTCTCCGACGGCGCCTCCGCGGCAGTGGTGATGAGCGACAAGGAAGCCGCCAAGCGGGGCTTGAAACCCCTGGGCATCTTCCGCGGCTTCGCGGTCGCCGGCTGCGAGCCCAACGAAATGGGCATCGGCCCGGTGTTCGCGGTGCCAAAGCTGCTCGAGCGCGCCGGCAAGAAAGTCACCGACATCGACCTGTGGGAACTGAACGAGGCCTTCGCGGTGCAGGTGATCTACTGCCGCGACAAGCTCGGCATCCCCAACGAGCGCCTCAATGTGGACGGCGGCGCGATCGCGGTGGGGCACCCCTACGGCGTGAGCGGCGCGCGCCTCGCAGGGCATGCGCTCATCGAGGGCAAGAGGCGCGGTGCGAAGCTCGTGGTAGTGACGATGTGCGTCGGCGGAGGAATGGGCGCGGCAGGTCTGTTCGAAGTGGTCTGATGAGCGGCGCGAATCAGACCATCCCCGCGCAGGCGGGGATCCACCCATGAAAATCGCGATCGTCGGCACCGGCGCCATGGGCTCGGTGTACGCCGGCCTGTTCGCCGCCGCCGGGCACGAGGTGTGGGCGATCGACCGCTGGCGCGAGCACATCGACACCATCCGCGCCAAGGGCCTGCGCCTCGAGGGCGCATCCGGCGACCGCACCGTGAAGCTCAATGCCACCACCGAGGCGCGCGAGGCGGGCACCTGCGACCTCGTCATCCTCGCCACCAAGGCGATGCACGTCGCGGCGGCTGCGGAGTCGGCCAAGGCGCTGCTCGGCAAGGACACGCCGGTGCTCTCGATCCAGAACGGACTCGGCGGCCCCGACAGCGCGGCGGCCATCCTTGGCCGCGAGCGCGTCATGGTCGGCGTGGTGGGCGGCTTCGGCGCCTCGATGCGCGGCCCCGGGCACGCGCACCACAACGGCATGGAGCTGGTGCGCCTGGGCGAGTTCGGCGGCCCGATCACGCCGCGCCTGCAAAAGGTGGAGGAGGCCTGGCGCGGCGCCGGCTTCCGCGTCAAGGTGTTCGACGACATCGACCAGCTGGTGTGGGAGAAGCTGATCTGCAACTGCGCCTACTCAGGCCCCTGCGGCGTGAGCGAGCGCACCACCGGCGAGGTGATGGCGGATCCCGACCTGGCGAGAATCTCCGCCGCCTGCGCCAGCGAAGCCTACGCGGTGGCACGGGCCAAAAGTGTAAAGCTTGACTTTACAGATGCGGTCGCCTACGTCCGCGACTTCGGCGCCAAGATCCCGAAGGCGCGCCCTTCGGTGCTGCTCGACTTGCTGGCGAAAAGGAAATCCGAGATCGACGTCATCAACGGCTCGATCCCGCGCGTGGCGAAGGAACTCGGATTGACCGCGCCGGTGAACGAGGCGATCACGCTGCTGGTGCGCGCCAAGGAGCGCGCGCTGGGCTGCAGCTAGCAGCCCGGGTTGCAAACAGGAGACTGCATGGCCATCGTCAAGCAAATCGCCGCGCTGCAGGAGGAAATGACTGCCTGGCGGCGCGACATCCACGCCCACCCCGAGCTCGGCTTCGAGGAGCAACGCACCTCCGAAATCGTCGCCGCGAGGCTCGGCGAGTTCGGCATCGAGGTGCACCGCGGCATCGGCAAAACCGGCGTCGTGGGCGTCTTGCGCGCGGGGTCCGGAAAACGGACCCTCGGGCTGCGGGCCGACATGGATGCGCTGCCGATCCGCGAAGCCAACACCTTTGCGCACCGCTCGCAGAACGACGGCCGCATGCACGCCTGCGGCCACGACGGCCACACCAGCATGCTGCTCGGCGCCGCCAAGTACCTCGCGGCAACGAAGAATTTCGACGGCACGGTGCACTTCATCTTCCAGCCCGCCGAGGAAGGCATCGGCGGCGCCAGGGCGATGATCGCCGATGGGCTGTTCAAGCGCTTTCCCTGCGAGGCCATCTTCGGCATGCACAACCGCCCGGGCATGCCGCTCGGCAAGTTCGCGGTGCGCGCGGGCGCGATGATGGCGGGCGGCGCCTTCTTCGACATCGACATCGAGGGCCGCGGCGCGCACGGCGCGCGCCCGGAGGCGAGCGTGGACCCGGTGCTGGTCGCGGCGCACCTCACCAGCGCGCTGCAGAGCCTGGTGTCGAGAAACGTGCGCCCGGTGGACACCGCGGTGGTGTCGGTGACGCAGATCCACTCCGGCGACGCCTACAACGTGATCCCGCAAAGCGCTCGCCTCTCGGGGACGGCGCGCGCGTTCTCCACCGATGTGATGGAGCTCATCGGCCGCAACATGGCGCGCCTCGCCGAGGGTCTGGCGGCGGGCTTCGGCGCCACGGCGAAAACCGATTTCCGCATCATCTTCGTGCCGCTCGTCAACCACGCCGAGGAAGCAGACTACGCGGCCGGCATCTGCAGCGAGATCGTCGGCGCCGAGAGCGTCAAGCGCGACCCGGCGCTCGTCATGGCCTCCGAGGACTTCGCCGACATGCTGAAGGAGGTGCGCGGCTGCTACATCAACATCGGCAATGGGGACGGCGAGGGGGCGTGCGAAGTGCACAACCCGTCCTACGATTTCAACGACGCCGCGCTGCCCTACGGCGCGAGCTTCTTCGCGCGGCTGGTGGAAAAGCGCCTCGCGAAGTAGGCGGAAGTCAGCGTTATTCGATCACCCGGTCGGCGCGCAGAAGAATCGACTGCGGGATCGCCAGCCCGAGCGCTTTCGCGGTCTTGAGATTGACCACCATCTCGAGCTTGTGAGGCAGCTCGATCGGCAGGTCGGCAGGGCTGGTGCCCCGCAGGATGCGGTCCACGTAGTAGGCGAGCCGCCGGTAGCTTTCCCGCTGAATCGGGCCGTAGGTCATGAGATTGCCGCCTTCGGCGATCGCGGCCCAGCCCGAAATCGCCGGGATCCGGTTCTGCAGCGAGAAACGCGCGATCGCCTCGCGCTGCTGCACAAACATCCCATCGGGATGGATCACCATGGCCTCTGCGCGCGCCGCGGCGATTCCCGCCAGCGCGCGCTCGAGCTCGGCGGCGTTGCCTGCCGGATGGTGCGTGACTTCAAGACCGTAGCGCACCGCGGCCTCGTTGGTCGCCTCGAACTCATTGCGGTCGCCGACATGGTGGGGATTGGACAGCACGCCGATGCGTTTCATTTTCGGCAGCACTTCGCGCATCAGCTCGACACGCTTGCCTGAGAGCTCGTAGGCGAGGAACGTGACGCCGGTGAAGCGGCCGCCGGGACGCGCGAGACTTTGCGCCATGCCAGCCTCGATCGGATCGCCGCTGAAGCCGAACACGACCGGAATCGTCCCGGGAATTTTGCGTGCCGAGTGGACCGCGGGACCCTGCGTAACGATCACGGCGGGCTTGAGCGCCATCGCCTCCAGCGCCAGGCGATCGAGCGCCTCGCGCGAGCTGTCGCCATAGCGCGCGTCGATGACGAGGTTCCTGCCCGGAACATAGCCGTGCGCGGCCATGCCCTGGAGGAAGATGTCGAGGAACGTTGCGCTGCCTTCCTTGCTCAGCACCGACAGCCAGAGGACGCGATGCATCTGCGCCGGCTGCGCGCGCGCGAGCGGCGCCGCGAGCAGCGCGCCCGATGCCAGCAGGAACTTGCGGCGTGGTTTCATTCGATCACCCGGTCGGCGCGCAACAGCAGGGTCTTAGGGACCGTGACGCCGATCGCGGCAGCGGTTTTCAGGTTGATCGCCAGCTCGAGCCGCGTCGGCTGCTCGATCGGCAGGTCGGCGGGCTTCGCGCCCTTGGCGATCTTGTCCACGTAGCGCGCCGCGGTGCGGAAGCGCTCGGGAACGTTCGGCCCGTAGGACATCAAACCCCCCTCGTCCACCACCTCGCCGATGAAAAACATCGAAGGCAGCTTGGCCTTGATGGCGAGCTCGGCGATCAGCTTGCGAAACGGAAAATTGAAAGTGATCCCGGCGTAGTCGAGTAGTCCTTGCGCGCCGGCCTTGCGCAGAGCGTCGAACGCGGCCGGGAAATCGCGTTCCTTCTCCGCCTCGGCGAACACCAGAGTGACCTTCGCCATTTGCGCCGCGCGTTCCAGCGCCTGCATTTCGGGCTGGCTGATCGGTTCCTCGGTCCAACGCAATACGCCTACACGCGCGAGCTTGGGCACCACCTCGCGCAGCAACTCGAGGCGCTTGGGCGTGATCTCGAGCTCGTTCGAGGTCTGGCCGGTGATGTTGCCCCCGGGGCGCGCCAGGCTCGGCACCAGCCCATGCATCACCGGGTCGGTGCTGGTCGCCATGACGATCGGGATCGTCCCGGTGGCGCGGCGCGCGGCCTCGGTGGTCACCTCGCAGGTGGTAAAGATGACGTCGGGCTTGGCGCTGACCACGTCCCGCGCCAGCCAGTTGTAGTTCTTGATGCTGTCGCCGCGCCAGTAGTAATCGATGGCGAGGTTCTTGCCTTCGACGTAGCCGTATTCCTTGAGGCCGGTCTTGAAGGCATCCAGATACACCTTGTGGCGCTCGAGCGTGCCCTCGGAGAACCACGCCACCTTGAGGGTTTTCTGCGCCTGCGCGAGCAGCGCGCGTGGAAGCGAGAGCGCGCCGCCCAGCACCAGGATTTCGCGTCGCGTCGGCATCGTGCCTGCCTCCTTGCTGGATGACTGCCGACTTACTCTACCACCGCCGGCAAGCAGCCAGGCTACTCGAGCTTGACGCCGACGGCGTCGACGATCGGCTTCCAGCGCTGCATCTCGGCGCGGATGTAACCGGCCGCGGCGGCAGGATTGGAGCCAGTCTGCGGCTCGATCGCGAATTTGGCGAGCGCTTCCTGCAGCGCGCCGTCCGACATCACTTTCGCGGTCGCCGCCGAGAGCGCTTCCATCACCGCCGGCGGCGTGCCGGCGGGCGCAGCGACCACGTTCCACAGCACCGCTTCGAATCCTTTGCTGCCGAGCGCCTCGTCCACGGTCGGGACCTCGGGCGCGAGCGGCGAGCGCTGCGCCGCCGCGATGGCGAGGATGCGCGTCTTGCCCGCTTTATAGTCAGCGAGCGAGGCGCCGAGCGTGTCGGTGACCAGCTCCACCTGGCCGCCGAGCAGCGCCGGGCGCGACTGGCCGGAACCCTTGTAGGGGATGTGCTGGATGTCCACGCCGCCGGCTTCCTTCTTCAGCCGCTCGGCGGCGAGGTGCATCATGGTGCCCGAGCCCGGCGAGCCGTAGCGCAGCTTGCCGGGGTTGGCGCGCGCGAAATCGAGCACGCCCTTCAGCGTCGGCGGCAGCGAGGGACTCGCGATCAGCACGATCGCGGCGCCGCCGACGATCGCCACCGGCGCGAAATCCTTCAGCGAATCGTACTGCGGCTTGTCGGCGATCAGGTTGTAGAGCGCGTGCGTGGAAGCGGTGCCGAACAGCAGCGTGTAACCGTCCGGCGAGCTGCGCATCACTTCCAGCGAGCCGATGGCGCCGCTCGCGCCGGCCTTGTTCTCGATCACCACTGGCTGCCCCAGCACCGCCGAAAGGCGGGCGCCATACTGGCGCGCGAACAGGTCGGTCGGCCCGCCCGGGGGGAACGGCACCACCAGGCGGATGGGTTTCGACGGAAAAGACTGCGCCTGCGCCAGCATTGGAAGCGCTGCCGCCAATACGCCGAGCGCGAGCAGATCACGTCGCTTCATCCGTGCCTCCTAAAGACCGGCTGCACGCCAGTCGGGATTCGGTTCTGCGGGCTCGGCGCCAAGCCCCGCCGCCTTCACCGCCATGATGGCGCAGTACTCGTCCTTGTCGGAGGCGTCGCCGCTGATGCCGACCGAGCCGATCGCGCTGCCCCTGGCGTCGAGGATCAGCACGCCGCCCGGCACCGGGATGAAGCGGCCGCCGGATGCCGCGGCGAGCGCGCTCTGGAACGCCGGGCGCTGCGCCAGGCGGTCGCGGATCACCCGCGTCGACATGCCCATGCCGAGCGCGCCCCAAGCCTTGCCGAGCGCGATGTCGAAGCGCAGCACGCCGCTGCCATCCTCGCGCTTGAAGCACACCAGGTTGCCGCCCGAGTCGAGCACCGCCACCGCGAGCGGCAGCAGCCCTTCCCGGTTGCGGATCGCGATCGCTTCGTCGACGATCTTCGCCGCGGCGGCGAGCGCAAGGCTGGAGTGCACGGATTTCAGGTGTTCGGCCATGGCGTCGTTCCCTCGCCGGGCACGTCAGAACATGATCACGCCGCGCGCATTCTTTCCCGACACGAGGTCGGCGAACGCCTGCGGCGCCTCGTCCACGGTGTAGCGGCGCGTGATCAGCTCGTCGAGCTTGAGCTTGCCCGCCATGTACAGCTGCAGCATGCGCGGGAAATCCACGCGCGGCACGCACGAGCCGAAGTAGCTGCCGGCGATGGTCTTCTCCTCGAACACCATGCTCATCGGCTTGAACGCGGTCGACTCGGTCGGCCGCGCCACGCCGACCACGATCACCTTGCCCCCGCGCCGGATGGCGCGGTAGGCGGTCTCGGCGAGCGCGCCGACGCCAACGCACTCGAAGGCGTAGTCCGGCCCGATGCCGGTCATCTTTTTAAGCGCCTTGGCTACGTCCTCGTCGGGCTTGGCGACGATGGCGTCGGTGGCGCCGAACTTCTTCGCCATTTCGAGCTTTGCGGGAATAGTGTCGATCGCGATGATGCGCTCGGCGCCGGCGATCGCCGCGCCCTGGATCACGTTCAGGCCGACGCCGCCGCAACCGAACACCGCGACCGTCGAGCCCGGCTCCACGCGCGCAGTGTTGAATACCGCGCCGACGCCGGTGGTCACCGCGCAGCCTACGAGCGCCGCGCGGTCGAGCGGAATCTTCGGGTCGATCTTCACCAGGTTCTCGATGCTCACGGTGGCGTACTCGGCCATGACGCCGCAGCCCGAAAAGATGCCGAGCGGCTTGCCGCCGGCGTCGCGCGTGCGCGGCGTGCCTTCCAGCGGCGTGGTGAGCGCCTTGTGCTGCTCCAGGCACAGCACCGGCCGGCCCGAGGAGCAGAAGCGGCACTTGCCGCACATGTAGATGAAGGAGGTGACGACATGATCGCCAACCGCGAGCGACGTCACGCCCTCGCCCACTTCCACCACCTCGCCCGCGGCCTCGTGGCCGAGGACGAGCGGCGGCGGCAACATGATGGTGCCGTTGGTCGCCGACAAGTCCGAGTGGCACACCCCGCAGGCGGCGAGCTTGACCGTCGCCTCGCCGCGCTTCGGGCCGTCCACATAGATGGTCTCCACGACGACGGGCTTGTTGAGTTCGCGGCAAATCACCGCCTTGGACTTGCGAGACATGCTTGCTCCCGGTTATTGAATTCGATCGGAGTCTACTTCCAGTCGCCGCGCAGCGCGAGCACGTTCGCCTGCAGCACATCCGGCGTTGCTGCCGCAGGCGCGACCGGCGCGCCGGCAGCGAGCCCGATGCGCGCGAACGGCCGCAGCCGCAAGGGCTTGCTCATGGCGGCGCCGTCCTTGCGCGAGAAGAACGAGCCCCACATGCCGCGCAGCGCCATCGGCACCACCGGCACCGGCGTGCGCTCGAGGATGCGCGTGATACCTGGACGGAACGGGTACAGCTCTCCCGAGTCGGTGATGCGCCCCTCGGGAAAGATCGCCACCAGGTCGCCCGCGGCGAGCGTCTTCGCCACTTCGTCGAAGGCGCGCTGCATCATCTGCGGATCCTCCTTCGCCGAGGCGATCGGGATCGCGCGCCCGGTGCGGAACACGAACGACACCACCGGCAGATGGAAGATACGGTGGTCCATGACGAAGCGGATCGGGCGCCGGCAGCCGGCGGCGATCACCAGCGCATCGAGAAAGCTGACGTGGTTGCACACGATCACCGCCGGCCCCTCGTCGGGGATGTGCTCGAGGCCGGTTTTTTCCAGGCGGTACACCGAGTGGATCAGGAGCCACACGATGAAGCGCATCAGGAACTCGGGCACCAGCGCGTAGATGTAGAGCGCGACCGCGGCGTTCATCAGCGCGGTGACCAGGATCAACTGCGGGATCGTCACCCCGGAGGCGAACAGGCCGATGGCGATCGCCGCCGCGGCCACCATGAAAACGGCGTTGAGAATGTTGTTGCCGGCGATGATGCGCGAGCGGTGCGCCGGGTCGCTGCGGATCTGGATGAGCGCATACAGCGGCACGATGTAGAAGCCGCCGAAGACGCCGATCAGCGCAAGATCGGCGAGGACGCGCCAGTGCGATGGCTCGCGCACGAACTCGGCGAGCGCCATCGGCGCGTGCGGCGCCTGCGCCGCGAGGGCGAAGAAAAGATCGATGCCAAAGACGCTGAGGCCGATCGAGCCAAAGGGCACCAGGCCGATCTCCACCTTGTGGCCCGAGAGCCGCTCGCACAGCAGCGAGCCCACGCCGATGCCGATCGAGAACACCACCAGCAGCAGCGTGACGATCTCCTCCCGGCCCGCGAGCACATTTTTCGACAGGTTCGGGAACTGGGTGACGAACATCGAGCCGTAGAACCAGAACCACGAAATGCCCAGCACCGACAGGAACACGGTGCGGTTCCCAGGCAGGAAGCGAAGGTTGCGCCATGTCTCGGTGATCGGGTTCCAGTTGATGCGCAGCGCCGGGTCGGCGGCGGGCGCCAGTGGAATGAAGCGCGACAACACGATGCCGAGCGCCGAGAGCGCGAGGGTGCAGAGCGCCGCCCCCAGCACCCCCCAGCCGGGCTGGATCACCAGCCAGCCCCCGAGCATCATGCCGCCGAGGATCGCCACCGAGGTGCCCATCTCCACCAGGCCGTTGCCGCCCACCAGCTCGGTCTCCTTGAGGCTCTGCGGCAGGATGGCGTACTTCACCGGCCCGAAGAGCGTGGATTGCACCCCGCCGAGGAACAGCGCCGCAAGCAGCAGCGCGAGGTCGTGCAGCAGGAAGCCGGCGGCGCCGAGCGCCATCACCGCCAGCTCGATCGCCACCGTGACCGTGATGAGGCGCGACTTCTCGTACTTGTCGGCGATCTGCCCGGCGGTGGCCGAAAACAGGAAAAACGGCAGGATGAACAGCACCTGCGCCAGGTTCTGCAGGGTGTCGGAGGACAGCGTGGTGTAGCGCGCCGTCTGGTAGGCGAGCAGGATGACGAGCGCCTGCTTGAACACGTTGTCGTTCATGGCGCCCAGGAACTGCACGCCGAAGAACGGCCCGAAGCGGCGCTCGCCGAGCAGGCGAAACTGGCTCGTTTCCTTCACGTCTCTCCCCCCGCGGTCGAATATACTTTATGCCTCGATCGGAAAGGAATTCTCATGCTGAACCGCGAAAAATTCTTCATCGGCGGCAAGTGGGTGGCGCCCTCCTCCAGCGAAACCATCGCCGTGCACAGCGCCGGCACCGGCGAGGTGATGGGCAATGTCCCCGCCGGCGGGCAGAAGGATATCGACGCGGCAGTCGCCGCCGCGCGCGCCGCATTCGAGGGCTGGAGCCGGACGCCGGTGGAAAAGCGCTGCGAGTATTTGCAGAAAATCTCCGACGGCCTGAAGGCGCGCGCCGAGGAGCTGGCGACGACCATGGCGCAGGAAGTCGGCATGCCGATCAAGCTCTCCGGCCGCATCCAGGCCGGGCTGCCGATCGCCAACTTCGCCAACTACGCCAAGCTGGCGACGGACTTCAAGTTCGAGGAGCGCGTCGGCAATTCGGTGGTGTGCCGTGAGCCGGTCGGAGTGGTGGGCGCGATCACGCCGTGGAACTATCCCTTGCACCAGATCGCGCTCAAGGTTGCGCCCGCGCTCGCCGCGGGCTGCACCGTGGTGCTCAAGCCCTCGGAGGTGGCGCCGTTCAACGCCTTCATCCTCGCCGAGGTGATCGAGCAGGCGCTGCTGCCCTGGGGCGTGTTCAACCTGGTGACCGGCTACGGCCCGGCGGCGGGCGAGGCGCTGGTCAGGCACCCGCAGGTGGACATGATCTCCTTCACGGGTTCTACGCGCGCCGGCAAGCGCATCTCGAAAGCCGCAGCGAAGACCGTGAAGCGCGTCGCGCTCGAGCTCGGCGGCAAGAGCGCATCGGTGATTCTGGAGGATGCCGACCTCGCCACCGCGGTGAAAGGCACCGTGACCGGCTGCTACCTCAATTCTGGCCAGACCTGCACCGCGCTCACGCGCATGCTGGTGCCAGCGTCCAAGTACGACGAGGCGGCGAAGCTCGCGGTCGAGGCGGCGAAAGGGTTCACGCTCGGCGACCCGCTTTCGGAGGCGACGCGCCTCGGGCCGCTGTCGTCGAAGCTGCAACTGGAGCGCGTGCGCGATTACATCAAGAAAGGCATCGCGGAGGGCGCCGAGGTTCTGACCGGCGGCGCCGAGCAGCCCGAAGGGGTCGCCGCGGGCGGCTACTTCGTCAAGCCCACGGTGTTCGGCAAGGTGACGAACTCGATGACCATCGCGCGGGAGGAGATTTTCGGGCCGGTGCTCGCGATCATCCCCTACCAGGACGAGGAAGAGGCGGTGCGCATCGCCAACGACACGCCCTACGGCCTCGCCGGCGCGGTGTGGTCCAAGGACGACGCGCACGCGCAGAAGGTGGCGCGCCGCATCCGCGCCGGGCAGGTGGACATTAATGGCGGCGCCTTCAACATGAACGCGCCCTTCGGCGGCTTCAAGCAGTCGGGCCACGGCCGCGAGGCCGGGGTCTACGGGCTGGAGGAGTTCCTGGAGTACAAGTCGCTTCAACTCAAGGGCTGAGGAATTTCATGAAAAAGCTTTTCACCCTCCTGTGCGCGCTCGCCGCGCCGGTCGCATTCGCGCAATCCTGCCCTGAAAAAAACCTTAACTACTGGCAGGCTTTCCCCGCCGGCGGCGAGTCCGATATCTCCGGCCGGCACCAGCAAGTGGTGCTGAAGAAGCGCTGCCCGGCGATCGAAACCATCATCCAGTACAAGCCGGGCGCGGGCGGCAGCCTGATGTGGTCGCAGATGAACCAGCTCGCCGGCGACGGCAATCACATCATCGGCATCAACCTGCCGCACATCGTGTTCCAGCCGATCGAGGGGCAAGTGCAGTACAAGACCGACGACGTGACGCCGGTGTTCTGGTTCCACTACACCCCGGACGCGCTGGTGGTGCTGGAATCGAGCCCGCTCAGGACGCTGCAGGATTTCGTCAAGGCGGCGAAGGCGGACCCTGGCAAGATCTCGCTCGGCGGCTCGGGCCTCAATTCGGCCAATCACGCCGCGCACGAGCGCATGAACGCCGCCTTCGGCTTCAAGACCATCTACGTCCCCTTCAAAGGGACGGGCGACATGACCACCAACGTAATCGGCGGCCATGTCGGCGGCGCGATGTCCTACACCGCCTTCGCGATCAACAACAAGGGCAAGGTGCGCACGCTGGCGGTGGCGATGGAGCAACGCCATCCGCTACTGCCCGATGCGCCGACCTTCCGCGAGCTGGGCGTTGATTGGGTCGACGGCGCCTACCGCGGCATCGGCGTGCCGAAGTCCACCGCCGCGGAGACCAGGAAACGCATCTCCGACCTGTGGCGCTCGCTCAACAACGACCCGGAGATGAAGGAACTGGCGGCGAAGAGCGGCTTTGAGCTCGTCAACGTCGGCGTCGAACAGATGGACGCCTTCATGAAGGACAAGATCAAGCTCTACACCGACGGCGCCAAGCGCCTGGGGCTGGGCGCCAAGTAGCGCTTCGTTTTCCGGGCTACCAGGCCGACTGGAGGATCGCGAGCAGGTCTTC
>CAYMVA010000082.1:0-2966 GCA_964393745.1 uncultured Enterobacteriaceae bacterium | reverse complement strand
TGCAGGAGCGCGTTGCAGCATAGGGAGCAAGCACATGGCAGTGATGATCAACGACAGCTGCACCGCCTGCGATGCCTGCAAGCCGGTGTGCCCGAACGAGGCGATCAGCGTGGGCGACCCGATCTACGTGATCGATGCGCTGCGCTGCACCGAGTGCGTCGGCGCCGAGGACGAGCCGCAATGCAAGCTCGTCTGCCCAGTGAGCGATTGCATCGTCCCGAACCCGGATTTCCAGGAAACGCGCGAGCAGCTGCTGGAGAAGTACCAGAGCCTGCACGGCTAGCGGCATGACCGCGCCCTCGGAGGAAGCGCTCATCGACGCGCTGCGCGCGGTGGACGACCCCGAGGCGGGAATGAACATCGTGGAGCTCGGCCTGGTGTACGGCGCAGAGGCCACGCCGGATACGAACGCGCCCGCGCGTTGGTGCGCCACGGTGCGCATGACCATGACCTCGCCCGCGTGCCCGCTTGGCGATTACCTGTCCGACGCGGTGAAGAGCGCGCTGCGCGCGCGCTTCCCCGAGCTGACCGAGGTCGAGGTCGAGTTAGTCTGGGAGCCGCCCTGGACGCCGGAGAGAATGTCCGAGGAGGCGCGCAACTTCTTCGGCTGGAAGTAGGCGCGCGTGCGCGTCGGTTATCGCATTCCACTTCTGGTCCTCGGGTTCATCAGCCTCGCATTCGGCGTCGCCGCTGGCATTGCGAGGCTGGGCTTCACGCTGCACGCACCCGCCGCGCTGCACGGGCCGCTGGTGGCAGGTGCATTCTTCGGCACCGTCATTTCTCTCGAGCGCGCGGTCGCCATCGGCAAGCGCTGGGCCTACGCCGCGCCGCTCGCATGCGGGCTTGCTGGGCTGTCGTGGATCCTGGGTGCGCCGGTCAACGCGGGCGGCGTGCTGCTGTTCGCAGGCGGCGTGGTGCTGCTTGCGGCGTCGCTGCACGTTTGGCAGCGCCAGCCTGCGCTGCACAACGCCGTGCTCGCCGCGGGCGCGGTTTGCCTCGCTCTTGGAGGCGCTACGGTGACGCTGGGCGTAGCCGCTGCCGCGACGCCGGCGTGGCTCGGCTTCCTCGTCCTCACCATTGCCGGCGAGCGCCTCGAGCTTTCGCGCTTCATGCCGCCGTCGCCCGGCGCGAAGCGCCTTTTCGCCGCTGTGTGTGGGGTGCTCCTGATATCGAGCGTGCTCGCGGTGTTCGCGCCGGCGATCGGCTGGAAGCTGCTCGCTGCGGCGTTGCTCGCGTTGGCCGTGTGGCTAGCCACGAAGGACATCGCGCGCCGCACGGTTCGCGAGCAGGGGCTCACGCGCTACATCGCCTGGGCGCTGCTCGCGGGCTACGCCTGGCTCGCGCTCGGTGCGCTTGCCGCGCTCGCCTCAGCGGATTTCGCGCCCGGCCGACCGGCGTGGGACGCGGCGCTGCACGCCTGGTTCCTCGGCTTCGTGTTCTCGATGGTGTTCGGCCACGCGCCGATCATCGCGCCCGCGCTGCTGCGCGTGGCGTTGCCTTACCACGTGATCTTCTATGCGCCGCTTGCGCTGCTGCACGCGTCGGTCGCGCTGCGCTTCGCCGGCAGCCTGCTCGTGGTCCCGGCGATGCGCGAGGCCGCTGCGCTCGGCCATGCGGCCGCGATCGCGCTATTCATCCTCGCCATGGCGACGCGGGCGCTCACCGCAAAGGGGGCGCAGGCGGGCAAAGTGTAAAGTCTGACTTTACACTCGGGTCGCCTGAGATCGCGCCTCTGTTTGCCCTGGGTGCCATTATCGTGCTATAGTGCGTTCGTGCATTAGGAATACATCAGCTGGTTACACAAACTCAGAGGCTGCGCCAGGCCTAAGAAGCGGGGGCGCAAGGCTATGGAAACTCCCACCACCAAGACCAGCGTCAAGGTCGTCGGCTCGAATGGGCAGATCTCGCTCGGCAAGGAGTTCGCCGGACGGCAGGTCCTTGTGGAGGAGAAAGAGCCAGGGGTCTGGCTCGTGCGCACGGCGCTGGTGGTGCCGGAGAACGAGCTCTGGCTGCACCAACCGAAAGGCCGGGAAGATCTGGCACGCGCCGTGAATTGGGCGCAACGCCATCCCGCAAAAGAGTCGGATCTGGACGCAACCCTCAAGAGGTTGGAGGATGGCGGACGCAGAACAGCCAAGAAAGCTTCAGCTCGATCTAAATAACGCAGTCTTTCAGGAGAACTGGCTGGCGCTGGACAAATCGGAACGCAACCGCGTGACCGATACGCTCAGAAAGTTGCGCCAGCTCACCTGGGATCAGCTGTACCGGGATCAGGGCTTGAAGTGGGAGAAGGTCGCAAGCGTAAAACCGCCGCCAGGGATCGATGCGATCTACACGCTCCGTATCACACAGTCCCGGCGTGCGACCGCCTATCGGGATGGCAACTTCCTGCGATTCCTGAGCATCGCGGCCGATCACGACGCCGCCTACGGCAAAAAGTAGGCGGCGATCGCCATCCAGAACGCTTGACGCCCGTGGACTACACCGCGCCGCTGCGCTGAAGCGCTCTAGCGCTGCGCCCCCGGGCGCGCCTGGGACTCCGCTTCCTGCTGCTGCAAGGTCTTCGTTTGAGGCGGCTTCTGCGGTTGCGACGCGGATGCGGCGGGGGTGGCCGTGCGCTTCGTCCCCGGTGTGCGGGATACCGTTGTCAGCGCTGTGGCGCCTGCAGTCGAGGCGTCGTCGCCGTAGTGGACCTTGCCCTGCTTGTCGGTCCAGCGATACACCTGAGCGTGCGCGGCGCTTACTGCAAGCAGCATCACCAGCATGACTCGAGCGACCATGATTGCCTCCCGTTCTTGGAGCAGGCGGCATTGTGCCGCCGCCCCGCCGGCGAGCCGCGTGCATTTCTGCACGGATGGAGGCGAATCGGACGCCCGGATCAACGCCGCGCGATCAGCGCCAGGCCCAGCGCCACCAGCGCCATGCCGCCAGCGAGGCCCGGGGTGAGGCTCTCGCCCAGGATCCAG
>CAYMVA010000081.1:0-57020 GCA_964393745.1 uncultured Enterobacteriaceae bacterium | reverse complement strand
GCGTTCTTGAGCAGTTCAAGGGCGCGCTGCACGGCGTCCTGGGCCGGGATCTGGCGCGGCGCCGGATCGACCACCTTGATCAGAGATTTTCTGCCGGCTTCCGCGTCCATGGTCTGCGCGAACAGCTTCCCCGGCATGTCGAGGTAGACGCCGCCCGGACGGCCGGAGACGGCGGCGCGAATGGCGCGCGCGATGCCCACACCGATGTCCTCGGCGTGCAGCACGCGGAAAGCGGCCTTGCACAGCGGCTTGGCTATGGCCAACTGGTCCATCTCTTCGTAGTCACCCTGCTGCAGGTCGACGATCTCGCGCTCGCTGGAGCCGCTGATGAGAATCATCGGGAAGCAGTTGGTGGTGGCGTTGGCCAGCGCCGTCAAGCCATTGAGGAAGCCGGGGGCGGACACCGTCAGGCAGATGCCCGGCTTTTGCGTCATGAAGCCGGCGATGGCGGCGGCGTTGCCGGCGTTCTGCTCATGGCGGAACGAAATCACGCGCATGCCCGCGGCCTGTGCCTTGCGGGTGAGATCGGTGATCGGGATGCCGGGCAGACCGAAGATCGTGTCGATGCCGTTGAGCTTGAGGGCATCGATGACCAGATGAAAGCCGTCGGTCACTTGTAGTTGTGATTGCGCGTCGGTGGCGACTTGAGGTTCGACGGTGCCCATATTGGCCTCCAGCAGTGCCGCATCCTGCGGCGTGGGAAGACCGTTATGGTAGGAAACGAGGCGCACGCAAGGCCTTGACTGCGGTCAAGAAGAGCGACGATGCGGCTCGCCGCGGGCACCTTAAAAAGCGCTAAAGTTCGCACCCCGCCATGAACCCGGTCGCGAGCCACCCGCAACGCAGCTCGATCCGCCTGCAGCTGCGCCAGAACCTGGTGCTGCGCGCCATGCGGCCGGAGCAGTGGGAGGCGCTCGAGCCGCTGCTGTCGGTGGGCGATTACCGCAAGGGCGAGCCGCTGGCGCGCCAGGGCGACGAGGAGATGGAGCAGTTCTTCATCCTCGAGGGTATGGTGAAGCGCGTGGTGTCCAGTCCGCAGGGGCGCGAAATGATCCTGCGCTTCGCCGCCGATGGCGAGATGGACACCTCCTATGCGGCCTGGCGCCTGCGCACGCCGATCCCCTACTCGATCGTCGCCGTGACCAAGGTGCGCGCGGTCGAGCTGCACCTGGCGCAGTGGGTCGAGTTCCTCGACGGCCACGCCGACGTGAAGCAGCGCTTCGAACACGAGGTGATGAAGCTGATGTCGGAGGTGATGACGCACACCATCACGCTGCACCTGCTGGATGCGCCGGGGCGGCTGCTGCGCTTCGAGCGCAAGCACCCCGAGCTCGCCGGCCGCATCCCGAAAAAAGAGCTCGCCGCCTACCTCAACCTCACCCCCGAGACGCTGTCGCGCTTGAAACTCAAGCTCGGGCGCAGTTCCTGACCCGTGCTGATCCTGGACGAAGCGGCGGTCCGGAAGCTTTTGCACATGCCGGACCTGATCCCGGAGATGGAGCGGGCGCTGCGCGCGCTCTCGGCCGGCGAGTCGGTGCAACCCATGCGCGTGATGCTGCCGGTCGCAGAGCACGGCGGCTTCCTCGGCAGCATGCCTGCTTACGCCGGCGGGCAGCTCGGCGCCAAGCTGGTGACCTTGTTCCCCGGCAACCAGGGCGTGCCGACGCACCACGCGCTGGTGCTCCTGTTCCGGCCCGAGACCGGGGAGCCGCTGGTGACGATGGAGGGTCGGCTGATCACGGAAATGCGCACCGCAGCGGTGTCGGCAGTGGCGACCCGGTTGCTCGCTCGCCCGGATGCCGCAGTGCTCGCGATCCTCGGCTCGGGCGTGCAGGCGCGGAGCCACCTCGAGGCGCTGCGGCTGGTGCGGCAGTTTCGCGACATCCGGGTCTGGAGCCCGCGCCACGCGGGCGAGTTCGCGCGCAGGTTCGGGGTGCGGCTGGCGCAGTCAGCGGAAGATGCCGTGCGCGGCGCCGATGTGGTGGTGGTCGCAACCGCCTCGCGCGTGCCCGTGCTGCAGGGCGGCTGGCTGTCGCCTGGCGTGCATATCAATGCCATTGGCGCGCCCCGGCCCAACTGGCGCGAGCTCGATGACGCCGTGCTGCGCCAGGCAAAGCTTTACGTCGAATCGCGCGAGGCGGCATCGCGCGAGTCCGGCGACGTGATTGCCGCCGGCGCCATCTTTGCCGAGATCGGCGAAGTCCTCGGCGGCAGCAAACCGGGCCGCCAGTCCAGAGACGAAATCACGCTGTTCAAATCGGTGGGGGTCGCGGTGGAGGATATTGCGAGCGCCGCGCTGGTCTACCGAGGGGCGCTGGCTGCCAAAGTGTAAAGCGTGACTTTACAGTCGGGCGGCGTGAGCCCTAGCGGCTGCGCAGCCTGGCGAGCAGCAACGACAGCAGCGGCCAGAACAGCAGAACCAGCGCCAGCCCGGTGATCGAGCCCACCAGCGGCTTGGAAAAGAAGATCGACATGTCGCCCTGAGACACCAGCATCGCCTGGCGGAACGAGGACTCGGCGCGGTCGCCGAGCACGATCGCCAGCACCAGCGGCGCGAGCGGGTATTGCAGCTTCTTGAACAGGTACCCGAGGATGCCGAACACCAGCATCATCCAGACGTCGAAAATCGAGTTGTGCACCGTGTAGGCGCCGATGGCGCAGATCACCATGATGATCGGCGCGATCACCGAGAACGGCACCCGCAGGATCGCGGCGAACAGCGGCACGCAGGTGAGCACCACGATCAGCCCCACGATATTGCCCAGGTACATGCTCGCGATCAGGCCCCACACGAAATCCTTCTGCTCGACGAACAGCAGCGGGCCGGGCTGCAGGCCCCAGATGAGCAATCCGCCGAGCAGCACCGCAGCGGTCGGCGATCCGGGTACGCCGAGCGTGAGCATCGGCAGCAGCGCAGCGGTGCCCGCCGCGTGCGCCGCGGTTTCGGGCGCAACCACGCCCTCGACCATGCCGGTGCCGAACTTGTCGCCGTCCTTCGAGAAACGGCGCGCCACCCCGTAGCTCATGAATGACGCAGGGGTCGCACCACCCGACACGATGCCCATGAAGCAGCCGACCACCGAGGAACGAATCGACGTCAGCCAGTACTTGGGCAATTCCTTCCAGGTCTCGAGTACGACCTTCATGTTCATCTTCGCCTGCGCGCCCTTGAAGGCGAGACCTTCCTCCAGCGTCAATAATATTTCGCCGATGCCGAACAAGCCGATGACCGCGATCAGGAAGTCGAATCCGGTCAACAGGTGCGTCGAGCCGAACGTGAGGCGCAGCGTGCCGGTGACCGGGTCAGTGCCGACGGCGGCGAGCGCGAAGCCGAGCATCATCGTGGCAAGCGTCTTGAACGGCGGCTCCTTCGACATGCCGACGAACGCGCAGAACGTCAGCAGGTAGACCGAGAAAAACTCCGGCGGCCCGAATTCGAGCGCGAATCCCGCCACGATCGGCGACAGAAAAGTAATCACGATCACCGCCACCAGCGCGCCGACGAACGACGAGGTGAAGGCCGCCGTCAGCGCCGCCCCCGCGCGGCCCCGCTGCGCCAGCGGATAGCCGTCGAACGTGGTCGCCACCGACCACGGCTCGCCGGGGATGTTGAACAGGATGCTGGTGATGGCGCCGCCGAACAGTGCGCCCCAATAGATGCACGACAGCAGGATGATCGCCGAGGTCGTGCCGCCAGGCACCTGCGCCATCGAGAAGGTGAGCGGCAGCAGGATCGCGACGCCGTTGGCGCCGCCCAGTCCGGGCAGCACGCCGATGATCACGCCGAGCACGATGCCGGTGAACATCAGCGCGACATTCTTCAGCGTCAGCGCGACGCCGAAGCCCTGCAGCAGCGACTGGATTTCGTCCATGCGTCAGGTCAGCCTGAGGAGGGCCTCGAGCGGGCCCTTCGGCAGGGGAATCCTGAACCAGATCTCGAAGATCAGGAAAAACGCCACGCTGTTGCCGATCGACACCGCGGCAACCTTCCACCACGTGTACTTTCCGAGCCAGCGCATGAAAAACGCGACGAACACCGTCGAGGCCACGTAGATGCCGATCCAGCCGATGAGCCCGACATACACGGCCGTCGGCACGAGCACCGACAGCACCAGCTTCAACTGCTCCACCTCAACGAAGCTGCGGTTCTTTTCCTTCGGCACGGCGAGCCCCGCCACAAGGTTGATCAACGCGGAAACGCAGATGATGGCGCCGATGTAGAAGGGGAAATACCCTGCTTGGGGGCCGTCCTCGCGCCAGCCGAAACCGAGCCGCGCGCTGTCAAAGATCACGATGGCGCCGAGCGCAATAAAGCCGGCTGCCACCACCGATTCGGCGACCCGGTAACGAAATGCCGGCTTTCCACCGCTGCTTTCAGACATGCCCGCCCCTGATAGCAAAAGCGGAAGCCGCGGCCCCCGCTCGTCCTGCCGGACTGCGGCTACTGGCCGGCGATAAACTTCGCGGCCTTCATCAGCTGCACGTGTCGCGCCTCCTCGCGCGCGACCCAGTCCACGTACTCCTTGCCTTCCAGCGAAGTCTGGTTGAACGCGCCGCGCTCCATCAAGTCCTTCCACTCCGGCGTCGCCTGGACCTTTCTGAACAACTCGACGTAGTACTTCACCTGGTCCGGTGTGACGCCGCCCGGCATGAAGATGCCGCGCAGCATCAGGTAATCCACATCCAGCCCGCCTTCCTTGCAGGTCGGAATGTCGGCCCAGGACATGGTATCGGTGACCTTGTTCTTGTAAGGCATGCGCTTGGGATCAAACACGCAAAGCGGCTTCAACTTGCCGCCGCGCCAGTGCGCCACCGCCTCGATCGGGTTGTTCACCGTCGAATCGGCGTGGTTGCCCACCAGTTGCACCGCGACGTCGCCGCCGCCCCGGAACGGGATGTAAATGAACTTGGTGCCGGTCAACTGCTCGATCGCGGCGGTGATGATCTGGTCTTCCTGTTTCGCGCCCGTGCCCGCCATCTTGAACTTGCCCCCCGCCGCCTTGGCCGCCGCGATGTATTCCTTGGCCGACTTGTACGGCTTGGATGCGTTGGTCCAGAGGACGAACTGGTCCAGGGCCAGCATCTTCACCGGCGTCAGGTCGCGCCAGTTGAACGGCACGCCGGTCGCGAGCGGCGTGGTGAACAGGTTCGACAGCGTGATGATGATCTTGTGCGGGTCGCCCTGCGCGCCCTTTACGTCGAGGAATCCCTCGGCGCCTGCGCCGCCCGCCTTGTTGACCACCACCATCGACTGCTTCATCAGATTGTGCTTGGCGATGATCGCCTGGGCGGCGCGCGCCATCTGGTCGGCGCCGCCGCCGGTGCCGGCCGGGATGATGAACTCGACGGTCTTGGTCGGCTCCCAGGCCTGCGCCGCAAACGGCGCCGCAGCGACGAGCGAAGCCCCTACCAGCTTGCGAATGCTTGCTTTCATGGTTGCTCCTTCTCTCCTCGGTTGCGCGATTGTCGTGAATCCAGTAGCGACTGTAAATTGACTGCGGTCAAGAATTGCTGCGCTCCGCCTCAGTGGCCGCGGCCTGCACCCCGGAGTTCGCCTGCGACGTCTCGGCGGCTTGGTGCCTGCCTGCGATCCACTTGCCGAGCAGCAGCACGAACGCGGCGCCGACGACGTGCGCCACTTTCCATTCATGCAGCCAGGCAACGTTCGCCTTCACCCAGCCGACGATCGCCGGATCGGTGACCATGATGTCGCCCGCGATCCAGCCCAGCAACCCGGCGCCCAGCGTAATGATGATCGGGTAGCGCTCCATCACCTTTAGCATCAGGGTCGAGCCGAAGATCACGATCGGGATCGAAAGCGCGAGGCCGATGATAAGCAGCGCCAGCTTGGCGCCCTCCGGGCCCTGCTCGGCGGCGGCGGCCACCGCGATCACGTTGTCCAGGCTCATCACCAGGTCGGCGATCAGGATGGTCTTCACCGCCTGCCACAGGTTGTCGCTGGAGGAGACGTTGGCCTCGTCCTCCTCCGGCACCAGCAGCTTGACGCCGATCCACAGCAGCAGCACGCCGCCGATCAGCTTCAGCCACGGCAACTGCAGCAGCGCCACCGCGAACACCGTGAGGATGACCCGCATGATGATCGCAGCGGCGCTGCCCCAGAACACCGCCAGCTTCTGCTGCTTGGCGGGGAGCGAGCGCGCCGCGAGCGCGATCACCACCGCGTTGTCGCCCGAGAGCAGCAGGTTGACCCAGATGATCGCGCCGAGCGCCTGCCAGAAGGCGACGCTGGAGAGCATTTCCATGAGGCGCGATTCTAGAACAATCCGACGACCTTGCCACCGACGAGATCTATTTTCGCCGCCGAAGGCACTTTGGGCAGTCCGGGCATGGTCATGATGTCGCCGCAAACCATGACCACGAACTCGGCACCGGCCGCCAGCCGCACCTCGCGGATGTTGATCACGTGGCCGCTCGGCGCGCCGCGCAGCTGCGCGTCGGTCGAGAACGAGTACTGGGTCTTGGCCACGCACACCGGGTAGTGGCCGTAGCCCTCGTCTTGCAGGCGCTTGATCTGCGCACGGACTTTCGAGTCCGCGGTGACCTCGGAGGCGCGGTAGACCTGCTTCGCGATCTTCGAGATCTTGTCCCAGAGCGTGTCCGCGTCCTGGTAGAGCAGGTTCGGCTTGGCGGGTTGATCGCACAGCCCGACGATCATGCGCGCCAGCTCCGCCGCGCCCTTGCCGCCGTCGCTCCAGTGAGTCGCCAGCACCACCGGCACGCCCAGTTTTTTCATTTTGTCCTGCAGCAGCGCGATCTCGGCCGCGGTGTCGAAGGTGAAGCGGTTGATCGACACCACGCAGGGGATGCCGAACACCTTGCTGACGTTCTCGACGTGGCGCTCGAGGTTGGCGAGGCCCTTTTCTAGCGCCGCCAGGTTCTCCTTGTTGACCTCCTTCACGTCGACGCCGCCGTGGTACTTGAGCGCGCGGAGGGTGGCCACGATCACCGCGGCGTCTGGCCTGAGGCCCGATTTGCGGCACTTGATGTCGAGGAATTTCTCCGCCCCGAGGTCGGCGCCGAAACCGGCCTCGGTGACTACGTAATCGGCGAGCTTGAGCGCGGTCTGCGTCGCAATCACCGAGTTGCAGCCATGGGCGATGTTGGCGAACGGCCCGCCGTGGATGAACGCCGGGTTGTTCTCGAGGGTCTGCACCAGGTTCGGCGCCAGCGCGTCCTTGAGCAGCACCGTCATGGCGCCGTGCGCGTTCAGGTCCCTGGCGGTCACCGGCTTCTGCTCGCGGCTGTAGCCGACCACGATGTTGCCGAGGCGCTTTTTCAGGTCCTCGAGCGAGGTGGCGAGGCAGAAAATCGCCATCACCTCGGAGGCCACCACGATGTCGAAGCCGTCCTCGCGCGGGTAGCCGTTGGCCGGGCCGCCGAGCGACACCACGATGTCGCGCAGCGCGCGGTCGTTCATGTCCATCACCCGCTTCCACTGGATGCGGCGCACGTCGATGCCGAGCTCGTTGCCGTGGTGGATATGGTTGTCGAGCATCGCCGCCAGCAAATTGTTGGCCAGCCCGATGGCGGAGAAGTCCCCCGTAAAGTGCAGGTTGATGTCCTCCATCGGCACCACCTGCGCGTAGCCGCCGCCGGCGGCGCCACCCTTGACCCCGAACACCGGCCCGAGCGAGGGTTCGCGCAGGCAGATGACGGCCTTCTTGCCGATGTGGTTGAGCGCGTCGCCCAGACCGACCGTGGTGGTGGTCTTGCCCTCGCCCGCGGGCGTGGGCGTCATCGCGGTGACCAGGATCAGCTTGCCGTTCTTGCGCCCTTTGAGCGAATTGACGTACTCGAGCGACACCTTGGCCTTGTAGTGGCCGAACGGCTCGAGGTGATCCTCAGGGATGCCGAGCTTGTCGTGCGCGATGCGGGAGATGCGCTGCAGGGTCGCGGCCTGCGCGATCTCGATGTCAGACGGCATGCGTGTGCCTCCTCTTGCGGAGGCGAGATTTTGCGAGAGCAGCGCCGCCTCCGGCCTTGACCGCGGTCAAGCGCCGCGGCGAGGCAGCCAATTGTTCCATAATCCTTTTCCCACCACCCGTACTGCCCGTTGCGTTAGCGCGCAGGGCCGAGTCGGTACGTCTCCGCCGCCCCGAGGCCGCAAACGCCGCGCCGCGGGTGCCCGGCGGGGCAGACTTCGGTCAGATAGAGGCTCTCGTCTGCCCCGCCACCCGTGGAGCACAGCGCGGCCTAAGGGGCGACGGAGCCGCACGCGCCTCGGCCCGTAAGGCAGCGGTAGCGCGAGTTTCTCGGCACGGGGCGCAGCGGGCGGCAGCGTCCTTCGGTGCGCGTCCGCGAAGGCGGGTGGTGCGGCGGTCAAGAGCGTTGGGGACAGACCCCGGTTTTCTCGCTTGGGGTCTGTCCCCGATTTTCCCGCCGCACCGGGACCCTGCCCGCGGACGTGCCTGCGCACCGCGGACGATGACGCCCGCTGCGTCCCGGGCCGCCACAACTGCGAGTGTAAAGCGTGACTTTACACTTGGCCGCGCTGCGCCCCCCGCATGCCGCGACGGATCTTGTGGTGGGGAGAAAAGTCAGCGCTGGATTTCTTCGAGCGCCCGGCCGCGGCCGTAGCCGGGATCGGCGGGCCGGGCGCCGCCGCGCGAGAGCTTCACCGCGCAGTACTTGAACTCCGGGATCTTGCCGACCGGGTCGAGCGCCGGGTTGGTGAGCACGTTCGCCGCCGCCTCGTAGAAGCAGAACGGGATGAACACCGCGCCGCGCGGATTGTTCTCGTCGGCGCGCGCATAGAGCGCGATCTTGCCGCGGCGCGACTCGACCGTGACCAGGTCGCCGGGCTTGGCGCCCAGCGCCGCGAGGTCAAGCGGATGCACCACAACCGTCGGTTCGGGCTCGATCGCATCGAGCACGCCCGAGCGGCGCGTCATGGCGCCGGTGTGCCAGTGCTCGAGCTGGCGCCCGGTGATCAGCACCGTCGGGTACTGGTCGTCGGGCTGCTCCGCCGCCGGAATCAGATCCGCCGCCGGCACGAACCTGGCGCGGCCGGTGGCGGTCGGAAACACATCCGTGAACACCACCGCCGTGCCGGGATCGCCCTCGTTCTCGCACGGATAGGTCACCACCGAATCGCGCTCCAGCCGCTCCCAGGTGATGCCGGCAATCGAGTCCATGCACAGGCGCATCTCGTCGAACACCTCGCGCGCATGCAGGTAGCTCCAGCTCACGCCCATGCGTTGCGCCAGCTGGTTGATGATCCACAGGTCCTCTTTCGCCTCGCCCGGCGGCGCCAGCGCCGGCCGGCCGAGCTGCACCATGCGGTCGGTGTTGGTGACGGTGCCGGTCTTCTCCGGCCACGCCGTCGCCGGCAGCACCACGTCGGCGAGGTACGCGGTCTCGGTGAGGAAGATGTCCTGCACCACCAGGTGCTTGAGCCTGGCGAGCGCCTCGCGCGCGTGCTCCGCCTCGGGATCCGACATCGCCGGGTTTTCGCCCATGACGTACATGCCGCGGACCTTGCCCTCGTAGGCGGCGTTCACGATCTCGACTACGGTGAGGCCGGGCTTTTCATCCAGCGGCACGCCCCAGAGCTCCTCGAAGCGCTTGTTCGCCTCCGGGTTGTCGACGCGCTGGTAGTCCGGGAACACCATCGGTATCAACCCCGAGTCCGACGCCCCCTGCACGTTGTTCTGGCCGCGCAACGGATGCAGCCCGGTGCCGGGACGGCCGATCTGGCCGGTCGCGAGCGCGAGCGCGATCAGGCACCTGGCGTTGTCGGTGCCGTGCACGTGCTGCGAGATCCCCATGCCCCAAAAGATCATCGAGGCCTTGGAGGTCGCGTACAGCCGCGCCACCTCGCGGATGGTGTGCGCCGGGACGCCACACAACGGCGCCATCGCCTCCGGGGAAAATTTCTTCACGTTCTGCACCAGCGCGTCGTAACCGGAGGTCCGGTCGCGCACGAAGGCCTCGTTCACCAGCCCTTCCTCGACGATCACGTGCAGCATCGCGTTCAGCAGCGCGACGTCGGTGTCGGGCTTGAACTGCAGGAAGTGGCTGGCGTAGCGCTCGAGCTCGGTGCGCCGCGGGTCGGCGACGATCAGCTTGACGCCTTGCTTGGCCGCGTTCTTCATCCAGGTCGCCGCCACCGGGTGGTTCACGGTCGGATTAGCGCCGATCAGGAACACCACTTCGGCATTCAGCACGTCGTTCACCTGGTTGGACACCGCCGCCGAGCCCATGCCTTCGAGCAGCGCCGCGACCGACGAGGCGTGGCACAGGCGCGTGCAATGGTCGACGTTGTTGGTGCCGAAGCCGGTGCGCACCAGCTTCTGGAACAGATAGGCCTCCTCGTTCGAGCCCTTGGCCGAGCCGAATCCTGCAAGCGCATGCCGCCCATCGCGGTCGCGGATTTCGCGCAGGCCCGCGGCGGCAAAATCGAGCGCCTCCGCCCAGCTCGCCTCGCGGAAAACTTCCGACCAGTCGCCCGGATCGGCTTTGAAGTTGCCCGATTTCGCCACCCCCGGCTTGCGGATGAGAGGTTTGGTCAGGCGGTGCGGATGGTGCGCGTAATCGAAGCCGTAGCGCCCCTTGACGCACAGGCGGCCGTGGTTCGACGGCCCGTCGCGCCCGGTAACGAACTGGATGGTGTTCTTCGCCACGTGGTAGGTGAGCTGGCAGCCGACGCCGCAGAACGGGCACACCGAGTCCACCTGCTTCTCGATCTTCTGCTTCCCGACCTCGCGCGCCGGCATCAACGCGCCGGTCGGGCAGGCCTGCACGCACTCGCCGCAGGCGACGCAGGTGGAGGCGCCCATCGCGTCATCCATGTCGAACACGATCTTGGAATGCTCGCCGCGCATGGCGTAGCCGATGACGTCGTTCACCTGCTCCTCGCGGCAGGCGCGCAGGCAGCGCGTGCACTGGATGCAGGCTTCGAGGTTGACCGCGATCGCCGGGTGCGACAGGTCGGCCTTGGGCTGGTGGCGCGGCGCAAAGCGCGGCTTGCCGACGCCGAGCTGCTTCGCCCAATCGCGCAGCTCGGAAGCGGGCGAATGTTCCCGATCGGGAACATCGGCGAGCAGCAGCTCCAGCACCATCTTCTGCGAGGTGAGCGCGCGCGCCGAGTTCGTGGTGACCTCCATGCCCTGCGTCGGCTTGCGGCAGCACGAGGGCGCGAGCGTGCGCTCGCCCTTTACCTCGACCACGCAGGCGCGGCAGTTGCCGTCCGGGCGCAGCCCAGGCATGTGGCACAGGTGCGGGATCTCGATGCCGTGGCGCTTCGCGGTCTCGATGATGGTCTCGTCGGGCCGGCCGACGACCGTGCGGCCGTTCAGGCTGAACTCGATCGGCATCGCCGCGACCTGCTTGTTGGTCACCCGGTCCATTTACGCCACCTCGTCCGGAAAGTACCGCATTACGCTGAGCGCCGGGTTGGGCGCCGCCTGCCCGAGGCCGCAGATCGAGGCGTCCATCATCGCCTGCGACAGCTCCTGCAGGAGCGGCTGGTCCCATCGTGGCGCTTGCATCAGGGTGAGCGCCTTGGCGGTGCCCACCCGGCAGGGCGTGCACTGGCCGCACGATTCCTCGCGGAAGAACTTCATCAGGTTGCGCGCCGCGGCGGCGGCGGAATCCTTCTGCGACAGGATCACCACCGCGGCCGAGCCGATGAAGCAGCCGTAAGGCTGCAGGGTGTCGAAATCGAGCGGCAGGTCGCCCTTGGCGGCGGGCAGGATGCCACCCGATGCGCCGCCCGGAAGATAAGCGTAGAACTCGTGGCCTTCGAGCATGCCGCCGCAATGCTCCTCGATCAGCTGCTGCACCGTGATGCCCGCAGGCGCAACGTGCACGCCGGGTTTTTTCACCCGCCCGGAGACCGAGAACGAGCGCAACCCCTTGCGGCCGTTGCGTCCGTGCGACGCGAACCACGCCGCGCCCTTTTCCACGATCTCGCGCACCCAGTGCACGGTTTCCATGTTGTGCTCGAGGGTCGGGTAGCCGAACAGCCCCACTTCGGCGACGTACGGCGGCCGCAGGCGCGGCATGCCGCGCTTGCCTTCGATCGATTCGATCATCGCCGATTCCTCGCCGCAAATGTAGGCGCCGGCGCCGCGCCGCAGGTGGATCGGCGGCAGCGCGCAAGGCGCATCGGCCTGCAGCTTCGCCAGCTCGCGCGCTAGCACTGCGCGGCAGCCCGCGTACTCGTCGCGCAGGTAAATGTAAATCTCGCCCACTCCCGCGCACCAGGCCGCCACCAGCATGCCTTCGAGAAAGCGGTGCGGGTCGCGCTCCAGGTACCAGCGGTCCTTGAAGGTGCCGGGCTCGCCCTCGTCGATGTTCACCGCCATCACGCGCGGCGCCGGCGCCGCGGCGACGATGCGCCACTTGCGGCCCGCCGGAAAGCCCGCCCCGCCCAGCCCTCTCAAGCCGGAGTGCTCCATAACTTGCGTGATCTCGTCGCGCGTGCGCTTGCCCTCGAGGCAATCGGCGAGCAAGCGGTAGCCGCCCGCCTTGCGATACTTCGCGTAGTCGATGTACGCCGGCTCGGTGCAGCGTGTCGCCTTCGCAGTCACCGCGGCCTGCACCTTGGCGGCAGTCGCGTGCAGCACCGGATTCTGGTGCACCACGGCGCAGGGCGCGGACTCGCAGCGCCCGACGCAGGGCGCGGCAACGACGCGCACGCCGCTGCCGAGGATCTGCGGCAGCTTTTCCAGCAGCTCCTTGGCGCCCGCAAGCTCGCACGAGAGCGAATCGCAGACGCGCACCGTGAGCGCCGCCGGCGCGGGCGCGCCCTCCTTCACCACGTCGAAGTGATGATAGAAGGTCGCGACCTCGTACACCTCGGCCTGCGACATGCGCATCTCCTGCGCCAGCGCGGCGAGATGCTCGGCGGACAGCTGCCGGTAGCGGTCCTGGACGCGGTGCAGGTGCTCGACCAGCAGGTCGCGCCGATGCGGCGCCACGCCGGTCGCCCGGCGTCCCTCCTCCAGCAGCGCCCGCACTTCGGCCAGCGCCTTCGCGTCTACCGAGCGGCCTTTCTGCGCAAACCTTGCTTTCATGCGCCGCATTATCGGCCAGCCAGCGCGCGAAAATTCTTGACTGCGGTCAATCCCCTGCCGGCGGCGTAGAATCAGGCGCCCGCCTCAACGACGATGACGCGCACCCAGAAGGAGATCGAGCCCGACCGGCTGCTCGCGATCGTCGCCGAGGTCGCGCGCGAAGCGCGGCCGAGCGTGCAGCCGCAGGTCTCGCTCGACGCCTCGCTGGAGAAAGAGCTCGGCCTGGACAGCCTGGCGCGCGTCGAGCTGGTGCTGCGGCTGGAGCGCGAATTCGCCGCCAGCCTGCCCGAGCAGGCGCTCGCCACCAGCGAAACGCCGCGCGACCTGTTGAGGTTTCTGCTCAGCAGCGCCGGCCACGCGCCGCGCGCAGCCGATACCAGCGTCGCGAGCCTGGTGCAGTCCGAGAGCGTGCGGCCCCCTGCGCACGCGCAGACGCTGACTGAGGCGCTGCAGTACCACGCCGAGCGCCAGCCGGACCGGCTGACGGTTTTCCTGTACGAGGAGCAGAAGGAGCATCCGATCACCTACGGCGCGCTGTGGCAGGGCGCGCTCGGCTACGCCGCGCGGCTGGCGGAGGCCGGCCTGCAGCCCGGGCAGATGGTGGCGATCATGCTGCCCACCTGCAAGGAGTACCTGTTCTCGTTCTACGGCGTGCTGCTCGCGGGCGGCGTGCCGGTGCCGTTGTACCCGCCGGCGCGCCTGACCACGATCGAGGACCACATGACGCGCCACGTCGGCATCCTCAGGAGCGCGGGCGCGGCCATGATGATCACGATCCCGGAGGCGAAAGCGCTCGCCTGGCTGCTGCGCGCGCAGGTCGAAAGCCTGCACGCGGTGCTGGTGCCGGCCGATCTCGAAGGCGCGGCTGCGGGCTTTACGCCGGCGCGCGGCAAGTCGGGCGATATCGCCTTCCTGCAATACACCTCGGGCAGCACCGGCCAGCCCAAGGGAGTGGTGGTGTCGCACGCCAACCTGCTGGTCAACCTGCAGGCGATGGGCACCGCCGCGCGCACCAGCTCCGCGGACGTGTTCGTCAGCTGGCTGCCGCTGTATCACGACATGGGGCTGATCGGCGGCTGCTTCGCCACCATGTTCCTCGGCTTCCCGGTGGTGCTGATGTCGCCGCTTGCGTTCCTGTCGCACCCGGCGCGCTGGCTGCACGCCATCCACCGCCATCGCGGCAGCATCTCTGGCGGCCCGAATTTCTGCTATGAGCTGTGCCTGCGCCGCATCGCCGACGAGGACCTGCAAGGCATCGACCTTTCCTCGTGGCGCTTCGCCTTCAACGGCGCCGAGCCGGTGAGCCCGGACACGATCACCGCGTTCTCGCAGCGCTTCGCCAAGTGGGGCTTCAAGGAAAGCTCGGTTTCCCCCGTCTACGGCCTGGCCGAGTGCACGCTTGGCGTGTCGTTCACGCCGCCCGGCGTGCCGTGGCGCTCGGACGCGCTCGACCGCGAGGCTTTCTCCAAGACCGGCGAGGCGGTGAGCGCGAGGCCCGATGACCCGTCGCCGCTCAAGGTGGTCGGCTGCGGCATGGTCATCGAGAACCACGACCTGCGCGTGGTGGACGCGGCCGGCCTCGAACTCCCCGATCGCCATGAGGGCGTGCTGCAGTTCCGTGGCCCTTCTGCGACCTCGGGCTACTACCGCAATCCCGAGCAGACCAAGGGCTTGTTCGACGGCGAATGGGTGAATACCGGTGACCTCGCCTACCTTTCGGGCGGCATGCTCTACATCACCGGCCGCGAGAAGGACATCATCATCCGCGGCGGGCGCAACATCAGCCCCTACGAGCTGGAGCAGGCGGTCGGCGACCTCGCAGGCGTGCGGCGCGGCTGCGTCGCGGTATTCGGCAGCACCGACACCGTGAGCGGCACCGAGCGCGTGGTGGTGCTCGCAGAGATGCGCGACCGGGATGCCTCGCGCCACGAGAGCCTCAAGCGCATGATCAACGAGCTGGCGGTGAATCTCACCGGCGGACCCGCGGACGACATCGTGCTGGCGCCGCCCGCCACCGTGCCCAAGACCTCGAGCGGCAAGATCCGCCGCACCGCGGCGCGCGACTTCTACGAGCGCGGCCCGAGCTCGGTCGGGCCGCAGGCGGTGTGGCTGCAGTTCGCGCGCCTGGTGCTCGCCGGCGCCGCGCCGCAGCTGCGCCGCGCGTTGCGCGCGGCGAGCGGCGCGCTGTTCGCGCTGCGCGGCTACCTGGTGTTCATCGCGCTTTTTCCGCTCGCTCTGCTCGCCGCGGCGACCATGCCGGTGAGAATCTGCTGGCCGATCGGGAGTTTCGTGTCGCGCTGGTTCCTGCGCCTGTCTGGCATCCCGGTGATGGCGCGCGGCCTGGAGAATTTGCCTGCCGGGCAGACCGTGGTGCTCGCGGCCAACCACACCAGCTTTCTCGATGCCGTGGTGCTGCTGTCGCTGCTCGAGTACCGCGGCTACGCGTTCGTCGCCAAGCGCGAATTCCTCGGCAACTTTCTGATGCGCACGCTGCTCGCCGGCTTCGGCACCCAGTTCATCGAGCGCTTCGATGTGCAGAAGAGCGCCGAGCACGCGGGGGCGCTTGCCGAGCGCGCGAAAAGCGGCGCCTCGCTGATCGTGTTCCCGGAGGGCACCCTGAAGCGCGCCACCGGCCTGATGACGTTCCGCACCGGGGCGTTCCAGGCAGCCGCGCAGGCCGGCATTGCGGTGGTGCCGGTGGCGCTGCGCGGCGTGCGCTCGGTGCTGCGCGACGGCACCTGGTATCTGCGCCGCGCCGCGGTCGTGGTGACGGCAGGCGTCCCGGTAGCGCCGCGCGGCAGCGACTGGAGCGCGGCGGTCGAGCTGCGCGACCGCGTGCGCGCGGAGATCCTGAAGCACTGCGGCGAGCCCGATTTGGCCACTCCGGGCAGTACACTTGAGGGGCAATGAAACGCACAGTCGCCATCTTCGCGCTCGCCGTGCTCGCGGTTGCGGCGGCGCACGCGCAAACCTCGCTCAAGCTGCCGCAAAGCTCGCGCGACTACCTGGAGCTGCTCAAGGGCAGCGAGTCGGACGAGTGCCCCGGCTGCGGCGTCGTGACTTCGGTGCGCGTGGTGGCGGGCGGCCCGCCCGCCGCTCCGGCATCGCCGCCCGCCGGCTTGCCCTCCACCGGCACCGGCATCGGCAGCGAGGGCGCGCCGAGCTCGCCGCTGTTCGCCCGCGAGACGCGCGAATACCACGAAAGCGTCAGGCAGGGCGGGCCGACTCATTACGTGGTGACGGTGCGCTATTTCGACGGCAGCTTCGGCGAGTACCGGCAGTTCGTGGAGCCCACGGTGCAGCGTGGCGACCGCGTGCGCCTGATCGAGGACCGGATCGAGCCGGCGCGCTGAGCACGCCCTCAGGTCGAGCGGCCGCCCTCGACCCAGGAAAGCAGCAGCGTGTAAGTCACCGCGAGCACCACCGGCCCTACGAAAATCCCCACCAGGCCCATCGTCAGCAGGCCGCCGATGACGCCGGCGAAAATGAGCAGCAGCGGCAGGTCGGCGCCCATCTTGATGAGCAGCGGCCGCAGCACGTTGTCCAACGCGCCCACGATCACCGTCCAGACGAGCAGCGCGGTCGCCGCCACGGTGGCGTCCTTCCAGTACAGCCAGCCTACGGCGAGCGCGAGCACCGGCACGGCGCCGATTTGCGCCACCGCCAGCAGGAACATCGCCGCGGTGAGCAGCGCCGCCGCCGGCACGCCCGCGATCCACAGGCCGAAGCCGCCGAACAGCGCCTGCACCAGGGCGGTCAGCACCACGCCCAAGGCGACGCCGCGGATCGCCTGCCCCGCCAGGCGCATCACCTGCTCGCCGCGCTCGCCCGTCAGCCGGCGCGCGAATGAGAACGCGAATTCCGCCGCTGCTTCGCCGCGCGCGTACAGGATCGCGGAGATGAGGATCGTGAGCAGGAGCTGGATGCCGAGCATGCCGAACGCGCCCACTTCGGTGGCGAACCATTTCAGGAAGTCCGCCGCATAGGGCCCTACTCGGGCGGCGAGTTCCGCGCCGCCGATCGCCACGATCCGGTTCCATGCGTCGGCCAGCAAGCCGCCGACCACGGGCAGGCCCGCGAGCCATGCAGGCGGCTCGGCCGGGCGCCAGGCTGCGGCCGCTTTCGCCCAACCCACGATGTAATCGGAGTGCTGCACGATCTCGGCGATCGCAAGCGAGAGCGGCACGGCGAATACGAGCAGCAGCGCGATCGTCATGGCGCTCACCGCCGCCCAGCGCCGGCCGCCCAGCCTGGCCTGCGCCATCAGGAGCAGCGGCCAGGTCGAGACCACCACCATCAGCGCCCAGACGAACGCCGGCAGGAACGGCCGCAGGATCACGAACGAAGCGCCGATCAGCGCGCCAAGGGCCAGCACGGCAAGGACGGTGCGCGTCAGATCGCGCTGCGGCGGCTGCATCGTATGGGCATCGCGGTATCGGGCCGGCATGTTACCGCAGTGCGCAACTGCGCTCGGCGCGCGGGCATCACCGGGCCCAGCCGCCCGCCGCGGCAGGCGAGCCGAAGAACAGGTAAACGGCGCGCTGCCCGGTGTCCGAGAAGCCGACTGCGAAATAGGCGGGGCCGATTTTGGTGTCGGCGCCGAGGTACAGCGCAGAGGACAGCAGCGCGCCGCGCCCCTGCGAGCCGTCGAGGCGCTTGTAGACGTTCCCGGCTTCAAGCGTCACCCCGGCGTAGGCGGATGTGCCGAGCGCCTCGGTGATCTCCGCGACGCGGTAGCGGAAATTGACGGTACCGATGGCGTATTCCTGTCCGCGCAACTGACCGACCCGCATGCCCGAGAGCCGGAACGGGCCGCCGGCCGCGAACAGATCGTAGTTCGGCAGCGTGCTGCCGAGCGCCGAGCCGCCCTCGAACCCCGCGGTCACCACGCTGCGCCGCCAGGAGAACACCGTCTGCAAGCCCCCTGACAAGCGCTGGTAGGCGTCGTCCGCGCCGAGCGACTTCGAGGACGCATAAACGTTCGCCAGGGCATAGCTGCCGCGGGTCGCGAAGTAGGGCTTGTCGAGGGTGTCGAAGACGAACCGCCCGGTGAACGCGCCCCGGCCAATGCCTTGCACGTCGGGGAACGCGGGCGTGCCGATGTCGACCGTCGCGCTCAGGCTGCCGAGATCGATGCCGACGCGCGCCTCGCCCCAGGTGTCGAGGGCGATGCCGGCGTCGAACGTCAGGCCGTAGCGCGTGACCTTGTACTGCGCGACCGCGTCCTCGCCGTCGTAGAGTTGCGACGTGCTGCGGCTGTAGTAGGCGGCGGGCGCGACGAAGAAGCGCTGCGCGGCATCGAGCGGCTGGTAGAACTCGGTCGCCAGGCCGAGCGGCCGGCCGATCTGCACGGTGCTGCGCCACTCGCCGCCGAGCGAATTGAGCCAGCGGCGCTGGTAGTCGGCGCGGATGCTGAACGCGGCATCGCCCTGCAGGTCGCTCAGCAGCGACAGGTCGAACAGCATGTAGTTGGGGCCCCAGGACTTCTCGGTAACGTGATACTCGAGGCGCCGCGGCGGGTCGCTGTAGCGGTAATCCACCCGCTCGTAGTCGCCGCGCCCGTAAATGCGGTTGGCATCCTCCGCAGCCTTCTGCGCGTCGTATTGATCGCCCGGTTTTGTCCGGATCTGCGCCTGCACGATCGCCGGATTGACGGTTTCGGTGCCCGTGATCCGGATCTCATCGACGGTGCCGGCGAGCGCAGTCGCGCTGCCGAGGCTGGCACGCCATTCGGCGTAAGCCTGCGGGCTCAGGCTCAAGCGCTTGAGCTGCGGCGCCAGCGCGCGCGCGGCACGCTCGCCCAGCGGAATCGCCTCCGGCACCAGCTGGAAATCGCCCGCGCCCATGGTCCCCATCGGCACGATCACCGCGACGTCGTTCTTGCCCAGCGTGGCGAGCTGCGCGCGCTCGTTCAGATCGGTGCCGAGGGCGATCGCCTGGCCGATCACCGCCAGCACGTTGCTCATGTCCTCGGCCTTGACCGGCGGACTCGCAAGCGACACCGCGATGATGACGTCGCCGCACAGCTTGCGGCCGATGTCCACCGGCAGGTTGCGCACCAGCATGCCGTCCACCAATACCCGGCCGCCGATGGTTACCGGGGCGAAAGCGCCGGGAACCGCCATGCTGGCGCGCATCGCCGCGCCGAGGTCGCCCTGGTCGAGCACCACCACGTCGCCGTTCAGGATGTCGGTCGCCACGGCGCGATACGGGATCGGCAGGCGCGAGAAATCGGTGACGTTGCGCGAGATCGCGGCGATGCGGCGCAGAATCTCCTCCACCTGCTGGCTGGGCACCAGCCCGCCCGCCGTGCGCACCTTGTTCTGGATGCCGATCTCCAGGCCGAGCGTAAACAGGAAATCGGTCTGCTTGCGGCGCACCGGCCGCTCCTCGCGCGCCACGCCGGTGAAGGTGTCCTGCCAGCGCACTCCGGTGACCAACTTTTCCAGCTCCTCCGCGTTGAGGCCGGAAGCGTAGGCGCCGCCCACCAGCGCGCCCATCGAGGTGCCGGCGATGCAGTCCACCGGGATGCGCATCTCCTCCAGCACCTTGATGACGCCGACGTGCGCCGCGCCCTTGGCGCCGCCGCCGCCGAGCACGAGGCCGATTTTCGGGCGCTGCTGCGCGAGCCCCGCGCCTGCATGCAGCAGCAACGCGGCGAGCGCCATCCCGGCCAGCGCAACAGCCGCAACGCGATTCAAGTTCATCGGGGACCTCCTACTTCAGAACCGACTTGAGCAGCTTGCCCATCTCCGCGGGATTGCGCGTCACCTTGATGCCGCACGCCTCCATCACCGCGAGTTTTTCCTGCGCCGTGCCCTTGCCGCCGGAAATGATGGCGCCGGCGTGGCCCATCCTCTTGCCTGGCGGCGCCGTCACCCCGGCGATGAATCCGACCACGGGCTTTTTCATGCTCTGCTTCACCCACTGCGCCGCGGTCTCCTCGTCCGAGCCGCCGATCTCGCCAATCATGATCACGGCGTCGGTGTTCGGATCGTCGTTGAACATCTTCAGCACATCTACGTGCTTCAAGCCGTTCACCGGGTCGCCGCCGATGCCGACCGCGCTCGACTGCCCGATGCCGAGCTCGCTGAGCTGGCCGACCGCCTCGTAGGTGAGGGTGCCTGAGCGCGACACCACGCCGACGCGGCCCTTCCTGTGGATGTGGCCCGGCATGATGCCGATCTTCAGCTCATCGGGCGTGATCACGCCCGGGCAGTTGGGGCCGAGCAGCAGCGTCCTGCGGTCGCCCCGCTTCATGCGCTCGCGCACCGCGATCATGTCGCGCACCGGGATGCCCTCGGTGATGCAGATCGCAAGCTCGAGGTCCGCCTCGACCGCCTCGAGGATCGCGGCGGCCGCGCCCGCGGGCGGCACGTAGATCACCGATACGCTGGCGCCGGTCTTCGCCTTCGCCTCCGCGACGCTGGCGAAGATCGGAATGCCCTCGAAATCCTCGCCCGCTTTTTTCGGGTTGACGCCGGCGACGTAGCAGTTGCGGCCGTTGGCGTACTCGCGGCTGGCGCGGGTGTGGAACTGGCCCGTCTTGCCGGTGATCCCCTGCGTCATCACCTTGGTGTTCTTGTTGATCAGTATCGACATGGCTACCGGGCGCCCGCGACCGCGGCGACGACTTTCTGTCCGGCCTCGCCCATGTTGCCGGCGGAAATGATCGGCAGCCCGGAGTCGGCGAGAATTTTGCGCCCGAGCTCCTCGTTGGTGCCTTTCATGCGCACCACCAGCGGCACCGCGAGCTGCACCTCGCGCGCCGCCGCCACCACGCCCTCGGCGATGGTGTCGCACTTCATGATGCCGCCGAAGATGTTCACCAGGATCGCCTTCACCTTCGGGTTGGAGAGCATGATCTTGAACGCTGCGGTCACTTTCTCGGCGGTGGCGCCGCCGCCGACGTCGAGGAAGTTCGCCGGCTCGCCGCCGAACAGCTTGATGGTGTCCATGGTCGCCATCGCGAGCCCCGCGCCGTTCACCATGCAGCCGATGTTGCCGTCGAGCGAGATGTAGGACAGGTCGTGCTTGGAGGCCTCGACCTCGAGCGGGTCCTCTTCATCCAGGTCGCGCATCGCCGTGATCTCGGGATGACGGAAGAGCGCGTTGTCGTCGAAATTGAGCTTGGCATCGAGCGCCACCACGCGGCCGTCGCCGGTGACGATGAGCGGGTTGATCTCGGCGAGCGAGGCGTCGGTTTCGCAGAAGCATTTGTAAAGCGCCTGCAGCAGCTTCGCGCCCTGCGCCACCGCCGCGTGCGGAATCCCGATCTTCTTCGCCACCGCGCTCGCGTCGGCGTCGGTCAACCCTGTCGCGGGATCGATGAACACCTTGTGGATCTTTTCGGGGTGTTTGGCCGCGACCTCCTCGATATCCATGCCGCCTTCGCTCGATGCCATCAGGCAAGCGCGCTGCGTGACGCGATCCACCACCATGCCGAGGTAGAGCTCCTGCTTGATGTCGGCGCCCTCCTCTACGAGCAGCCGCCGCACCTTCTGCCCGCCGGGGCCGGTCTGGTGCGTGACCAGCTGCATGCCGAGGATCTGCTGCGCGCGCTCGCGCACCTCGTCGGGCGATTTGGCCAGCTTGACGCCGCCGCCCTTGCCGCGGCCGCCGGCGTGGATCTGGGCCTTCACCACCCAGGCCGAGCCGCCGAGCTTGCGCGCCGCCTCGACCGCCTCGTCCACCGTGAAGCACGGAATGCCGCGCGGCGTGGCGACGCCGTACTTGCGGAACAATTCCTTCCCTTGGTACTCGTGGATCTTCATCCGCGCCACTCCCTGTCGCGAGCGGCGCAGTTTAGCATCGTGCTATTGCTAGAATCGCGCTGTGCGCTACGTTCTCGCTCTCGATCAGGGCACCACCAGTTCGCGCGCGATCGTGTTCGACGAGAGCGGCCAGCCGGTCGCCAGCGCGCAACGCGAATTCCCGCAGCACTACCCCGAGCCCGGCTGGGTGGAGCACGATCCGCAGGACATCTGGCGCTCGCAGCGCGACGTCGCGCGCGAGGCGCTGCGCAGCGCAGCGCTCAAGGCCGAGGACCTGGTCGCCTGCGGCAGCGCCAACCATCGCGAGACCACGCTGCTGTGGGACCGCCAGACCGGCGAGCCGCTGCATCGCGCCATCGTGTGGCAGGACCGGCGCACCGCGGCGCATTGCGCCGAGCTGAAAGCGGCGGGCGCCGAGAGCCTGGTGCGCGAGCGCACCGGGCTGGTGCTCGATCCCTACTTCTCGGGCACCAAGCTCGCCTGGCTGCTGGACAACATTCCCGGTGCGCGCGGGCGCGCCGAGCGCGGCGAGCTCGCTTTCGGCACCGTGGACACCTGGCTCGCCTGGAACCTGTCGCAGAGCCGCGTCCACGTCACCGATCCTTCGAACGCCTCGCGCACGCTGCTGTTCAACATCCACAGCGGCGATTGGGATGAAGAACTGTTGCGCCTGCTCAGGGTGCCGCGCGCCATCCTGCCGGAGGTTTACCCCTCGGCGCACGCCTTCGGCATGATCGCGCCCTCGATCCTCGGCGCGGCGGTGCCAATCACCGGCATTGCCGGCGACCAGCAGGCGGCGCTGTTCGGCCAGGGCTGCCACAAGCCGGGCATGGCGAAGAACACCTACGGCACCGGCTGCTTCATGCTGCTGCACACGGGCGGCAAGGTGGTCAACTCGCGCCACGGGCTGCTCGGCACCGCGGCGGCCCAGCTCGGCCATGCGCGCGATGCGCGCGACGCCGACAAGGAATACGCGCTCGAAGGCAGCGTGTTCATCGCCGGCGCCGTGGTGCAGTGGATGCGCGACGAGCTCGGCTTCTTCAGCGCCTCCTCCAAAGTCGAGGCGCTCGCGGCGAGCGTGCTCGACAGCGGCGGCGTTTACGTGGTGCCCGCGTTCGCCGGCCTGGGCGCGCCGCACTGGGACCCGCAAGCGCGCGGCGCGGTGCTTGGGCTCACTCGAGGATCTTCCCGCGCACACATCGCACGCGCGGCCCTGGAATCCATTGCGTACCAGAGCGCGGAGCTGCTCGAGGCGATGCAGAAGGACGCGGGCGAAAGGCTCTCGGAACTGCGCGTCGACGGCGGCGCCACCGCCAACGATCTGCTGATGCAGTTTCAGGCCGACATCCTTGGCGTGCCGGTGGTGCGCCCGAAAGTGACCGAGACCACGGCGCTTGGCGCGGCGTACCTGGCGGGGCTCACCACAGACGTGTGGCAATCGCGCGAGCAGATCGCCGCCCAGTGGCGCATGGAGCGGATGTTCGAGCCTCGCATGTCGCGCGATCAGGCAGCCTCGCTCATGGCCCGCTGGCACAAGGCCGTGGAGCGCACGCGGCGCTGGGAGGAGTGAGTCCGGGCCTGCAGCGCCACAAGTGTAAAGCCTGACTTTACAGTTGCGGCCCCCACAGCCGCTGCGCGTAATCCGGATAATCCGGCGCGATCTCGCGCGCCACTGCGCCACGCAGCAGCGCGAGCGAATCGGCGTCCGGCTCGGGCGTCACCACCGAATTGTCCGGCGCGTCGTAGTCGAAACCGGTCAGCGCGCGGATTTCGGCGGGCGTATGCCCGGGGTGCACCGACTCGAGGCGGAAGCGCCGCTTGTCCGCCTGCCACGCGAACAGCGCCATGCCGGTGAGCAGCGCCTGGGGGCCGCCGCGCCGCTCGACTTCGGGCGGGCTCCATCCCGGCGCGGAAATGAATTCCACCTTCGGCACCAGCACGCGCGGCGAGTGCTCCTCGCGAAACAGGATCGTGCGCCGCGCTGCGAAGTACATGAACGCGGAACCGAACGAGCCCGGCAGGCGCTTGCCGCCCGCCTGCACCAGGTTGATGTTGGCCTCGCCGTCGATCTGCGCGCCGCCGAGGAAGAAAACGTCGATGCGCCCCTGGCCGGCGAGGTCGAACAGCTCGCGCGAGCCCTCGGTGAACGGGTTGCCGCTGCGCCGATGCAGCAGCGACAGGCGCGGCCCCGCCTTGCCCACCGCAGCATTGCGCGCGCGCAGGAGCACAACCGCGGTGGCCGGAATCGGCGAGGCGGCGCCGACGGCGACGTGGCCGGCGTCGCCGATCAGGCGCGCGAGCGTGAAAGCGAGCAGTTCCTCGCGCGCGTAGCGCATCACGCCGCCGCGCGCCGCAGCACGAACTCCTCGAGGTAGCGCTGGAAGCCGTCGCGCGTCTTGGCGGCGCGCGCGTACTGCGCCAGGTGGGCGTCGTCGATGCCGTATTCGCCCGGCACACCGAGCGGCCAGGCGCCGCGCCGCGCCAGCGCGACACCGCTGACATACACCGATGACAGCACCCCGGGCGCGAGCAGCTCGTCCTCCAGCATGTCGCTCTCGCGCATTGCCTCATAGGTGACAAGCGTGCACTTGGACGCGTGCGCGATGGTGGCGAGCTCCTTGCGGCGCCCGATCCAGACGTTGCCGGCGCTGTCCGCCCAGCGTGCATGAAACAGCGCCACGTCGGGGGAGATCGCCGCCGCCAGCAGGATCGGGTCGGGCTGCTCGCTCATCGGGTTCTGGATCTGCTTCCAATCGGGGCGCCGTGCCACCAGGTCCGAGCCGATGACGCCGCGCAGCGGCATGAACGGCACGCCCTTCTCCGCTGCCTGCAGCGCGCTGTGCACCATCGGGCAGGTGGCGTCGCGCACGCGGATCTCGCCGCGCTCGGCGGCCTCGGTGAAGCGCGGCGCGAGCCCCGCTTCTCCCAGCGACACCGCGCTCGATTCGACTTCCGCGACGCAGCCGGCGCCGATCAGCAGGTCGGCGCACAGCCCGAGCACCGGCACGCCGAGCAGGCGCAGGTCCCTGGCGCCACGGCGCGCCAACGCGCGCACTGCATCCATCGCCACCAGCGAATAATCCGGCGGCAGCGCTAGGCGGGCGCCGTCCGGAATCTGCGCCGCGAGCTCCTCTGCGCTGGCGAAGAACCGGGTTTCGTTCGCAGGCAGCATTGCAGCAGCGTGCTAGCCGGTTCCGCCCACCGTCAGGCCGTCGATCCTTAGCGTCGGCTGGCCGACGCCCACCGGCACGCTCTGGCCGTCCTTGCCGCAGGTGCCGATGCCGCTGTCCAGTTTCATGTCGTTGCCGATCATGCTGACGCGCGTGAGCACGTCCGGCCCGTTGCCGATCAGCGTCGCGCCCTTCACCGGCTGCGTCACCTTGCCGTTCTCGATCAGGTAGGCCTCGGCCGCGGAGAACACGAACTTGCCGTTGGTGATGTCCACCTGGCCGCCGCCGAAATTGACCGCGTACAGGCCCTTGTCAACGCTGGCGATGATCGCGGCCGGGTCTTCGTTGCCAGCGAGCATGTAGGTGTTGGTCATGCGCGGCAGCACGAGGTGCGCGAACGATTCGCGCCGGCCGTTGCCGGTGAGCGGCATCTTCATCAAACGCGCGTTGAGGCTGTCCTGAATGTAGCCGCGCAGGATGCCGTCCTCGATCAGCACCGTGCGCCGCGTCGGGTTGCCCTCGTCATCCACGGTGAGTGAGCCTCGCCGGTCGGGCAGCGTGCCGTCGTCCACCACCGTGACGCCGCGCGAGGCGACGCGCTCGCCGATGCGGCCGCAGAATGCCGAGCTGCCCTTGCGGTTGAAATCGCCTTCCAGCCCGTGGCCGATCGCCTCATGCAGCAGCACGCCCGGCCAGCCCGGCCCGAGCACCACCGTCATGGTGCCGGCGGGCGCAGGACGCGCCTCCAGGTTCACCAGCGCCTGCGACACCGCTCGCTCGGCGTAATCTTTCAGCACCTCGTCGGTGAAATGCGAGTAATCGGTGCGCCCGCCGCCGCCCGAGCTGCCGCTCTCGCGTCGGCCATCCTGCTCGGCGATCACCTGCACCGACAGGCGCACCAGCGGCCGCACGTCTGCGGCAAGCACGCCGTCGGAACGCGACACCAGTACCACCTCGTATTCGCCGCCCAGGTGCGCCATCACCTGGGTGATGCGCGCGTCGAGCGCGCGGCACATGCGCTCGAGCTTCTCCAGCATCGCCACCTTGGCCTCCGCGCCAAGCGAAGCGAGCGGATCAATCGGCTGGTAGCGCGTGGGCACGCGACCACGGGTCGCGACGCGCGTCTGCTTGCCGCCGCCGGCATGGCCGATGGCGCGCGTGGCGCGCGCCGCATCCTCCAGCGCGCGCAGGCTGATCTCGTCGGAGTAAGCGAATGCGGTGCGCTCGCCGGCGATGGCGCGCACGCCCACGCCCTGATCGATGGAGAAGCTGCCGGACTTGACGATGCCCTCCTCCAGGCTCCAGCCTTCGGAGCGCGTGTACTGGAAGTACAGGTCGGCGTAGTCGAGCTTGCGCGTTGCCAGCGCGCCGAACACCGACTCGAGCTTGCGCGCCTCGAGGTCGTAGGGCGCGAGCAGGCAGGAATCGGCAGTGGCGAGAAGCGCGTCGGCGTCCATCAGGGGATTTTCCGGTTGTCCAGAGCGGGCAGGGATTTTCTCACTTCGGCGAGCCGTGCGGGATCCAGCTCCGCCAGCACCACGCCCTCGCCTTCGGGCCTGACGCCGAGCACCTCGCCCCAGGGGTCCACGATCATGCTGTGGCCGTGGGTGCGGCGGCCGTTCGGGTGCAGGCCGCCTTGCGCAGGCGCCACGATATAGCATTGATTTTCGATGGCGCGCGCGCGCAGGAGGGTTTCCCAATGCGCCGCGCCGGTGACCGCAGTGAACGCCGAGGGCACGAACCAGGCATCCACTGCGCGCTCGGCGCGGTACAGCTCCGGGAAGCGCACGTCGTAGCACACGGAAAGCCCCAGCTTGCCGAAGGGGCTCTCGATCGCCACGTTCGCCGTGCCCGGCTCGATGGTGCGCGACTCGTCGTAGCTTTCCGCGCCGCGCGCGAATGAAAACAGGTGGCGCTTGTCGTAGCGCGCGACGCGCCGGCCGGCGTCGTCGTACACCAGGCAGGCGCTGCGCACGCGCGCCGCATCGCCGCACTCGAGCGGTACCGTGCCGCCGACGATCCAGACATGGTTGGCGCGCGCGCAATCAGCGAGGAACTGTTGGATGGGGCCGGCGCCATCGGGCTCGCGCACCTTGACCTTGTCGGTTTCGTGGCGGCCGAGGATGCAGAAATACTCCGGCAGCGCGACCAGACGCGCGCCGGCGCGCGCCGCCTCGGCCACGAGGCGCGCCGCAGCGTCCAGGTTCGGCGCCACCTCGGGCGCCGACACCATCTGCACCGCCGCGATCCAGACTCGCCGCTCGGCCGTCATAGGCATGCGGCGCGAGTGTACAGGGGCGCTCGGCTGCCAAGCTAGAATGCCGCGACGCGCTACTTTGGCGCAGCAAAAAAGGAGAAGCGATGGAACCGACCCGCGGGCTCACCGTTCATTTCACCGACGGCACCAAGGTGTCGTACAGCTTTCCGCAACAGGAGAAGGACGTCGCCGCCAGAAAGGTGCGGCTGGAGCAGGCCCTCAAGAACCCTTTCCTCATGGTGGTCGCCGACGGCGTGCTGACCGCCTTCCCGATGACGAGCATCAAGGCGATCCAGGTGCCCTTCGACGAGGCGAGCGAGGGCGCGGCCCTGCCGCCAACGGTGGTCCGCGGCGCCACCCTCACGCGCGGCGATCTGTAAGCCGCGCTGCGGCACGCGCGTGAAATGATCAGAAGCCCCTAGATCATTTCTCCCTTCGCGGCCGGCCGGGGTCGAGCGATTCGAGCGCCTCATTCGTGATCGGCACCGGATCGAGCTTCTCCACCTTGGGGTCGGTCCAGGTGCCGCTGATCGCGTACTCGAAGGCGAAGATCTCGCCCAGCGGATTCTTGAGCAGGCGCTGCGCGATCATGGTCGCGACGCCGACCGCCGGGTTGATCAGGCCGACGACGGTGGAGGCGGTGTCGCCCAAGCTCGGGATCACGGTCACCTTGAGGTTCTGCGTCTCCAGCCCGAGGTCGATCTGCCCGCCCATGCGCACCTGCGCAGCCGGGCCCGCCATGTTGAATTGCTTCAACGTCATGACGCCGCGCGCGATCGCCAGGTCGCTCCCGATCTTGTCCCACTGGAAGCCCTTGGAGAAGACGTCGCGGAAATCGAGCGTGATGCGCCGCGGCAGCATCTGCAGGCTCATGAGCGACACCAGCTTGCCGATTCCCGGCTCGATCTCGAGGAACTGGCCGTCCTCGCCTTCCAGCTTGAGCTCGCCAGCAAGCGTGGCGTAGTCCATCGTCACCGGGTCGCCGCCCCAGTTGAGCCCGCCGCTCAACTTGGCGCGCCCGCCCTTGACGTGTTCCGGGGAGCCCATGCGATCGAGGAAGCTGCCGACGTCGCTCACCTCGAGCTGGAAATCGAGCGCCGTGCGCGAGGCTTCGCCGCCGCGCCACAGGCCGCGGCCCGAGAGCGACGACTCGGGATTCAGCATCGCCAGCTTCTCGATGCGCCAGTCGGCGCCCTCGTGCTGCGCCTGCACCTCGATGCGCCCGAGCTTGCGTCCGCGATGCACGAAGCTCTCGATCACCAGGTCGACCGCGGGCAGGTCCCTGGTTGCCGCACCGGGCTTCGCACCGGGCGAGTCCTCGGGCATGGTGAAGTGCTTGAGATGCGCCACCAGCCGCCCGCCGGCGGCGCCGCGGTAGCTGAAATCACCCGCCAGCTCGGCGGCGCTCAGGTTCGCCACCCAGCCATCGGCTTCGCTGGCGCCGCGAAAGGTGACGTTCCGCATGCGCTTGCCGAGCGCATCAAGGATGTCGAACCTGAGGTCGAAGGCCGCCGGCCCGCCGCCGGCCGCGCCCGCCAGCAACGGCAGCCAGCGGTCCAGGTCGAAAGCGCCAAGCGAACCATAGAGCGAGGTGCCGCCGCGCTCGGGCAGCCGCATCGGCTCGGCCGCTGCCGGTCCGAACGCGACCGCGACGCGCTGCGCCTGCACCGCATCGCCCTGCGACTGGCGCAGGAACTCCGCCTGCGCGATGCCGCCCACGCCGATCGAAATGCGCTCGCGCCCCTGGCCGGGATAGACGTCCACCTTGAGCGGCATGGCCTCCGCCGCGCTCTTGGCGAACGGCGGCGGCAGGTCGCTCGAGACGCCGCGCAACTGCGATTCGACGCTCAGCCGCGAGCGCCCTTCGCTCACCGTGAAGGCCGCGTTGTAATTCGATCGCCCCTGCAGCCGCGCGCGCCAGGGATGATCGAACACCGCGCGCGTCGCTTCGATGGTCGCCTCGCCGCTCGCCGTGATCGCCACGCCCGTATCGGGGCGCGATCCGCCGCCGATCGTGATTTCGCCCCCGAACAGCCTGCCCTTCACGTCATGCACCGTAAGCGAGGATTCGGTGAACGCGACGCGCCCCGCGGCGCGCTCCATCGGCGGCAGGCGCGGGTCCAGGATCATGCTGTTGCCCGAGAACTGGTATTCGCCGGCGACGCGGCTTTTCGCCAGCTCGTCCAGCGGCAGGTCCAGGCGCAGCCGCAACCTGCCGCGGCCCTCGGCGCGCATGCCGTCGGTGAAGCCGTCGACCATGCGCCGCACCGGGCTCTCGCGGATGTATTTCAGGAATTCGTCGGTCGGCCCTTCGGCGTAGCCGTCCACGGTAAGCAACACGTGCTCCGCGAGAAGATTGGGAATGCTGGCGCGCACGTTGGAGAGCCGGGCGCCGAGGATGGTGCCGCTGCGCCCGGCGATCTCCATCTTGTCGCGCTCGAAGATCAGCTCGCCCTGGAGCGCCTCGATGCGCGGCCAGCCGGCGACGTAGTCCACTACCGCGTTGGCCACTTTCGCCGCCACCAGGAACTGGCCCTTGGCCGGGTCGATGTACGGAAAATCGCGCAGGTCGCCCTTGAGGCGGAAGCGCACGTCGCTGGCGTCGCCGGCGACGATGGCGCGCGCCAGCCAGTCGCGCGTCGCCTCCCCCATGATCGAACCGAGCGGCAGGTACTGCGCGAGGTCGCGGCCGTCGGCGCGCGTGAGCTGCGCCGACAAATCCACCACGCCCGGCCCCTCGCCGGTCCAGACGTAGCTGCCGTAGGCGCTGCCGGCAAGGTCTTCGTTGGCGAAACCGATGTTGGACAGGCGCACCGCGACCGCGGCTGCGGCGACGCTCTCGTACTCCCAGGCGACCTCCCCGGTGAGCGAATCGAGATTCAACTGCGGCTGCGGGAATACCTTCGGCAGGTCGAGCTGCGCCTTGTGCGACGCGAGGTAAAGCGTGCCCTTCTTCTCGCTCGCATCGACACTGCCCGAGAGGCCCGAGAAACCGGGAATCGTGCGCCACGGCTTCATCGCCAGGCCGGCAAAGCGCGTCTTGGCGCTGAAGGTCGCCTTGTCGGGCAGCTCGCCCACCCAGTCGAACCTGGTGTCGAGCAGGTTGCCCTGCGGCGCCAACTCTGCGAGCACCTTTCGCAAATCGGTGGGGAAGGGCAGGAACTCGGCCAGGTGCGCGAGCGGCGCGAGCTCGATCAGGTTGGCGCTCACCGAGCCGCGCTGCGGCCGCCAGCCCTCGGCGAGATCGCCGGCGGCGTTCCTGGCGGCGTCGCCTTCGACGGTGGCGCGGAAACTGGTCGCGCTCATCGCCGGGGCTTGCGCGGTGGAAAGCGCCAGGTCGTGCACCCCGAACTCGTAGCCGCGCGGGATCTCGCGCCCCTGCAGGCGGCCGCGCACGCTTGAGACTGCAAGCACGGGCAGTTCCACGCCCAATCGGGTGACGACGCCGGTCAGCGCAACATCGGCGGTGGCGCGTGTCGCCGTGCCGCGGGCGAGCGTCGCCCAGAGGCGCACCGCGCCCTTGCCGCGGCGCACGTCGATCGGATAGTCCACCCAGGCGCGCCATGCTGCGAGGTCGGTGTAGCCGGATTCGGCGAATACGCGCCCGCGCCACTCCGCCGGGCGGCCGATGCGCTCGCCAATCAACTCGGCGCGCAGCTCGATGCCGGCGCCGAGCTCGCGCGGCGGCCGCGCCGAAAGCCCTATCGCATGCTCGTCGCCATCGTTCTGCAGGCGGAAATTGAGCGCCGTGAGCGCGAGCGGCGGCGCCTTGCGCAGCTCGTCGACCCACTCGATCTCGGCGTCGCGCACCACGATCTCGTTTTGCGCCAGCAGCCAGTCGGCCAGCTTGCCGTCGCCTTTTTCCTGCGACATGCGGATGCCGGCGACGTAGAAAACGCCCTGCGCATCGCGCCGCACCGTTAGCTTCGGGCGGTCGATGGCGAACGAGTGCAGCCGCAGCTCAAGCAGCAGCAGCGAGCGCCACGCGATCACGTTCTCCACCGCGGGCAGTACCAGGGCCTCGCGCCCTTCGCGGTCGAACACGCGCACGTCGGCGATCGAGATCTGCGGCCGCAGGCCGCGCCAGTCGGTCTCGATGGCGCCGATCTTCACCGGCAGGTCGATGGCGCCCGAGATTGCGGCGACGATGTCGCCGCGATAGCGCTCGATTTCGGGCAGCACCCAGTAGCGCAGCGCGAGAAACGTCAGCGCGAAGGCGAAGAACCCGGTCCAGGCGACGATTTCGAGCGCCAGCAGCCACGGGCGCGCGCGCCGCACCCAGGTTCGCGTTTCAGTTTGCATGCTCATGCCAGCGCAGGGCATTCTATCCGCAAATGTCCGATCCAATCGGCAAAAGCGGGCCGCAAATCAGGCTTTCGCGCTATGCGGAGCGCCTGCTCGCCGCGCGGCCCGAGCTGGCACAGGAACTCAGCGCGCGCGCGCCGTTCGGCCCCGATGAGATCGCCGCCGCGCTCGAAGGATTCGCTGCCGACAGCGAGCCGGCGCTTAAGTTCCGGCTGCGCAGCTTGCGCCAGCGTGTGCTGCTGCGGACCATGGCGCGCGATCTCGCCGGCAAGGCGGACCTGGCGGAAGTGTGCGCAGTGATGAGCGAGCTCGCCGAGCAATCGATCCGCTGCGCGCAGGCGTGGGCCGAAGCGAAGCTCGGCGCGCCGGCCGGAAAACTCGTCGTCATCGGCATGGGCAAGCTCGGCGGGCGCGAGCTCAACGTCTCCTCGGACGTCGACCTGGTGTTCCTCTATCCGGACGGCGCCGGCGAGCACGAGCTGTTCGAGCGTACCGGCAGAAAAATGATCGCCCTGCTCGGCGAAATCACGGAGGATGGCTTCGTGTTCCGCGTCGACATGCGGCTGCGGCCGTGGGGCGCCTCCGGGCCGCTCGCCGCCAGCTACGACGCGCTCGAAGCCTACCTCGTGGCGCAGGGCCGCGAGTGGGAGCGCTACGCCTGGATCAAGGCGCGGCCGATCAGCGGCGGCGAGCACGAGGCGCTGCTTGCGATCGTGCGTCCGTTCGTCTTCCGCAGGTACCTGGATTACGCCACCCTCGCCGCGATGCGCCGGTTGCACGCCGAAGTGCGCGCCGACGTCGCGCGGCGCGAGCTGGCCGACAACGTCAAGCTCGGCCCCGGCGGCATCCGCGAGATCGAGTTCATCGTCCAGGCGCTGCAGCTGGTGCGCGGCGGGCGCGATGCCGCGCTTACCGTGCGGCCGACGCTCGAGGCGCTCGAGCGCCTCGCCGAGCGACGGCTGCTGCCGGAGAGCGCCGCGCGTGAGCTCGCCGAGGCCTACCGCTTCCTGCGCAACCTCGAGCACCGGCTGCAATACCTCGACGATGCGCAAACGCACGCGTTGCCGTCCGATGCCGAGGACCGCTCGCGCATCGCGGCGATGGCGGGATTCGCGAGCTGGGATGTTTTTTTTGCGCAGCTCGCTGCGGTGCGCGCCGCGGTGAGCCGCCATTTCCAGGACACCTTCGCCGAGGCGCCGCCGGAGAATGGCGCCGCCGCGTGGCCCGATCATCCCCGCGCCGCCGCATTCCGCGGCAGCCAGCGCTACGCGGCGCTCCCCGAGGATTCGAAGCGGCGCGTGGAGCGGCTGGTTCCGGCGCTGGCCGCGGCGGCCGCCGGCACACCGGATCCGGAAGCGACGCTGGTGCGCGGCCTCGACCTGTTCGAGGCGATCGCGCGGCGCGCCGCCTACCTGGCGCTGCTCGCCGAGCACCCGGAAGCGCTCGAGCGCGTGGCGCGCATCATCTCCGCCTCAAGCTGGGCAGCGCAGTACGTAACGCAGCACCCGTTGCTGCTCGACGAGCTGCTCGACGATCGCGTGCTCTACGCGCCACCCGACTGGCCGGCGTTCGAGGCGCAACTGCGCGCCGCGCTCGCGACCTCGGCCGACGACATCGAGCGCCAGATGACGATCGTGCGCGAGCAGCACCAGGGGCAGGTGTTCCGGCTGCTCGCCCAGGACCTCGCCGGGCTGCTCACCGTGGAGCGGCTGGCCGACCATCTCTCGGAGCTCGCCGACCGGGTGCTCGGCGTGACGCTCGAGCTCGCCTGGACCCAGGTGCGCACCCGCCACTGCGACCGCCCGCGCTTCGCCGTGATCGCCTACGGCAAGCTCGGCGGCAAGGAGCTCGGCTACGCCTCGGACCTCGACATCATTTTCCTGTACGACGACGAGGACGAGCGCGCGGCGGAGAATTACTCGCGCCTGGCGCAGCGCTTCAACATCTGGCTCACGGCGCAGACCTCCTCGGGCACGCTGTTCGAGACCGATCTTGCGCTGCGGCCGTGGGGCTCGAAGGGATTGATGGTGCTGCCGCTGGCCGGCTTCGAGGAGTACCAGGAAAAGTCGGCCTGGATGTGGGAGCACCAGGCGCTCACACGCGCGCGCTATTCGACCGGCGATGCGCAGGTGGGCGCCGCCTTCGAGGCGATCCGGGTGCGGATCCTGACTCGCGAGCGCGAGCCGGCGCCGCTCGCCGCGGAGGTGCTCTCGATGCGTAACAAGATGCACGCCGCGCACCCGAACCGCTCGGGCCTGTTCGACCTCAAGCACGACCGCGGCGGCATGATCGACCTGGAGTTCATCGTCCAGTTCCTGGTGCTGGCGCACGCGCACGCGCACCCGACGCTCACCGGCAACCTCGGCAACATCGCGCTGCTCAAGATGGCGGCCGAACTGGGCCTCATTCCCGTGGAGCTCGCCGAGCGCTGCCGCAACGCCTACCGCGAGTTCCGCAAACTGCAGCACGCGCTGCGCCTGAATGGCGCCAAGTACGCGCGCGTGCCGCAGGAGCAGGTCGCCGCCCACGTCGAAGCGGTGCGCGCGCTGTGGGAAACCGTCTTCGGCCCGTTCCGCGCCGCTGCGTGACTTGGGGACAGACCCCGGTTTTGCCTTTGCTTCGGGGTCTGTCCCCGATCTTCGCAAGTGTAAAGCCTGACTTTACACTTCGACCTCCTGCGCCCGCCCGCTGGGGACAGACCCCGGTTCTTCTTGGTTTTCGCCTTTCGGGGTCTGTCCCCGATTTTCACCAACCAACAAGCCGCTGACCAAACGAACAGTACCTGCAACGCTTTGATTAGGTGGAAGATTGACGGCGCGGGTCGCGGATGCGCGGAGTACACTGCGACTTTTAGGCTGACTAATTCAGGTTAAGCGGCATGTTTAGGGTCCAGTTCACGCCAGACGCCAAAGCCCTCATCGCGAAAATGCTGTCCGACTCCAAGTTGTCCCGCCCAGGGATCATGATTCATCGCCAAGGGCCAATTGCTGAGAATTCACGCGCGCCGTCTGGACAGACTGCCTGGCGAATTGAAAGACCCCACCCTTGGAACGTCCGGCTCGGCGATTTCGCTACGATCCGCGATAACGACGAGGACGTGCACATTGTCGAGGGCATTCGGGTCTGGCTCGCGCTGGTTCCGAAGGCGGATGAAGCCGGGGTCGAGGTATCGGTTCGCAATGGTGAACTGCATGTGGACGCCATTGCCGCTTAACAGCGCAGCCCACCCGGACGCGCGCGCAAGCGCCGCCATTTGTGCATGCCGCCAGGCGCGCGCCGGTGGCTGCGAACGTTAATTGGGAACTTCGCCGGTGGACGCGATGTCGCGAATACCGGTTCGCGAGTGCCGTACCCCAACGAGGCGGCCTCGCTTGGGCGAATGTTCCCGATCGGGAACATTTCGAGTGTTGCGCGGGCGTCTTCCCTCTCCTTAAGCCCGCAACAGTACGTAGGGGGAAGGAAAATCGGGGACAGACCCCGAAAATCAAAACCAAGAAGAATCGGGGTCTGTCCCCAAAACAGCACTAAACAATTACTGCGCGCGGAAGGTGATGTCGCCGTACAGCGCGCGCGCGGTGAGGCCGCTGTTGTCGGTGTCGGTCATCACACCCACCGCGACGATGTCCCAGGGCTCGGCGCCGAACGCCTTGCGGTAATCCTCGAGCACGTTGCGGCGAAAGCTGACCCACTCGCCGTTGCGCGCATTGCCGCTCTCGACCACGATCATCTGGATCTTGTCGGTGTGCACGCTCGGCACGATCGTGCCCAGGGGCGCGTCGTCTGCCCACACATACATCAGGATCGCGAACGGCAGCTTCTCGCCCGAGAGCGCCTGGTACAGGCGCACCGTGCTGCGCTCCATGAAATCGAGCTTGGCGACATCGCCGTGGAACGAGAGCACCACGCGCGCCGCCGAATCCTCGCGCGCCGGCACGCGCGGGTCGGCCCCGGGCACGCCTTGCGCGACTTTCCAGCGCCACTCGATGATCGGATAGCGCGCCGGTTCGATGCGGATCTTGCGGTACAGGCCCGAGGCAGCGCGCTCGGCGCTCGCCTCGAGCGCAACCTCGCCGCCCGCGTCCACCATTTGGTACGCGGTGCGCCGCTTGCCGATCGAGACGTTGAAACTCTCCCAGCCACCGGGCGGCTGCTCCCCGGCGCGTCCGGCGGAGAAGCGCGCTGCCGCCACATCCGACCCGCTCTCGCGCGGCAGTTCGCGCACGATTGCACTCGAAGCGAGCAACGCTTCCATATCGCCCGGCGCAATGGCGCAACCGGCCACGCCCAAGAGCGCGAGCGCCAATGCTGCGGCGCAGGAAAGTTTAGTTAGAATAGGCATTTACCCGCAGGGAGCCTAGCACATGCCCAAGGCAAAGCAGCCGGCCACGCCGTTGTCGATGGCCGACCGCGACGGTTGGATCTGGTACGACGGCAAGCTGGTGCCGTGGCGTTCCGCGACCACGCACGTCCTCACCCACTCGCTGCATTACGGGCTCGCGGTATTCGAGGGCGTGCGCGCGTACAAGACGGTGCGCGGCACCGAGATCTTCCGCTTGAAGGAGCACACCGACCGGCTGTTCAACTCGGCGCACATCTACATGATGAAGATCCCGTACACGCGCGAGCGGCTGATGCAGGCGCACATCGACACCGTGCGCGCCAACGGCCATGCCGCATGCTACATCCGCCCGATCGCGTTCTACGGCTCGGAAAAGATGGGCGTGTCGCCGGTCGGCGCCAAGGTGCACGTCGCGATCGCGGCCTGGCCCTGGGGCGCGTACCTCGGGCCCGAGGCGCTCGCCAAGGGCATCCGCGTCAAGACCGCGTCGGTGGCGCGCCACCACGTCAACGTCACCATGGCGCGCGCCAAGATGTCGGGCACCTATCCCAACTCGGTGCTGGCGACGCTCGAGGCGACGCAGCACGGTTACGACGAGGGGCTGCTGCTCGATGTCGAGGGCTACGTCGCCGAGGGCGCGGGCGAGAACCTGTTCGTGGTCAAGGACGGAAAAATATACGAGCCCGAGATCACCTCGGCGCTGATCGGCATCACGCGCAGCTCGGTGATCGAGCTCGCCGCGGGCCTGGGCTACGAGGTGCGCTCCAAGCGCCTGACGCGCGACGACATTTACATCGCCGACGAGGCGTTCTTCACCGGCACCGCCGCCGAAGTCACTCCGATCCGCGAGCTCGATCGCCGCGTAATCGGCGCCGGCAAGGCGGGCCCGGTGACGAAGCTCCTGCAGAAAGCGTTCTTCGACGTGGTCACCGGCAAGGACCGCAAGCACCGGCACTGGCTCACCCCCGTGCCGATGAAGAAATGAGACGACCTGTGCCAAACGTGCGCGGGGGGCGCGGGGGGGCCTGGAAGGCTCCGAGCGCATTTACCGGAGGGGGCCCGGCCCCCCTGCTCCGATGAGCCCCGACAGCGCGCGCCTGGTCGAGATCACGCGCAACGACCTGCCGCTGCATTGCCCGCGGCCCGGTGCGCCACTCTGGGCCCGCCACCCGCGCGTATTTCTCGACGTGGTGACCAAGGGCCAGATGCTGTGCCCCTATTGCGGCACGAAGTACGTCTACAAGGGCGCGGCACCGAAAGGGCATTGAGCCCTTGCGCAAGATCCTGGTCGTCGCCCCAAACTGGATCGGCGACGCGCTGATGGCGCAGCCGCTGCTCGCACGGTTGCGCGACAAGCTCGGGCAATTCCGCCTCGAGGCGCTGGCGCCGCCTTGGGTGGCGCCGGTTTTGCGGCGCATGCCCGAGGTGGACGAGGTGATCGAATCCGATCTTCGCCACGGCGCGCTCGCGCTGCGCACGCGCTGGCGGCTGGGCCGGCAACTCAAGGGCCGCGCCTACGACCAGGCGATCGTGCTGCCCAACTCCTGGAAATCGGCGCTGGTGCCGTTCTTCGCCGACATCCCGCTGCGCAGCGGCTACGTGGGCGAGTCGCGCTACGGTCTGCTCAATCTTCTTTATCGCAACAGCGCCCCGAAGCAGCAACCGATGGCGCTGCACTACGCGTGCCTCGCCGAGGGTCCCGGGCAGGCGCCGGTGGAGCCGCTGCCCGAGCCGCGTCTCAGCGTGCAGCGCGAGACTGCGCGCGCCACCGCGAGCCGCTTCGGGCTTGCGCCGCGCTACGCGGTGCTCTGCCCCGGCGCCGAATACGGCCCGGCCAAGCGCTGGCCCTACTTCGGCGAGCTCGCGCGGCGCCTCGCTGCCGAATCAAAGCTCCAGGTGGCGCTGCTCGGCTCAGCCGCGGACCGCGAGGCCTGCGCCGGGATCGAAGCCACCGACCTGGCGGGCAGCACCACGCTCGACGAGGCGGTCGAGCTGATCGCCGCGGCGGCGTTCGTGGTGAGCAACGATTCCGGCCTGATGCACGTCGCCGCGGCGCTCGGCGTGCCGCAGGTGGCACTATTCGGCTCCTCCAGCCCCGAGCACACGCCGCCGCGCTCGGCGCGCGCGCGCGTGCTGTGGCTCAAGCCCGAGTGCAGCCCGTGCTTCGCGCGCCAGTGCCCGCTCGGGCATTTCCGCTGCATGAAGGAGCTCTCGGTCGAGCGCGTGCTCGCGGAACTGGGGAACCTGCAGGCATGAGCGGAAAGATTTTTCCCACCGCGCAGGACGCGGAGAACGCGTTCTACGAAGCGCTCGAGCACGCCGACCTCGAGGCGATGATGGCGGTATGGGCCGAGGACGAGGAGATCGTGTGCGTGCACCCGGCGGGCATGCGCCTCACCGGCGCAGAGCAGGTGCGCGAAAGTTTCCGCCAGATGTTCGCTAGCGGCGCCAACATGCGCATCCACATTTCGCAGCACGTCACCGCGAACGGCATGATGGTCGCGGTGCACAGCGTGCACGAGAACATCACCCCGGCGGGCGAGACGCGCCCCCGGCCGCCGATCGTGGCGACCAACGTCTACCTGCGCAGCGCAGCCGGCTGGCGCATGGTGGTGCATCACGCCTCTCCCGCTCCGGGTCCGGCCGCCGATCCGCCGGCGGCGGGCCCCAAGATCCTGCATTGAGCTATCGCGCGCCTTGGTGGCTGCCCGGCGGCCACCTGCAGACCATCGTGGCAGCGCTCGCCCCTGCGCCGGCGGTGCGGTTCGTGCGCGAGCGCTGGGAGACGCCGGACGGTGATTTCGTAGACGTCGACTGGGCCGGAAACGAGGCCGCGCCGCGCACCCTGGTGCTGTTTCACGGCCTAGAAGGCAGCTCGCGCAGCCATTACGCGCGAGCGCTTGCGGTGCACGCGGTGGCGAGCGGCTGGCGCTTCGCGCTGCCGCACTTCCGCGGCTGCTCGGGCGAGCTCAACCGCCTGCCGCGCGCTTACCACTCGGGCGACAGCGAGGAAGTGGACTGGATGCTGCGGCGCTTCGCCGCGCGCGGTGGCGAGTTGTTCGCCGCCGGGGTTTCGCTCGGCGGCAACGTGCTGCTCAAGTGGCTGGGCGAGCGCGGCGCGGGGGCCGCGGACGTGGTGCAGCGCGCGGCCTCGGTTTCGGCGCCGATCGACCTCGCGGCGTCGGGCAACGCGCTCGACAGCGGCTTTAACCGACGCACCTACACCCTGATGTTCCTCTCCACGCTGCGCGCCAAGGCGCTCGCCACGGTGATGCGGCATGGCAAGCTGTTCGACTCGAACAGCGTGCTCGCCGCGCGCACCATGCGCGCCTTCGACGATCTGTTTACGGCGCCGCTGCACGGCTTTCGCGACGCCGACGACTACTGGGCGCGCGCTTCGAGCGCGCCGTGGCTGTCGGAGATCCGCGTGCCGACGCTGCTGTTGAACGCAAAGAACGATCCGTTCCTGCCCGCCGCGGCGCTCGAGCGTGCCAGCGCGCGAGCCTCGGATCGCGTGGTGCTAGAATTTCCGCGCAGCGGCGGCCATGCCGGATTTCCCGGGCGCAATCAGTGGCTGGCGCGGCGCGTGCTGGACTTTCTCTCGCAACCGTGAAGCTCGCCGCCGAGATTTTTCGCGTCTACGACGTGCGCGGCGTGGTCGGCGCCACGCTCACCCCGGACGCGGTGCATGCCATCGGGCGCGCACTCGGCAGCCTCGGCATCGAGCGCGGCGCGCCGCAGTTCGCTCTCGGACGCGATGGCCGGCTCTCCGGCCCGGAGCTCGCGGCGGCGCTCATGGACGGCCTCAACGCTGCAGGTGCGGATGTCATCGAGCTCGGCGTAGTGCCGACGCCGCTGGCGTATTTCGCCGCGCAGCACCTGGGCTGCGGCAGCGTCGCGATGCTCACCGGCAGCCACAACCCGCCCGAGTACAACGGCATCAAGATGGTGGTCGCGGGCGATACGCTCTCGGGCGACGAGATCCAGGAGCTGCGCCGGAGGATCGAATCGGGCAGGCTCGCGAGCGGCGCCGGCCGGCGCACACGCGCCGACGTCGCCGCCGCCTACCTGGAGCGCATCGCGGGCGACGTGAAGCTCGCGCGCCCGTTCCGCATCGCCATCGATTGCGGCAACGGCGTCGCCGGCGGCATCGCGCCGCAACTCTACCGGCGCCTCGGCTGCGAGGTGACGGAGCTCTATTGCGAGGTGGACGGGCGCTTTCCCAACCACCATCCCGATCCCTCGCGCCCCGAGAACCTCGCCGAACTGGTGCGCACGCTGCGTGAAACCGATGCCGAGCTCGGTCTCGCGTTCGACGGCGACGGCGACCGCTTGGGCGTGGTGACCAAGGACGGCGAAATCATCTACCCGGACCGGCAGCTGATGCTGTTCGCTCGCGACGTGCTGGCGCGCAACCCCGGAGCGGAGATCATCTACGACGTGAAATGCACGCGCCTGCTCGCGCCGTGGATCGAGCGCCACGGCGGCCGGCCGCTGCTGTGGAAGACCGGGCATTCGCTCATCAAGGCGAAGCTCAAGGCCACGGGCGCGCCGCTCGCCGGCGAGATGTCCGGGCACATCTTCTTCAAGGAGCGCTGGTACGGCTTCGACGACGCGCTGTACTGCGGCGCGCGCCTGCTCGAGATCCTGGCGCGCGCGCCCGATGCGCAACAGGCGCTCAAGGCGCTGCCCAACGCGCCTTCGACGCCGGAACTGAACTGGCGCCTGGCTGAAGGCGAGCCGCACGCGCTGGTGGCGCAATTGCAGAGATCGCGCCCGTTCGCGGGCGCCGAGCGCGTTATCACGATCGACGGCGTGCGCGCCGAGTACGCCGACGGCTTCGGCCTGGCGCGCGCGTCCAACACCACGCCGGTGATCGTGCTGCGCTTCGAAGGCGACACGCGCGAGGCGCTGGCGCGCATCCAGGAGGAGTTTCGCGCCGCGCTGCAGCCGCTCAAGCCCGGCGTGCCGCTGCCGTTCTAACGCGGCCGTTATTTCGTCGTTCCCGCGAAGGCGGGAATCCACGCATTGCATGGGTCCCCGCTTGCGCGGGGACGACAAGTGCTTAGGCGGTACTGGGGGCGCGCTTCAGGCCGCCGAGCAACGCGGCGACCGGGCGCGCACGCTGGCGCGACGCCGGCTGCGGCGCCGCGCTAGCGGCAGGTGCGCCGGCGGGTGCTGCTGAAGGTTCGTAGGGCTTGGAGAAAATCGGGTCGGAGGGTTTTTGCTGGCGCGGCACCGCCTGCGGACGCGGCGCCATGGGGCGCTGCGGGGCGCGTTCCTGCGCGGGTTGCTCGTGTGATCGTTGCTCGCGCTGCGGGGCACGCTCACGCGCATGCTGCTCGCGCTCGCGCGGCTGGGACTCGCGCCGCGGCGCGGCTGACGCCTCGCGCGCCGCTTCGTTGCCCATCAGCGCCGCCACCGTCGCGCCCGGAGGCTCGAACCCCGGCACCAGCACGCGATCGATCCTCTTGCGGATCAGCTTCTCGATCGCGGACAGCGACTCCAAGTCATCGGGCGCCACCAGCGAAATCGCCTCGCCGGTGAGCCCGGCGCGGCCGGTGCGGCCGATGCGGTGAATGTAGTCCTCGGGCGAGCGCGGGATGTCGAAATTGATCACCTGCGGCAGATTTTCGATGTCGAGGCCGCGCGAGGCGACGTCGGTCGCGACCAGCACCGCGGTCTTGCCCGCCTTGAACGCCTCGAGCGAGGCCTCGCGCTCGGTCTGCGAGCGGTCGCCGTGGATAGCGTCGGCCTGGATGTGGTCGCGGCGCAGCTGGTGCGCGAGGCGGTTGGCGCCGATGCGCGTGCCGCAGAACACCAGCACCTGCTTCAGGCCCCTCGTCTGGATGATATAGGAGAGCAGCTCGCGCTTTTTCTCGCGCGCCACCGGATGCAGCACGTGCGTCACCAGGTCGGCCGGGGCATTGCGCGCCGCCACCTGCACTTCAGCCGGGTTCTTGAGAAGCGTCTTGACGAGGGTGCGGATCTCGTCGGGAAAGGTGGCCGAGAACAGCAGGTTCTGCCGCACTGGCGGCAGCAGCGCGATGATGCGCTTGATGTCGGGCAGGAACCCCATGTCGAGCATGCGGTCGGCCTCGTCCAGGATCAGGATCGAGACCTGGTTGAACATCACCGTCTTCTGTTGCACGTGGTCCAGCAGCCTGCCCGGGGTCGCCACCAGCACCTCGACGCCGCGCCGCAGCTCGTCGATCTGCGCCTTCATGTCGGCGCCGCCGTAGACGATGGTCGAGCGCAGCGGCACGTTCTTGCCGTATTCGCGGAAGCTCTCCTGCACCTGGATCGCGAGCTCGCGCGTCGGCGCCAGCACCAGCGCACGCACCGGGTGGCGCGCAGGCGAGGCCGAAGTGCTGGCGTACTGCATGAGCCGCTGCAGCGTGGGCAGGGCGAACGCGGCGGTCTTGCCGGTGCCGGTTTGCGCGCCTGCCATGAGGTCGCGCCCTTCGAGCACCAGCGGGATGGCCTGTTCCTGAACCGGGGTGGGCTTGTCGTAGCCGAGCTCGCGCACGGTGGCGACGAGGGCCGGGATGAGACCGAGACTTTCGAAATCTGAGCTGATGACGACGGGTCCTTGATGCAAAGGGCGCGCATTATACTCTGCGTCCCATGATTCTGCTGAGGAATCTCGCTCTGTGGCGCGGCCCGCACCGCTTGATCGAGGGCGCGTCGCTGGCGCTCGAGCGCGGCTGGAAAGTCGGCTTCGTGGGGCCAAACGGCAGCGGCAAGACGAGCCTGCTCGCGCTGCTGGCGGGCGAACTCTCGCCCGACGCGGGCGAATGCGAAATTCAGCCGGGCACCCGCATCGCCGCCATCCGCCAGGAGGCGCCGGCGCTGGCGCAGCACGTGCTCGATTACCTGCTCGATGCGGACGTAGCGCTGCGCGCCGCCGAGCGCGAGATCGTCGCCGCCGAGGGCTCGGGAAACGGCGAGCGCATCGCCACGGCGCACGAGCACTATGCGCACGCCGGCGGCTACACGGCGCAGGCGCGCGCGCAGGCAGTGCTCGCCGGCCTGGGGTTCGCTGCGGCGGATGCGCAGCGCGAGGTGCGAGAGTTCTCAGGCGGCTACCGCATGCGGCTCAACCTCGGGCGTGCGTTGCTGCAGCCTTCCGACCTGCTGCTGCTCGATGAGCCGACCAACCACCTCGACCTCGACACCATCGTGTGGCTGGAGAACTGGCTGCGCGGCTACGCCGGCACGTTGATCGTGGTGTCGCACGACCGCGATTTCCTCGATCGCGCCACCGAGCGCACTCTTACCATCCACGGCGCGCAGCTGCGCCTGTACGCCGGCGCCTACTCGCAGTACGAGCTGCAGCGCGCCACCGAACTCGAGCACCAGCAGGCGCTCGCCGCAAGACAGGTAAAGGAGATCCAGCGCATCGTCTCTTTCGTCGAGCGCTTCCGCGCCAAGGCGAGCAAGGCGCGCCAGGCGCAGAGCCGGCTGAAAAGCCTCGAGCGCATGGCGCGCGTGGCGCCGCTATACGCCGCCGAAACCTTCCGCTTCCAGTTCGAGGCCCCGGCGCGCCAGCCCGAGCGCATCGTGGAGCTGGACGAGGCCACCGCCGGCTACGGCGGGCAGGTGGTGATCGGGCCGGTTTCGCTTGCCATCACGCGTGCCGATCGCCTCGCCATCATCGGCGCCAACGGCGCCGGCAAGACCACGCTGCTGCGGCTGCTCGCGGGGGAACTAGCGCCGCTATCGGGCGAACGTCGCGCGGGGCGCGACATCGTGGTCGGCTATTTCGCCCAGCACCAGGTCGAGATGCTGCGCGCCGACGAGACTCCGCTGGCGATGCTCAAGCGCCTGTTTGCCGCCGAGCGCGAGCAACTGCTGCGCGATTTTCTCGGCCGCTTCGGCTTTGCTGGCGAGCGCGCCGAGCGTCCCATCGGGCCGCTTTCGGGCGGCGAGAAAGCGCGCCTGGCGCTCGCGGCGCTGGTCAAGCGCAGGCCGAACCTGCTGCTGCTCGACGAGCCGACCAACCACCTCGACCTCGAGATGCGCAAATCGCTCGCGCTCGCGCTGCAGGGCTACGAAGGCGCGCTGCTGCTGGTGGCGCACGATCGCAGCCTGCTCGCGTCCTGCGCCGACCGCATCCTGGTGGTGGAGGACGGGCGTCTGAGCGAGCTCGACGGCGACCTGGAGGATTACCGGCAGCTCAGGCTGAAGCAGGCGCGCGCCGCACAGCCGGCGACGGACAAGCCGAGCCGCCGTGCAGCACGCCGCAGCGCCGCCGACACACGCACCGGGAAGCAGCGGCTGCTGCGGCCGCACCTGCGGGAGATCGAGAAAATCGAGGCGCGCATGGCCGAGCTGACGCGCGAGGCGCAAGCGACGCGCGCCGCGCTCGCCGACCCGGCGTTATATGACGGCACGGAGCGCCGTGGCGACGGCGCCGGCCGTAGCGCGCGCATTCGGGAACTGACCATCGCCGAAGCGCGCCTGACCGAGGCGCTCGCGCAGTCGGAGGAGGACTGGCTGCACGCCTCGGCGCGCCTCGAAGCGGCGCGCCTCGAAGCGGCGCGCACCGCGCTCGCGGACTGACGCGCCCGAGGGGTATGGCGCGTACTGCGCCCGCAGGCGCGCGGCGCTTACTTCTTCGCCGCGGGTTTCATGGCCGACTTCGGCGCCGGCTCGAGCGAGATCGCCACCGCTTCGGTATACACCGCCTCGATCTGGTCGCCCTTCTTGACCACCTTGAAGTGGTCGGGGTTGTGCACCTGCAAGTCCACCACGTTGCCCTTGGGGCCCTTCACCGTGATGGTCATTTTTTTCGGGTCCACCGCTAGTACGTCCAGCACGGCGGTCACTTCGCGCCCGACTGCGCCGCCCGGGCGCGCACTCGCAGGCGCACGCACGGCCGCGTCGCGCTCCGTCAGCGTGGGCCCGCCGGCCTTGGTCTTCATGAGCTGCATGGTGAGCGCCTGGACGTAGCGCACGACCACCAGGTCGCCCAGCTTCACCTCGTCGAATCTCTTGACCTCGTCGCCCGCCACGACGTCGAAGGTCTTGCCTTTCGGGCCCTTGAGCGTGACGGTGCGCGTCGCCTTGTCGATCGCCACCACCTTGGCGGAGGCCTCGACGGTTTGAGCCACGACGGCCTTGCCCGGCTCGCTCGCCACCACGGCGGCGCCGGCGGCGGGTTTCTGCGCAAGCGCAGGCAGTGCGGGAAGCGCGAGCGCGATGGCGCAGGCGATGAATGTTTTTTTCATGGAATCTCCTGAGGTGCGAAGGGGAAGGGTTGCGGGCGCGGATTCTAGCCGGACTTCGCTGCCGGCGCTATCACCAGCTGCGTCTGCGTTACCAGAGCCACCAGTCTGCCGCCCTCGCCGCGAATCGTGGTCTGCCAGACCATGGTGGTGCGGCCCTTGTGGACGGCGACCGATTCGCCGCTGACGCGCATGCCGGCAGGCGCCGCGCCCACGAAATTGGTTTTCGACTCGATGGTGGTGGTGCGCGCGCCCTCGGGCAGGTTGGCGAAGGTCGCCACTGCGCCCAGCGTGTCGGCGAACGCCATGATGGCGCCGCCGTGCAGCACGCCGCCGGTGGTGCACAGGTCGGGCCGCACGGTCATGTGCGCGAGCACCTTGTCGGGCGTCACCTCGGCGAGCTCGATGCCAAACAGGTCGGGCAGCAACCCCTTGAAGCGCTGCTGCGTGGCGGTGGTGAAGTCGCTGTCGCTCACGTGCTGCTGCTAATTGATCACGCGCGGCACGCGCTCGGCGCTTTCGCCGGCTTCGGCGCCAGGGAGCTTGAGTTCCATGTCCCAGTCGCTTTTCTTCACCGCGGCCTGCAGCAGGCGGCACACCGAGTGCAGCAGCACCGGGTCGAGCGTGAGCGTCACGCCCTGGCCCTCGGCGGGGTGCAGCGCCACCACCGGGTGGCCGTTGCGGTCGCGCCCGGTCTGAATGCGCGCCAGCAGGAGCGGCGCCTCGCCCAGCGGCCGCGCCCGTGTGCCGTCGTCGTAGGGCTTGGAAAAATCGGCCTTGGAGACCGCCTGCTCGTGCTCGATGCCGAGCAGCGCCTTGCGCGCTTCGGGGTTGGGCTGGGTGCGGATGCGCGGGCTCGCCTCCTCGGCGAGCTTCACCAGCAGCGGCCAGAGCAGCTTCACGAACCTGCGCGTGAGCGTCATGCGGACCTCGACCGCGCCGGTGGCTGAGATCAGCATCAGCAAACGGTCCTGCTCCGCGAGGTAATCGATCTTGAGCTGTTGCAGGCGCATGCCGATAGTATCCGCGCAGGCCATGGACGGCGCAACGCCGCGGCGCGAAAATGCTTCAAATGCCTGAAATCCTTGCCGCCCAATCGCCTGCAGAGATCGCGAGCGTGCGTACGCTATTCCGAGAATACGAGCGGGGCGTCGCCGAGCCGTGCTGCTTCGCCGGCTTTGAGCGCGAGCTGGCGGCGCTTCCCGGCGAGTACCTGCCGCCAGCGGGGGCGCTGCTGCTCGCGCTCGACGCGGCGGGCGATGCGGGATGCGTGGCGCTGCGACGGCTCGACGCCGGGCGCGGCGAGATGAAGCGGCTCTACGTGAGGGGCGATCGCCGCGGCAGCGGGCTCGGACGCGCGCTCGCACTGGCCGCGATCGAAGCCGCGCGTCGCGCCGGCTACAACTGCCTGATGCTCGACACGCTGCCGAAGATGACCGAGGCGATCGCGCTCTACCGCGCGCTCGGTTTCACTCCTACAGGGCCCTACTCCGCCACTCCCACTCCAGGAGCGGTTTTTTTCCAACTCAAACTTTAGTGGTCCGACCCGTTGCGGAAGCGCGAGCCAGCGGGCGTCCGCGGTGCGCGCATGCCGAGGCGGTGCGTCGCCTTGAGTCACGCTCGCGGGACCGGGACGCAGCGGGCGTCATCGTCCGCGGTGCGCAGGCACGTCCTCGCGCAGGGTCCCGGTGCGGCGTTTGCGGCCTCAGGGCGGCGGAGACGCACCGCCTCGGCATCGAGACGCTGCCACCGATCAGAAGTGTAAAGCGTGACTTTACACTTGGCCGTGCTGCGGCCCGGTCCCGCGATCACGCCTCAGGACGCCAGCGCCGCAGCGCCTTGGCCCGAGCGCTGGGATTGGAAAAGGATGGGAAAAAACAGAGTGAAGGAGTTTGGGACGCCCGCTACTTCCCCTTGATGCGCTCGACCAGCTCGCTCGTCGAGCGCTGGTGCTGGAACGGAATCGAGACCACGCGCCCGCCGCGCGCGAGGGTCTGCGCGCCGCCGACGATGCGCTCCGCAGGCCAGTCGCCGCCCTTGACGAGCACCTCTGGCCGCAGCGCTTCGATCAGTGGGAGTGGCGTGTCCTCGTCGAACCAGGTGACCGCGTCAACGCTCTCGAGCGCCGCCACCAGGGCGGTCCGGTCCTCGAGCGCGTTGAGCGGGCGCTGCGGGCTTTTGCCGAGGCGGCGCGCGGACGCATCACTGTTGAGCGCGACCAGCAGTGCCGCGCCGAGTGAGCGCGCCTGCGCGAGGTAGGTGACGTGCCCGCGGTGCAGCAGGTCGAACACGCCGTTGGTGAAGACCAGCGGCCGCGCCAGCTCGGCCGCCCAGCGCGCCGCGTCCTGCGGCGCGCGGATCTTGCGCTCGAAGGCGGGGCGCTGCACCTCAGGAAGCAGGTTTTGGCTTCGCCTGCTCGCCCTGCGGCGCTTCGCTGGCCCGGCAGGGGGCGTCGGTCGCTTTGCAATAATCGAACACCTTGACGACCTTCCTCACGCCGCCAGTGGTGCGCGCGATCTCGACCGCCGAGTTGGCCTCGCTCTCGGTGACGATGCCGATCAGGTAGACCACCGAAGCCTCGGTCACCACCTTGACGTGAACCACGTTGAACTTGCCGTCCTGCACGAAGCGCCCCTTGACCTTCGAGGTGATGTAGGAGTCGTTGGAGCGCGCGCCGAGCGCCGACACGCCGGCGACCTGGATGTCGTTGGTGACGCCGCGCACGCTGGGAACCGCGAGCGTCAATTTCTCGATCTCCGCCTTGGCGTTCTGGTCGGGGGCCTCGCCGGTGAGCAGCACCGCCCGGTTGTAGGAGGTGACGTTGATGTGCACCTTGTCGCCGTAGCGTTCGCCGATGCGGTTCAGGGCGCGCAGCTCGATGCCCTCGTCCTCCACCTGGGTGCCGGTGGTGCGCCGGTCGTAGGCTGACACGACCGCCGCGGTGCCTGCGCCAATAATCGCCATCTCTACGCAGCCTGCCAGCGCACCGCCAATCAGCGGCGCCGCGAGCAGCATGAGAATTCGCCTGGTGTTCATGGTTTCGCTCCGAATAGCTGGAAATCGATGCCGTCGCAAAGGCAGTGCAGCGCCAGCAGGTGCACCTCCTGGATGCGCACGGTCCTGTCGTGGGGCACGCACACTTGCACGTCGCCGGCGCCGAGCTGCGCGCCGAGCGCGCCGCCGCCGCGCCCGGTGAGCGCGACCACCGCGATGCCGAGCTCGTGCGCTGCGCGCGCCGCCGCGAGCACGCTTTTCGAGGCGCCGCTGGTGGAGATCGCGAGCAGCACGTCGCCCTTGCGGCCGAGCGCGCGCAGCTGCTTCTCGAATACCTGCTCATAGGCGTAGTCGTTGGCGATCGCGGTCAGCGCCGAGGTGTCGGTGGTGAGGGCGAGAGCGGCGAGCGGCGGGCGCTCGCGCTCGAAGCGGTTGACCAGTTCGGCGGCGAAGTGCTGCGCATCCGCGGCCGAGCCGCCGTTGCCGCAAGCGAGCACCTTGCCGCCGGCGGCCAGCGTCGCGGCCATCAGCGCCACGGCGCGCGCGATCGGCGCAGCGAGCGCCTGCGCGGCAGCAAGCTTGAGGTTGGCGCTGTCGGCAAAATGCGACGCCACGCGCGCCGCCAGCTCCGCATTCTGCTCCGCGTGTCCCATCGGCGCGGGATTCTACACCTGTCACTCGGCGAACACTTCGAACTCGATGCGCTTGGCCGGGTTGCGGTGCTCCGTGAGGCGGCTGACGCGCGCGCGCAAGGCCATGCCGCGGTCCATGCCCCACGCGAGCGCCGCGTTGTCGCGCCGCGGCACATAGCCGAGCTTGTGCCCGCGCCACTCCACGCGCACCGCGTTGGCATCGAACGGGTTGTCGGGCTCGCGCACCAGCTCGAGCGCGTGGCCCGCGCGAAGCAGCGGCCATATCGCCGCCGCCTCGCCGTAGCGGAAGCCCGCCAGCGGCGAGCTTTGCACCAGCAGGCGCACCGCTCCGGCGGCGTCGGCACGGAGCCCGTGTTCCTGCGCCTGCACGGCGAGCCCGGCGCCCAGCGCCAACGCCCCGAGCACACTACGCAGCGAACGCATTGCGGATCCAGCGCACGCTGCCGGCATCGAGCGCGTCGAGCAGCATGACGTCGAAGCGGCAGTCGGTTTGCGGCCGCCCCGCGAGATACAGCTGCGCCGCGGCCACCAGGCGCGAGCGCTTCGCCGCGGTGATGCTTTCCGCCGCGCCGCCGAAACCCGCGCCGCTCCTGAAGCGCACCTCGGCGAACACCAGGGTGCCGCGCTCCTCGGCCACCAGGTCGATCTCGCCGTGCCGGCAGCGCCAGTTGCGCGCCAGCACGCGCAGCCCGGCGCGGCGCATCAGTTCCGCGCACAGATCCTCCGCTCGCGCGCCAGCCCGGTTCATGGCACGCTTAACGCCCGCGCTGCGCGCGCGTTGACCATGAGCGGAATCCTCTACGTCGTCGCCACGCCGATCGGCAACCTTGCCGACGTCAGCCCGCGCGCGCTCGAAGCGCTGCGCGCTGCCGACCTGGTCGCGTGCGAGGACACGCGCACCTCGCGCACCCTGCTGACGCGCCACGGCATCGCGGCGCGCACGCTGGCGCTGCACCAGCATAACGAACGCGCCGCGAGCGCCAAACTGCTGGCGGCGCTGCGCGATGGCAAGAACATCGCGCTGGTGAGCGACGCCGGCACGCCCGCGGTGTCGGACCCGGGCGCGTTCCTGGTCGAGGCTGCGCACCGCGCGGGCATCCGAGTGATCCCGCTGCCCGGCCCGAGCGCCGCGCTCGCCGCCCTCTCTGCGGCGGGCTTTGCCGCCGGCCAGTTCCTGTTCGCCGGTTTCCTGCCTGCGGCGGGCGGCGCGCGCCGCAAGGCGCTCGAGGCGCTCGATCTGCCCTACCCGGTTGTTTTCTATGAAGCGCCGCACCGCGTGCGCGAGGCGCTGACAGATCTACTGGCTCGATTCGGTGCGACACGCGAGATCGTGATCGCGCGCGAGCTGACCAAGAAGTTCGAGGAGATCGCGCGCTTTCCGCTGGGCGAGGCGCAGGCATGGCTCGAGGCGCAGCCGCACCGCGAGCAAGGCGAATTCGTGCTGGTGCTGGCGCCGGGCGCCGAGAAGCGCCCCGCGGCCGATACGGATGCCGCGCGCGTGCTCGGCCTGCTGCTCGAGGCGCTGCCGGCGAGCGAGGCAGCGCGCCTTGCCGCGCGCATCACTGGCGCGCCGCGAAACGCCCTCTACAAAATGGCGCTGGAGCGCTCCGAGTAGCTAGAATCCCGGCCCGTGGATCGCATCACCCTCGCCCGCCCGGACGACTGGCACTTGCACCTGCGCGACGGCGCCGCCATGCGCTCGGTGCTCGCCGACACCGCGCGGCGTTTCGCGCGTGCCATCGTGATGCCGAACCTGCAGCCGCCGGTGCGCACCACCACCGATGCGCTGCAATACCGCAAGCGCATCCTCGGCGCGCTGCCCGAAGGTGCGAGCTTCGAGCCGCTGATGACGCTCTATCTCACCGACGACACGCCGCCGGAGGAGATCTCGCGCGCCAAGCTCTCCGGCATGGTGCATGCGGTCAAGTTCTACCCGGCGGGCGCGACCACGCATTCGGACGCCGGCGTGACGCGCATCTCGCGCTGCTTTCACGTGCTCGAGCGCATGTCCGAGCTCGGGCTGCCGCTCTTGGTGCACGGCGAAGTCACCGACCCGGTGGTGGACGTGTTCGACCGCGAGCAGGCCTTCATCGAGGAGGTGCTGGGCCCGCTGGTGGCGCGCTTCCCGGAGCTGAAGGTGGTGCTCGAGCACATCACCACGCGCGAGGCGGTGCAGTTCGTCGAGGTGACCGGCGCCAACGTCGCCGCCACCATCACCGCGCACCACCTGCTCATGAACCGCAACGCGCTTTTCATGGGCGGCATCCGCCCGCACCACTATTGCCTGCCGGTGCTCAAGCGCGAGGCGCACCGCGAGGCGCTGGTCGAGGCCGCGATCTCGGGCAACCCCAAGTTTTTTCTCGGCACCGACAGCGCGCCGCATGCGCGCGGCGCCAAGGAGGCGGCCTGTGGCTGCGCCGGCATGTACACCGCGCACGCCGCGATCGAGCTCTACGCCACCGCCTTCGAGGAGGCGGGCGCGCTCGAGCGACTGGAGGCCTTCGCGAGCTGGCACGGCGCCGATTTCTACGGCCTGCCGCGCAACCGCGACCGCATCACGCTGCTGCGCGAAGCCTGGCGCGTGCCCGAGTCGGTGCCCTTCGGCGAGGAAACGCTGGTGCCGCTTCGAGCCGGCGAGACGGTCCCCTGGAAGCTGGTTTAGGACATCCGCTCTACGATCCGCTGCGGCCGTGGCTGGAGCGGTTGCAGGCGCGCTCGCTCGATGCGCTAAACGCACTGGCCGAGGAAGCCGGCATCCGCACCGCGAGCGGCAAGCCGGTGCGCTTCGTGCCGCCGTCGGCCGCCGATCCGTATTACGAGGTGCACGTGCACCAGACGGGCTGCGTCGCGACGCGGCCGGACAACTGGCACGATTTCTTCAACGCGCTCGCCTGGCTTGCCTTCCCGCAGACCAAGGCGCGCATCAACGCGCTGCATGCGGCCGAAATCCCGCGCGAGAAGGGAATGCGGGGGCGGCTGCGCGACCTGCTGACGATCTTCGACGAAGGCGGCGCGATCGTGGCCTGCGCCGAGCCCGATCTCGAGGCGATAATCCGCGGCTTTCGCTGGCGGGAGCTGTTCTGGGAGCAACGCGCGCGCGTGCTGCAAAGCATGCGTTTCATGGTGGTCGGACATGCGGTGATGGAGATGGCGCTCGAGCCCTGGCCGGGCATCACGTGCAAGGCGATATTCGTTCCGCTCGGCGCAAATGCCGACGCTTGCGCCGCGCAGTGGCTCGATGCCCACGCAGCAGGCGGCACGCCGCAGCTGCTCGCGCCTCTGCCGATCTTCGGCTACCCGGGGTGGCTGCCGGAGAACGAGCGCGCCGAGTTCTACGCCGACGAGCGCTACTTCCGTCCCTTTAGGCGCGAAATGCCTGCTCGCGAAGCGTGATCGGTGCGCCCGCGCTCGCAGTTCATCCACGGCCGCTACGGTTTAGGGCTCGGAACAGTGGGCGCGTAGCGTGGCCAGCTTCGCAGCCAGATGCGCTCGAGCAGCGGTAATGCCAACGCACTCGCCATGGCGGTGCCAAATGCGAACAGCATCAGGTAGTGACTCTGCAACCGATACGCGAGCGCGGCGAGCACAACGAACGTCCCGAAACCGAGCAGGGCAATCATCACCTCGGCCCAGTGAAAATTATGGCGGATCGTGCTGTTGCAATGGGAACAGTCGATTTCCATTCGCACCACGACCGCCTGCGTCAATTTTCTCTTGGCCAGGTTCGCCCTGCAGACGGGACAGCGGTAGTCCATCTAATAGCCTATTTGGAAATGGTCCGCAAGAATGCCTGAACAGTCGCAACGGTACGCCGCGGAGTAGCGCGGAGCAATCGGGACGGACGCGTGGAACGCAGCACCGGATGTTCATGTATACGCGCAGGCCGCCCGGCGCGACCACCCCGGCACGACCACCCCGCCGCACGGTGCGCGGCACCCCTCCTCGGGGAGGAGGGGAACGGCAAAGTGTAAAGCGACGCTTTACAGTGCTGCAAAACCGCATCCAGATCGTTTCGCCTTATGCGGCGCGGTAAACTTCGTCCCGGGAGCCGGCCAGGGCAGTCGCTGTCGCTTTTGCGGCAGAGGAAAGTCCGGGCTCCGCAGAGCAGGGTGCGGGGTAACACCCCGGCGTGGCAACACGACGAACAGGGCCACAGAGACGAGTCCCCGGGGTCAAACCCGGGGGGTGAAACGGGCAACCTCCATCCGGAGCAACACCAAATAGGCAAGCGTGGTACGCAAGTACCGAAGGCCGGCTCGGCCAAGCTTGCGGGTAGGTGGCTTGAGCCCTGGGGCAATCCAGGGCCTAGAGGAATGGCTGCCGGACCCCCGTGAAAGCGGGGGCCGCACAGAACCCGGCTTACGGGCCGGCTCCCCCCCATTCTGGCAGGTGAGACAATGAGATAAAATTCCTTGTTCCGGCCCCGCCGGGTGTTGATAATTGATAAATAAGGTGAAAAGGAGAGATCCTCCACATGCTTGGACGCCTGAACCAGAACGACGTCAGTAACCGGATCAACGTCGAGGACGCTGTCCAGGTCCGTGACGCGGTGGCGCGGCTGTATGCCGCCCGCTACCCAGGCTACGACACGGCGACACTGGGGCGCGCCTTCGGCGACGTGCAGGCGCTTTTCGACGGCAGATACCCCGGCTACCTGCGCTGCGACACCCTGTATCACGACCTGCGTCACACACTCGACATGACACTCGCCATGGCGCGCCTGATCGACGGCCACGACCGCCTGGCGCCCGAAGCCGAGCGCCTCGGTGCGCGCCGCGCCACCCTCGGGGTGGTGATCGCGCTGCTGCACGATTCGGGCTACTTGCGGCGCGCCTCCGAGACCAAGATCGAGAACGGCGCCGTGTTCACCAAGGTGCACGTCAGCCGCAGCGCCGATTTCCTGATGCGCTATCTGCCGAGCATCGGCTTCGCCGCCGAGGCGGACGTGGCGGCGCGCCTGGTGCACTTCACCGGCTACGAGATGGACATCGAGGACATCCGCGTCGAGGACCCCAGGGATTTGCAGCTCGGGCACATGGTGGGCACCGCCGATCTGATCGGGCAGATGTCGGACCGCATGTACCTGGAGAAATGCCGCGAGTTCCTGTACCAGGAATTCGTGTTCGGCTCGATCGCGCGCGAGACCCTGCCCGACGGGCGCGAGCTGGTGCGCTACGCCTCTCCCGAGGACCTGATCTACAAGACGCCCGGCTTCTACGAGTACGTGGCGCGCGACCGCATCCGGCGCAAGCTCGGCTCGGTGGACCGTTTCGCCGAGGCGCACTTCGACGGCGCCAACCTGTACCAGAGCGAGATCGACCGCAACATGGGTTACCTGAGCGACGCCATCGAGCACGCGGACCTGGACCGGCTGCGCCGCGGCTGCTATTCGCTGTCGGCGCCTCAGAGCCGCGCCGCCTGAGCGGCCGCGGACGCAATCGCGCCCGGTTTATCGGGCATTTGTCACATCTGGTTGAATTTTCTCGGGAATTGAGAATTCCCGCTCTTGCCGCTTGCGTCCCATGCGTGGCAAAAGCAACGTATGACGCTCGCTAACAAACTCCCCACACCCCGAAACGAGACTGCCCCAGCGCTGTTCCGGCTGCTCGCTGACAGCGCCCTGAGCCGCGCGGCGCTTTCCGCCTGCGGCTTTCCAGTGGCGCTCGCAGACGCCACGCTCAAAGGCCGGCCGATCACCTACGCCAATCCGGCGTTCGACGAATACTTCGGTTTCCGCAAGGACGAAGCGCTCGGGCGGCCCACGATCACGCTGCTGTTTCCGGAAGACGAGGCCTCGAGCACCATGTTCGAGCAGGCTCCGGCGCGCCTGCTGATGCGCGCGCGGCGCAAGGACCGGACGGTGTCTCAGGTCGAAGTGACGATCGGCATGGTCACCAGTTCTGATGGCCGCCTCACCCACTGGGTGCTGAGCTTCGCCGACCGCAGCGAGATGGAGCGGCTGCGCGAAGAGCTTCGCGTGCTCAAGGCGATGGCCGCCTCTCCGTAGCACACGGCGCTACGCGCGCTGCGCCGCGCTCAGTCTTCCTTCGCTTTCAGGGACTGCCAAAGATCCACGGCCATCAATCCCAGGCCGACGAGGATGACGGTGCCGAGCCCGACGTCCTTCAGCTTGACCAGCGGCGGCAGCAGGAAACCCAGCATCAGGATCAGCGCCACGATCGCCGCGAAGATTTTGACAGTCATTGTGCGGTACTCCCGTTTTATACTCAGCCCGCCGTCACCTGCGCCGCGAGCCAGCGCGCCGTGCGCAGCAGGCGCGCGTCGCCGTGTCGTTGCCCTACCAGCTGCACGCCCAGCGGCAAGCCATTGCCGCCCTGCATCAGCGGCAGGCTGAGCGCCGGCATCCCGAGCAGCGTCCAAAGGGTGCAGAACGAGGGATCGCCGGTCGAGGCGAGCCCCTTGGGCGCGGTGCCCGCCGCGGCCGGCGTCAGGATGGCGTCGCAGCGCTCGAAGATCTCGCCGAACCCGTCCTGCAGCAGCGGGATGCGCGCCAGCGCGATCTGGTAATCGAGCGCGCTCACCTCTCGCCCGCGCGCGAGCCGCGTGCGCAGCGATTCCGACAGCTTGTCGCGGCCTTGCTGCCACTCGTGGTCGAGGTTCGCCGCCATCTCTGCCTCCATGATGGTGCGGTGCCAGTCGAGCGCGCGCTGAGTTGCCTCGGGAAGCTCCACTTCCACCACGCGGTCTCCCAGCTCCCCCACGAGCTCGGCGAACGCTTCTTTGGTTTCCACCTCGGCGCGCTCCCAGGCCGGGCCCTTGACGAACGCGAGCAGCGGCGGCAACGGCGGCTCCTCGGCCGCAACCGCGCTAAATGGAATGCGCGCCCGCGGCTGCGTGTCGGGATCGCGCTCGTCGTGGCCGACGAGCTGCTCGGCGACCAATGCGACGTCCTCGAGCGTGCGCGCGAACACACCGACATGATCGAGCGTGCGCGAGAGCTTCATGATGCCGTGGCGCGGGATAAGGCCGTGCGTCGGCTTGAAGCCGTAGACGCCGCAGAAGGCGGCGGGCCGGATCACCGAGCCGTTGGTCTGGCTGCCGAGCGCGAGCGGCACCATGCCCGCCGCTACCGCCGCGGCCGAGCCCGAGGACGAGCCGCCTGGCGTGTGCTCAGTGTTGCGGGGGTTGCGCGTCTTGCCGGGCGAATAGGTGGCGCATTCCGTGGTGACGGTCTTGCCGAGGATAACCGCCCCCGCGGCGCGCAGCGTCGCGACCACGGTCGCGTCGCGGTCCGGCGTGCGACCGGCGTGCAGCACCGTGCCATCCTCGGTCGGCATGTCGGCGGTATCGATGATGTCCTTGATCCCGACCGGCACCCCATGCAACGGTCCGCAAGCGCGCCCCTCGCTCCGGTCAAGGTCGCGCGCGCGCGCCTGGGCGAGCGCGTGTTCCGGATCCAGGAATTGCCAGGCCTGCACCTCTGGCTCGGCGGCACGAATGCGCGCCAGGCAGGCTTCGACCAGTTGTACCGAGCTGAATGCCCCCTCGGCGATCGCGCGCGCCGCGTCGGTCGCACTCATCCGTTCAAGGCGCGTGGCCTCCATGAATCAGGAGCTGTAGAGGACCGAGGGCAGCCAGAGCGTGATCTGCGGGAACACGTACATTAGCGCCATGGTCACCAGCACGATGTAGACGAACGGCATGCAGCCGCTGAAGATCTGCGACAGCAGCACTTCCTTGGGCGCAACGCCCTTCAGGTAGAAGCAGGACATCGCCATCGGCGGGGACAGGAACGCGGTCTGCAGATTGACCGCCACCAGGATGCCGAACACCATCGGATCGATGCCGAAGTGCGGCAGCATCGGCAGGAAGATCGGCACGAAGATGATGATGATCTCGGTCCATTCGAGCGGCCAGCCGAGTAGGAAGATGATGATCTGCGCCATCAGCATGAAAGTGATCGGACTGAGGTTCATGCCGAGCACGAAATCCCTGATCAGCACGTTGCCGCCGAGGTAGGCGAACACCGAGGCGAAGGTCGCCGAACCGACGAACAGCCAGCACACCATCGCCGTGGTGCGCGCGGTGAGGTACACGGATTCCCGCAGAGCCTTCCAGGTCAGCGTACGGTAGCCGGCCGCGAGCAGCATCGCGCCGAACGCGCCCACGGCGGCCGCTTCGGTCGGGGTCGCCAACCCGAACATGATCGATCCGAGCACCGACAGGATCAGCGCCGCGAGCGGGAAGAACGATTTCGCCAGCAGCAGCAGCAGCTCGCCCATGCTGATATCGCCCTC
>CAYMVA010000080.1:0-4918 GCA_964393745.1 uncultured Enterobacteriaceae bacterium | reverse complement strand
GCTTCCTCGGCTACCGGGTCGAGAACTACAAGCTGTTCGTGTTCACGCTCTCGGCCTGTATGGCGGGTGTCGCGGGCGCGCTCTACGTGCCGCAGGTCGGCATCATCAATCCGAGCGAATTCTCGCCGGCCAATTCGATCGAAGCCGTGATCTGGGTCGCCGTCGGCGGCCGCGGCACGCTGACCGGCGCGGTGCTCGGCGCCGTGCTCGTCAATTACGCCAAGACCACGTTCACGACCGGCATGCTCGCGCCATATTGGTTGTTCGTGCTCGGCGGCATGTTCATCGCGGTGACGCTGCTGCTGCCGCGCGGCATCGTCGGCACCTGGCAATATTTGGCCGAACGGCGCCGCCAGACCGCGGCCGCCCAGACTGCGCCCATGCCGCCGCCGTCTCAACCGGCGCCGCGGGCGGCGGAGTAGGCCATGGAGCACCGCGGCACCACGACGTTGCTCTACCTCAGCGGCGTCACCGTGTCGTTCGACGGCTTTCGCGCGCTAAACAATCTTTCGCTCGCGGTCGAGCCCGGCGAGATGCGCGCCATCATTGGCCCGAACGGCGCCGGCAAGACCACCATGATGGACGTGATCACCGGCCGCACGCGCCCCGATTCGGGCAGCTGCTTCTTCGGCCAGACCATCGACCTGACCAAGCTCTCGGAAGCCGAGATCGCGCACGCCGGCATCGGGCGCAAGTTCCAGAAGCCGACCATCTTCGAGAGCCACACCGTGTTCGAGAACCTGGAGCTGGCGATGAAGGCCGACAAGCGCGTGCGGCGCGTGCTGCTAGCGCGGCTGACCCCGGAGGAGCGCGACCGCATCGCGGCGACGCTCGCGCTCATCGGCCTGCCGGACGCAGCGGATCGCGAGGCGGGGCTGCTTTCGCACGGCCAGAAACAGTGGCTCGAGATCGGCATGCTGCTCATGCAGGAGCCCAAGCTCTTGCTGCTCGATGAGCCGGTCGCGGGCATGAGCGACGACGAGACCGAGCGCACCGCGGAGCTGTTCCTGTCGCTCGCCGGCACGCATTCTCTGGTGGTGGTGGAGCACGACATGGCGTTCATCGCGCGCCTCGCGCGCAAAGTCACGGTGCTGCACGAAGGCAGCGTCATCGCCGAGGGGCCGCTGGAGAAGGTGCAGGCGGATCCGCGCGTGATAGAGGTCTACCTAGGCAGGTAAGGATGCTTTCGGTCTCCAACCTCAACCAGTACTACGGCGGCAGCCACATCCTGCGCCAGCTGTCGTTCGAGGCGCCGGCGGGCAAGGTGACGGCGCTGCTCGGCCGCAACGGCGTCGGCAAGACCACGCTACTGCGCACCCTCATGGGCCTGGTGCCGGCGCGCACCGGCAGCATCCGCTTCGGCGACACCGACCTGACGCAGGCCAAGCCCTACGAGCGTGTGCGCGCGGGCATCGGCTACGTGCCGCAGGGGCGCGAGATCTTTCCGCGGCTGACGGTGGAGGAGAACCTGCGCATGGGCCTCGCCACCCGGTTGCGCGGCGCCGCGGTCCCGGCGCGCATCTTCGAGATGTTCCCGGTGCTCGCGCAGATGCTCGGGCGGCGCGGCGGCGACCTCTCCGGCGGCCAACAGCAGCAGCTCGCCATCGGCCGCGCGCTCGCCATGGGGCCGAAGATGCTGATCCTGGACGAGCCCACCGAAGGCATCCAGCCCTCTATCATCAAGGACATCGAGCGCGCTATCCGCGCCCTCGCCGCGGGCGGCGAGATGGCGATCCTGCTGGTCGAGCAGTACTACGATTTCGCGAGGTCGCTCGCCGACCAGTACCTGCTCATGGAGCGCGGCGAGATCATCGCGCGCGGCGCCGGCGCCGACATGGACAAAGACGGGGTGCGCAGCCGGCTGGCGGTATGATGCCGGCATGCATCCTGCGGCAGCGGTCCCGCTTGCTTCTTGGCGTGCCGAGCTGGCGCTCGATTTCGAGCGCCGCGGGCCGCGCACGGTGCTCGCCGCGCGCCGCCACGAAGGCCCGCTGGTGGTGCAGAAACCGCTCTACCCGGAAGGCGACGAGGTGTGCCACGCGATCGTGGTGCACCCCCCGGCGGGAATCGCGGGCGGCGACGAGCTCGAAATCGCGGTGCGCCTGCAGCCGCATGCGCACGCGCTGCTCACCACGCCGGGCGCGGCCAAGTGGTATCGCTCATCGGGACTTCCAGCGCAGCAGCGCGTCGCACTCAAAGTCGCCGCCGGCGCGGCGCTCGAGTGGCTGCCCCAGGAGAGCATCGTGTTCGATGGCGCGCTGGCCGAACTTCGCACCGCGATCGATCTCGAGGGCGATGCACGCTACTTCGGCTGGGAGATCGTCTGCCTGGGGCGCACCGGCTCCGGCGAGCGCTTCGCTCGCGGCGAGTGCAGCCTCGGCGCCGAGCTGCGGCGCGACGGCGCCTTGCTGTGGCTGGAGCGCGGCAGGATCGATGGCGGCGGCGAGCTGATGGCATCGCGCGCCGGATTGCAGGGGCGGCCGGTATTCGGAACTTTCTGCGCTTCGGCACCTCAACTCGCTGCCGAGCACCTCGCAATGTGCCGCGTGCCGCGCCCGGATAGCGGCGAAGGCGCGGTGACTCTGCTGCCCGGCGTGTTGCTCGGCCGTTACCTCGGCGCCTCTGCGGAAGCTGCGCGCCGCTATTTCACTCAACTATGGCGCCTGCTGCGGCCGGCGCTCGCCGGGCGTGAGGCAGCCGAACCGCGCATCTGGCGCACTTAGAGCAATTGGACCCATGCCACTCGATATCGCAAACATCTCAAAACTGTTCGTAGACGCACATCGCGCGCAAGGCACGTTCAACGTGCCGGCGGGATCGGTGTTCGGCTCCGAGGACGACACCTACGCGGTGCAGGACGCGGTCTTCAAGCAACTCTGGCCCGGCGAGCGGCCCGCGGCTTGGAAGGTGGGCGCGCCCAACGACAAGGTCGAGCCGGCCGCGGCGCCGATACGTTTCGTGCACCGCAGCCCGGCAAGCGTGGACGCGCAGGGCATGCAGATGATCGGGGTCGAGGCGGAGATCGCCTACCGCTTCGGGCGCGCGCTGCCCATGCGCGAACGCCCCTACATGGACGAGGAGGTCGCCGGGGCGGTGGAGGAAATAGTGGTGGCGATCGAATTGTGCGACACGCGCCTCGCCGGCTGGAAGACCGCGCCGCCGCTATGGAAGCTCGCCGACTTCCAGTCCAACGCCGCGCTCATCGTCGGCAGCGGCACGCGCAACTTGCGCGCGATCGACTTCGCGCGCCAGGAGGTCGAGCTCAGCTTCGGCGGCAAGACCAAGCAGGCGACCGGCGCCCATCCCTTCGGCAACCCGTTCCGCCTGCTGCCCTGGACGGTGGCGCACTGCTTCCGGCGCGGCGGCGGCCTGCGCGCCGGCGACATCGTCACCACCGGCTCGTGGACCGGGATCGATTTCGTGTCGCGCGGCGACCTGGTGGTGGCGCGTTTCCCAGGCATCGGCGAGGCATCGCTGCGCATCGCGTGATCAAGGGGTCAGGTCTTTAGTTTGCAGGCGCCAGCTGCCGGGATCTGCTTGCAAACTAAAGAACTGACCCCCTAGCTTCTTGCCAGAGCGGCAGCGCGGTGAGCAAGCCGGCCGCAGCGTCCGCGCCCGAGCTGTGGCCGACTGCGAGCAGGCGGCGCAACGGCTCGCGCCATAGCGGTTCGCCCTCCGCCAGCCCGGCGGCGAAATCCGCCAGCCGCTCGGAGAAACGCAGCTGGCAGGCGTCGGCGAGGTATTGCGCGCTCACCGGGTGCGTGCGCGAGCGCAGCGCCGCGACGCGCTTGGCAAAATCCGACAGGAACCTGATGCGCCCGACATGATCGCTGCGCGCGAGCCCGAGCGCTGCCAGCCACCCGATCAGGAAGTCGTCGCCCGCCGGGGTGAAGCCCGAGCCCGCCCCTACCAGGTGCGCGGCGGCGCGCCCTGCCGCGGCAGCGTCGAGTGCCGCGGTAGCACGGGAAAGGCGCGGCACCTGCTTTTTGACCAGCCTTGCCATGGCCTGAGCGACGGCGCCGCTGCCCGCCTGGCCCAGAAACACGCATCCCAGGCCGGACGCGCCGCGGCGCAGCGCTTCGCTGGCCTCGGTGAATGCCGGATCGAGCGCGCGCGGTCGGGACGCCAGCGTGACGCCGGCCAGCGCATCGCGCCAGGGCATTGCGGACCCAAGCTCCACCTCGAGCCCGCCCGGGGAGAACGTGGCCGAACGCACATCGAGCTGCACCCGGTCGCCGGCGCCGAGCAGCTGGTCGAAGCGCAGCGCCTTGCCGGCGTTGACGCGTATACCGTGCGCACTGCGCCCGAGTTCGGGCGCGAGCAGTGCGATGACGCTCGAATCCTCCAGCAGCACGTTGCAGGCGCGCGGGAACACGCTGTGCACCGCGCCGCTCAGGCGCGCGCGCGGCACGCTTGCTCCAAGGCTGTCCGCCCAGACCATGCTCGAGCTCATCGGATGGCGCCAATCCTACTGCACCGCGGGCTGAAGGTGCCAGGGAAGCTCTGAACAAGTTCCGCGTGCGCGACGGCGGCGATTTTGGCGCAGGGCTAGACAGCGGACGCCGCCGTGTACTGGATGTACATAAGGCGGCCGATGGCGACGCCATGCGGCAACGCGCAGGCGCTTGCGCCTGCGCTCCTGCCGCGGCCCCGGGTGGAACGCAGCGGCAGAGCCGCTGCGTGTCGCCCCGTCCCTCTGGGCGGCGAGGGCGCGCCGCCGAATACCAAGGCGAGAAGCCCTCGCCGCCCTCGGGTTGCGGCCGGAAGACGCGATCTTCGGGGTACGATAGCGCGATGACACGGGCGCCTGCGTTGTTGCTCGGCCTTGCGATATCGACATATCGCTGCGGCCTCGCGCCTAGCAGGCGCCGCGTTCCGGCCGCAACGCGCACCCGCGCAACTTGTTCAGAGCTTCCCT
>CAYMVA010000079.1:0-6240 GCA_964393745.1 uncultured Enterobacteriaceae bacterium | reverse complement strand
AACGAACTGATGATCGTCGGGCCCATCACGGTGCGCAGCGCGTGCTCGCACCACTTGTGCCCGATCATCGGCAAGGTCTGGATCGGGGTCATGCCAAATGAGCATTCGAACCTGATCGGGCTGTCCAAGTACGCCCGGCTGTGCGAATGGGTGATGAGCCGCCCGCAGATCCAGGAGGAGGCGGTGGCGCGCCTCGCCGATCTGCTGCAGGGCCGCATGCAGCCCGACGGGCTCGCGCTGGTGATGGAAGCCGACCATTTCTGCATGCAGTGGCGCGGCGTGAAAGACACGGATTCAAAGATGATCAACAGCGTAATGCGCGGATCGTTCCTGAAGGACCCCAATCTGCGCCGCGAATTCCTCGCGTTGTTGCAACGCAAGAACCCCTAGGAGACCCGCCATGCTCGTGCGCCTGCTTTACGTGAGCCGTTCCTCGCAGCCCGTCAGCGACGATTTCATCGAATCGATCCTCGATCAGTCGCGCCGCCACAACCCTGAGCTCGGCATCACCGGCGTTCTGTGCCAGAGCGGCGAGTTCTTCCTGCAGGTGCTGGAGGGCGGGCGTGCGGCCGTGAACCAGCTCTACGGCGAAATCGTGCGCGATGAACGCCACCGCGACGTGATGGTGCTGCACTACGAAGAAGTGCGCGAGCGCCGCTTCGCAAGCTGGACCATGGCGCAGGTGGATCTTGCCAGGGTCAATCCGACCACCTTGCTCAAATACAGCGAGAAGCCGGCGCTCGATCCCTATGCCATACCCGGCGGGGTGTCGATGGCGCTGCTGGAAGAACTGATCGCGACCGCCCAGGTCATCGGCCGCGCGGCCTAGCGGATGGCGACGAAGCTGCGGCGCGCGATAGGAGCGGGTTCACTTGCGCTCGCGCTGGCATTCATCGGCTGGCTGTCGCTGGGAATATTCGAGGTTGTTCCCCTGGTGATGCAACTGCCTGGCGAGTCTGCGGCGAGAACACATGCCGGCGCCGCGGTGGCGTGCCTGATGGTTGCGGCATGGGGTTACTGGAATGACTGAACTTTCGCATGCAATTTTTACCGACTGCCCAACCATGAAAGGAAACTGAAATGATCAAGATGTCCGACGTATGCATTCTGCTGGCGGTGATGGTGTCGTTCGCCATTTCCGCCTATCTCTGGTTCAACGGCCAGAAGGACGAAGGCCTTTTCACCGCGACATGGGTGCCTTCGATTCTTTGTTTTGGCATCTACTTCAACGTACTGAGCATGAAAGGACAACGACGTGAGTGAACCGGCGATTCTCTATTGGGGGATGTTCTGTTTTATTTTGGCTCTCATCGGCATGGCGGGGACAGTCTACGAGTTCAAGAAAATGTCGCGTCGGCACCAGGAGTAGATTCGCGCTGGTGTCGAGGCGTAATCCGGCATGCTCACAGGAACAGATTCCATCGAATCCGGAAAGGGCGAACCAGTGAATGACTCCACGATTCTCTATGCGGGCGTGTTCTGTTTCACCTTCATGCTGCTTGGCATGGTGCTCACGGTGCTTGAGTTTCGCAAGATGTCTGCCGGCGAGAATGCGAAAGTCCGAAAGTAAAAGCTCGGCAGCAAGACGTGACGTGCGTGAAGGCACTGGCATCGTTCCCCCCGGGAGGCCTCGCGGTCGTCATTGGGGCCTCGGGCGCCGTGGGCGGCGCGCTGATGGAGCAACTGCGAAATGACCCCGGGTTTGCCCTTGCAGTAGGGTTCTCGCGTACCGGCAGTGCAAGCCTCGATCTGACCTCCGAGGCGAGCATTGCGGAGGCTGCTCAGCAGATTTCGCTGCTGCGCGCCCCACCTCGCCTCATCATCGACGCAACCGGGTACCTGCACGGCAAGGGCGCCATGCCGGAGAAAAGCTGGCGCGAGCTCGATGCGGCGCAGTTGGCAAAGGCGTTCGCCATCAATGCCATCGGGCCGGCGTTGCTGATGAAGCATCTGCTGCCCCTGCTGCCGCGCGAGGGCAAGGCCGTCTTCGCCACCCTGTCGGCCAGGGTCGGGAGCATCGGCGACAACCATCTGGGTGGGTGGTACGGCTACCGGGCCTCGAAGGCCGCGCTGAACCAACTGGTCCGAACCGCTGCGATCGAATTGAAGCGGCGGCATCCGGAGGCGATCTGCGTGGCGCTCCATCCCGGCACCGTCGAGAGCAGGCTCTCGGCGCCTTTCGCCAAACGCGGGCTCGAAGTGCGCCCACCTGCCGAGGCGGCGGGTCTGCTGCTACAGGCGATCGACCGGATGCTCCCGCCGGACTCGGGTGGGTTCTTCGACTATCGGGGCGAGCGCCTGCCGTGGTGACGAAGGACTCTCCGGCGTGTGGCGCTTCGGCGACGGCGCGTCTCACGGTGTTCTTCGATGGCGCCTGCCCGCTTTGTTCGAACGAAATCGCCCTCTATCGCCGCTCGCGGGGCGCCGAGGACATTCAGTGGATAGACGCCAGCCAGTCTACGGACACCGAGGTCGCCCCGGGCTTGCGTCGCGAAGTTGTTCTGCGGAGATTCCATGTCCTGCACGCGGACGGCAGGATTGCGAGCGGTGGCCGGGCGTTCGCCGACCTGTGGGCGGCGCTGCCGGGGTTTGCGTGGATCGGCCGCCAATGCCAACGCTGGCCGTTCTCGGTGCTTCTCGAGGGCGTCTATCGCCTCTTCCTGCCGATACGGCCGTGGCTGCAACGGCGAAAAATGCCGAAGGCATGAAGCGGCCTTCCTATTCGCTGCTGCCGCGGCGGGTTTGATCGGGATCTGTCCGCGCAAGTGACGGATAGGAAAATCTATCCGTCCCTCGCTGCACTGCGCCGTACGATTTGTCCATTCTCCCGATCCCCGGTCCCGGTTTGAATGTCGGCTTTGGGTCGGAAGCGGTCGTTCGCAGACTCGTTATTCGATCACCCGGTCGGCGCGCAAGGTTCCCTCGGCTACAGTCTGTTGCTCCCTCAGGGAGCGATGTAGGCGTACCCCTGCTGCTGATAGGTGCCGAGCGCGATCCAGCCATTGGGCACGAGCTTCACTTCCTGCATCAGGTCCGCGGGCTTGAGCTTGCGGTCCGCGAGCGGGAGGTTGCACTGCTCGAGTCCCTGGACGCCAGGGGCTTTCTTCATTTCCCGCAGCTTCGCAGCGACCTTCAGCGCGTCGGCCCGTTCGGTCTCCTTCACTGCCGAGAGGTTGGTCTGCGTGAAAAACGAGGCGTTGCCGCGGAAGGTCATCACGATCTTGGGCGTGACGCCGCTCTCGATCAGTTGCTGGCGGGTGACGTCCACGTTGTCCAGCTTTTTCAAGAGCACAGCGGGGTTGGCGTCGGTGAAGTCGAAGGCGAGTTTCATCTCCTTCGAGCCACCGGCCATCTCTGTGCCGGTCGTCGCGCAGCCCGCAAGGGTCAACGCGGCCATCGTGGCTACAAGGTTTCGGGTCCTCATACATTTCTCCTCTGTCCGGGGTTGGCGAGGCTAGATTACACCTGACGGATAGGCAAATCTATCGGCTCCTGGCCCTACAGCGTCCCACGAATTGCCCATCCTCCCGCTGCTCAGCCCGAAGCAGTTATTCCCTCGCGAAGGAGACCAGGATCTTGCCGGAACGGCCGTTGCGTGCAGCGTGCGCAACCGCCTCTTTGATCTTGCGGATCGGGTAGACGGCTTCTACCTCCACCACGAGGGTGCCGTCAGCCACCTTGGACGTGAGTTCGCGATACAGGGCCGCGATCTGCGCGGGCGGAGTGTCGCCGAACCACTTGCGCAGCCAGAAGCCTTGAAGCCTGACGTCGCGAAACACCGTTTCCCGGACGTCGACGATGCACGGCTCGCCGCTCAGCATGCCGTAGTTGACCACGGTCCCGCCGTCGCTCACGCAACGAGCGAGGCGCTGTGTGCCCGAGCCAGCCACGGCGTCGATTGCCAGTGGCAGGGCGGCCTCGCCGATCGCGGCACGCACTCGTGCGTCGAGATCGGGACCGTCGGTCAGCACGATGTCGCCGCCGAACGCGCGCAGTGGCGCCACGAGCTCTTCCCGGCGCACGACATTGACGGTCTTGAGCCCCGCGAGCCGCGCGAGCCGGATCAGGCAATGCCCGACGCCCGAGTTTGCGGCGTTCTGGATGACCCACTGACCGGGTTTTGGCGCGACGATCTGATGCAGCATCAGGTACGCAGTCGGCGGATTCACCCGTAGCATCGCGAGCTGTTTCGGGTCTGCGTCTCCCGGCAGCGCGAACACGACCTTGCCGGGCGCCTTGATGCGCTCGCGCCAGCATCCTGGGCCGGGCAGCAATACCCTGTCGCCTGGCTTCACGTGACGGACGGCCGATCCGGTCTTGGCGATTCGCCCCACGCCTTCCCCGCCCGGGATCATCGGCAGTTTGGGTGGCACTGCGCCGTACTTCCCTTCGAGGTTCAGGACGTCGGCGGGGTTAATCGGCACAAACTCGGCGTCTATAGTCACTTCGTCCGCGCCGGGCTCACCCGGGTCGGCCAGCTCTACGATCTCGACCGCCGTTTCAGGTCGGCCAAATGCGTTTACTTGTGCGGCGAGCATGAGGATCATCCTTTTGCAATTTTTTTGAGCGACGCACTATATCGCGGAGCGCCAGCTCGGCCGTATCAATATCCCGCTTTGCGGTCCACCACCTCCTTGAGCGGCTTGCCGTCCAGGAAGCGGCCCAAATTGTCGACGAACAAGCGCGCGACGAAGCTGTCGCGCTGCGGGTGCGGGCCGCCGATGTGGGGCAGCACGATGATCCCCTCTGTGGTCCAGAACGGGTGATCGGCGGGCAGCGGCTCCTGCCGGAACACATCGAGCATGGCGCCGGCGATCTTCCTTGCCTTCACAGCGGCGATCAGGTCGTCGTCGTTGATGAGATGGCCGCGGCCGAAGTTCAGCAGCCAGGCGCTGGGTTTCATCATCCCCAGGCGCTCGGCGTTGATGAAGTTGTCGGTTTCGGGCGTCGCCGGCAACAGCAGCAGCAGGAAGTCGGATTCGGCCAACACCTCGGGCGTGCGATCGGCGGACATAACCTTGGCGACATTGGCCATCGGTTCCGGCCGGCGGCGCGTGCCGATCACGCGCATGCCTAGAGCGGCGGCGATACGGGCGATTTCCTGGCCGATCGCGCCGAGTCCGAGGATGCCGAGGGTCTTGCCGGTCAGCGGCTGCGCGACGCTATGGACCCACTTGCCACGCTTCTGGTTCTCGGCCGCTGCGGCGTAGGGTTTGGCTACATAGAGCAGCGCGCCGATGATGTTCTCCGGCATCGATTCCTGGTGGGTGCCACGGGCGCAGGTGAGCGTCAGATTTGCCGGCAGGTCGGGCAAAGCGATCCAGCCCTCGACGCCGGCAGTCATTGCCTGCGCCCAGCGGAGTTTCGGCATCGCCGGCAGCAGGCCCGGCGGTACGACGTAGGCCATCAGCGCCTCGGTCCGGGCCATCTGGTCGGCAGAGGGCTTCTCCTTGCGGGGCAAGGTATCGACCACAACGCGGGCGGCTAAGCCGGCGGCCTTGATCGCGTCGAGATAGGCGGCGGACGAGTCAGTCCAGAGCAGGACATGGGCGCGGTTGGTCACGCTACGGCTCCTGGAGAAAATGGCGAGCAAGTCTACCTGCCGAATGATCGCTTCGGGTCGAACGCCGCCACCTGTCAGCAGCAATCATCCGCGCTGGTCGATCCCGCCGCTAGCGGGGTGCAGCGGGACAAAGTGTAAAGTCTGGCTTTACACTTCGGCTCGCTGCGGTCGCTGTGCTAGACGCGCCGCCCGGTGCCGCCGCAAAGGGGTCCCCTTCGTGCCGCACGGAGACGCGCCGGCTAATCCAGCGACCAGGGTTCGCAGGTGCCGCTCGAGGCGCCGCTCGGCAGGCGCGCGTAGACGGCGTCCGGGTTGCCGGACGCGCGCACGTTGAAGTGCCAGGCGTGGCGCGCCTCGAAGCGCATGCAATGCTCTGCGCCGCGCTTCAGCTTCCACTCGCTGCAGCCCGTGATGGTGGTGACGCGAGCGCTCGGCCCATCGAGCTGCACCAAGTGCACCGCGCGCTCGGTCATGCGCACGCTCACCGGGTTGCGCCCGGGCTTGCGCGTAGAGAGCACTTCCGCCGAATCCGGCTTGAGCGCTTCGTAGAACAGCATCAATTCGGTGCGCGGCGCATCGCCCATCAGCTCGGCGACCAGGTTCCTGCGGTAGCCGTCATGGAACTCGCACACCAGTTCCCCGGCGGCGAGCACTGCGGCGGCGAGCTCGTTCATGCC
>CAYMVA010000078.1:0-4044 GCA_964393745.1 uncultured Enterobacteriaceae bacterium | reverse complement strand
CAGGTGCGGCAGCAGCGCCTCGTAGCCGCGCGGCACGTTGAAGTAAATGGTAGGACCGATTTCGCGCAAATTGCGCACGGTCTTTTCGATCAGGCCAGGCAGCGGCCTGCCCTCGTCGATGTAGAGCGTGCCGCCGTGGTAAAGCACGATGCCGATGTTGTGGTTGCCGCCCGCGGTGTGGTGCCAAGGCAGCCAGTCGACTAGCACCGGCGGCACCTCGGCGAGGTACGGCAGCGCCTGCGCCAGCATCTGCTGATTGGCGCACAGCATGCGCTGGGTGTTGATCACTGCCTTGGGCTGCCCGGTGGAGCCAGAGGTGAAAAGGAACTTCGCGATGGTGTCGGGCCCGGTTTTCGCGTGCGCCTCCTCCACGCGTGCATCCGGTGCGCTTTGCTCGAGCTGCGCGAAATCGCCGCCAAATAGGACTTCGGTCGTCCGCGGAACCGCGGCGGCGATTGCTTTGCCGAATCGCCCCTCGTCCGCAGCATAGACGAGACCGGGAGTCGCGAGCCCGATGACGTGGCGCAGCTTGGCGAAATCGGTAGAAAGCAGCGAATAGGCTGGCGACACCGGAGCGCAGGGGATTCCTGCGTGCATCGCGGCGAGCAGCAGAAGCAGGTGCTCGATGCTGTTCTCGGACAGGATCGCGACCGGCCGCTCAGCGGACAGCCCGCGCTCGAGCAACGCCTGGCTTATCCGCCGCACCCGTGCGTAGCCGTCGCCGAAGGTGACGCTGCGCCAACCGCCCGCAGGGTCGCGTTGCGCGGCGAGCATGCGCTCGGGTGCCTCACGCGCCCAGCGCACCAGGCGTTCGGTGATGTTCCCGGGGTACAGCCCGAGTACGTGCGGCGAGCGCAGGAACACCGCGCCGTCGTCGCGCCGCACGACCGCGACGTCGGCCGGCCCGAGCGGCACCTTGCGCACGGGCGCCGCACTGGCCGCCTGGTTCATCTTTGCCTCCTCTCCGAGCACGCCGCAAGTATAATTTCCCGCATCGTTCGATACGCAGCTTGGGGGAGATCCAGATGGGAATGAATCGCAGGCAGTTCAGCAAGACCATCGCAGCCGCAGGCGCCGCCACCGCACTTGCGCCTTTCGGCATCGTGCGCGCGCAGGCGCAGAAGCTCAAGGTCGGAGTGCTGCTGCCCCGCTCGGGCTTCCAGGGCTTCATCGGCCAGTCGTGCCAGAAAGGCGCCGACCTCGCACCGGGCGTGATCAAGGAGATGCTCGGCGTGGACATCGAGTTGATGAACGCCGATACCGAGACCAACGTAGACACCGCGCGCACCCGCGCCGAGCGCCTGATCCAGGAAGGCGCAAACGTGCTGGTCGGGCCGTTCGACTCCGGCGCCGCCGCCGCCATCGCACAGGTGGCCGAGCAGCGCGGCGTGCCGTTCGTGATCAACATCGCCGCCGCGCCGCAGATCACCGAGCAGGGCTACAAGTTCGTGTTCCGCAATTTCCAGACCGCGCCCGACATCGTGGGCAACGGCCTGCGCCTGATCGGCGACATGTTCCAGGCCACCAACACAGTGCCGCGCACCGCGGTGTTCATGCACGTCAACGACACTTTCGGCCAGGCGATGGCCAAGGGCATCGGCGCAGTCATGCCGCGCCAGACGCAGCTGCCGTTCAAGATCGTGGACACCATCTCCTACGACCCGGCGGCCAAAGACCTTACGGTGGAGGTCAGCAAGGCGAAGTCGACCAACGCCGATTTCCTGCTGCTGGTATGCCGCCTGAACGACTCCATCATCCTGCGCCGCGAGATGGTCAAGCAGCGCTGGTACCCGATGGGGGTGGTCAGCCCCGGCTCGCCCGGCATGTACGAGGAGCAGTTCTACAAGGCGCTGGGCAAGCTCTCCGAGCATTGCATTTCCAACGTGCCCTGGTACAACCCGCGCGCCGAGCTCACCAAGGTGGTCGAAAGAGCGTTCCTGAAGCAGAACCCGAAGGACAAGCTGGTGTTCCACGGCCTGAACGCCGGCTTTACCTTCGAGGCTCTCCTGATCGCCGCCGATTCCTTCAAGCGCGCACGCTCTACCGACCCGAAGACGCTCGCGGAGGCGATTCGCCAGACCAACATCACCAGCAAGATGATGCTCGGCGGCCCGATCAAGTTCAACGCCAAGGGCCAGGTCGAGGGCATCGGCTCGGCCTGCGTACAGAACATCAACCTGCTGCCGACGGTGGTGCTGCCGGTCGAGGCCGCCACGGCGAAGCCGGTGTTCCCGGCGCCGGACTACAAGCGCGCCTGACGCCCGCCGCGCAACCCTAGAGGGCCGGCATTGCCGGCCCTTTTTTTCTCGCCCCCATGGATACGGTCAACGTCGTCAACCTGGTGATCGCGGGCGTGCTGACGGGCCTGGTCTACGGCCTGATGGCACTCGGCCTGTCGGTGATCTTCGGCGTCGTTCGGGTGGTCAACTTCGCCCACGGCGAGATGATGACCATCGCCATGTATGCCGCGGCGGTGCTGTTCGCGGCGTTCAAGCTCGACCCGTTCCTTGCCGTGCTGCCGGTCGCCGCCGCGTTCTTCGTGCTTGGCTACGCGCTGCAGGCCGGGCTGATCAATCCGTTCATCACGCGGCCGGAGCACTCGCAGTTCATGCTGCTGGTGGCGGTGGCGATCATCATGGTGAACGCGCTGCTGATCGCCTTCGGCCCGGACGCGCGCAGCGTGCAGCTCGATTACCTGCTCGATTCGATCGAAGCCGGGCCGCTGCTCATCGATCGCGGCAAGCTGTACGCGGCGCTGGTCGCCTGCGCGGCTGCGGCGGCGCTGTTCGCCTGGTTCCGCTTCTCGCTCACCGGCAAGGCGATTCGCGCCTGCGCCGACAACTGGCTCGGCGCCAAGGTGGTGGGCCTGAACGTCAAGCGCTACTACGCGCTCACCTTCGGCCTGGGCTCTGCCTGCGTCGCGGTCGCCGGCTGCATGATGGTGCTGCTGGTGGACGTGACGCCGGTGCTTGGCCCGGGCTACACCCTGCTCGCGTTCGTCATCGTCATCGTGGGCGGCCTGGGCTCGATGCCGGGCGCGTTGCTCGGCGGCGTGCTGATCGGCGTTTCGGAAGCGCTCGCCGGTCTGTTCATCGCGCCTTCGGCGAAGAGCATGTTCAGCTTCGCGCTGCTGATCCTGGTGCTGCTGTTCCGCCCGCAGGGGCTTCTCGGGCGCAGGCAATGAATCTCAACCGGCGCGCCGCCATCCTGCTCGCGTTGCTTGCGCTCGTGCTACTTGCGCTGCCGGCCTTCGCCAACAATTATTTCCTCTCCGTCGCGACACTGATCCTGTTCTTCGCTTACGCCGGACAGGCCTGGAACGTGATGATGGGATTCGCCGGCCAGCTCTCGCTCGGGCATTCGCTCTACGTAGGGGTCGGTGGGTACGCCGCAGCGGGACTGTTTTTCCATTTCGGCATCGGGCCCTGGGCGGGCGTGTGGCTGGCGATCGCGCTGTGCGTCGCGTTCGGCTGCATCATCGGCTTCCTCGCCTTCCGCTTCGGCATCTCGGGCGTTTATTTCGCGCTGCTGACGATCGCCTTCGCCGAGTTCACGCGCATCGGCTTCGACCATATCCAGTGGCTCGGCGGCCCCGGCGGATTGTTCCTCAAGGTGGCGCAGCGCGACCAGATCGACATCGCCAACTTCCGCGGCCCGCCGGCGATGTACTACTACGCCATGCTCGCCCTCGTCGCCGGGGCGTTCGCGCTCTGCGCCTGGCTGCTGCGCAGCCGCGCCGGCTACTACTGGCAGGCGATCCGCGAGAACGAGGAAGCGGCGCAGGCGCTCGGCATCAACACCTTCCGCTGGAAGATGCTGGCGGTGGCGATCAGCTCGGCGATGACCGCGGTCTCCGGCGTATTTTTCGCCTTTTATTACAACAACTTGTTCCCGGAGCAGATATTCCACATCAGCCGCTCGATCGAGATCATCCTCGGGCCGATCATCGGCGGCATCGGCACGCTGTTCGGGCCGATCCTCGGCGCCGCGGTGCTCACCATCCTCGCCGACGGCATCACCGAGCTGCTGGCGGCGCTGGGCTGG
>CAYMVA010000077.1:0-56302 GCA_964393745.1 uncultured Enterobacteriaceae bacterium | reverse complement strand
TGGTGCACCCCGGCTACGACCACAAGGTGACGATGACACCGACGCGGAAGGGCAACTTCTCGATCATCTGCAATGAATACTGCGGCGTGAACCACCACACCATGATCAGCCGCATTTACGTGAAATAAGACGTTCAGTAAGGGAGCAGGCATGTCAACCAACAGAAACTTCCGCACCTGCCCGAGCACCGGCCTGATGTTCCACGAACCGGCCGAGAAACTGATGATCTGGAACGCGGTCGCCGCAGTCGTCTTCCTGCTGGTGGGCGGCCTGCTCGCCATCGGCGTGGTGCTGACGCGCTGGCAGTGGGTCCATTGGCTCCCGGCGGACCGCTTCTACCAGGTGCTCACCGCGCATGGCGTCAACATGCTCGTCTTCTGGATCATCTTCTTCGAAATGGCGGTGCTGTACTTCTGCAGCTCGACGCTGCTGCGCAGCCGGTTGGCGACGCCGAACATGGCCTGGGCCGGATTCTGGTTGATGCTCGCCGGCGCTCTGCTCAACAACTACTCGGTGCTGCGCGGCGATTCGAGCGTGATGTTCACTGCCTACGCGCCGATGGGGGCGCATCCGACCTTCTACCTCGGGCTGATCCTGTTCGCGGTCGGCGCGCTGATAGGCTGCTTCGTCTTCCTCGGCACGCTGGTGGTGGCAAAGGCCGAGCGCACCTATCGGGGGTCGATCCCGCTGGTCACCTTCGGCGCACTCACGGCGTCCATCATCGCGGTGTTCACCATCGCCTCGGGCGCGATCATCCTGATCCCGACCTTCCTCTGGTCGGTGGGGCTGGTTGAGCACATCGACTCGCTCATGTACCGCACCATCTGGTGGGCGTTTGGCCACTCCTCGCAGCAGATCAACGTCTCCGCGCACGTCGCGGTCTGGTATGCCGGCGCCGCGATCGTGTTCGGCGCCAAGCCGCTGAGCGAAAAGGTGAGCCGCACCGCGTTCCTGCTCTACATCCTGTTCCTGCAGCTGGCGAGCGCGCACCACCTGCTCGCCGACCCGGGCCTGACCTCGAACTGGAAGATCTTCAACACTAGCTACGCGATGTACCTGGCGGTGCTAGCCTCGATGGTGCACGGCCTCACGGTGCCGGGCTCGATCGAAGTGGCGCAGCGCCTCAAGGGCTACAACAACGGCCTGTTCGAGTGGCTGCGCAAGGCCCCCTGGGGCAACGCGCCCTTCGTCGCCATCTTCATCTCGCTGATCGTGTTCGGTTTCCTCGGCGGCATCTCCGGCGTGATGATGGGCACCGAGCAGTTGAACCTCATCATCCACAACACGCTCTACGTGCCGGGGCACTTCCACGCCACCGTGGCGACCGGCACCACGCTCGCCTTCATGGGCTTGACTTACTTCCTGATCCCGGTGCTGTTCCGCCGCGAGGTCGCTTTCGGCAACATGGCGACCTGGCAGGCGTACATCTTCGGGCTCAGCATGGCGGGGCTGTCGCTGTTCATGATGGGAGCGGGGACGCTGGGGGCGCCGCGCCGGCACTGGGACATCAGCTTCGCCGGCAACCCGTTCGCCTACGAGTTCCCCGGCACTGTGTGGCTGATGCTGACGCTGATGGGCCTGTGCGGCCTGGGCGCGCTGCTCGGCGGCGCCATGTACCTGTTGATCACCGTCTACTCGGTGTTCCTCGGCAAGCGCATCCAGACGCCGGAGTTCAAGCGCGTGGCGGCCAGGGAAGGCATCGCCCCCGCGGCGCAACCCGTGGCGGCGGCGATCACGTCGCACCATGGGAACATCGGCGCCGGCGGCATGGTCGCGCCCGGAACCTTCGTGCTGGCGCTGGTGTTCCTGACCTCGTTCGTGCTGTACTACTTCGTCAACTGGAAGTACCTGTCCAACGTCTGGCCGCTGAAATAGGGTTGGGCCGGACGTGAGACGCGGGCCAACCCGCGCGCGATGGAACGGACGCTAAGCGCCGTTCATCGCGCGCAGGGACAAAAGGGATAGCGCGTGTTGAGGAACGTGCTCAATCTGTTCAAGCTCCGCATCGGGGTCGCGATCGCAGTCGCGGCCCTGGCGGGGTTTGCCGTCGAGCGCGGCGCTGCGCTCGGCGCCTGGCAGGTGACGGTGCTGGTGCTCGCGGTGCTGGTCGCATCGGCTGCCGCGGGCGCGTTCAACCAATATGTAGAGCGCGATCTCGACATGCGCATGGCGCGCACCCGCAACCGGCCGTTCGTCACCGGCGCGCTGCCGCATCATCCGGCGTGGCTGTGGCTGATCGGCGCCATGACCGCGCTGTCGGTGGTTGCGGCAACCATGGCGACCAACGCGCTCGCCGCGCTGTACGTGTTTCTCGGCGCCTTCACTTACGGCGTGGTCTACACCGTGTGGCTCAAGCGCCGCACCTGGTGGAACATCGTGGTCGGCGGCCTGGCGGGAAGCTTCGCCGTGCTCGCAGGAGCGGCGGCAGTGTCGCCCGCGCCGGGGCCCGAGGCGATCGCGCTCGCGGTGGTGCTTTTCCTTTGGACGCCGCCGCATTTCTGGAGCCTCGCCATCGCCCACCAGGACGATTACTCGGCAGCGGGTGTGCCGATGCTCCCGGTGGTAGTGGGTGAGGCGCGCGCAGCGCGCGCCATTTTCGTGGGCGCCGCGCTGCTGGTCGGCGCCTCGCTCGTCCCGGCCGCCTTCGGGCTCGGCTGGATCTATCTCGCGGCCGCGCTCTTCGGCGGGGCCTGGTTCCTCCTCAAGTGCCGATCCCTCCTTGAGCGTCCGGCCCGCGAGACCGCTCGTGCCTGCTTCCGCGCATCGCTGGTGCAGCTGTGCGCGGTATTGCTGGGAGCGATCCTTGACGTCGCTCTTCGCTAGGGAAAATCGGGGTCAGAGCCCGATTTCGGGAAGATGAGCTGCTCCCGGTCCCTGCGAAATCGGGCTCTGACCCCGATTTTCCTCGCGCTCGCCGCCGCATCGGCCGCGGCCGGCGCCGCGCTCGATGAAAAAGCCGCGCTGCGCGGGAGCCAGGCAGCGATCGGGCGCGCGCCCGCCGAGCACCTGTTCCGCGACAGCGAGGGCCGCGAAGTGCGGCTCTCGGAATTGCGCGGCAAGCCACTGGTGGTGAGCTTCGTCTACACAGGTTGCTACCAGGTCTGCCCGACCACCACCAAGGCGCTCTCGCTCGCGGCGGCGGAAGCCGAGCGCGCCCTCGGGCCGAGCAAGTTCCGCCTCGCCACCGTCGGCTTCAATCTGCCGTTCGATACGCCGCAGGCGATGAAGCAGTTCGCGCGCCAGGCAGGCATCTCCTCGCGCGACTGGCTGTTCCTCACGCCCGACGCCGGGCAGTTGCCGCAACTGCTTGCCGATTTCGGTTTCGCCTACGAGCCCACCAGTGCCGGCTTCGATCACCTTTTGCAGGCGAGCATCGTGGACGCAGGCGGCCGCATCTACCGGCAGCTGTACGGCGACTCGTTCGCCGCGCCGCAATTCACCGGCGCGCTGCTCGAACTGGTGGCGAACGCACCGCGCCCGGCGGGCGACATCGCGGCGTTCATCGAACAGGTGAAGCTGTTGTGCACCATCTACGATCCGGCCGCCGGAAGGTACCGCGTCAATTACGTGGTGGTGATCGAGCTTCTGGTCGGCGCGAGCATTTTCCTCATCGGCATTCCCAGCCTGATCATCGAGTGGCGCCGCCGCCGGCGCGCGCGGCCCGCGAGTTGACACATATCAAGCCTGCGGCCTGCGCGCCTTTTAGGATGCGCAGGTGATCCATCGTATTCACTTGTTTGGACAGTGGTTTTTCCTGCGCGTGGAGGCGCTGTTCAACCTCGCCTTCGGCGACCGCCTGAACCCGCTGTACTACCTGGGCGCGATTTCCTACTTCCTGATGTGGCTGGTGGTGGCGAGCGGCCTGTACCTGTACGTTTTCTTCAAGACCAGCGTCACCGACGCCTATGCGTCGGTCGAGTACCTGACGCACGGCCAGCGCTACGCCGGGGGTGTGCTGCGCAGCATTCACCGCTATGCCTCCGACGGAGTGGTGCTCACGATGCTGCTGCATCTCGCGCGCCACTGGACCTTCGACCGCTACCGGGGCTTTCACTGGTTCTCGTGGCTCAGCGGCGTGGCGCTGCTGTGGCTGGTGTACACCGCCGGCATCAACGGCTACATGCTGCCCTGGGACCGCACCGCGCAGTTCGTCACCATCGCCACCGCCGAGTGGTTCGACTGGCTGCCGTTCTTCAACGGCACGCTGATCCGCAACTTCATCTTTCCCGAGGCGGTGAACGACCGGCTGTTCTCGCTGTTCTCTTTCGTCCACATCGGTGTGCCGCTCGCGGTGCTGGGGGTGCTGTGGGTGCACACGCACCGCGTGCCGCAGGCGCGCACCGCGCCGCCGCTGCCGATCGCGCTCACGCTGATCGCCGCGCTGGTGGTGCTGTCGCTTGCCAGGCCCGCACTCAGCCAGGGCGAGGCCGACCTCTCCAAGGCAATCACCACTATCGAGTTCGACTGGTTCTACCTGCCGGTGTACGCGCTGCTCTACCAGTGGACCCCGGGACAGGTGTGGGCCCTGATCGGCGCCTCCAGCGCGCTGTTCGTGCTGCTGCCGTGGTTCCCGCCCAGGCGCCGCGCCGGCCCGGTGGAGGGCTATCACATGCTGGTGCGGCCCGATAACCGCATCCTCGGCGTGCGCGAAGGCGAAACCGTGCTCGACGCGGGACTGCGCCAGGGCGTGCCGTTCCCCTACGACTGCCGCAGCGGCGGCTGCGGCAAGTGCAAAGCGACGCTCGCCTACGGCAAGGTCGATCCAGGTGCCTACCAGGTGGCGCAGCTCTCCGAGGCCGAGCGTGCGCAAGGCAAGGTGCTGCTGTGCTGCGCCACGCCGCTCGGCGACATCGAGATCGAGTACCAGCCGCTGGTGACGCCGGGACAGATCCCGGTGCGCAGCTGGGGCGCCACGGTCGAGCGCATGGAGAAGCTGTCGCACGACGTGATGCGCGTGATCCTCAAGCTCGACGGCGGCCGGCGCATCGATTTCTACGCCGGGCAGTACATCAACATCGTGCTCGAGGACGGCGCCAGGCGCAGCTTTTCGTTCGCCACCGCGCCGCAGGTGAGCGAGCGCATCGAGCTGCAGATCCGGCGCATCCCCGGCGGGCGCTACACCACGCACGTGTTCGAGCGCATGCAGCCAGGCGACGCGGTGCGCTTCGAAGGGCCGCTGGGCTCGTTCTTCCTGCGCGAAGATTCGGAGAAGCCGATCATCTTCGTCGCCGGCTCGACCGGCTTCGCGCCGGTGAAGAGCATGGTCGAGTACGCGATCGCGCGCGGGCTCAAGCGCCGCATGATCCTTTATTGGGGCGTGCGCAAGCTGCGCGACCTGTACCTGCCCGAGCTGCCGCGGCAGTGGCAGCGCGAGCACCACGAGTTCCGCTTCGTGCCGGTGCTTTCCGAGCCCGACCCCGAGGACCAGTGGAGCGGGCGCACCGGGCTGGTCCACCAGGCGATCCTCGAGGACTTTCCAGACCTGTCCAGCTACCAGGTCTATGCCTGCGGCTCGGTCGGCATGGTAGAGGCCGCCTATCCGGCATTCCAGGAGCATGGCCTGAAGCAGGATGACTGCTTCTCGGACGCTTTCCGCCTCGCTCCCAAGATCCGCACCGAAGCGGTCGAGCTCGCGAAGTTAGGAGGAACATCTTGAAGCAAGTGCTGCGGATCGTATTCCAGCTGGCGCTCTACGTGCCGCTGATGGTGCTGATCGGCTATTTCGCGACCAATCCGAAGTTCACCGTCGTGCCCGAGGGCGCGGCGCTGCTGCGGCTGTCGATCGTGCACGCCGCCGAGCGCAAGGAGCCTTGCCGCGAGCGCACGCCCGAGGAGCTGGCCAAGCTCGCGCCCAACATGCGCGCCGCGCTCGACTGCCCACGCGAGCGCTCGCCGCTGCTGGTGGAGCTGGAGCTGGATGGCGCGCTGGTCTACCGGCGCGAAGCGCAGCCGGCGGGACTGGCGAAAGACGGCGCCGCGGCGGTCTATCACCGCATGAACGTGCCCGCCGGCAAGCACCGCATCGTGGCGCGCCTCAAGGACCGCCCGGGCGCGGATTTCAATTACGTGCACGAGGCGACGCTCGAGCTGGCGCCGGGCGCGAGCGTGGTGATCGACTTCGCCGCGCCGCAGGGCGGATTCCTGATCCGCGGTTGACCGACCTAGCCATGCTCGCCGCGACCGAGCGCTTCTTCGACCGCGCATTCGGTGCGCAGGCCAATCCCTGGCGCAACCTTGGCGCACTGGGATTTCTTTTCTTCTGGGTGCTGGCGGCGACCGGCATCTATCTCTACATCCGCTTCGACACCAGCGTCGCCGGCGCCTACCGCTCGATCGATTATCTGACGCGCGAGGAGTGGTGGCTGGGCGGGTTCCTGAGGAGCGTGCACCGCTACGCCGCGGACGGCTTCGTCGCGGTGACCGCGCTGCACCTGGTGAAGGAAATCGCAGACGGCCACTTCCGCCACTACCGCGCTTTCTCCTGGATCTCGGGGGTGCCGCTCATCTGGCTGCTGCTCGCTTCAGGTGTCATCGGCTACTGGCTGATCTGGGATGCGCGCGCGCTTTTCTCGGCCACCGCCACCGCCGAGTGGTTCGATGCGCTCGGGCTGCTCGCCGAGCCGATGGTGCGCAACTTCCTCACGCGCGAGAGCGTGGACGACCGGCTGTTCTCGCTGTTCGTGTTCCTGCATATCGGGCTGCCGCTCGCGCTGCTCGCCGGCATGTGGGTGCACGTCAGGCGCCTCGGCTTCCCGAAGAACCTGCCGCCGGCGCGGCTCGCCTGGGGAACGATCGTGATGCTCGCCGCGCTCGCGGTGCTGCTGCCCGCGCAGTCGCACGCGCCGGCCGATCCTTCGAACTTGCCGCGCGCGCTCGACCTGGACTGGTTCGTGCTGTTCGCGCACCCGCTGATGTACGCGACATCGCCGCAGATCCTGTGGCTGCTCGCGGGCGGCGCCACCCTCGCACTCACGGTGCTGCCGTGGCTGGCGCGACAGCCGGCGCCGCCTGCAGCCGTGGTCGATCTCGCGAATTGCAACGGTTGCGGCCGCTGTGTCGCCGACTGCCCGTTCGCCGCCGTGATCCTGGTGCCGGCGGCGAACCGCAACGGCAGGCAGGTGCAGGTGTACCCGGAGCAGTGCGCCGGATGCGGCATCTGCGCCGGCGCCTGCCCTTCGTCGACGCCGTTCCGCACCGCGGCGACGATCGCCTCCGGAATCGACCTGCCGCAGTTCACGGTGAATACGCTGCGCGGGCAGCTCGAATCCGCGCTCGCGCGCATCGAGGGCGCGGGCAGGGTGGTGGTGTTCAGTTGCGATGAGGCGGTGCAGGCGGCGGGGCTGGCCGATGCACGCACCGCGGCGCTTGGGTTACCCTGCATCGGCATGCTGCCGCCCTCGTTCGTCGAGTACGCGCTCCGCAACGGCGCCGACGGCGTGCTGCTCGCCGGCTGCCGCGAAGGTGAGTGCGCCTATCGCCTCGGCGTCGAGTTGACGCTCGCCCGCCTGCGCGGCGAGCGCGAGCCGCACTTGCGCGCCAACGTGCCGCGCGAGCGGCTCGGCTATGCGTGGCTCGCTCGCGGCGAGGAGAAGGCGCTTGCTGAGGCAGTGAAGGAATTCCGCAGCACACTCGCCGGCACGGCGGCGCGGCAGGCGCAGCCGCCAAAGCGGAGGCTCGCGCGTGCCTAGTGAATGCCTAAACAAGTCACCCCCGCGAAAGCGGGGGCCCAGCAGCTCGTCGATCGCCGTGGATTCCCGCCCCCGATCGAGTCGGGGACAGGCCTTTCGCGGGAACGACGGCGTACGGAGGGTGGCGCATGCCTAGCGCCTCCGCCCCGACCGTCTACGCGCTGCCGCTGCCTTCGGATGCGCGCCTGCGCCTCGCCTCGGGCTGGTTCTGGCTGGCGCTCGTCTCGCTCGCCGTCTCGGGCGTGTTTTCGGTGCTGCTGGTGCTGTCGCGCATGCCGTGGACCAACGACTGGTTTCCGGCTGAGGATTTCTTCCGCGTCGCGCTGGTGGTGCACGTGGACCTGTCGGTGCTGGTCTGGTTCGCCGCCTTCGGCGGCATGCTCTGGAGCCTGAACAGCACGCCGCGCCTCGGCGCGCTCGGCTGGGCGGCGCTCGGGGCCGCAATTGCCGGCGCCGTGCTCATGTCGGTGGCGCCGTTCGCGGGTGCGGGCCGGCCGATCATGGCGAATTACATTCCGGTGCTCGACCAGCCGGTGTTCCTCGCCGGGCTGCTCGTGTTCGCCGCCGGCCTGGCGCTCGCGGTGCTGCGCGGCATGCTGACGGTGCCGCGAGTCGGCATCGCGCTCGGCGGCGACGGCGCGCTGCGCTTCGGACTGAACACCTCGCTCGTCTCCGCGGCGGTGGCGTTGATCGCCTTCGGCTGGTCGTACCTGGAGGTGCCGGGCGCGCTTGACGCCAAGGCCTACTACGAAGCGCTCTTCTGGGGCGGCGGCCACGTGCTGCAGTTCACCTGGACGCTGCTCATGTTCGTCGCCTGGCTGTGGCTGGGCGAGGCGGCGCGCGCGCCGGTGCCGCTCTCCGCACGGATGGCGACGCTGCTTTTCGGCATCGGCCTGGCGTCGGTGTTCCTGACGCCGGTGATTTACCTCGCCTACGACGTCGGCACCGTGGAGCACCACCGCTGGCACACCTGGCTGATGCGCTTCGGCGGCGGGCTCGCGATCCTGCCGTTTATGCTCGCTGCGCTGCTTGGTCTCGCACGTGCGCCGCTCGCGGGCGAGCGCGAGTCGGCGTTGCGCGCCGCGCTGCTCGCTTCGCTTGTCCTTTTCGGCGTGGGCGGCGTGATCGGGGCGCTGATCCAGGGCTCGAACGTGAAGATCCCGGCGCACTACCACGGCTCGATCGTAGGGGTGACGCTCGCCTTCATGGGGCTCGCCTACCACCTGCTGCCGAAGCTCGGCTACGGCGAGGTGCGCGGCAAGCTCGCCGCGCGCCAACTATGGATCTTTGCGGATGGGCAGCTGCTGCACGTGCTGGGGCTGGTGTGGTCGGGCGGCTACGGCGTGCAGCGCAAGGTCGCGGGTGCGGCGCAGGTGCTCAGGACCCCGGAGGAGATCGCGGCGATGGGGCTGATGGGGCTGGGCGGCCTGATCGCGGTGATCGGCGGGCTGATGTTCCTGGTGCTGGTGTTCCGCGCCATGTGGCGCTCGTCGCGCCGCACCGAGCTGGCGCGCGGCTAGAGGGTCGCTCGCGCCATGGACGCCGTCTGGTTCACCCTCATCGCGGTCGGGCTGTACGTGGTCTCGGACCGGCTGCTCGATTTCATCGAGCGCACGCGCGGCAAGCGCTTCGAGGAGAACCGGCCGCTGATTTTCTTCGCCATCATCGCGCCGCTCGCCGCCGCGACCTTCTGGTTCATCCGCGCGTTCTCCGGCGGCTAGCGAACGCCGGGCGGGCGGTAGCCCGCGGGCGTGAGCATCAGCGCGAGCGACAACCCCTTCAGGACCTTGAATACCTTGTCGAGGCGCGCGGTCGCCTTGCCTTCCTCCAGCTCGCGGTAGAAACGGTAGCCGACACCGCAGCGCGAGGCGGTGGCGTGCTGGCTCCAGCCGAAGCGGTTGCGCGCGGCTTTGACTGAGGCACCGATCTGCGCGGCAGAGGTGAGCACAACGATCGGCGGCGGGGCAGGCGTGGCAGGCATGGGGCAGGGCTCCGCAAAATGTTCCCGATCGGGAACAATCGGGGCATCCTACGCCCTGACGCGAGGTGCGCTCAAATGGCGGGGGGAAGCGCCGGGTAACTGGGGTCCTGAGCCTTTCAGCTCTGCCGGGGTAATTTCTTCATATAAAACAGCATCTAAGGGAGGAACTCGGCTACGAGGCAAACAGAATTAGCGGTACACGGACTATATTTAGCTTAATAGTTAGCACTTAAACGACTATTTGTCATATAAAGTAGCAACCGGGCGACAAATCAGGTGCTGACGGTGGCAAACCTAGCGGCTACGCGACGAGACGACGTTTTCATCACCCGAGGCGGCGAATCGGGGGCGGAAGCGCGCGCGATTCAGCGCCGGGCCAAGGAAGGCGAGCTGACCCGTATCGCGGAAGGCGTCTACCTCAGCGAGAAGGAGCCCGAGGCGCAGAAAGCGGTGGTGCGGCGGAACTGGTTCCGCATCTTCGGCGCCCTGGCTCCCGGCGCGGTGGTGTCGTACCGCAGCGCGCATGCAGGAGGGATCACGCCGGAGGGCGTCGTTCACCTAAGCCACCCGACCAACTTCAACCGGAAAATCTCCCTGCCCGGCGTGCAGGCGGTCTTGGTCAAAGGTCCGGGCCCGCTGCCGGGCGACATGCCGCTGGGAGACGGCAAGCTCTATTTCGCGTCCCGTCCCCGCCAGCTGCTGGAGAACCTGTCTCCAGAACGCGGTGCGCGCGGCAAGTCCGCAGGCGCGAAGGCGGTCGAAGAGCTGCTCGTCAAGATCCTGTACGTGAACGGCGAGGCCGAGCTCAACCGCATCCGCGACGAGGCCAGGGCGCTGGTGGAACCGCTGGGCTTCAGCGAGCAGTTCAGGAAGCTCGACCAGCTCATCGGCGCGCTGCTGGCCACCCAAGCCGACGGCGTTCTCAAGACGAAAGAGGGCAAGCTCGTTGCCAAAGGCACGCCGGTTGACGCCGAGAGATTGGCGAGTTTCGAGATGCTTGCGGCGAACCTTCGGGCAGCGGTCCTTGCGCGCCGCCCGGCGGTGGCGGCGGACGAGCCGGCGCGTTCGTGCTTCGCCTTTCTTGAAGCGTATTTCTCCAACTACGTGGAAGGCATCGAGTTCGCGATCGAAGAAGCGCGCGACATCGCGTTCGAAGGGCGCATCGTCGAGCAGCGCCCGAAAGACTCGCACGACATCCTGGGGGTGTTCCGCCTCGCGCTTCAGTCTCCCGGCCGCGATATGGTGCCGCCTTTGGGCGCGGATTTTCCGGCGGAGCTCGCGCGGCGCCACGCGCAGATGCTGGAGCAGCGGCCGGAGAGCAATCCCGGTCGGTTCAAGCTCGAACGCAACCGGGCGGGCGAGACCTGGTTCGCAGACCCGCACCTGGTGCGGGGCACCCTCATGGAGGGTTCGACGCTTGCGCGCAGCATCCCCGAAGGGCTGGCGCGTGCCATCTACTTCTCGTTCCTCGTCACGGACGTGCATCCCTTCACGGACGGCAATGGGCGTATCGCGAGGCTTGTAATGAACGCCGAGCTTTCACGCGTGGGCGAGGCGCGCATCATCGTTCCGACGCTGTTTCACGAGGAGTACGTGGACACCCTGCGCCAGTTGTCGCGCCAGAACGAGGCCGCCGGCTTCATCCGCGCCCTCTCGCTCATGCAGCATTGGACCGTTGCTTTCGACTATGCGGAGGTGAACGCGCTCATCGAGGCCGTGAGGCGCACCAACGCGCTGGAGCGCTCCCGCACGCAGTTCCGTCTCACGATGCCCGACGGTTCAGCGCTCACGCAGGAGGAAGCGAGGCTGTGAGGGGCGGCAATGTTCCCGATCGGGAACATTAGGTCTGCCGCAGCGCCGTTACTTCGCTTTCCCGTCCGCTTGCGGCTGCGCCGGCGGCTTCGGCGCCGCCCCGTCGCGGTACCCGCGCGCGCGCGCGATGCTGTCGTCGAGGATGCGCGCCTCTTCGGTGTCGGCGGCGAACTGGGTGCGGGCCTTCTCCCATTCGCCGATCGCGGCTGCCCAGTCCTCGCGCTGGAAAGCCGCCGCGCCGAGCAGCATGCGAGCAGGGGCGTGCTTGGGGTCGAGCTGCAGCGCGCGAGCGAGCAGCTCGGCCGGCCTGCCCTGGAGGCTGCCTTCGTGCACCAGCGCGAGCGCTTCGGCGTAGTCCGTGAGCAGTTTGGGGTCGCTCGCCACCGCGCTCTCGGCCTTGCCGTAGGCTCGCGCCGCGTCCACATTGCGGCCGAGCACGCGGTAGGAGCGCGCCAGCATCAGCCAGCCCTGCGTGTCGTCGGGCGTGCTTTCCATCTTCTTCGCCAAGCGCTCGACCATGCCTTCGATCTGCGCCGCATCGGGCATTCCCGCCGGGCGCTGCTGCGGATCGATCCCTGCCGGGTTGCCCAACCATACGTACAGGCCCACCGCGCAAGCCGGCAGCAGGATGGCGAGCGCGAGCGGCGAGGCGAGGCCAGCGCGCTCCGCGGGCGCGGCCTCGGGCGCCGCGTCGTCGAGCAGGCGCGCCTTGAGCTCCTTCTGCGCCGCTTCGAAGGTTTCGCGACCGATGGTTCCGGCGGCGAGGTCGCGCTCCAATTCCGCGAGCTGGTCCTTGAGCACCGCGACGCTCGATTCCGCCTGGCTGGCGCCGGGCGCCGAGGTTCTGCGGCGCGCCAGGGGCACGACCAGCAGCAGCACGGTGACGGCGGCGAGCGCCACCGCCGCAAGCACGAACCCGGTCACGGGCGCGCCTTTTCTTCCAGCAGCGCGTCGGCGCGCGCTTCCTGCTCCGCACTGAGGGTCGCCGGGGCGCGCAGGCGCCGGCGGCGCACGAACAGCGCGGCGCCCGCCGCGGCGGCAATGAGCAGGAAGAACGGCCCGCCCCAGAGCAGCAGCGTGGATTCCTTCAGCGGCGGCCGGTAGAGCACGAAGTCGCCGTAGCGCCGCACCATGAATTCGCGGATCTCGTCATCCGACCTGCCGGCACGGATCTGGTCGCGGATCTCGCGCTTCAGGTCCATCGCCAGGTCGGCGCGCGAGCTGGCGAGCGACTCGTTCTGGCATACCAGGCACCTCAGCTCCTCGGCGATCGCCGCTAGGCGCGCTTCGGTGCGCGCATCTTCCGCGAGCGGCTGCGCCTCCTTCGCTACGGCGGAGAATGCGGCCGCCAGCGCGAGCAGCAGCGCGGCCAGAACCGCCACGTGATTCATTTTTCCAGCTCGCGGATGAGCGGCACGATTTTGCCGGCGAGAATGGCCGGAGTCACCGGGCCGATCTGCTTGAAGCGGATGACGCCCGCCTTGTCGATGACGTAGGTTTCTGGCACTCCGTAGACGCCGTAATCGATGCCGACGCGGCCCGCGGTGTCGGCAGCCGAGAGCAGGTAAGGGTCGCCGTAGCGCGCCAGCCACTTGAGTGCATCGTCGCGCGGGTCCTTGTAATTGAGGCCCACCAGCGGCGCCTGCCTGGTCTTGGCGAATTCAACCAGCACCGGGTGCTCGTCGCGGCAGGCGACGCACCACGAGGCCCAGACATTGAGCAACCACACCTTGCCCTTCATCTCGGCTGGCGAGAAACGCGCCGCGGGATCGGCGAGCTTGGGCAGTTCGAACGCCGGCGCGGGCTTGCCCACCAGCGGCGAGGGCACTTCGCGCGGGTTGCGCGTCAGGCCGACCGCGAGCAGCACGATGAGCACGAAGAACGCGGCGACGATCGCTACGCGCATTGCGAGAAAAGCTTCTTACGATCGGTGCGCATCTCAGGCCTTCTCCGCGGCGAGCGCGCCTTGCGCGGCGCGGGCGCGCATGCGGTAGCGCCGGTCGGAGAGCGCGAGCAGCCCGCCGAGTGCCATCAAGAGCGCGCCGCCCCAGATCCAGTCCACGAACGGCTTGACGTGCGCGCGCACCGACCAGGCGCCTCCCTCGAGCGGCTCGCCGATCGCGACGTACACGTCGCGCGTCAGCCCCGAGTCGATCGCCGCCTCGGTCATCGGCATCTCGGAGGAGAGGTACTTGCGCTTTTCCGGCCGCAGCACCTTGAGCAGCGTGCCGTTTTTGGAAAGCTCGATCTCGGCCACCGTGGCGCGGTAGTTCGGCCCATCGGCCTCGCGCATGCCGATCATTTTCATGCTGTAGGCGCCGAGCGCGAGCGTGTCGCCCGGTGCCATGCGCACTTCCTTCTCGGTCTCGTAGCCGCGCGACAGCGCCACGCCCACCACGAATGCGGCGAGGCCCAGGTGCGCGAGCTGCATTCCCCAATAGCTGCGCGGCTGGTTCACGCCCACGAGCGCGGCGCGGGCGCGCACATGCGCGACGCCCGAGGCCGCGATCCAGAAGACGAGGAACATCGCCAGCGCCACCAGCGCGGAGAACTCGCCCATCGCAAACGGCACCGCGAGCCCGCCCGCGAGCGCGACCACGAACGGCACGCGCAGCTTGCGCGCGAGCTCTGCCGGGCGCGCCGAGCGCCACGCCGCGTGCGGCCCGATCGCCACCAGGAACAGCAGCGGCGTCATCAGCGGCACGAACACCGAGTTGAAATAGGGCGGCCCGACCGAGATCTTGCCCAGCCCGAACGCGTCCACCGCGAGCGGGTAGAGCGTGCCGAGCAGCACCGTGCCCGCGGCCACCGCGAGCAGCACGTTGTTGGCCAGGAGGAAGGTCTCGCGCGACACCGGGTCGAACTCGCCGCCGGCGGCGACGCGCGGCGCGCGCACCGCGAACAGGACGAGCGACGCCCCGATCACCAGCACCAGCAGCACCAGGATGAACACGCCGCGCCGCGGATCGGTGGCGAAGGCGTGCACCGAGGTGAGCACGCCCGAGCGCACCAGGAAGGTGCCGAGCAGCGAGAGCGAGAACGCGCTGATCGCGAGCAGCAGCGTCCAGCTCTTCATCGCGCCGCGCTTCTCGGTCACTGCGAGCGAGTGGATCAGCGCCGTGCCGACGAGCCACGGCATGAAAGAAGCGTTCTCTACCGGGTCCCAGAACCACCAGCCGCCCCAGCCCAGCTCGTAATAGGCCCAGATACTTCCGAGCGCGACGCCAAGGGTGAGGCTCACCCAGGCGGCGGTGGTCCATGGACGCGACCAGCGCGCCCAGGCCGCATCGAGCCGGCCCGAGATGAGCGCCGCGATGGCAAGCGCAAATGCGACCGAGAAGCCGACGTAGCCCATGTAGAGCATCGGCGGGTGGAATATGAGCCCCGGGTCCTGCAGCAGCGGGTTCAGGTCGCGGCCTTCCGCCGCCGCCGGCAGTACGCGCTCGAACGGGTTGGAGGTGAACAGGATGAAGGAGTGGAACGCTGCCGCCACCAGACCCAGGACGCCGACGGTGCGCGCCATCATTGCCTCGGGCAGGGCGCGCGAGGCGAACGCGACCGCCACGGTCCAGCCGGCGAGCATCAGGATCCAGAGCAAGAGCGACCCTTCGTGCCCGCCCCAGACCGCCGCCAGCCGGTAGGCGAGGGGCAGCTTCGAATTGGAGTGGTTGGCGACGTAGGCGACCGAGAAATCGTTCTGCGCGAAAGCGATGGCGAGCGCGCTGAAGGCAAGCAGCACCAGTGCGAACTGCACCGCAGCGGCGGGCCGCGCAAACGCGATCCAGCGCGCGTCGCCGCGTGCGGCGCCGGCGAGCGGCAGCACTCCCTGCGCGAGCGCCACCAGCAGCGCGAGGATCAACGCGAAATGTCCGAGCTCTGCGATCATTTATTTCACCATCAGGGTTTTGCCTGCCTTGTGCGCTTGTTCGAGGGCGTGCGCCGCCTCGGGCGGCATGTAGTTCTCGTCGTGCTTGGCGAGCACTTCGCTCGCGCGGAACACGCCGTCGGCGCCGAGCGCGCCCTGCGCCACCACGCCCTTGCCCTCGCGGAACAGGTCCGGAAGCAGGCCGGAGTAGCTCACCTGGATGCTGTGCGCGGTGTCGGTGACGATGAAATTCACCATCAGCCCTTGGCCGCTGCGCTTCACGCTGCCCACCTGCACCATGCCGCCGACGCGGAAGGCGCGGTCGCGCGGCGCCTCGCCGGCGGCGATCTGCGAGGGGCTGAAGAAGAACACGATGTTGCTCTGGAAAGCGTTCAGCACCAGCGCCGCCGCGACGCCGAGCAGCGCCACTCCGGCCGCGATCGCGATCAGGCGCTTATGCCGAGGTTTCATGTCCGCCCGCATGTCCAGCCGTCCCTGCGCGCACCTGTTCGCGCGCCCGCCGCAGGCGCGCGCGCACCAGCAGCGGTTCGGCGACCAGGCACGCCGCGGTGACCGCGAAACTGCCCCATACGTAGAAGCCGTAGCCGCCCATGGCGAAGAATTCTGCCGCGCTGCCCCAGTTCATCGCTTGACCTCGCGCAAATCCCGCGCCCAGTCGAAATGCGACTCGCGCTCGAGGATGACGGCGCGCACGCGCGCGAGCGACACCGCGATCGAGTACATCCAGAACGCAAACGCCATCGCCAGCATGCCGGCGAGCATCGCCGCCGCCATGCTGGGAGCGCGCGTCAGGCTGACCGAGGCGCCCTGGTGCAGCGTGTTCCACCACTGCACCGAGAAATAGATGATCGGCACGTTCACCACGCCCACCAGCGCCAGCAGCCCCGAGGCCTTGTCGGCGCGGCGCGGGTCCTCGATTGCGGCGTTGAGCGCCATGTAGCCTAGATACAGAAAGAACAGCACAAGTTCCGAAGTCAGGCGCGCATCCCACACCCAGTAGGTGCCCCAGGTCGGGCGGCCCCAGAGCGCGCCCGACCACAGCGACAGGAACGCGAACAGCGCGCCGGTGGGCGCGAGCGCCTGCGCCATCATCGAGGAGAGGCGCGTGTTGAGCACCAGGCCCAGTCCCGCCCAGCCCGCCATCACCAGGTAGAGGAACATCGACATCCATGAGGCGGGCACGTGGACGAAGATGATGCGGTAGGCCTCGCCCTGCTGCGCATCGGTCGGGGCGACGAAAAAACCGATCCACAGGCCGATTGCGGCCGAAATTGCGGCGAGCCAGGCGAACCACGGCACCATCTTCCCGGCGAGGGGATAAAAGTGCTGCGGCGAGGCGTAGTGATACAGGCTCATGGATTCATTCGAGCGAAATGCGGATTGCCGCGGCGCAGGCCCAGGGGGCGGCCGCGGCCGTGAGCGCGAGGCAGGCGCCGAGCAGCGACAGGTTCGCCGCGGGCGAGAGGCCGGCGAGCTTCGCGTCCACCGCGCCGGCGCCGAACACCAGCGCAGGCACATAGAGCGGCAGGACGAGCAGCGCGAGCAGCACCGCGCCGCCGCGCGTGCCGAGCGTGAGCGCAGCGCCGATGGCGCCGATCAGGCTGAGCACCGGAGTGCCGAGCAAGAGCGACACCATCAGCACGCCGATCGCGTCTGCGGGCAATCCGTATTGCAGCGCGAGCAGCGGCGCCACCACCACCAGAGGGAGCCCCGTCACCAGCCAATGCGCCAGCACCTTGCCGACTGCGAGCAGCGTGAGCGGCACCGGCGCGAGCGCCGCCTGCTCGAGCGTGCCGTCTTCATGGTCGGCGGCGAACAAGCGCGGCAGCGCGAGCAGGGTGGCGAGCAGCGCCGCGACCCACAGCACCCCGGGCGCGACGCGCTTCAGCAGGTCCGGCTCGGGCCCGATGCCGAGGGGGAACAAGCTCGCGACGATGACGAAAAAGCCGAGCGTCACGAGCACATCCGATTTGCGGCGCGCCGCGAGCAGCAGGTCGCGCCGCACAACAGCCGCAAGCGCCGGCGTCCACGCTGGAGTCATAGCAGGGGGCCTAGGGCGCGGGAGACGAGTCTCCCGCTCATGGCGCGCCCCGTCCGGTAGAGGCGCTCGGGGCCTTCCCGGCCCCCCCGCACCCCCCGTACACGGTTAGCACAGGATGTCTCATAGCGCACGTCCCAGCTCGAGCGCGTGCTGCGCGCCGTGCTTGAGCGCGATCGGCTGATGGCTGGCGAGTACCGCGACGCCGCCGCCCACCAGGTGCGCATCGATCAGATTGGTAACCGTCGCCGCCGCAGCGGCGTCGAGCGAGGTGAGGGGCTCGTCCAGGATCCAGAGCGCGCATTCACTGAGCAGCAGGCGCGCGAGCGCGACACGGCGCTTCTGGCCCTGCGACAGCGCGCGCACCGGGAGCTTGCCGAAATCAGGCAGTCCGAGCGCCGCGAGCGCAGCGGCGGCGCGCTTGGCGCTCGCCGCGCCGCCGCGCAATGAAACGGACGCACGCAGGTTCTCGACCGGCGTCAGGTCGTCTTTCAGCGCGTTCAGGTGCCCGCACCAGGCGAGGTCGGCGCGGAATTCTTCGGCGAGCGCGCGCGTCGGTTCGCCCTTCCAGCGCACTTCGCCGCGCTCGGGCGGCGAAAGGCCCGCGAGAATGCGCAACAGGCTCGTCTTGCCGCAGCCATTGGGGCCGGTGACCAGCAGGCATTCGCCGCGCTCGACCTCGAGCGACACGCCGGCGAACAGCCGGCGCGTGCCGCGCACGCACTCCAGGTTCGATGCGCTCAGCACCGGTTCATCGCTTGATCTTCGCGCTCAGTGGATTCGGGTCAATTCTCGCCCGAATCAGGCGAGCGCGTCCATCAACTGCACCGAAACGAGCTCGCCCGCCTTGACCGCGCCGCGCTCGTGCTCGAGCACGATGAAGCAGTTGGCCTCGGCCATCGAGCGCAGCACGCCCGAGCCCTGGGCGCCGGTGGGCCGGACTGTAAAGCCTGACTTTACACTTCCCTCCACCACGCCCCGCTGGTACTCGGTGCGGCCCGGGATCTTGCGCATCGGCACTGCCGCCGGCACTTGGAGCAACGGCAGCACAAGCTCGCCGCTCCGGCCCGAGAGGTACAGCAGGGCCTCGCGCACGAATTGGTAGAACGTGACCATGACGGCGACCGGGTTTCCCGGCAGGCCGAAGAGGTAGGCGCTGTCGCCGCCGGCTTCGATGCGGCCGAAGGCCATCGGCCGCCCCGGGCGCATGGCGATCGTCCAGAACAACACCTCGCCCAGCTTCGCCATCAACGCTTTCACGAAATCGGCCTCGCCGACCGAGACGCCGCCGGTGGTGACGATGGCATCGGCGCTCGCCGCCGCCTTGCGGAATGCCGCTTCGAGCAGCGCCGGGTCGTCGCGCACCACGCCCAAGTCGAAGATTTCGACGCCGAGGCGCGCAAGCATGCCGTGCAGCGTGTAGCGATTGGAATCGTAGATCTGTCCCTCTGCGAGCGGCGCGCCGATCGAGCTCAGCTCGTCGCCGGTGGAGAAGAAGGCCACCCGCAGTTTGCGTTTCACCCGCACCTCGGCGATGCCGAGCGAGGCGATCAAGCCAAGCTCGGCTGCGCGCACTGCGTCGCCCGCTCTCAGCACCGGGACGCCGGTTTTCAGGTCCTCGCCGGCGTAGCGCATGTTCTGTCCGGCCTTCTGTCCCGCCGGCATGACGATGCCCGCGCTTTCCTTGCGTACCGCCTCCTGGATCACCACGGTGTCGGCGCCTTTGGGCATCACCGCGCCGGTCATCACGCGCACGCATTCGCCGGCGCCGACTCCGCCGCCGAACGGGCGGCCGGCGAAAGCGGTGCCGATTTCCTTCAGCGCGACTTCGGCGCCAGCCTTGAGATCGGCGGCGCGCACCGCGTAGCCGTCCATCGCCGAGTTGTCGTGCGCCGGCACGTCGATCGCGGGCACGATGTCCTCGGCGAGCACGCGGCCGAGCGCGGCGCGAGTCGCGACCGATTCGGCTTCGGTCACCGGTGCGAGGCAGGCGCGGATCGCCTCGCGCGCCTTGTCCACATGGAGCGCGTTCGGGTCGTAGCCGTCGAGGCAGCTGATGACGCTGGCGATAGTGCTCATGCGTTCTTCAGCTCCTCCAGCGTGTTGATGTTGGCGAACGCCTCGGCCTCGTCGTCGAACGGCACTTCCACGACCTTCAGGGTCGCATACCAGGCGTCGATCTTGCGGCCGCCGCCGGCGAGAAACCGGCCCAAATGATCGAGCACGCTGCAGCGCACGAGCGAAAACACCGGGTGCGGCTGCGCGCCCGTCTTCGCCACCGCGAGGTCGGCGGTATTTTTTTCCAGAGCTTGGCGCAGGCGCGCAACCAAGTCGAGCGGCAGGAACGGCGAGTCGCAGGGCACCGTGACCGCGAGCGGCTGATTTGCTGCGGCGAGGCCGGCGTGCAGCCCGGCGAGCGGGCCGGCGAAGCCGCCGATCGCGTCCGGCACCACGCGATGGCCGAACTTCGCGTAGGCCTCGAGGTTCTGGTTGGCGTTGATCAGCACTTCGCTCACTTGCGGCGCGAGGCGCGCCAGCACGTGCGCCACCATCGGCTTGCCGCGCAGCAGCTGCAGGCCCTTGTCCACGCCGCCCATGCGCCGCCCCTGGCCGCCGGCAAGCACGATTCCGCTGACTCCTTCGAGATCCGCGCCTGGCATCGTGGGCGCATTGTAAAACGCCGTTTGTGGCGCCATTGCGCGCATGCGAGACTGCGCGCATGCAGAACCCCTGGCTGGTCCGGTTCCTCAATATCGGGCACCTGCTCGACCACTTGGTGATGCTGGTCTTTCCGACCGCGGTGGTGGCGCTCGGCCGCGAGTGGGGCCGGCCGTACTCCGAGCTGCTGCCGCTCGCGCTCGGCAGCTTCATCGCCTTCGGCGTCTTTGCCATCCCCGCGGGCTGGCTGGCGGATCACTGGAGCCGCTACCGCACCATGGTGCTGTTTTTCTTCGGCATCGGGGCGTCGCTGTTCGTCACCGGCTTTTCGCAATCGCCCTGGCAGATTGCGGTCGGCCTCACGGTCACGGGTGCGTTCGCCGCGATCTACCACCCGGTGGGCATTGCGATGCTGGTCGCGTCACCCGCAAAAATGGGCAGCGTGCTGGGCTGGAACGGCCTGTGGGGCAATCTCGGCCTCGCCTCGGCCGCGATCCTGACCGGCGCGCTGGTGGATGCCGCCGGCTGGCAGGCGGCGTTTTTCGTGCCGGGCGTGGTGTGCATCGTCGCCGGCATCGGCTTCCTCGTGCTGGTTAAAGACCCGGGCAAGGTGAAGAAGGGCGCAAAGTCCATCGGCCTGCATGTGGACGCGCGCATGATGGCGCGGATATTCGCCATCCTGCTCATCGCCACCGCGTGCGGCGGCATCATCTTCAATTCGACCACTGTGGCGATGCCGAAGGTGTTCGATGAGCGCCTGCAGAACCTGACGCAGACCAACCTCGGCATCGGCGCTCTGGTCGCCGTGGTGTACACGCTGGCCGCGTTCGCGCAGGTGCTGATGGGCGCGCTCATCGACCGCGTCGAGCTCAGGCGCCTGATGATTGGCGTCGCGCTGGCGCAGATCCCGATGCTGTGGCTGGCCGCCAACCTCGAGGGCTGGGCGATGCTCGCCGCGGCGCTTGCCATGATGCTGGCGGTGTTCGGCCAGATTCCGCTGAACGACGCCATCATCGGCAAGTATTGCGCCGACGAATTCCGCGCGCGCGCGCTCGGGGTGCGCTACGTGGTGTCGCTCGGCGTCGCCGCGCTCGCGGTACCAATGATCGCCGCGCTGCACCGCACCGAGGGCGGCTTCGCCAACGTGTTCTTCGTGCTGGCGGCGCTTGCCGCCGGCATGCTCGCCGCCTCGCTCTTCTTCCCCTCGCGTGCCGAGCTGCTGGCGCACAAAGAGAAGCTCGCTACGCAGACGGCATAGTCCGCTGCCGCGCGCCGCGGCGCCTTCGCCTTAGGCGGGTTCCTCTAGCCCTCGCAGAAAAACTCAACTAATTCAGAGGTTTCCGCCCGCGGCAGGCCGAACGCGATCCAGCCGTGGCCGCGCAGCGTGTACTCCTCGCGCTTGAGCACCACCTCGCTGTCGCCCTCGATCGTAACGAAGGTGCCGTTGGAGCTGTGGTCTACGAGGACGAAGGTGTGCATGTGGCGCTCGATCTTGCAGTGCGTGCGCGACACCTTGGCGTCCTCGATCACGAGCTCGGCGGAGGCGTCGCGGCCCATCGCGACGGAACTGCGCGCCGAGCCGAGCACTATTTCCGTGGCGCGATACCTGAGACGCAATATGGCCTGCCGCTGGAGGAGCGTCGACTTTTCGCGCACCAGCGAGGTCAGGTCCTCGCTCTGGCGCCAGATCAGCTGGCAAAGCTCCACGGCGTGCTCCTTGCCCTTCACCTGCACCGAATAAAGCCGCCTGCACGAAGCCTTGAGCGCGGGGCTCAGTTTCTCGACCGTTTCGTAAGAGGTGATGACCTGGTCTTTCTGCGCCAGGCCGGCGAGGCGCGCCCCGATGTTTACGGCGTCGCCGTACAACTCCCCGTCCCGCTCCATCACCGCGCCGAAGTTGAAGCCGATGCGAACGCCGAGCCTGATGCCCGCGGCAGGGGCGAACTGGGCGACGCCGGCCTGCATTTCGATCGCGGCGCGCGCCGCGGCGTCGGCGGACGGAAACACCGCCAGGATCTCGTCGCCTACGATCCGCATGACGCGCCCGCCGAAAGCCGCCGTATTCTGCTTCAGCAGGGCGATGCACTGGCCGACGGCCGCCGCCGCGACCGCATCGCCGGTCACTTCGTATAGCTGCGTGCTGCCGCTGACATCGGCGAACAGCACGGCGGATTGCGCGACCGGATCCATGAAAGATTTTTGCACCTCTTATGCGCCGCCGGCACTGGCACCGGCGGCGCGGCCCGCTAGCGCCGCCCCGACACCGATAGCGCCATCCTGACGAAGGCTTTTCTTTCTTCCTTGTCTTCGATCTGGTCGGCGATGAGCAGGTAGAGCTCGGCCTGGTCGCGCGCTTTTCCAGCGGCACGCTTGACCACGACCCGCGCGACGGCGCCGATGTACTTCGCCAGCTCCGCTTCCGCCTTGGCGAGGGTGGCCGCGTCGAAGCGCGGCGGTGCCGTATTCGGCTGGCTCGTCGAGGATGCAGCCGGTTCGCCAGTGGGAACGGATCTTTCACCGTGGGCGAATTTCTTCAGGAACGCAGTCCGGTGCTTGTCGTCCGAAATCTCGGCCGCGACCAGTTCGATGAGCCGTGCCAGCGTAGTCGCCTTTTTTGCTCCCGATTTGACGACCATAGGCGCGATGGGGCCGATATGCGTCGCGAGCTCGGTCTCGATCTTCTTCAGCGTTTCGCGGTCGAACGCGGTAGGAGTGGACACGGCAGGATTGCCCGGGGCGGCAGCGGCGGCGCGCTGCGGCGTTACCAAAACCGTCGTTTTGCCGCCTGCCGGTGCAGGCGCCGGAGCAGGTGCCGGAGTGACCCGCCGCAGCACGTCGCGGAACTCCGCCACCGTTTGCGGCCGCGCCTCTTCCATTGGCGACAGCGCCCAGTCGATCGCCGCGAGCAATTCCAGGCTGTAGCGGGCGCGGTCGCCCACGTTGACCGCGGGCAGCATCACGTCCTGGCGCACGCGCGCGACCGCCTCCACGGGCTTGTTGCCCGTCACCATCCAGTAAAGCACCGCGCCGAACGCGTACAGGTCGCTCCACGGGCCCTGGTTGCCGTGGGAGGTGTACTGCTCGAAAGGCGCATAGCCCGGCGTCACGATCGAGGTGATGTCGGTGTTCGCGGTTGCCATGCGCGCTGAGCCGAAATCGATCAGCACCGGGCTGCCGTCCTGGCGGATGTAGACGTTGTTCGGCTTGATGTCGCGGTGCAGGTACTTGGCGCGGTGGATCACCTCGAGCCCGTCGAGCAGCGGTTCGATGATCGAGATGACCGCCTGCTCAGGCAGCGGCCGGCGCGTCTCGACCCATTCGTTCAGCGGCTGGCCGGCGACGAACTCCATCACCATGTAGGCGGTCTGGTTGGCCTCGAAAAACCGCATCACCCGCACGATGCTGGGGTGGCGGAACGAGGCCAGGGTGCGCGACTCCTCCAGAAACCGCGTCAGTCCCCACTTGAAGGTCTCGACGGTGGACTCCGATTTCGGCTCCACCGATTGGTCCTCGCCGCGCAGCGCGAATTCGCCCGGCAGGAACTCCTTGATCGCTACCTTGAGGTTGAGGTTGCTGTCGGTGGCCAGGTAAGTGAGGCCGAAGCCGCCGATGCCGAGCGTGGACTCGATGCGGTATTCGTTCAGCGCGTAGCCTTGCGGCAGCGCCTGGTTGGCACTCGCGGGCACGGTCGGATCGAGGCTATTTCTCGTCGATCAGGCTGATCGCCTTCTCCAGGCTGCGGCGCATGCGGTTGAACGATCTCGCCAGCAGCGACACCTCGTCCCGGCCCTCTTCGGGCAGCTCGGGAATGTCGATCTGGCCGACGCTGATCTTGTCGGCGGCCGCCGCCATGATGGTGATCGGCCGCACGATGAGCAGCGACAGCATCAGGTTGAGGATCACGAACAGCACCGCGAACACGCCGGCGAGTGAAGCCATGAAGGTGTAGAAGGCGCGGTTGGCATTGGCGATCGGCAGCGACATCGGCACCGAAACGATCTGCGCGCCGATGACCTCGTTGAGCTTCCAGCCGTAGCCGTTGTTCGGGCCGTAGCGCTTGACCATGGCCGCAGGCGCCAGTTCGGGCGTGGTGTGGCACGCGAGGCAGGCGGCATCGTAGATCTGGAACGGGCGTGCGAGGTACATCGAAAGGCCGCTCGGGGTCATGCGCGTCCCGGAAAGCTCCTTGCGGGCTTCGTTGTTGCGAAAGTCGTGGACGATGTCGGACTCCCACTCCACCGCGCGGTTGCGCGGGTTGGTCGGATTGAGGGCCGCTTCCTTGTAGGAATAGTCGGGATACTTCTTGCGCAGCTGGCCCATGATTTCGGTGGCCGCGAACGCCGGCACGCCCTCGGGCAGGAACTCGCCCTCCACGGTGCGCAGCTTGCCGCGCACGTGGCCTACGGTATAGGAACGGATCGACAGCGCCGCTTCCAGCATCACGCCGGCATTGCGCAGCACCTCGTCCCTGGCGTTCTTGTGCAGCAGGTTGTAGGAAACGTAGCCCGTCACGCCGAGCCCCAGCAGGAACACCAGCGCCAGAACCAGGTTGAATTTGAGTCGCAATCCCATGGCAGCTTCCTTCCAAAGCGTCCCGCGAGGGGCACTTTATACACCCATGCGGACATTTGCAGCCGCCGCGATGCCGGCGGCAGCGGGAGCGCAAAGTGTAAAGCATGACTTTACACTTTAGCCGCCTGCGGCCCGCTGAGCCGCTGCCACGCCCGGGCGCGGCGCTGCGCGCGTGCCTTCCCCGCCACGCTCAATAACTCTCGGTCGCGCTGCCAGCGCGCCGCGGCCTCGCCATGCTCTGCTCCGCTCACCGACTGCCAGTTTGCGTCGGCCTCGGCAATGAGTGCGGCGCCGTTCGCCAGCGCGCCGGCGAGCGCAATGTGGGTCGCGGGCAGCGAGGGATCCTCCGCCGCGAGCGCGCGCAACGCGTGCAGCGCCGCCGCCGCGCGCTCGATCCAGGCGTGCGGCCAGGCGAGGCGCCGCGCCTCGCGCGCGAGGTACGCCAGCACCGCGGCGTGCACGTGGATGTCCTCCACCGTGCGAAAGCGCTTGACGTAGTCCTCGTAGCCATCGCCCGGCAGCAGCGCATCGTCGGGGACGGTTACGTTTTCGAATCGCAACCTTGCGTGCGGCACTTCGGGGACGAAGCGCGTGTCCGCCATCGGCTCGATCGTCACCCCCGGCGCATCCGAAGGCACGCGCGCGATGCGAAGCGCGATGCGCTCGCCCGAAACCGCTGCGTCGCGCGCCGCGACCAGGAACAGGCCGCCCTCCGGCCCGAGCGTGGTCCAGCGCTTGGCGCCGTCCAGCCGCCAGCCGCCGCCTTGTCCCCCTCCGGCGCGGCGCAGCGTGCTCTGGATGGCGCGCGGATGGTTGCCTTCAGCCTCGGTGACGCAGAGCGCGCAGATGCGGTCCTCGGGCAGCGCGGGGAAGAGCGCCTGAAGCGCGGCTTGGTAACCGGAAGCAAACGCCCATCCGAGGCGGTCGGCGGCAAAGCCGCCTGCAATCGCTCGATCCAGCGGATTGCGCCACACCGCGGCGAGCTCGCGATGGCGCGGCCACCAGGTGGCGACGTCGGCGCAGGCGGCCGCTTCGCAGCGCGACTTCAGGATGTGGCCGACGACGTCGTCTCGCATGCGTTAATCGCCCGGCGCCCGGCCGCTACTCCATTTTCGCGCCGGACTCCTTCACCACGCGCGCCCAGTACTCGAGCTCCGAGCGCATGAATTCGGCGAACGCCTCGGGAGATTTCGATACCGTGGCGTCCATGCCTTCGCGCGCCAGCATCTGCTTCAGCTCCGGCTTGGTGATTGCCTGCGTCGCGACATCGAAATAGCGCTGCACCAGGTCCTTGGGCAGCCCGGCGGGCGCGAACAGCCCGTACCAGAACGACATCTGGTAGTCGGGCAGGCCGGATTCCTCGGTGCCCGGCAGCTGCGGCACCGACGGCGAACGTTGTTTCGAGGTGACGGCGATGGCGCGCAGCCGCCCGCCGGAGACCTGCGGCAGCACCGTCGGCGGCGTGCCAAAGGTCACCTGCGTGTCGCCCGCCATCACCGACTGGATCGCCGGCGCGCCGCCCTTGAACGGCACGTGCACGATGTCCACGCCGGCGACCTTGAGGAACATAGCTGCCGCGAGGTGCGGCGCGGAGCCGGGGCCCGCCGAGGCGTAGTTGAGCTTGCCCGGTTGCTGCTTCGCCATGGCGATCAGCTCGCCCAGCGTATTCACCGGCAGCTGCGAATTCACCGCCACCACCAGCGGCGCCACGGTGAGCAGCGTGATCGGCGTGAAGTCGCGCACCGGGTCATAGGGCACTTTGCGCATCGCCGGGTTGACCGTCTGGCTGCTCGGGCTGGCGACGAACAGCGTCGCGCCGTCGGGCGGGGATTTCGCGACCAGCTCCGCGGCGAGGCTCGAGCCGGCGCCGGGGCGGTTCTCCACCACGATGGAGACGCCGAGCGCGCGTCCCATGTGCTCGGCGAGCCCGCGCGCGACGAAATCGGCGGCGCCCGCCGGGGTAAAGCCGACCACGATCCTGATCGGCTTCTGGCCCGCCGGTTGCGCCGCCGCGAGGGTGGCGAAGAGCGCGAGCGCCAGCGCGCCGAGCGCGGGCGCGAGTCTTGCGGCCGCGCGCTTCATGCGTAAGCGGTGGCTTGCGGCGTGTCGCGCAGGATGCGCTGCCGCCCGGTGAACGCGAGGTAATGCCGGCCCGAGGTGCGGCCGAGCATGGTGAGGCCGACCTTCTGCGCCACTTCGTAGCCCATCTTGGTCAGCCCCGAGCGCGACACCAGGAACGGGATCCCCATCTGCGCGCACTTGATCACCATCTCCGAGGTCAACCGCCCGGTGGTGTAGAAAACCTTGTCCGAGCCGTCGATCGCATCGAGCCACATGATGCCGGCGATTGCGTCCACGGCGTTGTGCCGCCCGACGTCCTCGACGAACATCATGATCTCGGCCGATGCCGGGCCGCTGGCGCGCGCCAGCGCGCAGCCGTGCACCGCGCCCGACTGCTTGTAGATGGTCTCGTACTTGCGCACCTTGTCCACCAGGTCGAAGAGCTGCGCCTCGGCAAGGCGCACGTCGGCGCGCAGTTTCACCTTGTCGATCTCCTCCATCAGGTCGCCGAACACCGTGCCCTGGCCGCAGCCGGTGGTGACGGTGCGCTTTTTCATCTTCGCGCCCAGCGCCTTCGCCTTCTGCGGCGTGCCGCGCGTGGTGACGACCACCGAATCGGTCTCCCAGTCCACCTGCACCGCGGCGATGTCGCGGATCGATTTCAGCAGGCGCTGGTTGCGCAGGTAGCCGATGGCGAGCGCCTCGGGAGCGTGGCCGAGCGTCATCAGCGTCACGATCTCGCGCTTGTCCAGGTATAGCGTCAACGCGTGCTCGCCGGCGATCGAGGTCGGCACCATCTCGCCGCGCTCGTTGTAGGCCTCGACCTCGTAGGTCGCAGGGCGGGCGGCGTTGGTGAGCTTGGGGCGATGAAGCTTAGCCACCAATGTAGGACATCTCGACTTTGCGCGCCTTGGCGGTTTCCGCGGTGCGGATCTCCGAATAGCGGTCGCCGCGCGCGCGCCACACCGCGGCGATCTGGTCGCGCAGTTCGTCGTCCGAGGCGCCGCCGCGCAGCAGCGCCTTGAGATCATGGCCGGTCTGCGCGAACAGGCAGGTGTAGAGCGCGCCCTCGGTCGAAAGCCGCATGCGGTTGCAGTCGCGGCAGAACGCTTGCGTCACCGATGAGACGACGCCGATCTCGCCGCTGCCGTCAGCGTAGCGCCAGCGCTTGGCCACCTCGCCGCGGTACTCGGGATCCGCCGGCTCGAGAGGAAAAACCTCCGAGATGCGACGGACTACCTCGGCCGAGGGGATAACGTCGTCCATGCGCCAGCCGTTGGTGCTGCCGACGTCCATGTACTCGATGAAGCGCACGATGTGGCCGCTGCCGCGCCAGTGGCTCGCCATGTCCACGATCTGGTGATCGTTGATGCCGCGCTTCACCACCATGTTGATCTTCACCGGCGCGATGCCGGCCGCAGCTGCCGCCGCGATGCCCTCGAGCACGCCTGAGACCGGGTAATCGGCGTCGTTCATGGCGCGGAAAGTCGCTTCGTCGAGCGAATCGAGGCTCACCGTAACGCGCTTGAGTCCCGCCGCTTGCAGCGAGCGCGCTTGCGCGGCGAGCGCAGAGCCGTTGGTGGTGAGCGTCAGGTCGGCGCCGAGCGGCGCCAGCATCGCGACCAGCTTGTAGAGATGCTTGCGCAGCAGCGGCTCGCCGCCGGTGAGGCGGATCTTCTTCACCCCGAGCCCGGTGAACACGCGCGCCAGGCGCGCGATTTCCTCGAACGACAGGATCGCCGCATGCGGCAGGAAGGTGTAGTGGGCGTCGAACACCTCGCGCGGCATGCAGTACACGCAGCGGAAGTTGCAGCGGTCGGTGACCGAGATGCGCAAATCGCGCAGCGGCCGGCCGAGCGTGTCGGCGAGCGGCGCGCCGTCGTAGCGCGGCACTGCGCGCGCCCCGGCGCGGGGTTCACTGCGGATCGGGATAACCTTCTCGGCCATGGTGCTATATGCGTCGCAAAATCATAGCAGAGGGTATAGTTCAGGCGATGGAAAAACCGAGTTTTCCGCTCGCCGTGGTGATGCAGCGCAGGCAGACCGCGAACCGCTGGCAATCGGAGTTCTGGGAGCCCTTGAGCGTGCTGGCGGGCTACCAGGGCGCCGGCGAGCCGCGGCTGCTGGTGGAGGAAGCGGGCGTGCAGCAATGGCTGCACCCGGGATTCACGCTCGAGTTGCACCGCGATGAAGCGGAGGGCTATTACCTCAACGTGTCGGCGCCCAGCCCGCGCGTGTTCGTGTTCTGGCGGCTTGAAGGTGGCGAGGCGGATGGCAAGGCCGCGGAGGGCGCCCGCGGCGTGCCGCTGCAGGTGACGGTCAGTTTCAACGAGGCCGGGCGCTGGCTCGACGGCGGCCATACGGTGGACGGCGTCGCGATGCCGCCCGAGGTGTTCACCTGGACCGGCGAGTATGTGGAGCAGAACTACCGGCCGGAGCCGAAGAAACGCATTAAGCCGCGCTCGTTCGTGCATCCCAAGGACCGGGTCGGCTGATGGCAGAGGACAAGGAGGAGTTTCTATCGCGCTGGTCGCGGCTGAAGCGCGAGCAGCGCGCGGCGGAAGCTGCGCCCGCGGCGCCTGCGCCCGACGCACGGGCGAACGCGCCCGGGGTGCCCGCGCCGGCGCAGGCGGACGAGGCGGCGCCGCAGCTGCCGCCGGTGGAGCAGTTGACGCCGGAATCGGATTTCGCTCCCTTCATGCACCCCAAGGTGGCCGATAGCCTGCGGCGCACGGCGCTCAAGAAACTTTTCAGCGATCCGCGTTACAACGTGATCGACAAGTTCGAGGCGTATTCGGACGATTACACCGTGGCCGCCACCACTACGCCCGAGATGGTGGCAAAGGCCAAGAGGCTGCGCGATCGCCTGGAGCAGGAAGCGCAGGCGCCGTCCGACAAAGCGGCGGAGAAAACGCCCGCCGAACCGCCGGCCGCCGAAACCCAGCAGTCGAACGCACCGCAACCGGAGCCGAAGAAAAAAGATGGCGCTGGAACACAAGACACTTAAGATTTGCAGCTGCAACCGCACCATTCCGCTGGACGCCAAGCGTCTGGCGGCGGCGCTCAAGACCGCGACCCCGATCACCATCCACACCGAGCTGTGCCGCAAGGAGGTGGGCGCTTTCCAGGCGGCGCTCGGCGACCCCGACGTGCTGGTGGCATGCACGCAGGAGGCGCCGCTGTTCGCCGAACTGGCGGAGGCGGCGGACTCCAAGGCGAGAATCTCGTTCGCCAACATCCGCGAGCAGGCGGGCTGGTCGAAGGAAGGCGCCGCTGCGCTGCCCAAGATCGCGGCGCTGCTCGCGATGGCGGCGCTGCCCGAGGCGGAGCCCGTGCCCGCGGTGGCATACAAGTCTGGCGGCAGCGTGCTGGTGATCGGGCCCTCCGAGGCGGCGCTCGACTGGGCGGCGCGGCTCTCGGAAACGCTCGACGTCGCGGTGCTGCTGACGAGCGCCAACCACGGCGAGCTGCCGGCGGAGCGCAGTTATCCGGTCTGGTCCGGGCGGGTCAGCAAGCTCGATGGCTGGCTGGGTGCGTTCGAGGTCGAGTGGCAGCAGGAGAACCCGATCGACTTGGAGATTTGCACGCGCTGCAACGCCTGCGTCGCCGCCTGCCCCGAGAACGCGATCGATTTCAGCTATCAGATCGACCTCGCGAAGTGCAAAGCGCACCGCGCCTGTGTGAAAGCCTGCGGCGCGATCGGCGCGGTGGATTTCTCGCGCAGCGAAACCGCGCGCAAGGAAAGCTTCGACCTGGTGTTCGACCTTTCGCGCCAGCCGGTCATCAAGGTGCACGACGCGCCGCAGGGCTATTTCGCCCCAGGCGCCGATCCGCTCGAGCAAGCGCTCGCGGCGCACAAGCTCGCCGCCATGGTCGGCGAGTTCGAGAAGCCGAGGTTCGTGCAGTACCGCGAGCGCATCTGCGCGCACGCCCGCTCGGGCAAAACCGGTTGCACCAAGTGCCTCGATGTGTGCTCCACGGGCGCGATCCGCGAGCACGGCGATTACGTCAAGGTCGAGCCGCACCTTTGCGCCGGATGCGGCGGCTGCGCCACCGTGTGCCCGTCAGGCGCGATGGCTTACCAGTACCCCGGGGTGCCCGACATGGGCCTGCGGCTGAAGACCTTGCTCGCGACTTACCACGACGCCGGGGGCAAGGAGGCGTGCGTGCTGATCCACGACCACGAACCCGGCCGCGCGCTGGTGCAGTCGGTGGGACGGCGCGCGGGCTTCGGCACGCGTGGATTGGGCGCGAAGGGCGGCGGCGCAGGGCTTCCGGCGCGCGTTCTGCCGCTCGAGTGCTTCCACGTGGCATCGATCGGCATCGATTTGCTGCTCGGCGCGCTCGCCTACGGAGCCAGCCAGGTGCGGGTGCTCGCGACCGGGCGCGAAGCCGATGGCTACCTGGCGGCGCTGCGCCAGCAGATGGGCTACGCGCAGGCGATCGCGAGCGCGCTCGGCTACGCCGGTGCGCATTTTGCATTGATCGAGGCGGACGACTCGGTAGCGCTCGAATCCGCGCTGTGGAAACTCGAGCCCGCGCTCGCGCCTGCAACGGCGGGCACCTTCAACCTCCCGGGCGAGAAGCGCGGCGCGCTCGATTTCTCGCTCGATCACCTGGCGAAGCAGGCGCCGGCACCCAAGGATGAGATTGCGCTCGCTGCCGGCGCGCCCTACGGCGCGCTGCTGGTCAACAAGGAGCGCTGCACTCTGTGCAAGGCGTGCATCGGCGCCTGTCCCGAGGCCGCGCTGCTCGATTCGCCGGAGGCGCCGCGGCTGCGCTTCATCGAGCGCAATTGCGTGCAGTGCGGCTTGTGCGCCGTCACCTGCCCGGAGGATGCGATCAGGCTCGTTCCGCGCCTGCTGCTGACGCCGCAGGCGAAGGAAGCGGTGACGCTCAACGAAGACGAGCCATTCAACTGCGTGCGCTGCGGCAAGCCCTTCGGCACCCGGCGCATGGTGGAAAGCATGACCGGCAAGCTGGGCTCGCACTCGATGTTCGCCGGCGAGGGCGCGCTCAAGCGGCTGCAGATGTGCGCCGATTGCCGTGTCACCGACATGATGCTCGCCAAGGACGCGGCCTCGATTTTCGACTACACCGGGCGAAAATGAGACATCGCGTACCAACCGCGCATGGGGGGTGCGGGGGGGCCGGGAAGGCTCCGACCGTATCTACCGGAAGGGGCCCGGCCCCCCTGCTTCAATGAGCGCAGCCGAGCTGGCCGAGGAAGAGCAGGGACGCGCAAACCTTTACGCGCTGCTCGCGCGCCTGTTCTACGCGCCGCCCGATCGAGCGTTGCTGCAGTCGCTCGCTGCGGCGGACGAGATCGTGGCTGCGGACGCCGCATCGCCGTTGGCCTCCGCCTGGCGCAAGCTCGCAGCGGCCGCGGCAGCGGTCGACGAGGAGGCGGCGAGGGAAGAGTACGAGGGCGCGTTCGTAGGCACAGGCAAGGCCGAGGTCACCCTCTACACCACCGCCTACACGGTCAAGACTTCGCTCGACAATCCCCTCGTAGAGATCCGGGAATTCCTGCTCGACAACGGTCTTGTGCGGCGCGAAAACGCTTACGAGCCGGAGGACCATATTGCCGGCTTGTGCGAGACCATGCGCCACCTCATTGCTTCAGATGGGAAAGATGCTGAGCAGCGACGCTTCTTCTCGGCCTTCGTCTGGCCCGCGGCAAATCCATTGTGCGACGCAATAAACCGATCGCAGGGCACCAACTTCTACAGGCACGTCGCCAGCCTTGCGCAAAGCTTCTTCGTGCTCGAGCACACTGCATTTGAAATGGACTAAAATCATTTCGCTTTTGTAAACGTCACAGGCGCTCGGGCTGGGCTCGGTTCGGGCGCAAGAAACATAAGGAGGTCACGATGAGCGAGCGCAACAAGAAACTGTCCCGGCGCAACTTCCTGCTCACACTCGGCGCTGCCAGCGCCGCCACCGCGGCGGCGATCGTCGCCAAGCAGCCGCAGACGACGAATGCGGCGGGCGCGAAAGACAAGCGCGCCACGCGCGGCTATCACGTCACCGAGCACATCAACGACTACTACCGCACCACCAAGGTCTGAGGAGGCACGCCATGCTGCTCACCAGAAAAGCTAACGCCAGCGTCGCGCCATCCCGCCTGTCGCGCGGGCTCTCCGGGGTGCTTGCGAAGACCATGGACCGGCGCGCGTTCCTGCGCCGCTCGGGCGTCACCCTCGGCGCCGGCGCCGTGGCCTCGCAGTTGCCGTTCAATCTGATCGGCGACGCCGAGGCGCAGGATAAGAAAGCCGCCGGCAAGGTCGAAGTCAAGCGCACCGTCTGTACGCACTGCTCGGTGGGTTGCGCCATCGACGCGCACGTCGAGAACGGCGTCTGGGTGCGCCAGGAACCGGTGTTCGACTCGCCGCTCAACCTGGGCGCGCACTGCGCCAAGGGCGCCTCGATCCGCGAGCACGGCATCACGCACGACTCGCACCGCCTCAAGTACCCGATGAAGCTCGAAGGCGGCAAGTGGAAAAAGATTCCTTGGGACCAGGCCTACGACGAGATTTCCAAGAAGCTGCTCGCGATCCGCGAAAAGGACGGCCCCGACGGGCTGTTCGTGGTCGGCTCCTCCAAGCACAACAACGAGCAGGCCTACCTGCTGCGCAAGTGGGTGTCGCTCTGGGGCACCAATAACTGCGACCACCAGGCGCGCATCTGCCATTCGACCACCGTCGCCGGCGTCGCCCAGACCTGGGGCTACGGCGCGATGACCAACTCGTACAACGACGAGCAGAACTCCAAGAGCCTGTTCTTCCTCGGCTCGAACGCCGCCGAGGCGCATCCGGTCTCCATGCTGCACACGCTGCACGCCAAGGAGAACGGCTGCAAAGTGATCGTCGCCGACCCGCGCTATACGCGCACCGCGGCGAAAGCCGACATCTATGTGCGCTTCCGCTCCGGCACCGACATACCGCTGATCTTCGGCATCCTGCACCACATCTTCAAGAACGGCTGGGAGGACAAGGAGTACATCCGCCAGCGCGTCCACGGCATGGACCAGGTGAAGGCAGAGGTGATGGCGAAGTGGACGCCTGACAAGGTCACCGAGGCCACCGGGTGCACCGAGGCCGAGATCCTGAACGTCGCCAAGACGCTGGCCGAGAACCGCCCCGGCTTCATCATCTGGGCGATGGGCCAGACGCAGCATACGAACGGCAACGCGATCGTGCGCGCATCGAACATCCTGATGCTCGCGCTCGGCAACGTCGGCCGCTCCGGCGGCGGCTGCAACATCTACCGCGGCCACGACAACGTGCAGGGCGCGACCGACGTCGGCCCGAACCCGGATTCGCTGCCGGGCTACTACGGCATCCTGCCCCCGGCGTGGGCGCACTGGACCAAGGTCTGGAACGTCGATCCGAAGTGGGTCGAGAGCCGCTACCGCCCGGGCATGCAGACCAAGCCGGGCATGACGGTGTCGCGCTGGATCGACGCCGTGCTGGAGAAGAACGAGAACATCGACCAGGATCCTAACCTGAAGGCGATCCTGTATTGGGGCCACGCGCCCAACAGCCAGTCGCGCGGGCCGGAGATGCTCGAGGCGATGAAGAAGCTCGAGTTGATGGTGGTGATCGACCCCTACCCGTCGGCGAGCGCGGCGATGTTCGCGATGGTGCGCAAGGAAGGCGCCTACCTGTTGCCGGCGGCAACGCAGCTGGAGACCGAGGGCTCGGCGACCGCCTCCAACCGCTCGATCCAGTGGCGCGAGAAGGTGATCGACCCGCTGTTCGAGTCGCGCACCGACCACATGATCATGTACCAGCTCGCAGTCAAGCTCGGCTTCGCCGACCAGTTGCTCGGCAAGAGGGACGGCAAGCAGAACATCAAGCTGGTGAAGGGCAAGGGCGGCGAGGAGCCGTCGATGGAGGACACGCTGCGCGAGATCAACTACGGCACCCTGACCATCGGTTACTCCGGGCAGACGCCCGAGCGGCTGCAGGCGCACATGCGCAACATGCACCTGTTCGACGTCAAGACGCTGAAAGCGAAGGGCGGCAAGGATCCGAAGACCGGCTACGACTTCACCGGCGACTACTTCGGCCTGCCGTGGCCGTGCTATGGCCGGGCCGCGATCAAGCACCCGGGCTCGCCCAACCTGTACGACACCTCGAAGCACATGATGGAGGGCGGCGGCAACTTCCGCGCCCTGTTCGGGGTCGAGCGCGATGGCGTGAGCCTGCTGGCAGAAGACGGCTCGCATCCCAAGGGCGCCGAGATCACCACCGGGCATCCGCAGTTCGACCACGCGCTGCTTAAGAAGCTCGGCTGGTGGGACGAGCTGACCGACGAGGAGAAGAAGGAAGCCGAGGGCAAGATCTGGGCGACCGACCTCTCGGGCGGCATCATCCGCGTGGCGATGAAGCACGGCAACCACCCCTTCGGCAACGCCAAGGCGCGCGCCGTGGTGTGGAACTTCCCCGACGGCATCCCGCAGCACCGCGAGCCGCTCTACAGCCCGCGGCCGGACATGGTGGAGAAGTACCCCACGCACGACGACGTCAAGGTGCTGTGGCGGCTGCCGATCCGCTTCAAGTCCGAGCAGCAGAAGGCGATCAAGGAGGAAGCGCACAAGAAATTCCCGCTGATCCTCACCAGCGGCCGCCTGGTCGAGTACGAGGGCGGCGGCGAGGAAACGCGCTCCAACCCGTGGCTCGCCGAGTTGATGCAGGACAACTTCGTCGAGATCAACCCCAAGACCGCGGCCGACCGCCACATCAAGAACGGCGAGTTCGTCTGGGTGAGCAGCCCCAATGGGGCAAAAGCCAAGGTGAAGGCGCAGGTCACCGAGCGGGTCGGGCCCGATACGGTGTTCATCCCGTTCCACTTCTCGGGCTGGTGGCAGGGGCAGGACATGCTGCCCTACTACCCGGATGGCGCGGCGCCGATTGTGCGCGGCGAAGCGGTCAACACCCTGACTACCTACGGCTACGACCGCGTCACCATGATGCAGGAAACCAAGACCACGCTTTGCCAGGTCGCGAAGGCATAAGGAGAACGCCATGGCCAGAATGAAATTCCTGTGCGACGCCGAGCGCTGCATCGAGTGCAATGGCTGCGTCACCGCCTGCAAGAACGAGAACGAGGTGCCCTGGGGCGTCAACCGGCGCCGCGTCGTCACCATCAACGACGGCATCGTCGGCGCCGAGAAGTCGATCTCGGTCGCCTGCATGCACTGTTCCGATGCGCCGTGCATGGCGGTGTGCCCGGTGGACTGCTTCTACCGCACCGATGACGGCGTGGTGCTGCACGACAAGGATCTGTGCATCGGCTGCGGCTACTGCTTCTATGCCTGCCCGTTCGGCGCGCCGCAGTTCCCGCAGGCGGGCGCCTTTGGCCTGCGCGGCAAGATGGACAAGTGCACCTTCTGCGCCGGCGGCCCCGAGGCCGACCGCTCGCAAGCCGAGTTCAGCAAGTACGGCCGCAACCGGCTGGCGGAAGGCAAGCTGCCGGCCTGCGCCGAGATGTGCTCGACCAAGGCGCTGCTCGGCGGCGACGGCGACGTGATCGCCGACATCTACCGCGACCGCGTCATCCGCAGGGGCGCGAAGGGCGTGGAAGTGTTCGGCTGGGCGGCGGCTTACGGCGCCGGCAAGCCGGGCGCGCCGGCCCCGCAACCTGCGCCCGCGGGAGGCAAGTCGTGAAACGCGCGCTGCTCCTGCCTGCGGCGCTGGTGGCCGCGCTCGGGCTCACCGCCTGCGGCGAGGGCGATCAGGTGGTGGTCTACAAGCAGGGCAAGTACCAGGGCAAGCCCGATACGCGCCCCTGGGACAACGATCCGCTCGCCGGCGGCGGCAAGTGGAGCAAGGGCGACCGCGCCAGCTGGGAAACCCAGATCAAGGAGCGGCAGCTGGCGCAGCACGAGCACAAGCGGATCTATCAATAGCGCGCCGGGGCGCGGAAACCAGGAGAAGGTCATGTCCAAGCTCTCCAGGCTTTGCCTGACGCTGCTGCTGCTGTGCTTCGCGGGTGCGCTGCCGGCGCAGACCGCGTCGCAGCAGCAACAGCAGCGCGCGGCCGATCAGCCGGGCAACAACGCGCCGGTGTGGCGCGAGGTGCGCAAGGAAGGCCAGGAGCACTACACCAGCGTCAAGGGGCGCGAGACCGGCGTGCTGGTGCAGTCCGCGGGCGACACCTGGCGCCGCATCCGCAACGGCCCGGTGACTTTCTACGGCGGCTGGCTGATCGTGATCGTGTGCCTGATCATCGCCGCGATCTATTTCGGCCAGGGGCCGATCAAGCTGCACGACAAGCCCACCGGCCGCAACCTCGATCGCTTCTCGCTCGCCGAGCGCTGGGCGCATTGGGTGATGGGCATCAGCTTTGTGGTGCTTGGCATCAGCGGGCTGATCATCCTGTTCGGCAAGTACGTGCTGCTGCCGGTGATCGGCTACACGCTGTTCGCCTGGCTGAGCGCACTCGCCAAGAACCTGCACAACTTCGTCGCGCCGCTGTTCATCGCCAGCCTGGTGGTGTTCATTCTCATGTACGTCAAGGACAACCTGCCGGAGAAGGGCGACGGCAGCTGGCTGACGCAAGGCTGGAAGATGTTCGCCGGCGTGCACCTGCCCTCGGGGCGCTTCAACGCCGGCGAGAAGGTCTGGTTCTGGGCCGGGGTCGTGATCCTGTGCCTGGTGGTGAGCGTCTCGGGGCTGATCCTGCTGTTCCCGAACTTCGACCAGGTGCGCGCCACCATGCAGCAGGCGAGCATCGTGCACACGGTGGCCGCGGTGCTGGTGATCGCGTTCGCGCTCGGCCACATCTACATGGGCACGATCGGCGTCGAAGGCGCCTACCGCAATATGCGCGACGGCGTCACCGACGAGACCTGGGCCAAAGAGCACCACCAGTATTGGTACGAGGAACAGAAATCCGGCGCCGCCGCCGCCAAGGCGGGCGCCACGCCGCGCACAACGCATTGAGATAGCCGGAGGAAACCATGAAGATGCCGCGTATCGCCGCCGCGCTAGCCGCGGGCCTCGTGATCGGCTCGATCGCCGCGGTGCAGGCGAAGCTGCCCGCTGCACCGGCGGCGCCGCCGAAGAGCGACGCCGAAAAATCCGCCGAAGCCGATAAGGCGGCGGCCGCGAAAGCGAAGGACGCCGAGCTGAACAACAAGTACGTGGACAAGGCGGTCGCCAACTACAAGAAGAACAAGGGAATCGCCGAGCCGAAAGCGGATCCGGCGTCGATGTCGGGCAAGAAGAAATAGCTGTTGCCGGCCCGGGCGCGCGCAGCGCCTGCGCGGTAATTCAGCTAAGCAGCTAGATCAGGACAAGTCCGAGCGAGACCAGCGCGCCGTTCAGGCACGCCGCCGCGATCGTCAGCTTGATCGCGGGAGCGAGCGCCTGCGGGCGTGAAGCGTTTTCCACGAGCAGAACCGCGGCGCGAAACGACAGCGGCGCAGCTAGCAGTCCGGCGAGCGCCGGCAGCGGCAGATTGCCGGAAGCGGCGAGCGCCGCCAGCGCCCCATAGGCGATCAGCGCTATCACCGCGTAACCCCAGCGCGCCCGCTCGGCGCCCAGACGCACCACCCAGTGGCGCTTGCCTGCCGCCTCGTCTGCCTTGCGATCGGGAAACTGGTTGATGTACAGGATGTTGGTGACCAGGAGCGCATAGCAGAGCGCGGCCGCAAGCGGCGCCGGGCCGAAGGCGCGCCGCTGCACATAGTCGGCGCCGAGCGCGATCAGCAGGAAACCGGCCGTCACGCAGGGCTCGCCCAGCGCGCGGCTGTTCAACCTGAGCGGCGGCGCGGAATAGGCCCAGCCGATCGCCAGCCCGGCTGCACCGATCGCCACCAGTCCTGGCCCGGTGCGGTATGCGAGCCACAGCCCGGCGCCGATGGTGGCGAGGAAAAGCACGGCACCGAAGCGCGCGGTCTGGCCGCGCGTCAGCACCCCGTTCTGGATGAAACGGCTGCCGCCGGTGAACGGAAACACGCGCTCTTCGTTGATCCGGTCGGTGCCGTTGAGATCGTCGTAGTAGTCGTTCAGGACGTTGATGCCGGCGTGGGCGACCAGTGCGAACAGGATGGTGAGCGCCGCGGTCACGACAGAAAGCGCCACACCCGCGTGCGCGGCACTTGCCAGTCCGAGCAGTGCGGCGAACAGCGTCACCGAGAGGAACGGCGGCCGCGTGGCGAGGAAATAGCGCAGCAGCGGATTCGGCAGCGCGGCGAGGGTGGGTTCCGCGATCGGCATGCCTTAGCTCCTCACGAGCCACGGCCGGCTGCAGGGCGCGGTGCGAAAAGCTGCAACCTACGCGACGCCCTCTACGAAGATGATTTTGGCGCGCGCAGCCTTGTGGCGCAGCGCGAGCAGCGGCGCGTATTCCGGCGAGGCGTACCACTTGCGCGCCTGCGCCATCGAGGCGAACTCGAGCACCACCAGGCGCTTCGGTTGCCAGCCGCCCTCCTTGCCTTCCACCGCGCCGCCGCGCACCAGGTACTTGCCGCCGTATTGCGCGATCGTGGCGGGCACGCCTTTGGCGTATTCCGGGTAGGCTTGTGGGTCCGTGATTTCGACTTCGCCGATGACATAAGCGGCCATGCAATCTCCTTTACGCGAGTCCTGACAATCTGAGCAGCATCCCGGCGCCGCCCATGGCGCCGATCAGCGGGATCAATCCTAGCTTGAAACGCAGCAGCGCCACGAGCGCCATGGCGGCGCCGGCGAGCGAGATCCAGTCGAGCGCCGCGTCCAGGCCTTGCGGCCAGAACACGTGGCGCGAGAAGAACACCGCCAGGCTGACGATCACGCCGACCACTGCGGCGGTGATGCCGGTGAGCGGCGCCGTGAACTTGAGGTCGCCGTGGGTGGATTCGACCAGCGGGCCGCCGAGCAGGATGAAGACGAACGAAGGCAGGAAGGTGAAGTAGGTCGCGACGAGCGCGCACAGCGCGCCGGCGAGGAACAGGCTGTCGGGCCCGAGCAGCGCCTTGGCCCAGCCGCCTACGAAGCCGACGAACGCCACCACCATGATGAGCGGCCCGGGTGTAGTTTCTCCCAGCGCCAGGCCGTCGATCATCTGCGTTGCGGTGAGCCACTGGTACTGCTCCACCGCGGCCTGGTAGACATACGGCAGCACCGAATACGCGCCGCCGAAGGTGAGCAGCGCCGCCTTGGTGAAGAACCAAGCCATCTGCGTCGCGGTGTGCTGCCAGGAGAACAGCGCCACCAGCAGGCCGATGCCCGCCGCCCACAGCGCCAGCCCGGCCGCGAGCACGCCGGCGAAGCGCCCGAGTGCGTGGCGCGCGTGCTCGGGCGTCGGCGTGTCGTCATCGATAAGGGCCGGCCCGTAGCTCTTCTGCGCCGCGCCATGCCCGCCGCCTGCGGCAAACACCTGCGGCGCGAAACGCCCGCCGAGCGCGCCGAGAACGCCGGCTGCGATCACGATGTACGGGAACGGCACCCCGGCGACGATCGCCGCGAAAGCGCCGGCGCTGAACGCCCACAGCGCCGGATGCTTGAGCGCGCGCGTGCCAATGCGCCAGGCGGCGGCGATGACGATCGCCACCACCGCCGGCTTGATGCCGTAGAACAGCCCCGCGACCGCGGGCAGCTGGCCGAACGCCATGTAGATCCACGACAGAGCGATCAGGATGAACACCGAAGGCAGCAGGAACAGCAGCCCGGCGACGATGCCGCCCCAGACGCGGTGCAGCAGCCAGCCGATGTAGATCGCGAGCTGGATCGCCTCGGGACCGGGCAGCAGCATGCAGAAGTTGAGCGCATGCAGGAAGCGCTTCTCCGAGATCCAGCGCCGGCGCTCCACCAGCTCGGTGTGCATGATGGCGATCTGCCCGGCCGGGCCGCCGAAGCTGATGAAGCCCAGCTTCAGCCAGAAGCGGAACGCCTCCGCAAAGCTCACCGGTAGAGGTCGGGATTCCACGTGTGCACTTCCTGCTTGCCTTCCTTGCACCAGCGGTACAGCGCGTCGTACATCACCATGCCGTGCGCGAGCATCTCGTGGTCGTCGGCGTACAGGCGCGATAGCCCCAGCGAAAGCGCAGCCAGCCCCGCGCATTGCGGCGCCAGCTCCAGCCGGTTGGTGTCGGCGCCGCGCACGATCAGCGCGAGCTCATCGAGCGCCGGATCCGACAGCCGGTAAGCCTTGAGGAAGGCGTCGAAGCTGCACCGCTCGCCCTCGTGCGAGAACTCCACGTCGGGGATGTCGTAGGGCACCGCCTGGCGCGCGCTCGCGGCCTTCTTCACCTCCGCAGTCGGCACGTACAGGAACTCGGCCTCGGGATCGATGAAGCGCCGGATCAGCCAGGGGCAGGCGATGCGGTCGATCTTGGGCCGCTCGCGCGTCACCCAGCGCGTCGAGGCGCCGGCGGGCTTGGCGGCGAACTCGCCGCCCGCCTCGCGCCAGCCTTCGATGCCGCCGGCGAGGTAGCAGGCGTCGATGCCTTGTGCGCGCAGCTGGCTTGCCGCGCCCTGGCTCACTTCGTGGCCGTGCACGCAATAGACCACGGCGCTGGCGGAGGCCGGCAAGGTCTTCGCCCATTCGGCCGCGCGCAGCGGGTCGCGGCGCAGCGCGCCGCGCACCAGATCGGGGGCCTCGCGGAAGCGCTCGTTCTTGCGCACGTCGATGACGAGCGGCGCAGCGCCCGAGCGGCGGCGCGCGAACAGTTCTGGAACGGTGATGCTGGGTTGTGCGGTGTCCATGACTTCCTCCAAGCGTTAAGGCCAAAACGGCCGGCAGGGCTTGGACGGGACACCGTCTTGGGATCGCCGGGAGCCTGCGTCCCGACGAGAAAACGGCCGCAGTATAGGCTTCCGGCGACGCCTGTCAAGGCGCGCGCCCGATCACCTGGCCGCAATCGCGCGCATCGTAACCGGGCATCGCGGCGACGCGCGCGCGGAACTCGCGTGAGCTGGCGATCACCAGCAGCGCCTGCATCGGCGCCGATGCAAGGGTCTTCGCGCGGCAGGCGAGCAGGTAGCGCTCGCTGGCGAGCGCGATGAAGCGCAGGCTGTATTCGGCCGCTGCGGCGCGGATGCCGAAGCCCGCGTCGGCGTGGCCCGAGGCGATGGTCGCGGCCACCGCAAGGTGCGTGTACTCCTCGTCGCCGTAACCCTTGATCGAGGCCGGGGCGACGCCTGCGCTGCGCAACAGTTGATCGGCGAGCCGCCGCGTGCCCGAGCCGGGCTGGCGATTGATGAAGCGCACGCCGCGCCGCCCGAGGTCGCGCAGGTCGCGGATGCGGCTGTTGCGGCCGACGATCAACCCCTGCTCGCGCGTGACGAAGCGGATCAGGCGCACGCCGCGCAGCCGCGGCAGTGAGGCGCGCGGTAGATGAAAGCCGGCAAGGTCGCAGCGCCCGCGCTCGAGCGCGGCGAGGGCGTCCGCCGAGCCGTGGAACTGCAGCTCGAGCGGCACGCTCGCGGCGGCAGCCTCGCGCAGCGCGATCAGGGCGAGGTCGTGGCTGGCGTGCAGGCGCAGCGGCGCCATGGTTTCCGGGCGCAGCGCTTCGAGCTCGCGGCCGATCTCGCTCTCCAGCTTGCGCAACGCCGGCGACAGGCGCGCCGCAATGCGGCTATCCGCCCAGAGCAGCTTCTCGCCTAGCGCGGTGAGCTTTGCTCCGCGGCCGCGCTGCATGGCGAGCAGTGGTGCTCCGAACTCGCGCGCTGCCTCGCCCACCAGCCCCCAGGCGTGCCGGTACGACATGCCGGTCGCGGCGGCGGCCTGCACCAGCGAACCCTTGGCCTGCACCCCGCGCAGCAACGCCAGCAGCGGCTCGCTGCCGTGCGACCACTGGTGGCCGATGCGGAGCGTTTTCATTTATGCAAACAATAACATATAGAGCTTTTACCGGGCTTCCTATAGCGTACAGCTGGATCCATATGCAAATATTGGCATATCTAGCCGTGCTCCTCCTGGCCGCGCTCCCGGCGCAGGCGCAGAGTTTGCGCGTCGCCACCACCACCAGCACCGCCAACAGCGGCCTGCTGGATGACCTGTTCGCGCGCTACCGCGCCCGCAACGGCGTCACGGTGCAGTACGTAGCCGTGGGCACGGGTGCGGCGCTCAGGATCGGCCAGCAGGGCGATGCCGACCTGGTGATGGTGCACGACCGTGAGGCCGAGGACCGCTTCGTCGCCGCCGGGCACGGCGTCGGGCGGCGCGACCTGATGTACAACGACTTCGTGATCGTCGGCGAGGCGCGCGATCCGGCGCGCATTCGCGGCGCGGCAGACGCGGCGCAGGCGCTGCGCCAGATTCGCGAGGCCGGCGCCGCGTTCGTGTCGCGCGGCGACCAGTCCGGCACCCACATGCGCGAGCTGCAGCTGTGGCGCGCCGCCGGCGTAGAACCGAAATGGGATGGCTATTACCTCTCCATCGGCCAGGGCATGGGCACGGCGCTGGTGATGGCGTTCGAGAAGCGCGGCTATACGCTTACCGATCGCGGCACCTATCTCGCGTATCGCGGCCGGGTCGCTCTGCAGGTCCTGGTCGAGGGCGACGCGAGGCTGCACAACCCCTACGGCGTCATCGCCGTCAATCCTGAGCGCCATCCACGCGTCAATCACGCTGGTGCGCTGCAACTGATCGCGTGGCTGACCTCGGAGGAAGGCCGCGCGGCGATCGCAGCGTTCCGGGTGGACGGCGAGCAACTGTTCTTTCCCGCGCCGCCTGCGGCCGCGCGCTGATGGACCTGCTCGAGCCGACGCGGCAGGCGTTTACGTTGCTCGCCTCGGGCGACGCCGAGTTGTGGCGCATCATCTGGCTGTCGCTCTGGGTCTCGCTCGCCGCGCTCGCGCTGCTCGCGCCGCTGTGCGTGCCGGCCGGGTTCCTGCTCGCACATGTCGCATTTCCCGGACGCCGGCCGCTGATCGTGCTGGCGCAGGGCTTTCTTTCCTTTCCCACGGTGGTGGTCGGGCTGATTCTGTATCTGCTGCTGTCGCGCCGCGGCCCGCTCGGCGCCTACGAGCTGCTGTTCACGCCGGCCGCGATCCTCATCGGCTACATGATCATCGCGCTGCCGATCCTGCTGGTATTCACGGTCTCGGCGGTGCAGGGCGCCGACGCGCGCGTCTACGAAACCGCCCGCTGCCTCGGCGCTACGCGCCTGCGCGCCATGCTCACCACGCTGTGGGAAGTGCGCTTCGCCGTGATCGCCGGCTTCGTCAACGCCTTCGGGCGCATCGTCTCGGAAGTCGGCTGCGCGCTGCTGGTGGGCGGCAACATCGCGGGCCTGACGCGCAACATCCCGACCGCGATCGCGCTCGAGACTTCGAAGGGCGAATTCGCCTACGGCATCGCGCTCGGCTTCGTGCTGATGGTGATCGCGGTAGGCGTCAACGTGCTGCTCGCCTGGCTGCAGGGCGAAGGCGGGCTGGAATGAGCGCGCCGCTGCTCGCGCTCGAAGGGCTGCGCAAGCGCTTCGGCGAGCGCACGCTGTTCGAGGACGCTGCGCTCGCGCTCGAGGCCGGCAACGGCTACGTGCTCACTGGCGGCAACGGCAGCGGCAAGACCACGCTGCTTCGCGTGCTCGCCGGGCTGGAGCGCGCCGAGGCAGGCGCCCTCAGCTACGCCAACTGTAAAGTCACGCTTTACAGTTACCCGGATGCCTGGCGGCGCGACATCGTGTACGTGCACCAGAGCCCGTACCTGTTCCACACCACGCTCGCCGGCAACCTCGAATACGGCCTGGCGCGGCGTGGCGTGGAGAAGAACCGGCGCCAAGCGCTCGCGCGCGAGGCGCTCGAGTGGGCTGGGCTGTCGCAGCGCGGCGCCGTGCCGCCGCAGCGGCTCTCGGGCGGCGAGAAGCAGCGTGCCGCGCTAGCGCGCGCCAAGGTGCTCGGCCCGGTGCTGCTGTTGCTCGATGAGCCGACCGCGAACCTCGACGGCGAGGCGCGCGCGCAGGTGCTCGAGCTGGTGCGCGCACTAATCACCGAAAGCCACACCGTGCTGGTCGCGTCGCACGATCCGGAGATCATCGGGCTCGCGATCCTGAACCGGCTGCGCATTGTCGGCGCGCGCATCGAGTCCGAGGACTGAGACGGCCGCTGGTAAAATAACTGCATGAAAACATTCGGTTTTGCCGGATGGTCGGGCAGCGGCAAGACCACCCTCATCGAGGCGCTGATCCCGCGCTTCGTGCAGCGCGGGCTGCAGGTGTCGCTGATCAAGCATGCGCACCACACTTTCGACGTCGATCAGCCGGGCAAGGACAGCTACCGTCACCGCCACGCGGGCGCATCCGAAGTGCTGGTCACCTCGTCGCGCCGCTGGGTGCTGATGCACGAGCTGCGCGGCGGGCACGAGCCTTCGTTCGATGAGCAGGTGAAGCGCCTCTCGCCCTGCGACCTGCTGCTGGTGGAAGGCTTCAAGTACGCGCCGATCGCGAAGCTCGAAGTGTGGCGCGCGCAGCCCGGCGAGGGACTACTGCACCCGAACGATTCGCACATCGTCGCGGTGGCGAGCGATGCCAAGGTGCAGACAAAACTGCCGCTGCTCGATCTGAACGATCACGATGCCATCGCCGCGTTCGTGCTCAAGCACGTCGGATTGGCATGAATCAGGGATTGCTTTCGGTCGACGAGGCGCTGGCGAAGATGCTCGCTGGCGCGAAGCCGGTGGCGGAGATCGAAGAAATCGCCACGCTCGATGCAGCCGACCGGGTGCTCGCGCGCGACCAGGTCTCGACCATGGACGTGCCGCCGATGGACAACAGCGCCATGGACGGCTATGCGCTGCGTCTCGCGGACCTGAAGGGGCCGGGGACGAAGCTGAAGGTGTCGCAGCGCATCGCTGCCGGCGCCGCGGGCGCGCCGCTCGCACCGGGAACCGCGGCGCGCATCTTCACCGGCGCGCCGATTCCGCCCGGCGCCGACGCGGTGGTGATGCAGGAATTCTGCGCTGCCGAGGGCGATCAGGTGACGGTGAAGAAAGCGCCCAAGCCCGGCGAATGGATCCGCCTCACCGGCAGCGACATCCGCGCCGGCAGCTGCATCCTCGCCGCGGGCAGGCGGCTGCTGCCGCAGGACATCGGGCTCGCCGCTTCGGTCGGGATCAAGTCTCTGCCGGTGCGCCGGCGCGTCCGGCTGGGCCTTTTCTTCACCGGTGACGAGCTGGTGATGCCGGGCGAGCCGCTCTCACCCGGCCGCATCTACAACTCCAACCGCTTCACGCTGCGCGGCCTGGCGCAACTGTTCGGCTGCGAGATCCGCGATTACGGCATCGTTCCCGATACGCTCGAGGCGACGCGCGCGGTGCTTCGCCGCTCGGCGCAGGAGTGCGACCTGATCGTCACTTCCGGTGGCGTATCGGTGGGCGAGGCCGATTTCGTCAAGCCGGCGGTAGAGGCCGAGGGTTCGCTGCTGATGTGGCGCATCGCGATGAAGCCGGGCCGCCCGCTCGCCTTCGGCACCGCGGGCGCCGCCGCCTTCATTGGCCTGCCGGGCAACCCGGTGTCGAGCTTCGTGACCTTCCTCCTTTTCGTGCGGCCGTTCCTGCTTCGGCTGCAGGGGATAGGGGAAGTTGCGCCGCGCGCCATCGAGGCGCGCGCCGATTTCGATTGGCCGGAGCCTGACGCGAGGCGCGAGTTCCTGCGCGTAAAATGGAACGCGCACGGCGGACTCGACCTTTACCCGACGCAGGATTCGGCGGTGCTCGCATCGACCGCCTGGGCGGACGGCCTGGCGGACAATCCGCCCGGCCACGCCATCCGCAAGGGCGAGCGCGTGCGCTTCCTGCCGTTCTCGGAGCTCTACTGGTGAAAGTGAAAGTCCTGTTTTTCGCGGCCCTGCGCGAGCAGCTCGGCACCTCGGGCGAGGAGATCGAGCTGCCGCCGGAGGTAGGCACGGTGGCGGGCCTGCGCGCCCATCTCATGGCGCGCGGCGGCCCCTGGCAAGCGGCGCTCGCCGAGGGCAAGCTCGTGCGCATGGCGGTGAATCAGGACATGGCGAAGGCCACCTCGGCCATCCAGCGCGGCGACGAAATCGCATTCTTTCCCCCGGTGACGGGCGGGTGACCGTGCGCATCTCCGTCAGTCCCGCACACCCGCCCGTCATCCCCACGAAAGTGGGGATCCACGTGACGCGACACGCATGAAAATAATCGTCCAGCGGGAGGATTTCGACACCGGCGCCGAGCTGCGCGCGATCTCGCGCGCCAACGCGAAAATCGGCGCACTGGCCGCGTTCGTAGGCCTGGTGCGCGACGTGAACGATGGCGCCAGCGTCGCCGGCATGACGCTCGAGCACTATGCGGGCATGACCGAGAAGGCGATCGCCGCCGTGGTGGAAGAGGCGAAAGGGCGCTGGCAGGTGCTCGATTGCACCGTCATCCACCGCTTCGGGGAGTTGAAGCCCACCGACCAGATCGTGCTGGTGGCGGTGGCGAGCGGGCACCGGGGCGATGCCTTCGCCGCCTGCGAGTTCATCATGGACTACCTGAAGACGCGGGCGCCGTTCTGGAAGAAGGAAACCACCGCCGAAGGCGCGCGCTGGGTCGAGGCGCGGGCCTCGGATGACCGGGCCGCCGAGCGCTGGACCGGGCCAGGAAAGAAGAGCGGCGCGGCTTGAAAGCGGGGGCAAAGCCCCCATCTGCATCGAAGGCATTCAGGATCCGGGACCCATGCGCTTCGACAAATTCACCACCCAGCTACAGGAAGCCCTCTCCGAGGCCCAGGGCCTCGCCGTAGGACAGGACCACCAACTCATCGAGCCGCAGCACTTGCTGGCGGCGCTGCTGGCGCAGCCCGACGGCGGCGCGGCTTCGCTGGTGCAGCGCGCCGGGGGCAATCCCGCGGCGCTCAGGAAGGCGCTCGAGCAGGCGATTGCGCGCCTGCCCAAGGTCGAGGGCGCACCGGGCGAGGTGCACCTTTCCAAGGAACTTACGGCGCTGCTCAACGTCGCCGACAAGGAGGCGCAAAAGCGCGGCGACAAGTTCATCGCCTCGGAGATGTTCCTGCTCGCCGTCTGCGGCGACAAGGGCGAAAGCGGACGGCTGCTGAAGCAGGCGGGCGTCACGCGGGCGGCGCTCGAAAAGGCGATCGATCTGGTGCGCGGCGGCGAAAGCGTCAGCGGACAGGCCGACGAATCGCAGCGCCAGGCGCTCGCCAAGTACACGCTCGATCTCACCGCGCGCGCGCGCCAGGGCAAGCTCGACCCGGTGATCGGCCGCGACGACGAGATCCGGCGCTGCATCCAGATCCTGCAGCGGCGCACCAAGAACAACCCGGTGCTGATCGGCGAGCCGGGCGTGGGCAAGACCGCGATCGCGGAGGGCCTGGCGCAGCGCATCGTCAACGGCGAGGTGCCGGAGACGCTCAAGAACAAACGCGTGCTGGTGCTCGACATGGCCTCGCTGCTCGCCGGCGCCAAGTACCGCGGCGAGTTCGAGGAGCGCCTCAAGGCGGTGCTCAAGGAGCTCGCCGCAGACGAGGGCAACACCATCGTGTTCATCGACGAGCTGCACACCATGGTCGGCGCCGGCAAGGCCGAGGGCGCGATCGACGCCGGCAACATGCTCAAGCCCGCGCTGGCGCGCGGCGAGCTGCACTGCATCGGCGCCACCACGCTGGACGAGTACCGCAAGCACGTCGAGAAGGACGGCGCGCTCGAGCGCCGCTTCCAGAAGGTGCTGGTGGGCGAGCCCACCGTCGAGGCGACCATTGCCATCCTGCGCGGCCTGCAGGAGCGCTACGAAGTGCACCACGGCGTCGAGATCACCGACCCGGCGATCGTCGCTGCTGCCGAGCTCTCCAACCGCTACATCACCGACCGCTTCCTGCCCGACAAGGCGATCGACCTGATCGACGAGGCAGCGGCGCGCATCAAGATGGAGATCGACTCCAAACCCGAGGCCATGGACCGGCAGGAGCGGCGCCTGATCCAGCTGCGCATCGAGCGCGAGGCGGTAAAGAAGGAAACCGACGACGCCTCGAAGCAGCGCCTGGCGCTGATCCAGCAGGAGATCGCGAAGCTGGAGCGCGAGTACGCCGACCTGGAGGAAGTGTGGAAGGCGGAAAAGGCGCAGGTCGCGGGCAGCCAGCACGTCAAGGAGGAGCTGGAGAAGCTCAAGCTGCAGATGGACGAGGCCAAGCGCAAGGGCGACTGGCAGAGGATGAGCGAGATCCAGTACGGCAAGGTGCCGCAGCTCGAGGCGCAACTGAAAAAAGCGGAGAAGACCGATAGCGGCAAGACCCGGGCGAAGCTGCTGCGCACCCAGGTCGGCGCCGAGGAAATCGCCGAGGTGGTGTCGCGCGCCACCGGCATTCCGGTGGCGAAGATGATGCAGGGCGAGCGCGACAAGCTGCTCAAGATGGAGGCGCGGCTGCACGAGCGCGTGGTCGGCCAGGACGAGGCAGTGCGCCTGGTGTCGGACGCCATCCGGCGCTCGCGCTCGGGGCTTTCAGACCCCAACCGTCCCTACGGCTCGTTCCTGTTCCTCGGCCCCACCGGTGTCGGCAAGACCGAACTGTGCAAGGCACTGGCGAGCTTCCTGTTCGATTCCGAGGAGCACCTGGTGCGCATCGACATGTCCGAGTACATGGAGAAGCACTCGGTGTCGCGGCTGATCGGCGCGCCGCCGGGCTATGTCGGCTACGACGAGGGCGGGCAGCTCACCGAGCAGGTGCGCCGCAAGCCCTACTCAGTGATCCTGTTCGACGAGATCGAAAAGGCGCACCACGACGTCTTCAACGCGCTGCTGCAGGTGCTCGACGACGGCCGCCTTACCGACGGCCAGGGGCGCACCGTGGACTTCAAGAACACGGTCATCGTCATGACCTCTAACCTCGGCTCGCAGATGATCCAGTCGATGGCCCTCAGTTCGCCTGACTACGATTACGGCGCCATCAAGCTCGCGGTGATGGCCGAGGTGAAGATCCAGTTCCGGCCCGAGTTCGTCAACCGCATCGACGAGGTGGTGGTATTCCACGGCCTGGGCGAGGAGCACATCCGCTCGATCGCGCGCATCCAGCTCAGGCTGCTGGCGGCGCGGCTGGCAAAGATGGACTTCGGCTTCGAGGTTTCCGACGCCGCGGTGGCCGAGCTCGCCAAGGTGGGCTTCGACCCGGTGTACGGCGCGCGCCCGCTCAAGCGCGCCATCCAGTCGGGGCTCGAGAATCCGCTCGCCAAGGCGATCCTCGAAGGGCGCTTCGCGCCCAAGGACGCGATTCGCGTCGACTGGCGCGGGGGCAAGCTGAGTTTCGAGAAGGCCCCCGCGAAAGCGGCGGCCTGACGAAAGTCATCCCCGCGAACGCGGGGATCCAGGTGTGGGTCCCCGCGTTCGCGGGGACGGGCCGGCTAGTACATGCTCGTGGCGAATCGCCACTCGATTTCCGCGCCAGCCCGGATACGCCGCGTCTGCTGCAGCATCTCCTCCCACAGCCCTTCGGTGTCCTTGCGGAAGATCAGGTCCGGGTCGGGATTGAGCACCGACCACAGGCCGCGGTCGATCTCGGCTTTGAGCTCGCCCGGCCGCCAGCCGACGTAGCCGACGTAAAAGCGCGCCTCGTTGGGCGTCGCCTCGATGATGTGGTCTATGGTGTTGGCGCGGAACGCCATGTACAGGTTCTTCATCAGCGGCACCGAGCCGGTGCCGGGCGCGTTGTCGGTGCGCACCAGCGCCACCAGCGCGCCGCGCGAGAACGGGCCGCCGTAGAACACCGGGTCGACCACTTTCTTGGAGGGCTCGTGCTCCGGGAACAGGCTGCCGAGCGAGCGGCGGGTGGGCCGGTTGAGGATCACGCCGACATGGCCGCCGTTGGGGGCCGGGGCGGCGATCAGCACAGTCTGGCGGTAATCGAGGTCGCGGAACGCCGGATGCGCGACCAGGAACATCGCGTCCTCTTCCTGTGCGAGCGCCGGGATGCTCCATTGCGCTGCCGCAAGGAGGACGAGGGCCGCAAGCTGCCGCACCGCGTTAGCCATGGCGTTCCTTTTGCGCGCGTTCCCAGCGCGCCAAACTCATTGTAGCGCGAACACTTGCGTTATTGATAATCGATAAAGGTTGCAGTTCGCACTGCAGAACTTTGTTTACACGGCAGGGGCGTGAAAAGCGCAGAAATGTTGCGCCAGATCTATTGAATCAGCACCAGCGGAGTGCTAGTTTGTGAACTGGAGCACGCAACCGCGGCTGGGGTTGCCCAGCCGCGCAAAGCGGAATTCCGGGCAACTGTCCGGGTACCGCGCAAGCCCATGCGCCGCGCTTAAGGAGGCGGCGTCCCTGCGGGCTCCAACAGTGGCGTCAAGCCACGATGCAATGAGCGCCGCTCTTGCGGCGCTGCCCGGTGTTTCCGGGCCGGAAAGCCCCGCCTTGTGCGGGGCTTTCTCATTCGGCCCCGCCCTTTGCGGGGCTTTCTCATTCAGGCCCGCCTGGGGCCGCTGCCGCGTAGCCTTTTCCAGCAACTCGTCCCACAGGCTTGCGGTGTCCTTGCGGAACACGCTGGCGGCGTCGGCCGGCAGCACGTACCAGCCGTCGCGCTCGAACTCGCTTTCGAGCTGGCGCGGCGCCCAGCCGGAAAATCCGGCGTACAGCCGGTAGCTGCGCGACGGATCGGCGAGCAGCACCTGGATGTTTTCCGGATGCATGCTGAGGTAAACGCCCTTCAGGACGTGGAACGCAGCCGCCGCGGGTGGCGTCTCGGCGCGGAACACCGCGACCAGCACCTGCGGCATCACCGGACCGCCGAAGAACACCTCATCGCTGTAGTTGGCCGCCGCAGGCTCGTCGGGCAGGAACTGCGCCACCTTCAGCTTGCTCGGCCGGTTGACGATCACGCCTACAGTGCTGGCATCTGCGGTCTGCGTGACCAGCACCACGGTGCGGCGGAAATTCGGATCGGCGAGCGAAGGCTTCGCGATCAAGAACAAGCCGTTCGGCGGCGCCTCCTGCTGCGCGCCCGCGCCCGCCGCGCCGAGAAGGGCGGCGAGCAACGCGAGCAAGCGGCTCAGGGTGCGCATGGCGAAAGTGTAAAGTCAGGCTTTACAGTTGGCGCCGCCCGCGCCGGCAGCTTCGCCAGGCCGCGCTCACTGGATGACGTTATCGGCCCGCAGCACCAGCGGCTGCTGCACTTGCAGGCCCATGGCCTTGGCGGCCCTGGCGTTGTAGATGAGCTCGAATTTCGCGGCCTGCTCGACGGGAATCGTCGCCGGGTTGCTGCCCTTGAGAATCCTGTCCACGAAGTACGGCGCCCGCCGCCAGAGCTCGGGAAAGTTCGCGCCGTAGGCGAGCAGCCCGCCGCCTTCGGCATATTCGTCCGACCCGGCGCCGGGCAGGCGCGACGCCGCGGACAATTCCCCGAGGCGCCGGCTGTTGGCGACGAACATCGAATCGCTGATCACGACCACGCCGTCCGCACGCTGCTTGAGCATGAACGCAAAGGCACCCTCGAACTCGCGCGGCGAACGCGCCGTCGCCTCGAGAAGCTCCACTTTCAGAGCCGCGGCAGTCTTCTTCACCATGTCCAGGTCCACGTTGGCGGTCCTGCTGTCCGGATTCAGCAGGATTGCGGCCCTTGCCAGGCGAGGCACGGCCTCCTTGAGCATCTCCAGGCGCTTGGCCGAGATCTCCGGGCCGAAAGCGGTCGAGCCGGTGATGTTGCCGCCGGGGCGCGCGAGGCTGACGACGATTCCGGCCGCCACCGCGTCGCTGCTGACCGCCATGACGATGGGGATCGTCGTGGTCGCCTCCTTGAGGACGCGGGTCCCCACGCCACTCGTTACGATCACGTCCGGCTGCAGGCGTATCAGCTCGTCGGCGAGGCCCCGAAGCCGATCGTAGTCGCCGTCCGCCCACCGGAACTCGAGCACGAGATTGCGGCCCTCTGCGTAGCCCAGGTCACGGAATCCCTGCCGCAGGGCCTCGACCTGGCGCGAGTAACCCGCGGCGGTGGTCACGCCGAGCACGCCGACGCGCGCGACGCGCGGCGGTTGCTGTTGCGCGAACGCAGAAAATGGCGCCGCCAGCGCGGTGCCTCCCAGCGCGAGCAGCAGTTTGCGGCGCCGGCGCGCGCTCATGCCGGGGTTCAGTTGAACGCCTGGATACCGGTCTGCGCGCGCCCGAGGATCAGGGCGTGGATGTCGTGCGTGCCTTCATACGTGTTGACCACCTCGAGGTTGACCAGGTGGCGCGCGACGCCGAACTCGTCCGAGATGCCGTTGCCGCCCATCATGTCGCGCGCATTGCGCGCGATGTCGAGCGCCTTGCCGCAGGAATTGCGCTTCAAGAGCGAAGTCGCCTCGACCGAGTCGCTGCCTTCGTCCTTCATGCGGCCGAAGCGCAGGCAGGCCTGCAGCCCGATCGCGATCTCGGTCTGCATGTCGGCGAGCTTTTTCTGGATCAGCTGGTTGGCGGCGAGCGGCCGGCCGAACTGCTTGCGGTCGAGCACGTACTGGCGCGCGCGGTGCCAGCAATCCTCGGCCGCGCCGAGCGCGCCCCAGGCGATGCCGTAACGCGCCGAATTCAGGCAGGTGAACGGGCCTTTGAGGCCGCGCACCTCGGGAAACGCGTTCTCCTCCGGGCAGAAGACGTTGTCCATGACGATTTCGCCGGTGATCGAGGCGCGCAAGCCCACTTTGCCGTGAATCGCCGGCGCCGACAGCCCCTTCATGCCTTTCTCCAGCACGAAGCCGCGGATCGCGCCCTCGTCGTCCTTCGCCCAGACCACGAACACGTCGGCGATGGGGGAGTTCGAGATCCACATCTTCGTGCCCGTCAGGCTGTAGCCGCCGGCGGCCTTGCGCGCGCGCGTCACCATCGAGCCCGGATCCGAGCCGTGGTTAGGCTCCGTGAGTCCGAAGCAGCCAATCCACTCGCCAGTGGCGAGCTTGGGGAGGAATTTCTGCTTCTGCGCCTCGGTGCCGAACTCGAAGATCGGCACCATGACGAGCGACGATTGCACGCTCATCATCGAGCGGTAGCCCGAATCGATGCGCTCGACCTCGCGCGCGATCAGGCCGTAGCAGACGTAGCCCAGGCCCGGCCCGCCGTACTGCTGCGGGATGGTGGGGCCGAGCAGCCCGAGCGCGCCCATCTCGCGAAAGATCCCCGCATCGGTCTTCTCGTGGCGGAACGCCTCCAGCACACGCGGCGCGAGCTTGCCCTGGCAGTAGGCCTGCGCGGCGTCGCGCACCATGCGCTCGTCCTGGGTGAGCTGCTCACCCAACAGCAGCGGGTCGTCCCAGGCGAACTGCGCCTTGGGCTTGGATTTGAGCGGCGCATTCATCTGTGTCTCCCGATCAATTCATGCGCTCCAGGATCACGGCGAGGCCCTGGCCGACGCCGATGCACAGCGACACCGCGGCGTAGCGGCTGCCGGTCTCCTGGAGCTGGCGCGACACCGTCAGCGCGAGACGCGCGCCTGAGCAGCCGAGCGGGTGGCCGATCGCGATCGCGCCGCCGTTGGGGTTGACGCGCGGGTCCTTGAAATCCACCTTCATCAGCTTCAGGCACCCGAGCACCTGGCTGGCGAAGGCCTCGTTGATCTCGATGATCTCCATGTCGTTCAGCTTCAGCCCAGCGCGCTCGATGGCGAGCGGGATGGCGTAGGCCGGCCCGACGCCCATGATGCGCGGCTCGACCGCGGCCGATGCCGCCGACAGGATGCGCGCGAGCGGCTTCTTGCCGTTTTTCTCGCCCCACGCGCGGCTCGCCACCACCAGCGCCGCGGCGCCGTCATTCACGCCCGAGGCGTTGCCCGCGGTCACCACGCCGCCTTCGAACAGCGGCCGCAGCTTGGCGAGCGCCTCCATGGTGGCGTCGCGCCGCGGGTGCTCGTCGGCGTTCACTACTGTCGGCGGCGCGTCCTTTTTCTTCGACGGCAGGCTGACGGGCAGGATCTCGCCCTTGTAGAAGCCCTCGGCCTCGGCCTTGGCGTATTTTTTCTGCGAGGCGAGCGCGAACTCGTCGGCCTGCTCGCGCGTGATGCCGAAATCCTTGGCGACGTTGTCGCCGGTCTCGGGCATCGAGTGGTCGCCGTACATCTTCTTCATGCGCGGGTTGGTGAAGCGCGAGCCGATGGTGGTGTCGTACATCTTCACTTCGCGCGAATAGGGCGACTCGGACTTGGCGATGACGTAAGGCGCGCGCGTCATGCTCTCCACGCCGCCGGCGATGTAGAGCTCGCCTTCGCCGCAACTGATGGCGCGCGCGGCGTCGGTCACCGCCTGCAGGCCCGAGGCGCACAGCCGGTTCACGGTGACCGCCGGCGTGCTCGGCGGCAGGCCCGCCATGAGCGCGGCGAAGCGCGCGACGTTGCGGCAATCCTCGCCGGCTTGCGTCACGCAGCCCATGATGACGTCGCTGATTTCCTCGGGCTTGACCTGGTTGCGCTTGACCACCTCGGCGATGACCTCGCCGGCGAGGTCATCCGGGCGCATGCCGGCGAGCTTGCCGGCGTGGCGGCCGATGGGGGAGCGCAGTCCGTCGTAGATGTAGGCGTTGAGCATAGGGGCAGGATTCAGGATCCAGGATTCAGGGGAAAGGAGTCAGGTGTCGGGGGTGAGCAAGGATACGCCCAGGCGCGCGCGGCGGCGCAGCCATGGGCTTGCGCGGTAGCGTGGCTCTTGATGCAGATCATGCATCGCATTGAGGATCGCGAGGATCCGACCCGCGCCCACCGCGTCGCCCATCGCCAGCGGCCCGTGCGGGTAGCCCAGACCGAGCATCACCGCCGAGTCGAGGTCGGCGGGGGTGGCAATCCTCTGCTGCACGATGTCGCAGCCTACGTTGACGATGTGCGCCACCACGCGCTGCGCGACGAAGCCGCACGAGTCGCGGATCACCGAGACCGGCACGCCATCGGCGGCGAGCAGCCCGTGCGCGGCGTCGCGCACTTCGGGCCGCGTCACGGGCGTGGTCATGAGCGTGCGGCGCTTGGAGAAGCCGAACAGCGGGTCCACCGCCACCGTGCGCGCCGGGTCGATGCCGAGCTCGAGCGTGGTCGTGGTGGCGTCCTTGCCAAGTGGCGCGACCATGCACACCGCGTCTGCCGAAGGCTTGGCGCCTGCGTCAACCTGGGCGCCGAGCTTCGATGCGAGGTCCTTGAGCGCGGGCGCATCCGGCGCCACCCAGACCTTGCCTGCTTTCGCCGCAGGCACCGGAGACTCGGGAATTTTCTGCGCCACGCCATCCTTGCCGTAGACATACCAGCCGCGCCCGGTTTTGCGTCCGAGCAGCCCGGCGGCGACGCGCGGGTCGCAGAGGTAGGACGGCGCGTATTTCGGTTCCGCGTAGTACTGCGCGTGGAACGATTGCATGACGCCGTGCGCGACATCCAGCCCGACTAAGTCGAGCAGGCCGAACGGCCCGATGCGGAATCCAGCGGTGTCCACCAGGATGCGGTCGATGGTGGCGAAATCGGCCACGCCTTCGGCGAGCGCGCGCAGGCTCTCGGGGATGAAGCCGCGCCCGGCGTGGTTGACGATGAATCCGGGGGTGTCCTTGCAGCGCACCGGCTTGTGGCCGTAGCGCTTGGCGAGCGCGACCAGCGCATCGCCGACCCAGGGCTCGGTGAGCGCGCCGTCCACCACCTCGACGATCTTCATCACCGGCACCGGGTTGAAGTAGTGGTAGCCCGCGACGCGCCCGGGGCGCTTGCACGCCGCCGCCATCGCCGT